>JACPPV010000019.1 GCA_016190825.1 Chloroflexota bacterium
CCGCTTCTTCAACGAGGAATTGGAGGGGGACGGACAGCTGAAAACTTCTGAAGCACGGCTTGCCAAGCTGGAGAGGGTGGAGAAAAACCTTCAGAAGCTATACATGGAAGAGGAGATCTCGCTCGCGGATTTCAAGGAACACCGCTCGCATATCGAGGCGGAAAGGTCGAGACTGAAGACTAACGTTGATAGCATCAGGCAGCGCCAGCACCTGGTCAAGGCCGATTTTGAGGTAGCCCTTCAACTGGCCACACAGTTTGATTTTCTCTACGAGAATGGCAATTTTGATCAGAGGCGGTTATTGTGTGAGACGGTTCTGAAACGGCTTCACGTTGAAGAGGGGAGGATAACCAGACCGGAATATAATGCCCCCTTCGCCATTATAGCTCGGGCTAATGGTTCGGGAACTGTCAATTATGGTGGAGCTGAGGGGATTCGAACCCCTGACCTCCGCCGTGCAAAGGCGGCGCTCTCCCGGCTAAGCTACAGCCCCTTGGCACATTATTATATCAATAAGCCGCTTTGCCAACAATCAGTATATTTCTCCCAAAAAGCCTGATCATGCAGACCCTGTTGATACATAACATAAGCCATCGCCACCATCATCGCGGTATCAGTGCCCGGATAAATTGGAATCCACTCATCAGCCAGTACTGCGGTATCCGTATGACGGGGGTCAATGATAACTACGGGGATACCCTTTGCTCTGGCCGGGTAAGTACCTAGGTAGTGTTGGTGCTACTTACCATCTCTGCCGAGTTCCAGGCCCAGAGGATAATGAATCGGGAGTTAAGTACATCTTCGATCTCGTTGGCTACCCGACTGTAGCCGTAAGTGTAATTAGTGGCGTCGACCGTTCCCTGAAAGGACATCGAGCCGCGACGAGCGGTGTAGCCACCAAATTTACCGAGGAAATAATTAAGCCAAGCCTGGGACGGTTGACAAGGGAAAGGCTACCGGGGCCGCTACAACCCAGAATAGCCTCATTCCCACAGGTATTCTTGATACGAGTAAGCTCTGAATCCACCCGTCCAGCACCTCATCCCAAGAACAACGTTCAAACTTGCCTTCTCCTCTCTCCCGTCCTTGTCATCGGATAGAGGAGGCGATCGGGAGCGTAGAGGTGCTAGCGGTGAGGCCGTCCCCGTAGACAAGCCCGCAGTTGAGGCTCTTCGCCATCATCGCTGGTAATGGCGATGACTTGCCCATTTCCAACATAGGCCTTCAGCTGGCAGTTACCCCCGCAATCATGAACGCAACCCGTGGGAACAACCTTTATATCCGGTCCTATCTAGTGTAGTGTCTCAGCAACGGTTATACAATTCATCAGCTTGGCCAACATTGTAGAGTTTTCACAGGGATACTATACTAGTTACTGCTCATCTTGCTCCTTCGCATTGCCCGGACAAAATAGCCGACTTCGAGGGTAAGCTTTCTTTACCGGTTGGAGCGAAACGCAGGGCAAGTCACCTTCCGTATTATGGCCCCACCGCTGTGGGCGCAGCAACTAACCTAGCAGGGTGATGAAAAACCCTGCTTTTGCCCAAAACGGCCCATCGTTTAGGCACGAAATTGGAGGGATTTTCATCCATTTTGCCCTTTTTCAGTACCCTGCTAGTGTGGTGTATCTAACACTCCGTTAGTTCATCAAGTGGCGTTGTCATTCTGAACGAAGTAAAGAATCCGTGTTCCTTGTGTCAAAACGATTTTTTGCCGCTGAGCTCCTCGGAATGGCAAAGCTAACATTATTTACGATACATCACACTAGTTGCTCTCAGGAGTGAAACACCTTAGGCATAAATAGAAGGAATCATATTCATGGCATCGTGGCATACTTCCCTTATTTAATCGACTATGTTAGACGAGCTTGACTTTTTGGCTATCAACTATTTGAGGAAAGCCTCGCAGGTAAACATGTCTGGGGGTGGACAGCGCAAAACCAACTAGCATTATGCCTACAAAGATCATACCTTCAACCAGCAGCACAAGGACTACCGGGTACACATTGCCAAGGAAGCCGTTGACCAGGTTCATGGTGGACATTACACCGCCAAGACTGAAGGCGTTAATACTGGCTAGCCGTCCTCGAAAGTCATCTGCCGCCAGGGACTGGGTGGTGGCCTGGCCCAAAGTCATGAAAGCCGCCTGACTGGCCCCCATAGCAGCTGCGGCCGTTACGGCTACCGCCATGTTCGGGGCAAAAGAGAGCATCACTTGGCCCAGCCCGCTCAAAATGCCGGTGACAAGGTAAAACTTCCCTCGGGCAAAGGGACTCAAGACGCCACCGATGAGGATGCTGCCTGCCAACGCACCGGCTCCAACCCCCACCATCAAGTTGGCGAATCCGGCGCTGCCCGCTCCCAGACGTTGCGTTGAGAAGACGGGCAACAGCGACTCAAAAGCCATGGTCAGGCCGCAGTGCAAAATGACCATACCAGTGATCATGCGGATCGTGTGGTGATGCCAGACGTACCGAATGCCATCGGTAAAGTTGACCACAAAGCTTTCGCCCTTCTTGATGCCGCCCGTAGAGACTGTTTTGATTTTCAAGATCTGTACCCATCCTACCAGGTAGAAAGCGGTGCACAAAAAGAAGGCGGCAGGAGCACCCAGGATGGCTAGCAAAGGAGCCGTAAGCCCTGGCCCTACTAGCCTCGAAGCGTGCATGGTGGCCGCGTTGAGAGAGAGGGCATTGAGCAATTTCTCCCTGGGCACCAGGTTGGCCGCCAATGCCTGAGAGACTGGCATCTGCATTGCCCGGGCGGAGCCATTTACCAGAGAGAGGAGAAGGATGTGCCAGGTCTCAAGGATACCGGAGATGGCCAACAGCGCAAGTACCAAGTTATGCAAAAGATTAACCCCGTATGTCCATGCCAGCAGGGTGCGTCGATTCATCTTGTCTGCCAGGACGCCAGATATCGGCGGCAAAAACACCATGGGGGCCATGGCCACAAAGGTGACTGTTCCCACCATAGAGGGGGAATGGGTCATATCAAAAACCAGCCACCCCCGAGCCACAATCAGCGCCCAGTAAGCTGCTTGAGCCGACAGGTTCGCCATCCACATGTACCGGTAGTCACGGTACTGGAGAGCGGATACGTAGCGGTCCAGGGTGTTGCGTCCAATTGCTGCTAGGCTTGCCATACTCTAGTCCTCTTTGCGTTTCGTCGTAACTCGATGAGTTTATATGTTACACAACTTCTGAATGAGAACACAAGCGCCGCACTCGTTTACATGATTGTGTGGTGACAGCCGCTCTCTTTTTTCTCTTTGTTCCAGGAATATAAGCTGGGTCAGGTATCATATACTCTGGATGTCTGGGGGACGTATGGCGCTGCCGCTTAACAAGGCTCTGCGCCATCAAGCCCTATCTTGGTCTTGCTCCTTGTTTTCAAAAACGTGGGTTTTCATAGTGCGCTCTATAGCCTGAATTCTTTCGAGCAGGGGCGGGTGGGAATAGTTCAGGAAAACGTAAAAGGGGTGGGGAGACAGATTGGAGAGGTTGCTGGCGGAGAGCTTTTTGAGCGCTTCGACCAGGGACGCGGGTTCATCTATCGTTTCCCCGGCAAAGCGATCGGCTCCACGTTCGTTCGTGCGGGAGACCATGTGGAAAAAGATTGAAAGAACCATCTCCAGCGGTGTGTAGAGCAGACCAAAGAAGACAAGTCCCGCATAGACCGATGGCTGCTCCATAGAGAAGGCGTCATACAGTCCCTGGCTGCCCACAAAAACGGACAGCAGGAAGAACATGACGCCGGAGTGCAGGATAGAGACAATGGTTCCCTGCAGCACATGTTTCTTCTTGTAATGGCCGATTTCATGGGCAAGTATTGCCACCATCTCCGCTACAGTGTGCTGGGCGATGAGCGTGTCAAATAGGGCGATACGCTTATTGCGTCCGAAGCCGGTGAAGAAGGCGTTAGCCCGGCTGGTACGCTTTGAGCCGTCCATGATAAAGATGTTCTTCACCGGGAAGTTGACGGACCCGGCATACTTGAGGATGGCATCGCGGAGCCCGCCGGAAGCCATCGGCGTGAACTTGTTGAAGAGTGGCATGATCCAGGTCGGCGCAACATACGCTATGAACAGGGAGAATAGGGTGACGCTCCCCCAGGCATATATCCAGGCGTACCTGCCGGCATATTCGAAGAGACCGAGAACGCCGGCCAGAAGAGGCCCGCCGAACAGCACCACCAGGGCGAGTCCCTTCAGGCGGTCTATCACAAAGAGGCGGGGTGTGGTGCGGTTAAAACCGAAACGTTCCTCAATGACGAAGGTAGCATAGACGCTGAACGGCAGCGTTAGCACCGCATATGCAGCCAGCAAAACGCCGAAGTACAGAAGGCCATTGATTATAGGAGCGAATCCCGGTCCCCTGACCAGCAGATCGAGGTAGTTAAAGCCTCCGGCGATCCAGAATGACAGCAGAACGCCCAGGTTGAATGTGCCAGCAATGAGCTGGAATTGCGTTGCGCTACGGGTATATTCCTGGGAACGCTGGTAATACTCCGGATCGTAAACTCCACGAAGCGCCGCAGGCGGCTCAAGCTTCAGAGCACCCAGATTCAGGAGATTTGCCACCACATCCAGGAAAAAATCCAGGATGAGGGCGGCAAGGATAATGACGAAAAACAGGTTTACCATTTTGATACTACCTGTATTTTACATCCGCGCCGGAATGGAAACAATTCAGCCTTGACCCGGGAGCGAATGTGATAAAATTAACTATATAGCCATAATGGCCTGAATTCTTGCCACTGTGCCCGGCGGAGGACCGATGTGAGGCTATCTAATTCAGTTTTCGTTTCGCATTGTAACCAATGATTTCATCGGGAAGGAGGATTGAGATGGCGTACGTACAATTCTTTGCTGAAAAGGAGAAGGACAAATTCCAGCTCGGTAATAAGGGAGTGAGCCTGGTAGAGATGACGCATCTGGGGCTGCCGGTCCCTCCCGGTTTCGTGATCACTATTGATGCTTACAAAAGATGGCGCGAGACCAAGCTTTTGCCCAGCGAAACCATCACCGAGTCGGTAGCTGCCCTCGAAAAGGAGATAGGGCGGAAGCTGGGCAAGGGGCTGGAAGTGTCAGTGCGTTCCTCCGGTCCCGTTTCTATGCCGGGCATGATGGATACTGTTCTTAATGTGAGTGATATGGGGCAACTGTTCAGCGCCTTGGGGAGGGTATTCGAGTCATGGGACAATATGCGCGCCGTGGAATACCGGCGTCTTAACAAAATTCCGTCCACCCTTGGGACGGCGGCTGTAGTCCAGGCAATGGTGTATGGTAACCGTGACGAGCGTTCTGGAACCGGCGTGCTTTTCAGCCGGAACCCCAGCACCGGAGAGGCAGGGATTTTCGGCGAGTATCTGTCCCAGGCACAGGGCGACGACCTTGTTTCCGGGACGCGCACCCCTAAGCCGGTGGAAACACTTAAAGCAATGATGCCGGATGTCTATGCGCGGCTGGAGGAAATCGCCAAAAGGCTGGAGCGGCACTTCTGCGATATGCAGGACATTGAGTTTACCGTGGAATCGGGCAAGCTTTATATCCTCCAGACCAGAACAGCCAAAAGGAGCGGCCAGGCGGCGGTGAAATCGGCGGTTGACATGGTAGAGGAGGAGCTGATTACCCCGGAAGAAGCAATCTCTCGGGTGACCCCGGATGATATCTCTGGACTTTTGCATAAGAGGCTAAAGGCGCCGGTGACCCTGCGGCCGCTGGTCAAAGGACTGAACGCGGCGCCGGGTGCCGCCAGCGGCCGGGTGGTCTTTGACCCTGTCAGCGCCGTTGCTGAAGCCCGGAAGGGGACGTCTGTGATTCTGGTCCGCCCGGAGACCAGCCCGGATGATATCCAGGGAATCGCCGCAGCTGAAGGAGTGTTGACCCAGCGCGGCGGCCTCACGTCTCATGCTGCTATTGTTGCCCGTGGGATGGGTAAGCCGTGCGTCTGCGGCGCGGAGGACATCCTGATTGATACTTTAGCCAGGCAGTTCAGCGTGAATGGCACGCTGGTGCAAGAGGGCGAGGAGATCACCATTGATGGGACTATGGGCAACGTCTATCTTGGCCGCCTGGCAGTAGAGGAAGTCAGCCTAACTCAGGAGCTTATGGAGTTGATGAGCTGGGCGGATGGCTTTAAGCGGTTGGGCGTAAGAGCTAATGCTGACACGCCTCAGATGATTGCCCAGGCGAAAACGTTTGGCGCTGAAGGGATTGGCCTGTGCCGGACCGAGCGTATGTTCAATGCTCCAGAGCGTCTTTCGGTAATCCGTGAATTTATTCTTGCCGAAAACGGTAGCAAGCGCACTGACGCTATCGAGCATCTGGGGCAGTTGCAGAAGGAGGATTTCGGGTTTCTCTTCCGTGAACTGCAGGGTCTGCCGATAATAATCCGCCTGCTGGACCTGCCACTACATGAGTTCCTGCCTCCTGAAGACGAAGTGGCTGATCCCCAGGTAAGAAAGAGGATCGCCGAACTAAAGGAGACCAATCCCATGCTGGGACATAGAGGGGTGAGATTGGCAGTAACGTCACCACAGATTTACCAGATGCAAATAGAGGCGATTGAAAAGGCGCTGGCAGAGGTCCCGGCGGATGTTTCCGTGATGATCCCGCAGGTGGTCACGGCGCAGGAGGCGCTGATGGTCAAGAG
Source organism: Chloroflexota bacterium (assembly GCA_016190825.1). GTDB lineage: Bacteria > Chloroflexota > Dehalococcoidia > Dehalococcoidales > UBA2162 > JACPPV01. The sequence continues at coordinate 6,656 of JACPPV010000019.1, forward strand.
ATTGTTGAAGGGTTCCAGGATGAAGGTGGGCGTGATGATGGAAACGGTCCGCGCTTGTATGCGTGCCGCCCAGCTTGCAGAGGAAGTGGACTTTTTTTCCTTCGGTACAAATGACCTGACGCAGGCGGTCTTTTCATTCAGCCGGGAAGATGCCGAAAAGAAATTCCTGACCACCTATCTTACACTGGGCATCCTGCAGGACAACCCCTTCGAGGTGCTGGATGTAAAAGGGGTAGGGCGCCTTATGGAGACGGCTGTATTCTGGGCGCGCCGGGCTAAAAAAGAAATCGAGATTGGCGTTTGCGGAGAGCAGGCCGGAGAGCCGAGGTCTGTCCGGTATCTTCATACCATCGGTGTGGACTATGTCAGCACCAGCCCCTTTCGGATCCCGATTGCCAAGCTTGTAGCGGCTCAGGCGGCGCTGGCAGGAAGACGCGACAGTCAGCCCGATAAAGAGAAAGAAGAAGGCAAATAGTCAGTCAGCCTTATTGGGATTGGGAGGAACCTCATAGGAACTGAAGAGGAAATCCAGGTCATCTTTCAGGGCTGAGAATTTCGCTTCCGGAAAAAGGTTATCTATGGAATCCAGCATCAGTTTTGTTTCACTTTTGGCTGAGCCAACGATGTGCGCGCGCAGGCATTCCTTTTCAGCATTGTCTGCCGGGTCTTGAATCTTGAAAGTCAGCGTGCCGCGCGAGAGGAACGATGATGAATCGGTGGGCAGAGAAAAATTCTCCAGCTTCGCTTCGCCGAGCGTAGCCCCCTGTTTAAGGGCAAAGTCTCTTATCTCATAAAAAAGAAGCTCAGGGCTTATCTCTCGGTAGGCTTTCCGTATTTGCATGAACACCGTCCCGGCCAGAATAAGCTAATCATAGTGGGTGATTGCCTGATTGTCAATTGACATGGACGAGGTTGTTTAGCAACTCACCCAAGCCGTTCGTGGCTCGCCACCGACCCTCGCCACAGGTGGTGAGCCGTTAGCCTGCCCTGAGAACAGACGAAGGGAACCACAACTGCCCTTCGACAAGCTCAGAGCCTGCCCCGTACTTGATACGGGGGCGAACGGAGTTATTAAACGCTCTCATGGACCGTTAATCTAAGCTGCCATTCCTTCGAAAGTCGGAATCCAGACGGGGCAGGAGTAGGTTCCCGCTTGTGAGGGAATGACAATACCAACCGGATGCCCTCACGATGAAGAAGGTATAGCGTTCGTAAACCCTTTCTGAGTTTGAGTTGCCGTCAACAAAAGGTTATGCTATACTTTTCACTTAGCGATAACAGGTAGGGGGTTAGACTTGCCAGAAACCGTTACCATTGCTACTACAACAATTAAACAGCTTCTTGAAGCAGGTGCCCATTTTGGCCATCAGACCAGCCGGTGGGACCCGCGGATGAAACAGTATATCTTTACCAAGCGCAACGGCATACACATCATTGATCTTGAGAAAACAGTGGTTATGCTGGAAAAAGCCTGCGCCTATGTCCGTGACGTCGTTGCCGATGGTGGGCATTTCCTTTTTGTCGGCACGAAGAAGCAGGCTCAGGAAGCAGTGGCGGAGGAAGCAAAGCGCTGCGGTATGTACTACGTCAACCAGCGCTGGATTGGCGGTATTCTGACAAATTTTGCTACAATCCAATCGCGTATCGACTACCTGGTTCGGCTGGAGGACCAGCAATCCAAAGGAGAGTTCACCCGTTTGCCCAAGAAAGAGGCGATGAAACTTGAAGAGGAAATCGCCCGTATGAACCGGCAATTTGGCGGCTTTAAGGAAATGACGAACCTGCCGTCAGCCATATTTGTCATTGATACCGTCAAAGAGACCATCGCCATTACCGAGGCGAAAAAGATGGGCATACCCATTGTGGCGATTGCTGATACGAATTGCAATCCTGATGAGATTGATTACCCCATCCCGGCTAACGATGATGCCATCAGGGCTGTAAAACTGGTATGCGCAAAAATAGCGGATGCAGTTCTTGAAGGCAGGACCGTACGTGCGTCCATGGCTGCCGAGACAATGGCTGAAGAGAAATTCCTGGAAGATGAAGGTTTGGAGATTGCCAGAGAATCTGCTTCCGCTGCCTAGAGTATGATGTCAGGAGGACACGTTGAAGGTTACCACGGATAGCATTAAAGCCCTGAGGGAGCAATCCGGCGCCGGTGTAATGGAATGCCGGAATGTTCTCGAAGAGACTAACGGAGATATTGAAAAGGCCGTCCAGATTCTAAGAGACCGGAATCTTTATAAGGCCGAGAAGAAGAAGCTGAGGGTGACAACCCAGGGGCTGGTTGAAGCCTATGTCCACGCGGGTGGACGCATTGGTGCTATGGTCGAACTTAACTGCGAGACTGATTTTGTGGCCCGTACCGATGAGTTCAAGCAACTGGCGCATGATCTTGCCATGCAGGTGGCGGCCATGTCTCCGCAGTATATCTCGAAGGATGAGATTCCGCCGGGGGCTGACATTGATCCCCAGAGCGCCTGTCTTTTGCTGCAGCCTTTTATCAAGTGCACCGATATGCCCATTCAGGACATCATCAACCAGACTATCGCTAGGGTTGGTGAAAATATCAGGGTAAGCCGGTTCGCCAGATTCGAAGTGGGTGAAAAGTAAGCCGCGGGAGAATGTGTCAGAAGCGCCGATGGCAGTTCCCAGATACAAGCGTGTTCTTCTGAAACTAAGTGGCGAAGCGTTTGCTGGGACAAAGAGATATGGCATCGATGGCGCCGTCCTGAAGAAAATAGCCGTCCAAATCAAGCAAATAGCCAGCATGGGTGTTGCCACTGGGATCGTTGTTGGTGGGGGAAACATCTGGCGGGGTGCGACGGCAGAGTTAGACGGGATGGACCGGGTGACGGCTGACTATGCCGGGATGCTGGCAACGGTCATCAATGCTCTTGCCTTGCAGGATACGCTTGAAAGGGAAGGGCTATCGGCCCGGACTCAATCGGCCATTACCATTCAAGCAGTGGCGGAGCCTCATCGCTTAGGCCGTGCCATGCGCCATCTGGAAAAGGGGCGTGTTGTTATTTTTGCAGCGGGTACCGGCAACCCGTACGTAACTACGGATACTGCGGCGGCTTTAAGAGCCATCGAGATTGGAGCCGAGGTCTTGTTGATGGCCAAATATAATGTAGATGGAATCTATAGCGCTGATCCGCGCAAAGATCCGGCGGCGAAAAAGTTTGACCGTCTCACGCATTTTGAGGCCATCAACATGCGTCTCAGGGTTATGGATGCCACAGCCCTTTCCCTCTGTATGGACAACAGCCTGCCGATAATTGTCTTTGATTTGCAGGCGCCGCGGAGTATTGAAAGGGTGGTCCTGGGTGAGCCAATTGGCACAATTGTTTCCAGCGGAGAGTAAGATGGTCAGCCAGCATTTGCGGAATATCGAAGAAAAGATGCGCAAAGTCTCCGATGGGTTGCGCACAGAGCTGGCGGCTATCCGGACCGGACGAGCTAGCCCGGCCATTATCGAGCACCTTAAGGCGGAATATGCCGGTGTTCCCACGCCAATCAATCAGCTGGCGACTATTTCCGTGCCAGAGGCCAGGCTTCTTGTTATCCAGCCCTGGGACAAAAGCGGCATAAAGAGTATTGAAAAGGCGATTCTGACATCGGACCTGGGGTTGAATCCGGTAAGCGATGGCAGCGTCATTCGTATTGGCATTCCGCCCCTTTCAGAGGAGCGCCGCCAGGAGCTTATCAAGGCGGTGCGTCACCGTGTTGAAGAAAGAAAGATCGCTGTTAGAAATCTCCGGCGGGATGCCATCGAGGACCTGAGAGAGATGGAAAAGAGCAAAGAGATTTCCCAGGACGGGCAGAAACAGGCCTTGAACCAGTTGCAAAAACTGACTGACGCTTCTACTGCCAGCATTGAGCAAATTGGCAGGGACAAAGAAGCGGAACTGAAACAGGTCTAGCCGCTTGAACCGCAAATCAATGGTAAGAAGCGCAATCCGAAAAAAGCCCCTTGTGATTCCCAGCCATGTCGCCATCGTTCCGGATGGAAACGGACGTTGGGCTGAGAAGCACCGCTTGCCCCGTGTTGCCGGGCACAACGCCGGCATCGAAAACATGCACCGCCTGTTGCAGTATATTGACCAGTATCCTATAAAATATCTCACGCTGTACGGTTTTTCCACCGAGAACTGGGGGCGCCCAGAAGATGAGGTTAAGGGATTGTTTGGCTTGGTGGAGGAGTTCATCCAGGACCATATTAATGAGATACACGCCAAGAACATGCGGCTGCGCCATCTTGGAAGGTTAGACGAGCTGCCTGCGGGATTGCAGCGCGCCGTGAACAGTGCCGCCAGCCTTACCCGGGACAATACCGGAATGACGTTGAGCGTTGCTTTCAACTATGGGGGCAAGAGGGAGATCGTGGACGCCGTTCGGCGCCTGATTGCCGATGGTATTGCTCCGGAGAAGATAGACGAGAATGTTTTCGAAGGTTACCTGTATACAGCCGGACTTCCCGGTGTCGACCTCCTGATTCGGACTGGTGACGAGCTACGCCTCAGTAACTTCTTAATCTGGCAGACTGCTTACAGTGAGTACTATTTCGCCAAGGTACTGTGGCCTGATTTCAGCCGCGAGGACTTTGATAATGCTCTGTCTTCCTACAGCCGCAGACAGCGGCGATTCGGGAGATTGCAGACACAGCAAGAGAAATGCTGAAACAGAGAGTCCTTACGGCGCTGGTCGGTATCCCGTTACTGGTCATCGCCGTGTGGTTCGGTGCCCCTCTCCCCTGGTTTACGCTGCTGGTGGCGCTCTTTGGCGGCGTCGCTGCCTACGAGTTCTACCGCCTGGTCACCCTGGCGAGGGCAGCCCCGCTGGTCTACTTTGGCATTTTGTGGAGCCTTCTTCTTATTATTAGCCGTGACACGGCGGTGCTGGCTCTTATCTCACCACAAATCTGGTTTGCCTACCCGGCGCCACGTCTTGATGTTAACCTGCTAGCGCCGGTGTTGTTAACTTCAGCGGTCACAATCTCCCTTTTCTCTCTCATTACGCGCGTGCCGAGGGAACAGGCTTTTAATAGCTGGGCATGGACAATGGCCGGGCTTCTCTACACAGGGTGGCTGCTTGGCTATCTGGTCGCACTGAGGGGCGTAGCTGACGGGCGTAACTGGGTGTTGTTCGCTTTGTTCACTACCTTTGCCTCTGATACCGCTGCCTTCTTCATCGGGCGGAGGTGGGGCAAGCACCGCCTGGCGCCGGCAATCAGCCCGTCCAAGACCTGGGAAGGCGCAATTGCCGGCGGCCTTGCCGCCATCGTAATGGGTCTGTTTTTCGCTCTTTCCACGCCATTGGGAGTCAATCTGACCTTCCCGCAAGCTGGAGCGCTGGGGTTGCTGGTAAGCGTTTTCGGACAGATGGGTGACCTGGTAGAATCGCTCTTCAAGCGCAACATGGGCGTGAAGGATTCCAGCAAACTGCTTCCTGGTCATGGCGGAGTTCTGGACAGGATAGACAGCATTGCCTTTGCCGGTATCGTAGTATATTATTATGTGATATGGCTCGCTCCGTGAGAAGACTGGCTATCCTCGGCTCTACCGGCTCAATTGGCCGGCAGGCGCTGGACGTGGTACGGGCTTTTCCTGATTTGTTTCAGGTGGTCGCGCTGGCAGCCGGACAGAACGTTGAGTTGCTTGCCAGCCAGGTCAGGGAGTTCCATCCTTGGTTCATTAGCCATACTGCTGAAGAGGCTTCTCCTGCCGTTACGAAATGTCCGCGTCTTTCACTCGAAGAGATGGCCTGCCATATGGAAATAGACCTCGTGGTGATTGCTGCTGCCGGTGGTGCCGGGCTGGTCCCAACATTGGCGGCGGTCAGGGCCGGGAAAAGGGTGGCTCTGGCAAACAAAGAGTCGCTGGTGACCGCCGGTGATATTATTATGGCTGAGGCTCGGCGGACGGGGGCGGAGATCATGCCCGTAGACAGCGAGCATAGCGCCATCTGGCAGTGTCTGCGCGGTGAAAGCCAGCCGTCTGCCCGGCTTGTTCTGACGGCATCCGGTGGGCCGTTCCGAAAGAGTTCTCTGGATGAGCTGGACAGCGTCACTCCGGAGCAGGCGCTGAGGCATCCGTCATGGCAGATGGGCAGAAAGGTCACCATAGACTCGGCAACGCTGATGAACAAGGGACTGGAAGTAATCGAAGCCCACTGGCTGTTCGGTATGCCTTTTGAGGATATCCGAATTATTGTCCATCCGCAGAGCATCGTCCACTCGATGGTTGAGTTCGCTGACGGCTCGGTCAAGGCGCAGATGAGCAATCCTGACATGCGCTTCCCTATTCAGTATGCCTTGTGCTATCCTGAACGCCTGCCTAACCCTTCGCTTCCGGCTCTCGATTGGAGTACCATCAAGGAACTGACTTTCGAGGCTCCCAATTTCGATCTTTTTCCATGCCTGAAGCTGGCGATTGAGGCGGGGAAAAGGGGAGGCACCTACCCGGCGGTGCTTTGCGCCGCCGACGAGGTTGCTGTGGAGCTGTTTTTATCCCGGCGAATTAAGTTTACGGATATTTTCCGGCTGGTTGAAGCTATACTCTCTGAGCACAGGGCAACGACTCATCCCGCCATCGAGGAGATTATCGCTGCCGATGCATGGGCGAGGGAAAGGGCTGCGGCCATTGCCGCAGAGGGAAGCCTGTGCTGATTTCGCTGTTATCTTTTCTCGCCGTTATCTTTGTGCTGGTAATGGCGCATGAGCTGGGGCATTTTATTACTGCCCGAGCCTCGGGGGTGAAAGTCCTTGAGTTTGGATTGGGTTTTCCACCGAGACTATTCGCTGTGAAGCGCGGAGACGTAACCTATTCGGTAAATGCCATCCCGCTGGGCGGCTTTGTGAAAATGGCCGGCGAGGAAGACCCGAACGTGCCGGGGAGTCTGGCGAGCAAAAGTGTTGCCACGCGGTTGCTGGTAATGGGCGCCGGCTCGATGATGAATTTTCTGCTCCCGCTGGTACTTTTTTCTGCTGCGTTCATGATACCTCACCAGGAGGTCATCGGTCAGGTGGTCGTCGAGCAGGTCGCTCCCGGCTCGCCAGCGGCGATGGCAGGCATCAGGGCCGGGGACACACTCCTGGCCGTGAATGACAAGCTGGTGAGAAATAACGGCGATCTCACCCGGTATATTCATCTTAACCTGGGCGCCCAGGTGCGCATCCGCGTGCAGCATGCCGATACTACTGTAGAGGAGTTGATGGCTGTACCTCGCTGGAAGCCTCCTGAGGGCCAGGGTCCGATCGGCGTGGTGATCCAGACCTCAGACCCCCGGGTTACCAGCGTGACCATTCCATTCTGGCGGGCGATTCCGATGGGAATCATGACCAGCATCGAGACCTTCGTATTGTTCAAGAACGGGATCGTGAGCATGTTTGTCGGTACGGCGCCGGTTGAGGTGGCCGGTCCCGTAGGCATTGCCCAGGTAACTGGAGAAGTGGCGCGGAGCGGCGTTGGCCCGCTGCTGGCATTTGCCGCCTTTCTCAGCATCAACCTGGCGATAATCAATATCTTCCCCCTCCCGGCCCTGGATGGCGGGCGGATGGCGTTTGTGGTGGTGGAGTGGCTCCGCGGGGGACGACGTGTTCCCCCAAAGATTGAGGGTCTGGTGCATCTCATCGGCTTCCTGCTGCTTATCACTTTCATCCTGCTCATCACTTACCGCGATATCCTGCGAATCATCAGCGGTGATAGCCTGATACCTTAGGAGCAGGATAAGTCACGTTTCTCGAAGCGACTCTTCCACGTAGTCTCATTTTCCACGTGGCAACTTTCTGCGTTCTGATGCCGCCTTGAGTCTGTGGATGAAAGACTGCAGGCTTTCTTGTGATTTTTGTTCTATAAGTACGGGTTCTAGCGGAATATAATTCTCTGAAAAGATGTAAAAGGAGGTGAAGGCTGATGACGAAGATTTGGATGGTTGCAGTGGCGCTGGCAGTAGCACTTTTAACATTGTCTTTTTCGCCTGCGCGTGCCGCGACCGGGTTTTCGGCTACCCTCTCTGGTATAGACGAAGTGCCGCCGGTAAGCACGGAGGCCAGCGGCGAGGCGATTTTTACCTTGAGCCCCGACGGAACAATGATGTCCTACACTCTTGGCGTGAACAATATTAATGACGTGTTTGCCTCTCACATCCATCTGGGACAGGCCGGAGCGACCGGCCCGGTAGGTGTAGTACTATTCAGTGGCTCCCGCCCAGGAACATTTAGTGGTGTACTGGCTGAGGGCACTTTTACGGCGCTTGACTTCACCGGCCCGTTGGCCGGAATGTCCATGGATAAGCTTGTTGCTGAGATAACGGCGGGCAACGCGTACGTTAACGTCCATACCATTGCCCATCTGGGAGGAGAGATCAGGGGTCAAATACAGATTTCTCCGTGAACTCCGGTCCTTTGACATTGTGAAACAACGGTCAGTTTACCAGTAGCCCCGAAATGCCGGGGCTATTTGGTTTGCCAGAATGGCTCTTGAGAGACTGATTCGGCGAGCAATAATCTTGCCATGGAATTACGTAGGTTTACTAATAGAGGCGCGCCGGTGTTTGCGTTACACTTGATACGTCCGGTGTTGGGACGGCAAGGAGGTACGTGAAATGGCAGCAAGAGTGACAAAAACCGATATCTGGGCGATGGTGCGCCGGTTCATGGATGCCTGGAACAGGCATGACCTCCAGGCATTGAGCGAGTTCTACTCTAACAGGATTGTGCGGGAGGGCCGGAGAGTTCGGCTGGAGGGCAAGGAAGAGCTGAAAAGCCTATGGGAGAGTGTCCTGCACGCTTTTCCTGACCTGTCTGTTGACTACCGGCACCAGTTTTCAGTGGGTACTCACGGCGTTCTCGAATGGGTCATGCGTGGGACCCATACCGGTGTATATGATTCGCGTTCGGGGAACATCCAGCCTTCCGGCAAGAAGGTGGAGTGGACGGGCGTATCCATCTGGGAGTTCGATGACCAGGGACTGATACTTCGCGAACGCATCTATCCCGATACGGCTGGCCTTCTCGAGCAGTTGGGCGTCCTGGGAAAGGTACAATCCTGAAAGGGGTGAGCAAATGGCTGACGAAGATATAAGAATAGGACCTGTCGAGGCAAGGGCGCGGGTTAGCGCCAGTAAAGCTGTTATCCTGGACGTGGTCTCTACAGGCTCATGGGAACGCATGAACCGCACTGTCGCAGGGGCTATAAGAATAAGTCCTGACGAGATTAACCGCGAATACCGGATTTTGCCACCGGACAAGGAGATCATCGCCTACTGTACCTGACCTGATGAAGCGACCAGTGCCAGTGTGGCACTCTTCCTGCGGCGAAAAGGATACCGGGCGTTTGCATTAAGAGGCGGATTCAGGGCATGGGAGTCTGCCGGCTATCCCACTGAACCCAAGAAGACAGCAGTAAAGATTAATGCTGAGAATGTCTCCGAAAATCAGTGATCTGCGCTTTTTCAATAACTCAAAACTGTAAGGATATCGGGACGGCTGTGCGGGTAGGCTTACAAGACCGGCCTGACCTCAATGGTCTGTTCCCTGGCTGAACCAACTGATATAAGGCTTGAACGGCAGCAGCTAAGCTCTTCTAACTTGCTGACATACCGTCGTGCCGCTGTGGGCAGGTCCTCCAGGCAGCGAGCGTGACAGGTACTGGTCTGCCATCCCGGTAGTTCTTCGTAGACGGGCTGGCATCGTTGGAGGGCGGCAATGTTTGCCGGGAAGTAATCAATCGTTTCACCGTCCAGACTGTAGCCCGTGCAGACTTTGATTACTGGCAGTTTGTCCAGAATATCCAACCGGGTAATCGCCATCCCGGAGAAACCATTCACGCGCGTGCTGAAGCGCGCGGCGACGCCATCGAACCAGCCACACCGCCGGGCGCGTCCGGTAGTCGTTCCATATTCCTGAGCAATCTCGCGTATTAGCTCTCCGGTCTCGTCCGTAAGTTCGGTGGGCATCGGGCCTCCGCCCACGCGGGTGCAGTAAGCCTTGAATACCCCCAGGACGCCTCTGACCCGGTTGATGGGTATTCCTGAGCCGAGGGAGCCGGCGGCGGCGAGGGGTGAAGAAGAAGTGGTGTAGGGGTAGGTGCCAAAGTCCGGGTCCAGCAGCATTCCCTGGGCGCCCTCCAGCAGCACCGTCTCATCCCTGCGGACGGCGGTCTCAAGCATTCCGGTCGTCTCACAGATATGGGATGCCAGACGCTCTCCGTACCGGCAGTACTGGTTATAGACATCGTCAAAAGACAAGGGTTCAATCCCGTGAACCTTTGCCATGATGGCATTCTTGTAATCGAGCACAGCGTGGAGCCGTTCCCTGAACAATTCCCTGTCCAGGAGGTCTCCGGCACGGATGCCCAGTCTGGATGATTTATCGGCAAAGGCGGGGCCTATTCCCTTACCGGTGGTGCCGATAGCCTTGCCGCCACGCCACTTTTCTTCGAGTCCGTCAAGCAGAATGTGGTATGGCATGATAATGTGAGCGCGGTCACTGATAAACAGCCGGCCGGTATCAATGCCACGCTGGTTAAGGTGGTCCATTTCTTCGATAAGTCCCGCCGGATTTATCGCGACCCCGTTTCCAATAATGCAGGTAGTCAGCGGAGAGAAGATTCCCGATGGAATGAGATGGAGGGCAAACTTGCCCCGGTGGTTGATTACGGTGTGGCCAGCGTTATCTCCTCCTGAGAAGCGCACCACGACACTGGCTTTCTCTGCCAGCATGTCAACGATTTTCCCTTTGCCTTCATCACCCCACTGGGCGCCGAGGACTGCAACAACTGGCATGGTTTCCCCCTTCCTGAGTCATCCTGATATTCCCCACAGCGTATTCCCTCCACCCCTCATCGAAAAAGAGATGGTCCCCCCACCCGAGAAAACTAAATCCTCTAGCCCTTTTTCCCGCTCTGGCGTGAGACGTGCAGTAATCTCTGCGTCACCGTTATCACGCTCATAACGGCGATAATTCCCAGGGCAATAATAAGCGCGTAGCCTATCCGGCCGAGAGCAAGACCCAGCACCAGCACCCCCACCCTTTCCGTCCGCGTCAGCAACCCTACCTGGCAGTCCAGTCCGGCCCCTTCGGCTCTGGCACGAACATAGCTTACCAGAAAAGACGCAATCATGGTGGCGCCGGCGAGTATAACTCCTATTCCCGATAGCGGCTGGACGTTCAGCAAGTAGTAGACTATGATGCCCAGGAAAAGCGCGGCCTCCGAGGTACGGTCGAGCGTTGCATCAAGGACGGCGCCGAACTGCGTCACCTGCCTAGTGTAGCGCGCCAGCGCGCCATCAATCATGTCAAGAGAACTGGCAACTAGCGCCACCAGACCGGCCGCCAGAAGATGTCCGGAAGCTATCAGCGCTGCCGCACCAAGTGTCATCCCGAAGCCGAGCCAACTTACATCGTTTGGACTCACTTTTGTGTTCGCCAGAAGACGGACCACAGGCTGAGTTAAGGTCTCGGCTATGGTTTTCCGGCTGGCTGAGAGTCTCTCCTGGGTCAGGCCTTTCCCCGATAGGATTCGACTCTTGCCTACAGCTACCCTCTTTTCCTTATTCAAGGCATGTTGCCCTTCCATTCATCACCTTGAGATAGTAATCAAATATCTGGCGAGATACCCGGTCCCAGGCATACTGTTGGGCTTTAATGCTTCCCCGGGCTCCCATCTCTTTGCGCAACCTCTCATCCCGCAAGACGGATAACAGCGCCTGTGCCAACTGCGGAACATTTTTGGGCGATACTAGAATACCCTCTTTGCCATTAGTTACCACGCTGGCATAGCCGGGTATGTTGGTGGCGACGATTGGCTTGCCCATGGCCATGGCTTCCACCAGGATCACGCCAAAGCTTTCCCTGCCCGTGGCTGGAACGCAGAACACATCAGCCGTCTTGAAATAGCGTGGCTTATCTTCCTCCGATACATAGCCGACAAAGACGACGTCTCTTAGCCCCTTGTTCTTGACCCATCGCTCGTATCTCCAGCGCAAACTGGTCCCCGGGCCGACCACGATCAGGCGGGAGTCCGGGACCTGATCTTTTATCTGGTGATAGGCTCGCAGAAGATAATCCAGCCCCTTACGGCGTTCCAGGCGGCTTACAAATAGAATATTAAGCTTGCCGTCCATAAATTCCGGTATAGGAGAGACGTTCGGAGAGAAATTGTTCAGGTCAACTCCATTGGGGATTATTTTGAAATCACCGGGAATATGCTGACTGGCGAATCTCCATGCCGGATCGGAAACGGCGATCCGGCCGTCGAGTTTCTGGCAGCGTCTCTTCAGCATTATCATGCCTATCGGCCAGGCAAGATAATATCCGGGGCGGCCGTCAAAGGCATGGAAGGTACCCACATTAACCGAGTCCGAAAAACGTAGTACGGCGCTGCAAAGCATGGGCATGAAGGGCTCGTGCAGATGGACAATATCGAACCGTTCATCCCGCAGGACGCCTTTTATCCTGTCAGCCAGTGCCAGGGATAACGTGACCCGTGAGATGGCGCCGCTCGATGGTATTGGGCGGGGTCTGCCCATCGGGATGAAACGGTCGCCAAAGGCGGAAATTGTTCTTGATGCCGGGGCAATGACTCTAACCTGGTGACCCATCTCGCGGAGATGCCGGTCGAGATTGGAGATGTGATTAGCTACGCCCCCGGGATAAGCGAAATCGTAAGGGGAAACCAGTGCGATCTTCATATCACGCAGCTTGCTAAAGAACGTGTTCGTTAGTATTTCATTACCCGGTTCTTATTTCTTGACCTTTTTGGCAGGCACGTTTTCTCCCGTGATGAACTCTTCCAGTATCCGGCGCGCCTCATCATCGGTGTACTGCACCGGCGGCGATTTCATAAAATAGGATGATGGGGCAGTGAGCGACCCCTTCTCCCCACGGTCCAGGGCCAACTTGCAGCAGCGGATGGCATCAATTACTACGCCGGCCGAGTTCGGGCTATCCCAGACCTCAAGCTTTAGCTCAAGGTTCAGCGGCACATCACCGAATGTCCGTCCCTCCATTCTGATGTGACAGAATTTGCGGTCCAAGAGCCAGGGAACGTAATCGCTCGGGCCGACATGGATGTCATCCGGACTCAGCGAATAATCCAATTGAGAGGTAACCGCGTTTGTCTTCGAAATCTTTTTGGATTCGAGCCGCTCCCGCTCAAGCATATTGAGAAAATCGGTATTGCCGCCGAAATTAAGCTGGTAAGTCCGCTCAAGCTTCACGCCCCTGTCCTGAAACAAGCGCGTTAACACGCGGTGAACTATGGTGGCACCAACCTGGGACTTGACATCATCGCCGATAATCGGCAAGCCCCTTTCCTCAAAGCGGCCCTGCCAGTATTTCTCACGGGCGATAAATACGGGGATGCAGTTGACAAAACCGCAGCCGGCATCGAGTACCTGCTCAATGTACCATTTCGTTGCCTCTTCGCTGCCCACAGGCAGGTAGTTCAGGACCACATCCGTCTTGGTATCCTTGAGTATCTGGACGATATTGGCTGTTGGTCCGGGGGCTTTTTGTATCACCTGTGACAAATACTTGCCGAGACCGTCATGGGTCATGCCCCTCGCTACCTGAACGCCGGAGGGCGGCACATCGACAAATTTGTAGGTGTTATTGGGGGCAGTGTAAATTGCCTCGGCCAGGTCTTTACCTACCTTGTTCTTGTCAATGTCAAAAGCCGCCACGAAGTTGATATCGCTGACGTGATAGCCGCCAAGATTAACGTGCATGATGCCCGGCACGCTTTCATTGTCTTTCACCTGCCGATAGTAGTAAACGCCCTGAACCAGTGATGAGGCACAATTGCCCACGCCGATTATGGCTACGTTTATATTGCCCAATGCTTTAGCATCCTCCTTCCGTCACCCGTCAGTCGGCTGGTCGGCCTTGCAGGAAAACTTTATCTGCCTGCCACTGCTGACTACCAAGGTTGAAGCGTAGCACACCAGCGAAACGTCCGTCAAGAGTGTAGGCGCGGCACCGCTCATACAGAATAGAATCCGTCGGGTGGAGTGCCGCCTCCGGCATACTTGCTTTCCTATCCAGGGTCAAAAGGCGCCCCATCCTCATATCTTCCTGCTCTTCGTTACTGACAACGACGGCGGGCCAGTGCTGGATCACAAAGTCAGGTGGATAGAGAAAGCCTGACCAGTCACCTGAGCGAACGGCATCCTCAAGCAGGGGGAGGGTGACAGCGTTTGTGATATCGAAACGTCCGTAACTTTGCCGAACGAGGCTTTTCAAATGAGCTCCGCAACCCAGCGATTGCCCGAGGTCGTGCGCGATGGAGCGGATGTAAGTCCCCTTGCCGCAAACTACTTCAATGGTGACGATGGGTGGCTGCCAGTCAACCAGCTCCAAACGGTCAATGCGGGCTTCGCGGCTTTTACGTTCCACCGTGATGCCGGCACGCGCCAGTTTGTAGAGCGGGCGGCCTCCGTACTTTACGGCGCTATACATCGGCGGAGTCTGACGGACCACGCCGCGAAACGCGTCAAGCTCCGCTTCCAGGCGTTCCTGGTTAATCAAAGAGGCATCGCCGCGCTGCGTTACCTGACCGGCGGCATCGTATGTGTCGGTGGCAATACCCAGCTCAACCCTGGCGCGGTAGGTCTTGCTGGCTTCCGCCAGGTACTCGATAACCCTTGTAGCATATCCGAGGCAGACCGGCAAAACCCCAGATGCCAGAGGGTCCAGGGTGCCGGCATGACCAACCCGCCGTTCTCCCATCAGGCGTTTGACAGTGGACACGACCCGGAATGATGTCATGCCTGAAGGCTTGTTGATGTTCAATATGCCGGAAGCCATTTCAGGGGCTTCTTTCGGGAATGACGTGATCGAGAATCCGGGAGATGCGGTCAGCTTGCTCGATGGAATTGTCCCAGTGGAAAGAGAGTTCCGGGATGTAGCGCAGCTTAAGCACCTTTGCCAGCTCACGGCGGAAGTATCCGGCAGCGGCAGTGAGAGCCTTCAACGTCTCCTGTTTTTCCATTTCGCTGCCCAGATGACTCACGTAAATGCGGGCGTGTTTAAGGTCGGGAGCCGTGCTGACCTCGGTAATCGCGATGAAGCTCCCAAGCCGGGGGTCTTTTACCTCGCGCTGCAACAGCTGGCTGATTTCCTGACGAATGAGGCTGTTCACCCGCTCAATGCGATATGACATTTGCTAGCCCTCCTCAGGCGACTTCTTCGATCTTAAACAATTCCAGGATATCACCCACCTGGAAATCGTCAAAATTCCTGATGGTCACGCCGGCTTCGTGTCCGGCAGCGAGCTCGGTAACATCCTCTTTGTAGCGCCGGAGACTGGCGACCGTTGATTCCTGGATAACTTTGTTCTGGCGCCGCACCCGGACCGAAGCACCGCGCCTTATCTTGCCTTCAGTTATCATCACGCCCGCAGCCTTTTGTTTTTTCGTTGCCGCAAACACTCCCCGCACCTCGGCTCTTCCTTCGATAACTTCAACCTTGGTTGGTGGCAGGAGACCTTTGAGTGCCTTTCCGACATCGTCAACGAGCTCATAGATAATGCGATAGTTGCGGATGCTGATCCCTTCCCGGTCGGCCATTCTTTTGGCTCCAGGGTCCACGTTGGCATTGAAACCAATGATGATTCCTTTAGATGCCAGCGCCAGCAATACGTCATTTTCATTGATGATGCCTGTGCCGCCGTGAAGCACTCTCACTTTAAGCTCCTCGGTTGACAGGTGTTCCAGTGAGTTACGTATCGGTTCAATGCTGCCCTGGACATCCGCTTTCAGTATGACATTGAGCTCCTTGACACGTCCGGTGGTAACCTGCTCCATCAGGTTGCTCAAGCTGAGAGCTCTGCGTTCGCTGTCTCTCTGGGCAGTTTCAGCCTGGCGCTTTTCAACCAGCGCTCGCGCTTGCTGCTCGCCCGGAACTACGTTGAAGGTACTGCCGACAGGGGGGACGACTTCCATACCGAGAACCTCAACTGGTGTCGATGGCTCTGCCCTCCTCACCTGTTTTCCGTCAGAATCGAACATGGCTTTGATCCGGCCCCACACATCGCCCGCCACAACAATATCGCCCAGGCGCAAGGATCCATCGTGAACGAGCATGGTTGTCAGCGGACCCTTCGTCTTATCCATCCGGGCTTCGATGACCACTCCCTCAGCCGGGCGGCGCGGGTCGGACTTTAATTCTTCCATTTCGGCGACGACGAGAAGATTCTCCAGCAGCTCAGAGATGCCGATATTCTCCCTCGCTGAAACCGGGATAGATACAGTATCGCCGCCCCAGTCCTCAACGACCACTCCGGCTTCGGCAAGCTGCTGCTTAACTCGCTCAGGATTGGCTTCAGGCTTGTCAATTTTATTTAGTGCCACCACGATTGGCACGCCAGCCGCCTTTGCATGGTTAATTGCTTCCAGCGTCTGCGGCATGACGCCGTCATCTGCCGCCACGACGAGAATGGCAATATCCGTTACCTGCGCCCCCCGCGCCCGCATGGCAGTAAAGGCTTCATGCCCCGGAGTATCAAGAAAAGTGATTTTCTGCCCATCAACCTCCACCTGGTAAGCGCCAATATGCTGGGTAATGCCGCCAGCCTCTCTATCCACCACATTTGTTTTGCGGATGGCATCCAGCAGCCTGGTCTTGCCATGGTCAACGTGCCCCATGACAGTAACGACAGGCGGACGCGGCCTGAGTCCGCCCGCCTCTTTTACCTGCAGGCGCTGCTTTTTCTTTATCTCCCCAATCAAGGTCAGGGCTTTCGGTCCGGCCTGTACCCTGGGTTTGGGCTGGAAACCGAGAGCTGTAGCTACGGCAGAGGCAGCGGCATAGTCAATGGTCTGGTTGATATTCGCCATGATGCCGTTCCGCATCAGGGCTTTAATAATGTCAATGGCACTGACTTTCATAAGGTCAGCCAACTGCTTGACCGTGATAGCGCTGGGAATCTCAATCGGCCGGGCGCTCGCCGTGGCAGGACCCGCTTTGGCTTTTTCTGCCGTTGGATTTATGGGATTTGCTTGTCTGTTAACTCCCGTCACCATCCGCTCCTTGTCTCGAGATTGTTTGTAACCCGTCCGTCTGTGTTTTCCAGGTTGTTACGGAGGTGAGGCAAACCTCTCGCCTTTGAAAATTCACAATCTTAGCTAGTTTGGGAGAACAGTCTCTCCTCTGCCATCCGCATCAGTTGCTGGCGTTGGTCTTTCTCGATGACTGTTCTCAAACTATGCTCGAGCCGTCCGCTCTTGAGCGCAATTTCCCAGCATTCCCGCGCCCTGCATAGATATGCCCCCCGCCCGGTTCCTTTGTGGCCAAAGTCGATCTCTATGTTGCCATCGGCAACCCGCCGCAGACGGATCAATTCCCCTTTCGTGCTTACCCTGCGGCAGGCAGCACAGGTGCGCTGCGGCCTTGGTCTATCAGTATGCTGGCTAATACGCGTCCTCGTCCAGGGGCATATCGTAATCGTCGCGGCGCGCTCTTTTACCCCGCGCGGCCTCTTCGCCTTCGCGCTCCTTGCCCGCTTTCTTCTGCTTCTTCTTCGTCTTGGGAGAAGCTTTAGCCGATGGCGCCAAAATGTCCTCAGCAAAACGCAGCTTGGATTTTTGGCTTGCCGCCGACACCTGCACCAGTGGCGGCAGGAAAACTGGCTCCATGACGGGCGTCGGTTCCTCCTCTGGCATCTCTGCCGGCTCCATGACCGGCTCAAGAATCGCTGACGCCTCTTCAGGCACTACTGTAGCGGCTGCGGCTTCCTCCTTTGCCCTGGCTGCTGCCTCAGCCATAGCCTTCGCAGCTTCCGCCTTCTCAGCCTCAGAAACAGAGGCGCTCTTGATATCTATGCGCCAGCCGCTGAGTTTGGCGGCCAAGCGCACGTTCTGTCCCTCTTTACCGATGGCCAAGGATAGCTGGCGGTCGGGGACGATCACCGTCGTCGCTTTTTCTTCCCTTTTAAGCTCAACACCGACAATCTGTGCCGGGCTCAATGCGCTGGCAATAAAGGTGGATGGCTCCGGGCTCCAGAGAACAACGTCAATCTTTTCGCCGTGAAGCTCATTGACCACGTTCTGGATGCGGATACCGCGCAATCCAACACAGCAACCAACGGGGTCAACGCCTTCCTGACGGGAAGTCACCGCTACTTTGCTGCGGGAGCCGGCTTCGCGGGCAATCGCCTTAATTTCCACGACGCCGCTCGAAATCTCCGGGACCTCCATCTCAAAGAGGCGGCGCAGCAAATTTGGATGGGAGCGTGATAGGACGACGCGCGGACCCTTCGGCGTCTGGATAACTTCCAGGATGACTGCCCGAATTCTTTGTCCGGGGCGGTAGCGCTCTCCCATCACCTGCTCGCTCAAGGGGAAGATTCCCTCGGTACGTCCAAGGTCGACAAATAACTGCCTTGGCTCCACCCGGTGCACTGTGCCGGAGACAATATCGCCCTCTCTGCCGGAAAACTCTTCCATGATGGCAGTGTGCTCTGCCTCATGAAGACGTTGCAGAATAACCTGTTTTGCAGTTTGCGCTGCGATGCGTCCGGCGTTAGCGGGTGTGGCTTCCACAATGACGGTTTCGCCCACCTGTACACCCCTTTGGAAGCGGCGAGCCTCAGCTACGGACACCTCCGCACGGGGGTCCAGGACCAGTTCCACTACCTTCTTTTCTGCCCAAACCTGAACCCGGCCAGTATTCGGATCAATCTTGACTGAGATGTTCTGGCTTGGCGGAAAATTATCTTTCCGATAAGCTGATACCAGCGCAGCTTCAACAGCAGACAGGACAACCTCTTTCGACAGATTCTTCTCTGCCGATAGCTGTGTGATGGCGAGCAAAAAATCGCTCTTCATCCAGTCTAGCTCCTTTATTATTCCATACAACAAAAAAGTGGGAGTAATGCCCACTTACACTACACTAAATACTAGCATAGCAAGCCGTCCAATGCAAGGTGACGGCAGGCTCGCAATGGCATTTTACATATGGAGCCACTGAGTCTATAATGTTAATGGCTTCTGAAATTATGCAAGGATGACTTTCATGACAGTCTCAGGTAAAGAGTCGGCGAAGGCTCGGAAAAGCGCCAGGTCTCGTCATCAGAGGGGGCTTACTCTCATTGAGGTGGTGATTGCCGTTGCGCTGGCAGCTTTCCTGGGACTCGCTCTCCTCCGGGGTCTTTCGGCATTAACCATCAACCAGGGTAAACACAGTGAGCGCGTGGCCGCCCTGATTGCTGCCCGCCGGCAGATAGAGCTGGTGAAACAGTCAAGCTATGACGTGTCGGTAACCGGCACTCCTGGCCCCGCCTACTCCTCGCTATCCAACAATGTGACCATAGGAGACATGCCGTTTGCCCTGACGACTACTGCGCAGCTTCTTGAGACTGATGTCCAGCTTGTAACCGTGGTGGCCGGCAATGATGGGAACGATATTATCCGGCTTCAGGCTTACAAGGTGAACCGATGAAGATGCACCGGCAAAGCGGACTGACCACGTTGGAGCTAGTGATCGCCCTGGCTGTCGCCGGCCTCATCCTGCCCGTAATCGGGAGCTTCTTTTTCCAGGGTATCTTCATGTCCGGCCAGAGGCAAGCTAACCTCGCTGTATACGGCGACCTGAGCACTGTTTCCGAGTGGCTTTCGCAGGACCTAACTATGGGGCCCTCCGGCAATAATCTGAGCCCATCCGGGTCGGCGCCTCCTTATGCATCGGTGACTATCGGCTCATCTTCGGGTTTCTCCGGCAATAACTCCATCAACATCACCTATAATTTGTGGTCGGCAGCCGGCGCCATAACCACAACGCGCCGCACCATTACTTACGCCCTGGAGGACCTGGATCCGGCTACGCCGGAGATTCAGCTTGTCAGGACTGACGAAGACGGCAAGCAGGTGCTGGCGCGTTACGTCGCTAACCCGTCCCACGTGGTGTTCTCAGGCTCCACTGTGTCTGACCGCGCCGGGGGAGTATCGCCCGGGCTTACGCTGGACATCACTTCTACGGTCCAGGGAGCGCGGGAAGAAGTATCAGGGAGCGCTTCCTACACATTCGCACTGCCACGGACGTTCCAGCAGGTGTCGCCTTCGCCTTATCCTGCTCCGGCGACGTGGGGTGTCCAAGTACCCTATTTTCTTGCTGCGCGAAGCGGCTACTGGCAGGTGATTAACACCTCAGATACCGGTAATATCAGCGCAAGGTGGACGACCGGCAACGTGGCAAATCTGCAGCTTTACATTTTTGAAGGTCAGCCCTTTGGCACCCCTTCCGGGGACAGCACCTCAGCGATAAACAGGGTACCGGGCACGGCCATCGTGGGCAACAGCGCCACGACCAACGACCTGACAGTTTCCACCCTTGAATCCCAGCCGGCCGGCACTTACACGGTGTATTTCTTTAACAATTCAACCGCCGGGAACTACGTCACCACCACTTCTGCGAGCGTGACATACGCATCTCCTGGAGGAGAGTTGGGACAGTAATGAGCCAATTCCAATCCTGTCACCCCCGCGAAGCTTGTCCCGTACCGCGATACGGGAGCGGGGGTCTGCTGGTTGTAGGAATGGATTCCCGCTTACGCGGGAATGACAATATGGGAGCGAGAATGGCAACTCTCCGTCTTCTCAGGGCAGGAAGCCTGTAATGATACCCACAATGATACACAAGCAAGAACGGAATCTCGGGCAGGCCCAAAGAGGCTATGCCCTCCTTTTCGTCATTATTGCCGTGACGGTGGGCGTCCTGGTCATCACGCCGGTAATTACCTTCCTCTCCTCCGCTCTTTTTGGCGCAGAGAGGACCCTTACGCAGACCGAATATCGCCTGGCGCGCGAGGCCGGCGCCGAATATGCCATAGCCACATTGAAGAACGACCGTCCTCTGTTGACCAGTCTTAGCTCGCAGGAACTGATTCCCGTGAACATGCCATTGCCGCCGGTTGCAGTAAGCGATAAGACGGCCACATCTGTCACTGCTACGCTGCTCACACCTAGCCAGTGGGACCTGGTTGAACTGCCGTCGAATCACGCGACTCTGTATGCCAGCCTGGCGCCGGTTGGACTTCCGGTGATGGCTACGGAAACAACCTCAAATCCTGCATTAGGCAACGCAGATGGAAGAGTCTCCTCTTTTGAAAAAGAGCCTGTCCCGTACGCTGGATTGCGCACCCTATTCAGGACAGGCTTGATACGGGAGGGATCAGGGGGGATTTTGTCTCATTTATTCCTGCCGCCTCCAAAGGAGCCGGTTGCCATGCCGATGGCGCCGGTGGCCGTGGTCAGCAAGACGGTCAGTCCGGGTCAGGTGTCTCCCGGTGAGCAGGTTACCTATACAATAACCGTTAACAACTCCGGGGACCAAACGGCGGCGCCGACGTCAGTTGTGGATACCCTGCCCAGCGGCTCCGGTTTTTCTTATCTTACGGGTTCAACTACGGGCGCCATTACCGCCAATCCCAAGATAACGGGCGGCGGAAGGACTTTGACCTGGGATGACGTGCCCACCATTGCTCCGGGCGGCTCCCTGGTGTTCAGTTTTCGTGTCCTTACCGGAAGCAGTACGGGGACTTTCTATAATCAGGCTCAGGTCCAGGGCAATTTCTCCACGACGAGTACCGGCAATACAGCGCCTGTTTTCGTCGGTCCGAAAATGCGAATAGTCAAAACGGTGGCTCCTTCAGCGGCTCCCGCCGGGACAAACGTGACCTACACCATGACCATTTACAACGATACAGCTGGTACCGATGCCGGTCTGACTTCAGTAAAGGATACCCTTCCCGCTGGTTTCAGCTACATCAGCAACTCCACTGCCGGCACCATTACCGCCAACCCATCCATTACCGGGCAGGTGAACCTGACCTGGAACGGCACCTGGACTGTACCGGGCGGCGGCAGTTTCACTTTCAGCTTTCAGGCTAATACGACGACTGATTGGGGAACATTTTATAACAGTGTGAGCATCAGCGGCACTAACTTTCCGGATGTCAGCACCGGTCCTACGGCGGCTGTGACTACAGTCGGGTGGATTCAAATCACCAAGACGGTGGACAATCCCACCCCCGGCGCCAGCGAAACTGTTACTTACACTGTCACGGTGAACAACGTGGGCCCCAACGCTGTGAGCATATCCAAGATCACTGACGATAAACCCAACCTTTTTACTTATGTAAGTGGAAGCACAAGCGGTGCGGTGAGCGGTAATCCCTCTATCACCGGTAACACCCTCACCTGGCAGGGGGCGCAAATACCGTCCAGCATCGCCGCCGGAGCCAGTTTCACTTTCAGCTTTCAGGCTATAGTCCCCGATACTTCCAATACTTACTATGATGAGGGCAAAATCTATGTAAACTGGCTTGACAAGAACTACACCATAACTACCGGCCCCACTGCTCCGGTTACGGTGGTGACCCAGGCGCGCATTGTCATCAGCGAAGCCAGCGGAGACAAGTCCGGGCCGCCGGGCTGGAGCAATGTGAACGTCACCGGATACGGCTTTGCTCCGCAAAAAACGGTCAAACTGTACTGGGTGGACCTCAACAACCAGTTGAGTCCCCTGACTGACCCGCCAATTGGCACAGACCTGCTCCCGGACCAGACTCTCATCACCCTTTCTACCAGCTATGCCCCGCTATCTTTCAACCCCGTGTCCATAACTATTCCTTCAAACGCCAACTGGGGGAACGGATGGATAGTAGCGGTGATGCTGGATGGCAGTAGCTGGGTAGAACAGGATAGAAAGCCATTCAACGTCCGCGCCAAGTACGAAATCAAGAGCCGGACCGACGACGGCAATACCCTCACGGCGAGGGTGGCTTACACCGGCACCCGCTCGCCCGATGGCATCTTCTCTACCCCGACCAATACACCCGTTATCACTATTTACAGCTGGCGGGAATAGGCCCCGCGGACTAACAAGTCCGTTTCCCTTTTTTGGGGTCCAAAGGTGCTGGACATGAACGATACCGGGTGTAGCCGGCGCCTAGCTCATCAGGTCTTTCCTCTTCTGCTCATATTCTTCCCGGTTGATCTCGCCGCGGGCATAGCGCTTCTTCAGAATTTCCAGCGCTAACTCCTCCCCGTCATGTCCCCCGCCACCGGATGAGGCAATTCCCTTGACTAGCAGCACTATGCCCCAGACAAATAACCCAAGTATGACAATCCCTATCAGCCAGGAAAGCAACCACCAGCCACCTCCCATCATCATAGTGCCCATCATTCCCCCGGCACCGCCGATAAAAGACGATACAATAAGCAGAGCTACAATGGCACCGCCGATTACAATGGCGTTTCGAAGATTGTCGTTCATCCCCCACCTCCATATCCAGTATAGAACAGCGGCCCTGCAGTTGCCACGATAGCAGGCGTATTCGAGATTTGCGGCTGTTTCGGCGGACTGACGAGAGAGGGGTAAATTTTCTGAGGTTTTGGCGAATTTCGCTGGAAGTTGAGGGTAAAAGGAAAAGAGGAAACGCCTGCCAAGCGCCAGAGAGTACGCCGGGTGACCTCCGCTGCCCGCCGGGGGTCTTTCTTACACGGGCAGGTCGATTTTGTACTGTTTCAGCGTCTCCCTGATGCGCGCGGCCGTTTTCTCATCAGGCTCGACCAGGGGCATACGAGGTTTGCCCACATTGAAGCCTGCGTGGTTCAGGGCGTATTTTACCGGAACGGGGTTAGCGACGATGAAAAGATCGGAGAAAATAGGTGTCAGGTGCCGGTGAATCCGGGCGGCTTCGTCTGTTTTGCCACTCAAGAAACAATCCATCATCTCTTTGATTTGCGAGCCAACGAGATGGGAAGCCACGCTGATTATGCCGTAGCCGCCAATTGCCAGTATCGGCAGGGTATCGGCATCGTTTCCGCTCCAGACAAGGAAATCCTCTCGCGTGTTGGCAATGATCCGGGATATCTGCTCCAAGTTGCCGCTGGCTTCTTTAACGCCAACGATGTTCCTGATTTCACTTAACCTGACAACGGTATCCCACGAGAGACTGGCCACAGTGCGTGAAGGAACGTTGTAAAGAATACAGGGCAGGGTGGTGCTCTCCGCTATCGTCTTGAAATGCTGGTACAGGCCTTCCTGGGTCGGACGGTTGTAGTAGGGGACGACCAGCAGGCAGGCATCCACACCGGCGCGCTCAGCCTCTTTTGTCGCCTCCAGGGCTTCAGCCGTGCTGTTTGAGCCGGTGCCGGCAATGACGGCGCCCCGGTCCCCTAATGCTGCCTTTATTTCGCGGAAAAGGCGGATTTCCTCGGCACGGACGAGCGTGGGCGATTCGCCGGTGGTGCCTACCACCACCACGCCATCGCTCCCGGATGCTAACAGCGCGAGGGCAAGTTTCTTCGCCTGTTCGTAATCAACCTCCCCCCCTTCATTGAAGGGGGTTACCATGGCTGTCAGCAGCCGCCCCAGTTTTTTCACGTTCTTCCCTTCCGGGCTGTATCCAGTCCCGTTTGATCATCTCTTCGGCAATCTGGACGGCGTTGAGGGCCGCCCCCTTGCGCACATTGTCAGCTGCGACCCACATTACCAGGCCTTTGGGATGGGAGGCATCATGACGGAGCCTGCCGACGAATACCTCGTCCGTGCCCGCTGCCGACCATGGCTGAGGGTACAGGCTGATTACCGGGTCGTCCAGCACTTTCACCCCTGGAGCCCGGACAAGAATGCGCCTGGCATCCTCAGGAGTTATGGGATTAGTGAATTCGATGTTTACTGCCTCGGCGTGCCCGATGAAAACCGGCACGCGCACGCACGTAGCGGATACCAGGATGTCATCGGCGTGCATTATCTTCCTGGTCTCCTCAACCATCTTCCATTCCTCTTTGGTGTAGCCATTATCCAGGAAAACATCGATTTCCGGCAACAGGTTGAAGGCGATCTGATGTGGATAGACGTGGGGAACGGCATTCTGGCCGTTGAGTACTTGCCTGGCTTGAGCGCTCAACTCCTCAATGGCAGCACTTCCGGTGCCAGATACTGATTGATATGTGTTGACGACTATCCGCTTTATCGGATTGACCTTGTGCAAAGGGTACAACGCGACCACCATTTGGATTGTGGAGCAATTCGGGTTGGCGATGATTCCCCTGTGCCATTTGATATCATCGACATTGATTTCAGGTACCACCAGCGGTACCCATGGCTCCATGCGGAAAGCGGCGCTATTGTCAATGACCACCGCTCCTGCACGGGCGGCTATCGGCGAAAAATGGCGGCTGATTTCCGCCCCGGCGGAAAAGAGGGCGATATCAATGTCCTTGAACGACTCGGCAGAAGTCTCTCTGACTTCAATCTCCTGATGATTGACGAACATCTTCTTGCCGGCCGAGCGATCAGAAGCGAAAAGGCTGACCGACTCCATAGGAAAGGCACGCTGTTCAAGTACCTTGATGAACTCCTGTCCTACCAGTCCAGTCGCGCCGACGATTGCTACGTTGTATTGTTTCATCATCCCTCCTGAAGATTTAGCAGGTTTTCCAGGCCGTAAATCAGCCCCGGTCGTTTTACGACCTCCCTGATTGCCAAAATTACGCCAGGCATGTAGCATTCCCGGCCGATAGTGTCATGCCTGATAAGGAGGGTTTGCCCCGCCGTTCCGAAAAGTACCTCCTGGTGCGCCATCAGACCGGGGAGCCGGACGCTATGAATCGTTACGCCATCAACTTGTTTTCCCCTGCCGCGCGGCGCTTCGCCCTGTTCGGATGGAGGCAAGAAAAACGGTTTACCTCTCGCTTCTACCATCAGCCTGGCGGTGGACAGGGCGGTGCCAGAAGGGAAATCAGCCTTCTGATGATGGTGCAGCTCCGTAATCTCCGCGTAATCAAAGTATTTGGCGGCGATTTTCGCCAGATGCATCATCACTATTGCCCCGAGGGTGAAGTTCGGCGCCACCATGATTCCTACATTATGTTCCTGCGCCAGACGTGACAGCTCTTGGACATCGCTTTGATTCAGCCCGGTGGTGCCGATGACCGCGTTTACCCCTCTCCTGGCAATAATGGGCGCCGCCACCCTGGTTGCGTCGGCGATAGTGAAATCAACGACCACATCAGGACGGCATGTCGCGAGGATGTTGTCCAGGTCTGAAGAGAGCGGGATGCGGCCAAGCCCGTCCGGCAGCGGAACGGAATCATCCGTTGCCTTCGCATCAACGGCGCCAACAAGCTGAAGCCCCGGTTCATGCGGCAGGGCGTTGATGAGTTCGCGGCCCATCTTGCCCAGCGCTCCCTGAACGACCAAGCTTACAGGTTTCATCCCCTGAATCCCCTGCTGTCTGAGGAAGAGCGGTTTCGGAATGGCGGTTTCGGTCCGCGGGACGGACGGGGTGCGGGGCGAGGTGGTTCACCCTCTGGCCCTCCGGAGATGTTGGCCAGCTTTTCGAGCACGGCGCGCCGTGAGAGATTGACCCGCCCCATGTTGTCAATTTCGATTACCTTGACCATCACTTCGTCGCCCACCTTGACTACGTCTTCCACCTTGCCTACCCGATAGTCAGCCAGTTCACTGATGTGGACCAATCCTTCCTTGCCCGGCAACACCTCTACCATCGCCCCGAAGTTCAGGATACGGGTCACCTTCCCGGTGTAAACGCCGCCAACTTCTACTTCCCTGGTCAAACCTTCAATTAGCTCGATGGCCCTGTGCGCCCCGGCTTCATCGGTTGCCCCGATGAGCACCGTGCCATCATCCTCAATATCAATCGTCGTTTTTGTTTCCTCGGTGATTGAACGGATGGTCTTGCCTCCCGGACCAATGACAGCGCCGATCTTCTCCGTGGGGATGTTCAGTTTGTAAACCCGCGGCGCGTACGGGCTGAGGGATGGGCGGCTGGCACTGATGGTCCCCTGCATAATGTTCAGGATAGTGAGACGCGCCTCCCGCGCCTGGCGAAGGGTATTTTCAACAATTTCGAGGGTCAAGCCATGCAGCTTTGTATCCATTTGCACTCCGGTGATGCCATCGGCCGTTCCGGCCACTTTGAAATCCATATCGCCGTAGGCGTCTTCCAAACCCTCGATATCGGTTAAAATCGAGTATCTACCGGCGGCATCAGTAACCAGTCCCATGGCGATCCCTGAAACCGGTTTCTTGATTGGCACGCCGGCATCCATCAATGAAAGAGTGCTGGCACAGACGCTTGCCATCGAAGTGCTGCCGCTTGAGCTCAAGACTTCGGAAACCAGCCGGATGGTGTACGGGAACTCGGCTTCTCCGGGTATCATCGGGAACAGCGAACGCTCCGCCAGGGCGCCGTGACCGATTTCTCGCCGACCGGGCCCACTCATCCGCCTCACCTCACCTGTAGAAAACGGCGGGAAGTTGTAGTGATGAATAAAACGCTTGGTTTCTTCGAGACCCAGACTATCAATCTTTTGCTCCTCGCGGGTGGAACCCAGGGTGGCAATAGTCAGTACCTGTGTCTGACCGCGCGTAAAAAGCCCTGAGCCATGGGTACGGGGTAGCAATCCCACTTCGCAGTGTATTGGCCGGATTTCCGTCAATTCGCGGCCGCTTATGCGCCGTCCGTTGTCTAGGATGCTGCTCCTGATGGTGTTCCGTATTCGGTCGTCAAAAGCTTCCAGTATCTCTTTTTCCGGCAGAGAGGGCACTAGACGTTCGAAAAGCTCCTTTTTCAAGCTATCAAGTCCCTCTTCCCTTCCGCTTTTCCCCGTCTGGCTAAGGAATACGGCGACTCTATCATCAACTAATTCGGCCACGGTCTTTGCCACTTCAGGATTTGAGCTCTTCACCGGAGTTTCAGCTTTGGGCTTACCGATGGACTGCCGTAATCTTTCTTGAAGCTGGATCACTCCCTGGTTTGCCTCATGCCCGAGCTTGATCGCCTCGAAGATGAGGTCTTCTGGCGCTTCTCTGGCGCCGGCCTCCAGCATGACTACTCTTTCCCTGGTGCTGGCGACGACTACATCAAACAGGCTGGATTCAAGCTGCACGAGCGTGGGATTTATCACAAACTGCCCGTCAATATAGCCAACACGCACGGCGCCTACCGGCCCGTCAAAGGGGATTTCAGATATAGTCAACACCGCCGAACTGCCGATAACCGCCAGGATATCCGGGTCGTTTTCGCGGTCCGCCGAAAGGGTGGTAATCACGAGCTGAATGTCCCTGCGCCATTCCTTCGGTAAAAGCGGTCGTACCGGCCTATCAACAAGACGGCTCACCAGGATCGCTTCCTGGCTGGGACGTCCTTCCCGTCGCGGAAAACTGCCAGGAATTCTGCCCGCAGCGTAGAGCCTCTCTTCGTAGTCAACAGTTAGCGGCAGGAAATCAACATCCGGCCGGGATTCTGGGCTGACACAGCCGGTCACTAGCACAATTGTATCGCCATAGCGGACGGTAACCGCTCCGGTTGCCTGTTCCGCCAGTTTCCCCGTCTCGATGATGAGCTTTCGCCCACCAATTTCATATTCAAAGGTTTGAGTTTCTAACAAAATATCTCCTTAACTTCTGATATTATTTCCGCAGCCCTAGCCGGCCAATCAACTGGTTATAGCGGTGCACGTTTTCGCGGCTCAGATAAGCCAAAAACCTTCGTCTCTTGCCGACAAGCTTCATCAAGGTTAGCTGGGACACAAAGTCCTTGCGATTTGCCGACATGTGCTCGGTCAGATGCTTTATCTGCTCTGTCATCAATGCCACCTGTATCTCCGTGGAGCCGACATCCTTCTCGGTCTGAGCAAACTTCTGGATCAATTCGGCTTTTTTCTCTTTATCCAAAGTGTTACCTCTTCTTATTATTTTCCTTATCTATTTTATATTGGTTTGAGCAACCAGGCAAATCAAGGGGGTATGTATTAGCTGCAAATTATAGCACAGAGCACCCTGGGTGTAAACGAAAGGTTGTGCGCTCGATTTTTCGAAATATCCCGCGGATGTTACAATAAGAAGGTTCTCAGCATGTAACTATCCTGGAGGAAATTTGTTGGTCATCCCAACCCGTTGCGGAAACAGGCAGTTTACCTGGGGCGAAAGGACCTACTTAATGGGGATACTGAATGTTAGTCCCGATTCGTTTTCCGGTGATGGGCTGGCGGGAGACCCTGGCATAATGGCGTCCAGGGCGAAGAAGATGGTGGATGATGGCGCGGACATAATTGATGTCGGCGGGGAATCTACCCGTCCCGGCGCGATGCCGGTATCTGTTGAGGAGGAGATACGGCGGGTGATTCCAGTCATTGCCAGACTTGGTCGTGAGCTTGGCATACCTCTTAGCATAGATACTTACAAGGCGGAAGTGGCGAGGCTGGCGATAGAGGCTGGCGTTGGGATGATCAACGATGTTTGTGGACTGAATGGAGACCCGGGGATGGCGCGCGTCGCGGCGGCAGCCGGTGTGCCGGTGGTAATCGTCAGCAACCAGAGAAACACGGCCATCGAAGGTGATATTATGGCAGCAGTCATTTCTGACCTGCGGGAAAGCATCCAGGTGGCGAGGGACGCTGGCATGGTTGAGGAAAATATCATTATCGATCCCGGAATTGGCTTCGGAAAGAGTCCACGGCAGAACCGGGAGATTGTGCGCCGCCTTGCTGAGCTAAAGGTCTTTGAAAGGCCGATCCTGTTGGGGACATCACGCAAGTTTATGATTGATTTGTCGCCGGAGCGGTGGATAGAAGCCACAGAGGCAAGCATTGCTATCGGCATCGCTGGTGGCGCTGACATAGTCCGGGTGCACGATGTTAAGGAAATGGCGCGGGTCTGCCGTATGAGTGACGCCATTACAAGAAAATTGAAGGGGACGAAATGAGCTTTGAGGCGGTAGAAGTCTATCTTGGGCTCGGGTCCAACATGGGAGACCGTGAGGAAAATTTGCAGGAGGCACTGAAACGTTTGTCGGAAAGGATGCGGGTGGGGAGGGTCTCCTCGATCTATGAGACTGATCCGGTGGGGGATATTGAACAGTCGAGGTATCTTAACCAGGTCTGTCAGTTCTTCACTACACTGCCGCCGGAGGCGCTGCTGGCGCTGGTGAAAGGATTTGAATTGAAGCTGGGCAGGACCGGCTCATCCGGCGCTCCCCGCCCTATTGATATTGATATCCTGTTTTATGACGGGCAGGTGGTGAATTCTGACGGGCTGACCATACCTCACGCCAGGCTGGAAGAGCGGGCCTTTGTGCTGGTCCCCCTGGCGGAGATAGCGCCTGACTTCGTCCACCCGGTAAAATACAAGACGGTGAGCGAATTGCTTGCCGAGCTAGACGACCCGCACGGCGTGGTGAAACTGGAGAAACAGGAGGGTTAGGTGTTCCAGATAACGGTAGAGCAGCATTTTGATGCCGCCCACTTTTTAAGGGGCTACCAGGGGAAGTGTGAAGCCCTGCACGGGCATCGCTTCCGGGTTTTCATCACATTGCAGGCGGCAATGCTGGATGGAATAGGTATCTCATACGATTTTACGGTGCTGAAGAAACAGGTGGGAGAGATCGTATCCCGTTTCGACCACGTCTGTCTTAACGATGTCCCGCCGTTTGACGGGATTAATCCCTCTTCAGAGAATATCGCCACGACGATTTACAATGAGCTGAAATCAAGGCTGGGTAACTCATCTGCCACCATCGCCCGCGTGGAGGTATGGGAAACCCCGCAGAACCGAGCCGCCTACATTCCGGACTAGTGCTTAGTTGCATAAATAGGCGTACCAACGACACCGTTCACCCCCGTATCAAGTACGGGGCAGGCTCTGAGTCTGTCGAAGGGCGCGCCGATGGTTTCCTTCGGCTTCGCTCAGGACAGGCTAGCTCACCATGAACGGCGCGTGCTGTTACGCGGAATTCTGCAACTTAGGACTAGCATATCAGGGTCAATTCTTGTTGATCGTTTCGATGGGATAGTGAGGGTAATAGGAACAGTAATCTGCTGCCGGGTCAAGCTCATATAGCCAGGTGCTGGCCAGGAGAAGCCCCACTTTCTCCGGGCATTGGTATATCGCCCGCACTATCCAGCTTCGTTCCCTCATTTCTCTCTCCGTGATTCATGCTGATGGCTGGGACTCGTTTTTATCACATTGGTGAGGGATTTGTCAATAAATACGCATATCTACTTCCGGCGCATGTCCGGCGGTAGCAGATTGGGGATTGTGTCTTCAATCGGGTAGCGTTCGTTGCACTTGCGGCAGAAAAGAGAGCCAGTGACTATCTCCTTCTCAGTTTCCTCTTCCACGGTCAGTTCAAGCTCCCCTTTGCACACGGGACAGGCCAGGATTTGCATTAGCTCCCGCTTCATAGTTCGATTATAGCATATCCTGTCTGGCAGTTTGATAGGGAGAACGGGGGGCAACATGGTATAATTGGGAAATATTAAAGGAGCGTCATATGAGCCAGCAAAGAGAGCCAGCCGGTCCCAGGGGTCTTTCTTCCCAGGTGCTTAAGGTGGCGGAGTTGACTGACTATCAGCCGGGAGCGATAGTCAGCCGGACGTTGATTGACAAAGCGACGGGCACGCTGACCCTTTTCGCCTTCTGGGAGGGACAGGGGTTGAGCGAACATACTGCGCCTTTTGATGCGACGGTATTTCTTGTCGACGGCGAGGCGCTGGTAACAATCTCCGGCAAGCCGTTTAGTCTCAAGGCAGGGGAGATGATTATCATGCCGGCTAACGAGCCTCATGCCCTGAAAGCCACGAAAAATTTCAAGATGCTGCTGATAATGATAAAGGGCTAGAGCATCGGCTTACAGGACAAAGAGTGAATAGTTAGAGACGATGAAAGAGTCCCCGTCGCTCTTCGTCCAGACGACCATGGTATAGATGCCAGCATTGAATCGTTCCAGTATCCCGGAGAGGTCTGCCTCGACCGTAAAAAAGCCTCCGGAGACATTCCAGCTTTTAGCATCAATCCATCTGACCGTGTCGGAAACGGTGACCGGGGATGGTGCTGTTTCCGCCGGCGCGGATGAATCCGGGGCAGGCGTGTCTGCCGGAACGGCATAGGGATCGACCGATGTCTGCCAGGAAAAGTTCATCTCGTACTGCAAATAGTAGCCTCCCGATGGTGGAGGCGGTCTGATGAAAGCGGCCGGTTTGCCTCGCCAGTAGACGCTGCTCTTGCCGAGCTGTCCCAGGGTAAGTGGAGCCGGTGGCTGGTCATACCAGATTTGAATCTGTTCTATCTCCAGTCCACCGGATAGCTCTCCGGAAAGAGATAGCACCCCGCTATTGATAACCGGTGCTTTGCTGAAGGTTACATAATCTCCCTCGAACTGCTGTACCAGTGCCAGGTGGTTGCTATTGTAAGCGATGCCGAGGCTGACCTTCCGGTGCCGGGGGCCCAAGATTGTGGCTCTATGGCCCGGGCTGTCCATTAGTGCCTCCTCTGCCTTGTCCAGCATTGTTCTGGGGTCGTTCTGCTGGGATGCCCCACCGGTGGTGGACAGGAAGAATAGATTCTCCGATTCATAGTTAGAGCCGCCGGCCAGCGTGTATCTCATGTATGGTTTGAGTCCGCTCAGCTCCCAGTGCGAAATATAATCGTTTGCCAGCATCTCCTCGGCATGGATCTGCGAAGCCGCATTGTTCCCGGGTAGTGTATCATTTTGAAACCAACTTGACTATTTCTTCGACTGACCAGATGTGGTCACTAATGCCAGAAGCCATAGCAGGAGTTCGAGGATAGGGATTAGCCAAGCTCTTGTGAGGCCGTGCAAAGTTGTAGTGCATGAAGTAAAGGGCTAGAGCATAGATATGGTTTTCCAGTTTCTTTGAGAAGCCATTGGTTAACCTGGTGAATCGCCTCATGTTCATTCGCATGGTAAGATTCTGTCTCTCAACGTAGCTGGTCGAAATATCCTTTGTTTCGGGCTTTCCCTGAATGACTTTCTTCTCCGCTCCGATGCACTGAGCCGGGCTGTAACGCTTTTCTTGCTCCGGTTCTGGCCCGTATAACTTAACCAGCATGGCGTAGTCTACTTCCGCACCGAAAGCCTTTTCTACGGCTTCCAGATACATCTTGTGGCCGTCTGTGGTTAGCTGGACTCTATTAGCAAGTCTAGCTTTCAGGCTATCCACGAAGATGCTGGCGTGTTCTAAGTTTCTTTGCCCTACCAGCCAGCAGGGAACGAGCTTGGTATCCGCGTCTATCGCCGTGAATGTCCACACATCGCCGTAACCGAATTTACCCTGCTTCTCTTCTGGAACATTCTTAGCCTTTGAATAGACGAAGCTCCAGATTTCATCACATTGGAGCTTCTTGCAGGTAAGATTGACCATCGCCTTATCCTGGTAGTCTAAGCAGGCCGCGCCGACTTCCCTGAGCAACTTGACCACCGTGTTGATGGCCGTATCGGTAATGCGGGCGGTGCTACGGATCGAGTTACCTTCACACAGGACTTTGATGATCTCTGTTTGCTTCTCTAGGCTCAGTTTGTTCATGGCTCTTACCTCAATTCAAACTAATATTATAATAGCATATAGCTTAAGCATTGTCAATAGCTAAATTTGACACACGCTCAAGCATCTGCTATCGTAAAGACGAAGGTGCCCCTGGGGAGGCTCGAACTCCCAACAATCTGATTAGTAGTCAGCCACTCTGTCCGATTGAGTTACAGGGGCAAGAAATAAGGCACTGCTATTACAGTGCCTTATTTCTTTTGTCATAGTCCTTCACCTGGTCTATCAAGCCGAACAACCAGTCCCTATCTTCTTTGCTAAGAGCCATCAAATCAACCGACAATGACAGCGACAATTCTCCACCACTATTCAGTTTCACAGTCGTGATATTTGGCGTTACTGGTGGATTTGCTGGTGGAGGATTTCCAGCGCCAGCGTTCCCTATCGTCTTATTGCCTTCTTTTGTTGTCTTTCGGGACCGCCGAAGCGTCTTTTTCGCCTTTGCCCAATGTACAGAACATTTCAGCCCTGTGTATTCACAAGCATCCAGAAAGAATCTTGTCACTCTCTCTAATGTACCGCCTTCTATCCCGTATTGGCGGAAAAAATCCTGTAGCCGTTGAAATGTCTGATTGGCTTCACCCAGTGCTATTGCTTCCTTATACTTTTCTTCGATAATACCTCTCAATACTTCTTTGCGATTGTCACCTCTCGCCTCCACTAAAGCGCGTAGGCCAGGTTGGACATTGCCCTTCTCATCAATCAGACCCAAGAACTTGAAAGCACCTAGCGTTTGGCTCTGAGTGCCGCCTGACCAGGACGGCCAGACTGTTCGGTCAAGTGGGTCAGGAATGCCCTGTTCCAGAATTTCTACTGCATTGGTGAATGTCTTGAAAGGTATGTATGCGGGTGCCCTTGATTGTTCTGCATTGCCATCACTTGTTACCATACTGTCCGTCTCCTTATTCTAAGAGTATTCTGGATTATTCTATATTAGATTTTTGGAACTGTCAAGAGATTTTTTGACTTGTTAGCAGACTTTTTTTGAAACTGTCCTTCAGAACAAATAGAATAACATCAGAATTCCACGTGGGGAGGCTAAAAACATGAAAGTCGGGCAGACAATAAAATTACGGGCATATGGCGGAGAGGAACTTAGTAGGTTGGTTGTAAGAGTGGATAAAGATGTAGTAGTGGTGTGTCGCTTAGATGAATACGAAAAGGCGAAGAAAGAAGGCAGAGAACCAGTTGCTGTAGGCTTTCGCCTTAGAGACGTAATTTCTGAGGGGTAAGACGATTATTTTTCCCAGCGAGCCTGAGCAGCTTTCGTGGCTATCTCTTTGCGTTGCTCCGGTGTTAGCTTCTCGGCTCTAGCCTTACCGCCCTTTAGCCCACCCTTATGCCCTAGAGCCTTAGCGTCAAATGCTTTCTTGGGCTTCTCCGGCTCAGGCTCAACTTGGCCGGTGGCTTCCTGGACAACCTGTAAGGCCGTTAAGCTGAAATCGTGCTCCCGTCTTGGCTTTCTCTGTTTCTTTTCCACGATTCCAGAATATCATGTCGCTCAAGCATCGTCAACGCTCTAGCATTTCAAAATGATACACTACCTGTTCCCGAGTGCTAGCGGAGTCAGCCCGCTGTTGACTCTATCCATGTTTATCAAATCAAGCGCATACTGGAGAAGCTGCGCCTCTGGCGGCGATTTTACCGTGCTGAGCTTATGACCCAAAGATGACGATGGTCCAACTGGCTCAGAAGCTATCGGGATTGGTGGTGGGAGTATGGGCGTTGCGGGCTCAGGTGGCGCTGGAGATGGCGCTGCTGGTGCAGGAGCAGATATCTCGATTGGTGGTGAGGTGGCGGTCGGTGGAGTTGCTGGTATCTGTGCCTTGGGACCGGCGCAGCCGGTGAAAAGGAAAAACGCCAACAGAAGACTGGCCACTGATGTTCCGACCAGGTTCCCCTCCGGTTCGTAGCGCAAAATCATCATATCCGATTGCTGTCCCTTCCTTGACCGCTACGCAAAGTCTATACTACCATCATTGCCATGCGTTGCGCCATAATCGCTGATATCCATGCCAATCTGGAGGCTTTCACCGCAGTGCTGGAAGATATTAGAAAGCGGGGCGGGGTGGAAGAAGTGTGGTGCCTGGGCGATATTGTTGGTTACGGGCCTGATCCCCATGAGTGCGTTGATCTCATGCGCCGCCAAAAGCACATCGCCGTGGCTGGCAATCACGACCTGGCGGCTATCGGCAAGATAACCACTGACCAGTTCAATCCACAGGCTGCCGCAGCGGTCGAATGGACAATCCGGCAACTGTCTCAGTCGGATGTCAACTATTTGCTGAGCCTGCCGCTAGTTGTCGAGAAAGATGATTTTACCCTGGTGCACGGCAGTCCCAGGGCGCCAATCTGGGAGTATATCACATCGACGCAAATAGCCTCAGAGAACCTGCTTCATTTCGAGACGCCCTATTGCCTTTTCGGCCACAGCCATACGCCGGTTACTTTTCGTTGCCAGGAGAACGGGGACTGTGTTCTGCAGCTGCTGGAGGAGGAGACCATGCTGGCTCTTGGACGAGAGCGCTTGCTGGCAAATCCCGGCGGAGTGGGCCAGCCCCGGGATGGCGACCCCCGAGCCAGCTATGCCATCTTTGACAGGGAAGAGAAGGCAATCCGGTTCCATCGCGTTGCTTATCACATTGCCAACACGCAGGCAAAGATGCTGAAACATAAACTGCCGTCGAGCCTGATTACCCGCCTGAGTTTCGGTTTATAGGGTTTTTACAGAAGCTCATCTCAAGCACTGCCAGTAATCTTTCAACTGTATCTTAACCTCGGCGATTACCCTCTGCGTTGCCGGCAGGGCTCGGTCGGCCTGTAAGTGTGACGGGAGCGGTTCCAGGTCATTGAGGTCCAGTTTGATACCCCCCAATCCGGTGACGAGGGCAAGCCACGCACGGGGCAACACTTCTGCATTGTAGCCCGAGGCGATGAGATCGATCACCCTGCCCTGGCAAATTCCTGCCATTTTGTTTACTTTTTTGCCGATCATGCTGAAGCCTTTGAGGGTCAGACCCAGATTGGTAAGTTCATCAGAAAAATGAGGGTCGGAGCCCCCGTTGCGGATAATAATCTGTGGATTAAACTCCGCAGTCACCGGCTCGACAATGGATTCAAGGGCGAGGCGGTAGCATTCATCGCCGGCGTGGACCGGCATGGGGATATTGATAGTAAAGCCCTTACCACGGCCAGTGCCGATCTCACCGGCGAAGCCAACCCCCGGGTATATAGTGGCGGGGTCCTGGTGGAGGTCGATGAACAGAATGCGGGGGTCGCCGTAGAAATAATCCATCGTCCCGTTACCGGCATGGGCGTCGGTGTCCAGTATCAAAATCCTTTCCAGCCGATACTCTTTGAGCAGGTACATTCCGCAGAAAGCCACGTCATTGTAAAGGCAGAATCCCTCACCGTAATCGTGCTTCGCATGGTGGAGACCCCCGCCGATTGAGACAACTTTGCGGAATGCGCCGCCCTGGACGAGGTCGCAGGCGAGTTTTGCCTGCCCGATAATGAACCTTGCCCCTTCCTCGACCTTTCCCGGCTGACCGGCCGGTAAGTTGTCCCTGCTGAGGAAACGAGAAACGTTTTGCGCCTGGCTGAATCTTTGCCCCAGAGCGGCGGCACGATAGAAACCTCTGGTGAAATCGATATAATCCCTGGCGCAAATCAGGGATAGGTCATCATCGGAAGCCTGCGCTGCCTGGAGAATCCTGTAGTTGTCATCTTCAGGCAAGGTCTGGCGCAAGAACCGGTGAAATGCTTCGAAGCGGTTACCCTGAAAAGGATGGCCGGCGCCGAAGTCGTATTCCCGCAGTTCGGGTCGGTACAGGATAGCGATAGTCACTTTCGCGCCCCCATCCGTTGGTTAAAACGTAGTAATAGGTCTGAGTGAATGCCCCTTTTCTACCTTGAAACAAGACGTGGAGTATCCGATAGGGGGCGGCCTTGACTATTGTTCTTTCTTCGCACAGTCCCGGCAGGCCACCACCGGAGGATAAAACCTGCCAAGGACTTCCATTTCGGCCAACGGCTTGACCTGCTGGCAAAACCGGCACTTGAAGGTAATCTCCTTTGTCCCGGGTATCTCTTTTTTCTTTTTTGGGCTTGTCATCATCAACCTTCTAAAATCGATTTTTCAGGTAGAAAGTTTACTTGTCATCGAGGCTGCTTGTTTTGACCTCGCTCCCGTTATCGGCAGGCGAGGAAAAGTCCTTCCCACGGTGGTCCGTGACATAAAATCCGGACCCTTTGAAAATTATCGGCACAGACGTGAAAATACGCGCGGCGCGGGAACCGCAGCGCGGACAGGAAACCGTACCGGTATCGCTGAAGCTACGTCTCAATTCAAACCGGTGAGCGCAGCCGGTGCATTCATACTCATAAGTGGGCAAGCCTTTTTACCTCCTCATTAGCCCGTTTTGTTTCACTGGACGAATTGCAGAATCCGCTCGTCTCCAGAAACAAAAATAGCACTCTAAGTCGTAGACTGCTAATCAGTATTGTAGCCAAAAGGCACCGTTTGAGTCAAGGGAGGTGGGGTCACAATACTCTCAGCATTTCGTCATCAATTCAGCCCTGACTCCGTCCCGTGTCAGCTCAACCAGCCTTGCGGTCAGGACCCTGTTGGCCATATCCCGGTCGCTTTTAGCGAAAACCCTGATATAGTTGCCGGTCAACCCCGTCCACACGCCGTCTGATTTTGTCTCCCACAGGACAGGCATGGTGCGCCCCAGGAATTGCCGGCGGAAGTTTTCAGCGCTATTCCGGGCCAGTCCTAGCATCTTTCGGCTCCGATGCCTCTTTTCCTGGGGGCTAGGCTGTAGCGGCATTCGGGAGGCGTGAGTTCCGGGACGCGGAGAAAAGGGAAAGACGTGAATACGGGCGAATCCCTGGTCCATGCAGAAATCATAGCTTTCGGCAAATTCACCCTTTGTTTCGCCGGGGAATCCAACGATTACGTCGGTGGTAATGGCGGCGTCCGGCACCAGACCACGAATCATAGAGAGAGTGCGCTGGTAATCTGCAGTTGAATAGCCGCGTTTCATCCGCTCGAGGACGGTATCGCTGCCGCTTTGCAGGGATAGATGGAAATGGGGGCAGAGGCGGCTATCCTGCCACAGCCTGAGCAGTCCGGAAGATATCTCCTGCGGCTGGAGGGATGAAAGGCGTAATCGCATTACTGGCGTCTCGGCTAGAATGCGCTGAAGCAACTCTTGCAGCCCGGCACCATTATCCCGGTACGCGCCAATTTCTGTGCCCGTAAGAACGACTTCTTGGTAACCCTCTTCCGTTCTCCGCCTGATCCCGGCTATTGTCTGCCCGGCAGGTTGGCTTCTCTCTACACCGCGCGCCAGAGGCACGATGCAGTAAGAGCAATAATGGCTGCAACCTTCCTGCACCTTGACAAAGGCGCGGGTGCGCATATCCGCATGAGCGGATTCTCCGGGCGGATAATCGCACGCAGTGGGAGGACCGGCGAAACAGCCAGATTCCCTTAGCATTTCCAGGAGACGCGGCTTGTCACCATTACTTACTACTAAGCTGACTCCCTCGATCTGGGCGAGTTCGGCAGGCTTGATCTGGGCGTAGCAACCGGTCACGATGAGGCGGGCGTTGGGATTACGGTGATGGGCCAGCCGCAGCCGCTGCCGGGAATCACTATCGGCAGCAAGGGTGACCGAGCAGGTATTCAAAATATAGACGTCCGCATCATTCGCCGGGCTGACCAGACGATGCCCTGCCTCTGCCAGCTGCCGGGCGAGTTCTTCCGTTTCTGCCTGGTTAAGCTTACAGCCGATGGTATCCAGCGCGATTCTCATATATGAAGTTCCCCGTACTCGATTGCCCTTGACTTAATTGACTGCATAGTTGGAAAACATTATACTAAGCCTAATTTCAAACGGGCAAGTAGGGGTTGTTATATCCCGGGTCTTCCGGGAATGGAGATTACATAATGTATCTGAACACTATCAAATCAGGGGGTATTGTGGTTAACAGCAACAATAATGGGAACAGGCGGGTGGTGGTCACCGGTATTGGTGCGCTGACGCCTCTTGGTCTTGATATGCCGAAAACCTGGGAAGCTCTGGTTGAGGGCAGGTCCGGCATTGATTACATAACGCTATGCGACCGCGAGATGCTTGAAGTAAAGTTTGCCGGCGAGGTCAAGGCTTTTGACCCATTGAACTATATCGACCGGAAGGAAGCGCGCCGTATGGACCGCTTTGCTCAGCTATCCGTAGCCGCGAGCCGGGAGGCGTTAACTAGCTCAGGGCTTCAGATTGATGAAACAAATCAGCACAATATAGCCGTAATAGTGGGCAGCGGCATCGGTGGTCTTACTACCCTGTTTGAGCAGATAAGAGTGCTGCTTGAAAAGGGACCTGGCAGGGTGAGCCCTTTTCTGGCTCCCATGATGATTTCTGACATGGCTGCCGCTCAGGTATCAATTGCCCTCGGCATTAAGGGTCCCAATCTTTGCACCACCTCGGCATGTTCAAGCAGCTCAGACGCCATCGGTGTTGCCTGCGAGATGATAAGGAGGGGTGATTGCGAAGCGGCGATTTCTGGCGGCAGCGAGTCGATCATCAACCCGATCGGCATTACCGCTTTCAGCGCCCTCAAGGCGATTTCACCCCGGAATGATGCGCCCCAGCTGGCATCGCGTCCTTTCGATGCCGGGCGTGATGGTTTTGTCATCAGCGAAGGCGCCTGTCTTCTTGTCCTGGAAAGCATGGACCACGCCCGGGAGCGCGGGGCGAATATCCTGGCAGAGGTCAGCGCTTACGGAGCTACGGCTGATGCTTACCATATCACCCAGCCGGACGAGAACGGGGAAGGTGCCGCCCGCGCTATGCGGCTCGCTATCAGCAGGGGCGGGATGTCACCGTCCGATATCGATTATGTTAATGCCCACGGGACTTCTACTCCTCTGAACGACAAGACGGAGACCCTGGCAATAAGGGCGGTGTTCGGTGAGCACTCGCACAGGGTGCCGATCAGCTCGACCAAGTCAATGACTGGCCATCTCATCGGTGCGGCCGGCGCGCTCGAGGCGGCTATCTGCATCAATGTCATCCGAAATGGTATTATCCCGCCTACTATCAACCTGACCACCCCGGACCCGGAGTGTGATCTGGACTATGTGCCGAACATTGCCCGGCATGCCAGCGTCACCACGGCGCTGTCCAACTCGTTCGGCTTTGGTGGGCACAATTCAGCGCTGATTTTTAGAAAATACAGTGAGTGAGAAGTAGGCTTGGGACATAGCCGCTGGAACCTTTTGCCGCCGGTTCCCCACGGTCATGCGCTTACTTCGTGCGGATTTTCCCGACTTATCACTCAGCTCTTGTATAACCGCGGTTTTTCTGGGCCCGATCAGGCAGATACTTTCCTATCGAAGGACTCGCGCCTGGCGGGCGATCCTGCCCTCTTGCCTGATATGCACCAGGCCGTCAGCAGAATTTACCGCGCGCTATTATCCGGGGAGAAGGTCGCCGTCTACGGGGATTTTGACGCGGATGGAATTACGTCGACCGCCCTCATGGTGGAGGGGCTGGCGATGCTCGGCTGCCACGCTATCCCTTATATACCTCACCGGCTTACCGAGGGCCACGGCGTGAAAACCGCTGCCCTGGAAGCCCTGAGTCGGCAGGGTATCAGCCTGGTAATTACGGTGGATTGCGGTATCACCGCCGTCCCCGAGATAAAAAAGGCGCGCAAGCTCGGGCTGGATGTTATTGTTACCGATCATCATACCCCTCTTGTTGACCTGCCTCCGGCATTCGCCGTAGTTGACCCCAGGCTGCCTGACTCCCGCTATCCTTTCGCCGAGCTGGCCGGGGTCGGTGTCGTTTACAAACTTCTCCAGGCGCTTTTCCAGGGAATGGGGAGAGAGAAATGTTTGGACGTGCTGACCGATCTCGTGGCGCTGGGGACGGTAGCGGACATGATGCCCTTGCTCGGCGAGAACCGCTATCTGGTCAGCCAGGGTTTGAAGCTGATGAATAGTTCTCCCCGCCTTGGCCTCGTAGAAATGGCGCTTCAATTCAGGAGGAACGGCGCAGAAATAGATACTGAGGCCATTTCCTGGATGATTGCCCCGCGATTGAATGCCGCCGGGCGGCTTGACCATGCGATGGGGAGCTACCGACTGCTGACAACTAATTCCCCGGAGGAAGCCAGGGAGTTGGCAACATGGCTGGAGCAGAAAAATGCGGAAAGGCAAGGTTTGACGAGCAAGTATCAGACGAAGGCAAGGGAGCAGGTCACGAGCCGCGGGCTTACCCCCCTGCTCTTTGTCACCAGTATCGATTTCCCCTCCGGCATCTGCGGACTGGTTGCAGGCAGGTTGGTTGAAGAGTTCTACCGCCCCGCCGCTGTGCTCAAGACAGGTGAGCAATTCTGCGGGGGAAGCTGCCGGAGCATTCCCGAGTTCAATATCATCCGGGCGCTGGGCCAGTGCCGTAGCCTTTTCACTCATTTCGGCGGGCATGCGCAGGCGGCGGGGTTTTCTATGCTCACAAGGAATCTGCCGTTTCTGGAGAGTGCGTTACAGCAAATAGCGGCGGATGAGCTTGCCGGGGTTGACCTGCGCCCCAGGCTGGATATTGATACGGAAGTCAGACTTGGCGAGCTCGGCGGGGACACCTATCCAACACTGCAGAAGCTGGCGCCGTTCGGCCAGGGCAATCCGGTGCCGGTCTTTGTGAGCCGAGCCGTAAAGGTGCTTGATGTCCGCCAGATGGGCAACGGTGAGCATCTGCGTCTTAAACTGAAGCAGGGGGAAGTCGTCTGGGACGCCGTGGCTTTCAATCTTGGCGGCTGCCTGGGTGAGATCGTTCATCCTCTGGATATTGTCTTTTCCCTGGAAAAGGATAGCTGGAGCGGCGACGGACGGCTCCGGCTCAATGTTCTGGATTTTGCCCCAGTGGGATAACCGGATGGCAGACATCATTGCTGGTAGAAACCCGGTAATCGAGGCGCTGAAGGCAGACCGGCCCATCAACAGGGTCCTGATAGACAAACGTGCCCGTGGCCACGGCGCCATTGCTGAAATACTCAGCCTGGCTGGTGACAGAACAATCCCGGTCGAATTCGTCGAAAGAAGCGTCCTCGAAAGGCTTTTCCCGGCGGGCAATAGCCAGTCGGTTATCGCCTATGTTGCCAGCAAAGAGTATGCCACCCTGGACGAGCTGCTGGCTATCCCGAAGGAAAAAGGAGAATCAGCACTCTATGTCATTATCGACGGCATAGAGGATCCGCAGAACCTCGGGGCGATTCTCAGGACATGCGAGGCTACGGGCGTGCATGGCGTTATTGTGCGGTCGAGGCGGGCGGTGGGACTCACCCCGGCTGTGGCAAAGACTTCCGCCGGGGCGATTGAGTACATTCCAGTTGCCAGGGTTGCCAATATCGCTCAGACCATCGAGATGTTGAAGAAGCAGAACATATGGGTGGTGGGCATCGACATGGGCGGGAAGATTGAATACACCGGGGTGGACTTGACGCTGCCGACGGCGATAGTCATCGGGGGGGAGGGTGGGGGAATGTCAGACCTGGTCAAGGCAAAGTGCGATGTGCTGGCGTTCATTCCGATGAAGGGCAAGATCGAGTCTCTCAACGCCTCAGTCGCGGCGGCGGTAGTGATGTATGAGGTGGTGAGACAGAGGGGAGGAAGGCAGGGGGCGGATTTACCGGGCCACAAATGAACACGCGTCGTGCTGTGTGAGAGGGAGGGCATTATGGACGCTGATGTATTGATTGAAGAAATCATTCAACGGCAAGAGACAGTCGACAGAGGAGACCCGTTGTATACAGGTGCCATAGGACTCATGGCCGCGGTTGATTTGAGCTTAACTGAGGACTATGCGGCGCCTCTCAAGGTTCTCATAAAGGATTTTCTTTATCGATGGGGAAGAATGGGGCGTGTTCTTGGGCAAAAACAGTATTTGGATTGGCAGGAAAAAGTGGTAGGCATAATACGTTTGGACAGCGGACAACTGAAGCAGTTCCAAAAAAGACACATTGAAAATGAGATATTAGAGGATCATAAGGATGAAATAATCAGATTATATTCTTCATTCAATGAGGTCACTGGAAGTATTGCCAGTGCGAAAATACTGAACCTTGTCTGCCCTGATTTCTTTCCTCTCTGGGATAATGACATTGGTAATGCCATTAGATCTGAGTTAAGACATTTGCCACACGGCACTTTTGATAAGAGCATTAAAGCCTTTTCCGGCGAAGATTATTTTCGCTTTATGAAAGAAATACAACGTTTTATGTCGACACACAATCGTGTAATCTCAAGTCTGTCTTCACGATACCAGCGAAAGAAACTGCGAGTTATTGACCAATGCTTCTTGTGGATGGTAAGAAGACCGCTTTCCCCGATAT
This sequence comes from Chloroflexota bacterium, assembly GCA_016190825.1. GTDB lineage: Bacteria > Chloroflexota > Dehalococcoidia > Dehalococcoidales > UBA2162 > JACPPV01. Next base: position 50,438 of record JACPPV010000019.1, read on the forward strand.
TCTGATTTGCTATCAGGCACCCGCCTTATCGCGACCGCCCTCAAACAGAACATTCACGTCTCTCCCAGCAGTCCCTCCAGCAATATCTGAGCCGCCCTCTTATCGAGAGGCTGGTTATTGTTGCCGCACTTGGGTGACTGAATGCAGCTCGGGCAGCCGTCCTGGCAGGGACACTCGGTTATGAGCTTTAATGTCGCCCGCCAGAGTGCTGCTATTATCTCAAATCCCCTCTCGGCGATGCCGATGCCGCCCGGGTGGCCGTCATAAATGAATATCTGTGCCTTGCCAGTATCGGGATGAAAGGCAGTCGAGACGCCGCCGATGTCATTGCGGTCGCACAATGCAAAGAGCGGAAGTATCGAAATGGCGGCATGCTCGGCGGCATGCAGCCCACCGGCGAAATCGTACCCTTCTTCGTCCACATTCGCGGTCGCCTCTGCCGGCAGGTCAAACCAGAGGGCAACGGTTGGGAATCGCACCGGCGGCAGGTTGAGCAGCTCCTCTCCGATTACCTCTTCGGTGTATTGCGCTTTTTTCTTAAATCCGACGACCTCCGTACTTACCTCAACTTCGCCAAGCGAGATTTTCGTCTGCCCGATTATTTTCTCACGGGTCTTTGCGATAATGCGCAGGTCGGTAAGCTCCTTGGTCACAGTGTAGTAGCTGGCTGAGGTCGGTGCGGCAAGAGCAGTGCGGCCGGAAACATCCAGGCTGCTCACCAGGTAAGATTCTCCCTGGTGAAGGTAAATCGCTCCCGGATGTATCTGGAAGAAGGCCACGCTTGCCTCAATTGTTTCCAGCAGCGAACCGTTAGACGTATCAACGATGGCATAGTTCTCGCCTGACGCGGCGCGGATATTGATTTTCTGCGCCGGATAGGAGACGGTGGGCGAGAGGTACCATCTACCCCGGCGTTCTCTTATCAATCCCTGCTTCTCCAGCTCGGCCCTTTCCACAGCATAGTGAGCGCCGAAGAAGGCCGTATCATCCCCGGTAAGGGGTTGTTCCCAGGCTGCGCAAAGAAGATGGGGACGCAAAACATAATGGTTATCCGGATTGACCAGGGCACTCTCAAACGTTTTCTGAAAGAAGAACTCCGGGTGGCGCATCAGGTACTGGTCGAGCGGATTGTTCAGGCCGATGAGGAAGCTCATTGAAGGCGCCCGTCCCCGACCGCTGCGCCCTGCCTGCTGCCAGGCGCTGGCGATGCTGCCCGGGTAGCCCGTGAGTATCGTCGCCTCCAGGTCTCCGATGTCCACACCCAGTTCCAGGGCGACAGTGGCTACGGCGCCGATGAGTTGACCGTGGAATAGCTCCTTCTCGATTTGCCGTCGCTCTTCAGGGAGATAACCCGCCCGGTAAGGTTTGATTCTTTTTGCCAGGACAGGGTCGAGTTCCGCCAGTTTGTCCCGGGACTGGCGGTAAATGACCTCGGTCAGGCGGCGCGTGCGGGTAAAAGCCAGTGTCCGCACCTTCTCGCTCACCAGTTTGGTAAAGAGATCGGTCGCCTCGCTGTTGGCGCTGTGACGCGTGTTGGTGGTCTTGTCTATTAGAGGTGGATTCCAGAAGACGAAATCCTTTGCGGCGTGAGGAGAGCCGTCCCGCTCGACCACGCTGAAGGGCAGGCCGGTGAGCTTTTCCGCGTGCTCTCCGGGGTTGGCGATGGTGGCAGAGCAAAGGATAAACTGCGGGTTTGAGCCGAAAGTCCGGCAGAGGCGGCGGAGACGGCGCAACACAACGGCAACGTGCGACCCGAAGACACCGCGGTACACATGGGCTTCGTCAACAACAACATATTTCAGGCGGCGAAGCACCTTGGCCCAGGACTGGTGATTGGGCATTATGCCGATATGAAGCATATCCGGGTTGGTCAATATGATGCGCGCCCGCTGGCGTATCTCGCTCCGCTTCGCCGGAGGCGTATCGCCATCGAAAGTATCGAACTCGTGAGGACTAAAGGTGGCAGGTGAAAACGTTTCCCGCAGGCTGCGAAGCTGGTCCTGGGCTAGAGCCTTGGTGGGAAAGAGGTAAAACGCCCGGCTGCCTGGATCGGTCAATAATGTGTGAAGGACCGGAATGTCATAGCACAGGCTCTTGCCGCTGGCGCTTGGGGTGGCTATCATGACGTTCTTGCCGCGCCGTGCTAAGTTTATGGCTTCTGCCTGGTGCGAGTAAAGTTCGGTCATCCCATGTTCGGCAAGGCAATCTTGAAGGGGCCCTACTAGCGTCTCGTCAAGTGCGCCATATCTTGCTTCGCGAGAGGAAATGTGCTCGACATGGACTACCTGTCCCCGGTAATCGAGGTTTTCCTGAAGATAGCTAAGAAAGGCGGTGGTGTCCATCAATCACCGAAGACGGGAATGATCTCAATCTCGTAATCGAGCATCTCAATATCCAGGTGGCTGTGGATGATGAAATCAACCACTTTGGAGAGGACCTCGTTGGCCAGGCGGCTGTCATTGCTGACGCAAGCAATGCCGATGGTAGCCAGTTGCCACAAATCATTGTCATCCACTTCGGCTATAGAGACGTTGAACCTGCCGCCCACGCGGGCGGTGATAGATTTCACAATCTGCCGCTTGCCCTTGAGGGTGAGGTTTTCCGGCAAACGGAACCTGATCCGGCATACGCCGACCTGCATTGTCAATTCAATCTCAATATATAGTTTATGGCAGGTGCGGTCAAGTGAGGAATTATTCAAGGCACGAGGCGGTTCGTGGCCATTGATATATACCTCCGAAATGGGTAGAATAAATGGAGAGATAATCAGGAGGGATAGTGAATGCCAAAAGTTAATGTTTCCCTGTCTGAAGATATCCTGCTGGAACTGGACAAAGCAGCGCGCGAATCTCAGACCAGCCGCAGCGCATTCCTGGCGAAAGCCATAAGGCACTACCTGGAGGAAAGGAAAGAGGAACAGAAGCTTGGGAAACGGAAGCAGGCTGCAGCAGACATGGACCGCTTCAGAGAAGAGTTCGGTGGATGGAATGGTACGGCTGAGGTGCTGAAATGGCGCGACAGGCACTAGTCCTCGATGCCTCGGTGGGGGTAAAGTGGTTTTCAGCCAAGGGTGAAGCTTCACTCTCTCAGGCGTTGGCGATTCGAGATGCTCATATAGCTCAACAGGCCCTCATCCTGGTGCCCGACCTTTTCTTTTACGAAGTTGCCAATGCCATTATTCACAAGGAATTTATCCCCCTCGAAGCTGCTCAATCGGCGATTGCCAGTATGTTTGCCCTGGGCATGAATGTCGTCTCAATGAGTTCCGACTTGCTTGGAGCCTCGGCAATGCTATCACGGAAATTGAGGGTTACTGTTTATGATTCCTGTTACATCGCACTCGCGCAGAAATACGATTGTCCTTTGGTCACCGCAAATCCCCGGCATCAGAAAGAAACTTCTGTATGCGAGGTATTGCCGATTGAGAAGTGGGGGCAGCAGTAAGCTCAATGCTGCTTTTGACGGGACGTGCTATGATTCTGGTCAGGGAGGAAGGTCGAGCGGGGTTAATTCTAGGGTTCGCTCTCCAGATGGAGACAAGGTTTCGAAGGATAATACTGCTAGCTGTGTTATCGACGCCATTGATTATTGCCGAAGCCTAATATTGAGGGGAGAATGGGATGGATATCATAAAATTGGTAATTGAAAGGTATGTGCCGATAATTATTGCGGCGATCGCCTTGGCAACGTCAATATACTCGGTTACTTTAACTAGGCAATCCTTCGTCGTAGCTCATAGGCCTTATGTCTGGGCAGGCAGCTATGGAGTCATTGACCCTGACAAGAAGACAATAATTCCAGTTCCATTTACAGTGGCGTATCGCGTATTGAATTCGCCTGCCAGGATAATAAGAAAACAAGTAAAGATTGACTTGATGGGCGAACCTTTACTTGTTTATGACTCTCAAAATGAAGTCAGATTTCCAGATGAAAAATCTGAATGGACGTTCACCACTGGGAAGGATGCATTTGAAAGAATAATGAACCGACCTGGCGAGGAGCAGGCGAAACTTTCCAGAATTATATCGATTGAATACTCTTCTCTTGATGGTGGGCGAATTTATCGGTACAAACTAGAGCAATTGTTTAGTCCCGTGGAGAACCAGTGGATAGATTCCCGTGCAGAGGCAGACTAACGCTCGTACAAGCAGTCATTTGGGTGCGCTTCTACATTTACCAATTGGATTTTTGGCTTTTGCCCCTTCTTGCCCGATGCCGGGTGTTTTGAAGCATCCAGTATCTCTATCCCCAGATTTCCTCGTCCGGCCTGAAGTCTACGGCAATATCCTCACTGAGTCTCACTGTAGTAACTTCCCCGCGCCCTTTCTTGAAGTAGATATATGCAGCATCAGCCTCGGCAGCGTATGTAATCCTCATTCTTATCCTCCGAAATAGAAGGCATAAACAGTTATCACAACCAGCGCATCATTTTTTTCAACGATAACTGGCATTACTTGCTTAATCTCATAATAGCGGTTTTTCCAATTTGCTTCCAAAGAAAAGTCCTTACGATAGGCAATGCGCCCGCCTTTCGCTCCGATCAGAATACCTATGAAGTGGAAAATACCGGAACGTAAGGACCAACGTTAACATTAGTCTTGCGTAGGTCGTTCTGTCTAATGTGCTCTCTATTTCCATATTTTATCTCCTCACATGTGCCTGCGCGATTTACTTAGGCATGCAAAGGCGCTCTAATCATAGCGGAAATGGCATGGATAATTTGTGAAAAATGAAAAGGCGGTGAGAACCACCGCCTTTTCATAAAAGAAAACACCTTAACCGCTGGATAGCGAGAAGAAGAGGAATAGCACCGATTTTTTCCCTCGACAAGCTCGGGATAGGACCGGTGACCGACCTAGGAGTAGTCCCTTGCAAAAGCTCGGGACGGTTCTCCCTAGAAAGGAGGTGATCCAGCCGCAGCTTCCGCTACGGCTACCTTGTTACGACTTCGTCCCAATCACCAACCCCACCTTCGGCGACTGCCCCCCTTGCGGGTTAGCCCATCGACTTCAGGTGTTGCCGGCTTTCATGACGTGACGGGCGGTGTGTACAAGGCCCGAGAACGTATTCAATGCGCCATGCTGATACGCATTTACTAGCAACTCCGACTTCATGCAGGCGGGTTTCAGCCTGCAATCTGAAC
>JACPPV010000021.1 GCA_016190825.1 Chloroflexota bacterium
ACGCCAAAGGTTTAAGGAGATGCGCCGTCTGGTCATTTAATCCCTGGCAGAAAAATGGCTAAGTTCAGTCCCCAGGGGAATATCAAGCAGATAAATTGCCCTATTTTCAGCTTAAAATTTCTTACCGCTCCTGATTTCCTTACCCTAACACATTTTCATCGTTGTTTGACCGGCTAATTTCCTTAACCATACCAGAAAAATCCTGGAAATTCCGTCGTTTCGCGGAAAGCTCAAATCCAGGCGGTCGTGCTATAATTCAAGCCAGATTACGCTGGATGGGCAAGATGCTGGAAGCTGCAAACCTTCGACGCCAAATGGTAAGGCAGATACCACTCGATACGATCGAGTTCCTGGAGTCCGCCGGACTAGTCGCCGCCAATAGCGGATGGCGCCTTTACCTGGTTGGCGGAATGGTGCGTGACCTGTTCCTGAATAGGAAGACCGTCGACCTCGATCTGGTGGTAGAGGGCGATGCCGTCAACCTGGCACAGCGCCTAGCTGAGATTACCGGGGGCAAGGTCGTGATCCATTCCCGCTTTGGCACGGCCACGCTCACGTGGACTGACCGGCGTATTGACCTGGCGACCGCCCGCGCTGAGTCCTATGCCCGGCCGGGAGCGCTGCCAATAGTGAAGGCCGGTTCTCTGGTGGACGACCTCTTCCGCCGTGATTTTACTGTCAACGCCATGGCGGTTGACCTCTCGCCAGGGCACTGGGGCAATCTGATTGACCCGTACGGTGGACGCTTCGACCTCAGCCGAAAGCTCATCCGCATCTTGCATGAAAAGAGTTTCGTTGATGACGCCACCCGCGTCTGGCGCGCAATACGCTATGAACAAAGACTTGGCTTCCATATCGAAGACATTACCCTCAGTCTTCTCAAGCGGGACTTGCCCCACCTTGATTCCATTAGCGGCGACCGCATCCGCCATGAGATGGAGCTTACCTTGAGGGAAGAGTATCCTGAAAAGGTCCTGCGCCGGGCGGCAGAGCTTGGCGTTCTGGCAAAGCTTCATCCCGACCTGAAGGGGAACGGTTGGCTGAAGAGAAAATTTGAGGAGGCGCGTCAGTTGAGCGTCCCCGGGCGCCCATCGGTAAGTCTCTACCTGGCTTTGCTTGCTTATCCCCTGTGTGCCGGAGATGTGGAAAAACTAATCGCCTATCTACGGCTGCCCCGGTCGCTGGCTCATGTGCTGCGCAATGTCGCTGTCCTCAAGGGCTCGCTGAGAGCGCTGGCCCAGCCGCGGCTGCACCCGAGCCGTGTCTACTTGCTTCTCAACCAATCTTCCCCTCCCGCTCTCGCCGCTCTTTCCATCGCCACAGATTCTGAGGTTGTTCGCGGGCACATCCGGGCTTATCTCGAAAGACTCCGTTATGTCAAACCTGCCCTCACCGGGGATGACTTGAACAAAATGGGCATCGCTTCCGGCCCCCAAATTGGTGAAGTCCTCCGGAGACTTCTCGAAGCCAAACTGGCTGGAAAAGCAAAATCTAGGGAAGAGGAGGAAAGGCTGGTGGGGAGGTGGTCCCGTAGGACTTGAAAAAAATGGCTCTTTTTGCTGAGTGACAGGACCCCCTCTTTCGGCTATATTATTAACTTATGAGGTCTGAAAGAAAATCAGCCCGGCTACCGGAGATAGCGGAAGCCTTGCTCGATCCGCGGGCATATCCCGAAAAACCGGAAAGGATCGAGATGGTGCAGACTCAGATGTCTTTTGTCTTTCTCACCGGAGACTATGTCTACAAGGTCAAGAAGCCGGTGAACCTGGGATACCTGGACTATACCACCCTCGAAAAGCGCCGCTATTTCTGTCAACGGGAAGTTGAACTGAACCAGCGCCTGTGCCCGGAAACCTACCTGGGAGTGGTGCCACTGACTAGAAGAAGGAAGAAAATTGTCCTCGGTGGCCGGAGCGAGGCTGTCGATTATGCCGTCAAGATGCGCCAGCTCCCACGGGACAGGATGCTGGACGTGCTTCTGGGAAAGGAGCAGGTAATACCGGAGATGATCAGTCAGGTGGCGCAAAAGGTGGTGGAATTCCACCGGAAGGCGGAGACCAGCGCCGTCATCAGGACCTTCGGCAACATCTTTACCATCAGGACCAACACCGATGAGAATTTCCGGCAGACCGAAAAATACACTGGCGTAACTATTTCACAAAGCAAATACGAACGGATAAAGTATTATACCGGCCAGTTCCTGAAGAGCGAAGACTTCCTTCTGGAGCAGAGGGTTGCTGGCGACAGGATCAGGGATTGCCATGGCGATCTTCATGCGGCGCACGTTTGCTTCAGTGACGGTATCTGCATCTATGACTGCATCGAGTTTAGCGACCGTTTCCGCTACGGGGACGTCGCCTCTGAGGTGGCTTTTCTGGCTATGGACCTTGACCACCACGGCCGGGCTGACCTTTCCCGGGCTTTTGTCAACACTTATGTGGACTCAAGCGGGGACAAGGAGCTAATCGGGGTGCTCAATTTCTACAAGTGCTATCGCGCCTATGTCCGGGGGAAAGTGGAGAGCTTCAAGCTCGATGACCCTTACATCAGTGACACAGAAAAGCAGGACGTTCGGGAAGCGGCTGCCAGTTATTTTGACCTGGCGGGCTTTTATACTAGGGCAAAGCCCGTGCTGTTCATCACCGTCGGGCTGATGGGCACGGGTAAGACCGCCCTCGCCCGTGCGCTGGCAAAGAGAACGGGGACGGTTGTCATCTCTTCGGATGTCACCCGCAAGCAACTGGCTTCAGTCCCGCTGACCGAGCACCGGTTCGAGCAACTCAATGCCGGAATCTACTCGCAGGATTTTACCCGCCGGACATATGATACAATGTTTGCCGCAGCGGGACGTATTTTAGCTGAAGGCGGCTCAGTTATCCTGGACGCCTCTTTCATAAAGTCGGAGGAGCGCCTGAAGGCGAGAGAGCTGGCGCGGGAAACGGGAGCTGACTTCTTTGTCCTTGAATGCAAACTAGGCGAAGAGCAGGTCAAGCAGCGCCTGACGCAGCGATTGGAAGAAGGAACGGTCTCCGATGGCCGCTGGGAAATCTACGGACCGCAGAAAAAAAGTTTCGAGCCGGTAGTCGAGGTTTCCGCCCAAAACTATGTTATAATTGATACTTCGAAACCGGTGCAGGATATTGTGAGACAGGTCATGGAAAAGATTGGAGAAGGGTAGGGAATCATCATAACCTGTCTTTGCGAGGAGCGGAGCGACGTGGCAATCTGGGAGGTGGGGAATGGCGCCTATCACGGATTGCTTCGCCTTCGACGAATGGCTCGCAATGACAGATGAGTTATCGAACCCACATAGGAGTGAAATTGAAAACAACGCGATACGATGTGAAAGACATCTTTCTGGCTGAAGCTGGGCGGCAGCGCATCGAGTGGGCAGCCCGCGAAATGCCGGTGGTGAGGCTGATAAAGGAACGATTCGCGGAGGAGAAACCTTTTCGGGGTATCCGCATCTCTGCCTGCCTTCATGTCACCACCGAAACCGCCAACCTTGCCATTGCTATGAAAGAGGGCGGGGCTGATATTGTGCTCTGCGCCTCCAATCCCCTTAGCACCCAGGATGATGCTGCGGCGGCGCTGGTGGAATATGGCATCCCCACCAATGCCATAAAAGGCGAAGACGAAATAACCTATTACAAGCATATCAGCGTCGCACTCGACCATCAGCCCCACCTCACGGTGGATGACGGTGCCGACCTGGTTACCACCCTGCATAAAAAACGCAAAGATTTGATCAGCGGCGTTCTCGGAGGCACAGAAGAGACCACCACTGGCGTCATCCGCCTGCGCAGTATGGCCAACGCCGGCGAGTTAAAATATCCGATTATCGCTGTCAATGACGCCCAGACCAAGTACCTTTTTGACAACCGCTACGGCACCGGCCAGAGCACTATTGACGGCGTTACGCGAGCAACCAATATCTTGTGGGCGGGGAAAAAGGTGGTGGTCTGCGGCTATGGCTGGTGTGGGCGTGGCCTGGCGCTGCGGGCGAGGGGGCTGGGAGCACAGGTCATCATAACCGAAGTGCAGCCCGTGCGCGCCCTCGAGGCGGCTATGGACGGCCTGATGGTAATGCCGATTGCCCAGGCCGCCGCGGTCGGTGATGTCTTCATCACCGTCACGGGTGACAAGAACGTTATCGACCGTGACCATTTCCAGGCGATGAAGGACGGCGCGATCCTGGCAAACAGCGGGCACTTTAATGTTGAAATCAACATTCCCGCCCTGGAGAGCCTGGCTCAATCCAAGAGAAGGGTACGCTCTTTCGTAGATGAATACCAGCTTAAAGATGGCCGACGCCTCTACCTGCTCGGTGAGGGCCGTCTCATCAACCTGGCGGCAGCCGAGGGACATCCAGCCAGCGTGATGGATATGAGTTTCGCCAACCAGGCGCTTTCGCTGGAGCATATCTTGAAGAACAGGGGTAAACTCGAGCCGAAGGTTTACGTCGTACCTGAAGAAATCGATAAAGAAATCGCCCGGCTGAAATTGGTCTCAATGGGTATCGAGATCGATACCCTGACGCCGGAACAAAAGCACTATCTTGCCAGCTGGCAGGAGGGAACGTAAAGGGCGATGTCGAGAGATCTTCCGGTCGTCTCCCCCTTTGGAAAAGGGGGATTAGAGGGATTTCAATGCAGCAAATCCCTCTCAGTCTCCCTTTACGAAAAGGAGATGAAGCAGTTTGATGGCGCAAGCGGGGTCTACTGGTCGCATGGTGTAGATTCCCGCTCCCGTGTCGAGGCACAGGATAAGCTTCGCGGGAATGACAAAGATAGGCAGCATAAATGGGAAGGAGAGGCATGAGTAACTGTTTTGAAATTTCATCAAGGTATCTTTTTACATCGGAATCCGTCACCGAGGGACATCCGGACAAGATATGCGACCAGGTGTCTGATGGGATTCTTGACGCCATCCTCAAAGACGATCCCAACGGTCGCGTGGCGTGCGAGGTAGCGGTAACCACCGGCCTGGTAATCGTTCTCGGCCAGATTACCACCAGGACGTACGCTGATATCCCGGCAATTGTCCGCCGGGTGGTCAAAGACATTGGCTACACGCGTCCGGAGTATGGGTTTGATTATGAATCATGCGGCGTGCTGGTCTCGGTCAACCCGCAATCGGCTGACATCGATCTCGGAGTCAGCAAGTCGCTTGAGGTCAAAAAAAGCGAAGCCGAGGTCACCGATTTTGACAAGATAGGCGCCGGCGACCAGGGAATGATGGTCGGTTATGCCTGCAACGAGACGCCAGAGCTAATGCCTTTGCCCGTTTCATTAGCCCAGAGACTTTGTCTGCGGCTGGCTGAGGTAAGGAAAAACGGGACTTTGCCGTACCTGCGCCCCGACGGCAAATCCCAGGTCACGGTTGAGTATTCAAAGGGCGTGCCGAAGCGGGTCACCAGCGTGGTCATCGCCGCTCAGCACAACGACGACGTCACCTCTGAGAAGATTGAGAAAGATGTTATCAAGCATGTTATCCGGGAGATTGTGCCGGAGCCGCTGATTGATAAGGATACCCAGTTTTACGTTAACGCTACGGGGCGCTTCGTTATCGGCGGGCCGGTGGCTGACACCGGATTCACCGGACGCAAGATACTGGTTGATACCTACGGGGGAATTGCCCGGCACGGCGGCGGCGCCTTCTCCGGAAAGGACCCCACCAAGGTGGACCGCTCCGCCGCCTATATGGCGCGCTACATTGCCAAGAACATCGTGGCAGCCGGCCTCGCCGACCGCCTGGAGATACAGATATCATATGTCATCGGCAAAGCCTGCCCGCTCTCCGTCTCAATAGAGACCTTCGGCACGGAGAAAGTTGACGCTGACTTCATTCTCAGTCTGATTGACAAGCACTTCGACCTCCGGCCGGAGGCAATCATCCAGTACCTGAAGCTGCGCCGTCCCATCTACAAGCAGACGGCAGCATACGGCCACTTCGGGCGGACAGACCTGGACCTCCCCTGGGAAAAGACGGACAAAGCTGCCATTCTCAAGAAAGAGGCGATGGGGAGGTAGCTGAGGTATCCGCCCTCAGATTTGCGGTAAGTGCTGTTAGCGATGAACTTTGTTTTCGTGGATGAAACTGGCGACCCAGGTGCCGAGATTTCCAAAGGGGCATCCCCTTACTTTGGAATGGTCTCACTAAGTGTAAGAGATGAACATTATGAAGCTGTTAGGCTTCTCCTGGCTCAAATACATTGGCTGTGTGGGACAGCAGCCTGTTTGGAGTTAGGGTCTAGCAACCCTATTAGAGCGTTAAATCTGTTACGTGGACTGCGCGAATTGGTAAGAAGCGAGATCATTTCCGTTTCAGCGATGTATATTAAGAAGGAAACCTACGGCGGACGCTACCTGACGTGGTCGCCGCCCGATGTGCCTTTAAAGGAATGGAGATATTATCTTCGCAATTATCTGCTTCGACATCTTCTGGAATTTCACTTCGCAAGCCCTGGGAGTGCGTCCGAACCTGTGGACTTGATATTGGACCGGGTCATCCTTACTGAAAGCCAAAGAAAAAACACTTTCGACTATCTGAATAGCGCAAACTCTATTCCACTACGTAGAAAATTTGAGATACCTTCTATCGAATTCTTGACGTTGGCCGACTCAGAATACGTTGGTGGGCTTGAGATTGCTCACGTCATGGCTGACGTACTTAAGGAACAACTGAAAGAGACTATCATTTCAACCGCAAAGGAGGTTGCAGATTTTATGAAGATAGAGCTTTTCGTCGGTGACGACAAACCCGGATAACTGATTGGGGGAGACAGGCCACCTCAACGAAGCGACCTGCCTCCCCCGCTATTAGCAAATATTTACTTGCGGCTAGCAACATTACATGTAATGTTGCATGTATAATATAACCAATTTGACGCGCGGTGTCAAGGTGGTAAGGGCATATCTTACGAGCGCTTACGTATCTCTATTACTATAGAGCACCTGCGAGGAGGTAGGGTTTGGTGGCTAATCCAATAAAATTCGGCACTGACGGCTGGCGGGCAATAATTGCCCAGGATTTCACCTTTGATAATGTCCGAATCTGCGCCCAGGCAACCGCTGAGTACCTGAAAGAATCGGGGATGGCAGACCACGGACTGATAATCGGCTATGACACCCGCTTCGCCTCGGAGGACTTTGCTGCCGCGGCGGCGGAGGTTGTTGCTGGAAACGGCATCAAGGCGTTCCTCTGCAATAAGCCAGCCCCCACTCCTGTCGTTAGCTACGGCACCCTGGCGCGGAAGGCCGGCGGCGCCATCATCATCACCGCCAGCCACAATCCTGGGGCCTGGAACGGCTTCAAATACAAGGTTGAGACTGGCTCCAGCGCCCCGCCTGAAGTTACTTCAAAAATAGAATCACATATCGCCCGTGTAGTTGATTCGGGTCAGATAAAACACCTGGCACTGCCCCAGGCCGCCAAACAGGGACTGCTGGAATATATCGACCTTGTCCCGGTCTACCTTGACCAGCTTAAGAAACTGGTCGATCTGGACAGGCTGCGCCGAGCTAAACTGAAGGTGGTAATCGACTCCATGTGGGGGGCAGGCGCCGGCTATCTGAAGGAACTCCTGAGCGGCGGCGCGATGGAGGTAATCGAGATACACGGCGAGCGCAACCCCGCCTTCCCGGAGATGGAGCGTCCTGAGCCGATCATGCCCAACCTGGATCCCCTTTCGGCCAAAATCAAGGAACAAAAGGCGAGCGTGGGGCTAGCCACAGACGGCGATGCCGACCGCATGGGCATCGTTGATGAAAACGGCGTGTTTCTCACCCAGCTTCAGGTGTTTGCCTTGCTTTGCCTCTATTTGCTGGATGCCCGGGGTGAGCAGGGCGCGCTAGTCAAAACGGTCACCGCTTCCAGTATGCTCTACCGCCTGGGGGAGATTTTCAACGTTCCGGTATTCGAGACGCCGGTGGGCTTCCGATACATCGCGCCAGTGATGGAGAAGCAGAATGCGCTTATCGGTGGAGAGGAAAGCGGCGGCTATGGCTTCCGCGGCCATGTGCTGGAAAGGGACGGCATCCTGGCGAACCTCTATTTCCTCGACTTCATGGTCAGGACGGGCAAATCGCCCTCAGAACTTCTGGCTTACCTTTACAGCAAGACGGGCTCACACCACTACCGGCGGATAGACGTGACCTTCCCGGCAGATGAGCGCAAGGCTATAATCGACCGTGTCAGCCAGAACCCTCCCCGGACTGTTGGCGACGTTTCAGTGGTCAAATCTGATACAGTGGACGGGTTCCGTTTTACTCTGGCTGATGGCGCCTGGCTGCTCATCCGCTTTTCCGGAACGGAGCCGGTGCTGCGCATTTACGCTGAAAATGGCACGCCCGCACGGGTCGAAGAGATGCTTGAGGCGGGTAAGAAACTGGCGGGTGTCTAGCCGACTATGAAAGATAGACTCCCACGAAGAGTTGAAAAACCTTGGGGATATGAACTTATCCTGGCGCATACCCCGAAGTATGCCGGCAAGCTCATTTTTGTCAAAAAAGGGCATCGTCTCAGCCTTCAGTATCACCGGGAAAAGGACGAAAGCTTCTACATCCATGAAGGCAAAGCTATCATCGAAATGGATGGGCGCGGAGGCGAACTTGCGGAGACAACCCTCCTGGCAGGCTGCTGTGTGCGCATCCAGCCTATGACGAGGCATCGTCTGAAGGCGCTCGAAGACACAACGATATTTGAATTCTCCACGCCTGAGCTGGAAGACATCGAACGCCTATCCGATGACTACGGGCGATGAGTCGGAGCGTTACTTGATGTCCCTTCCGTGCTCGCCCCAATAATCCTGACCGCCTCTCTCCATTTTGGCAATCCAGGACGGATATGTTAAACTCAATCTATTGTAATGTTGGGGAAGGAAAAAGTCGGTGTCGTCATCGCCGCGGCCGGTTCGAGCCAGAGGATGGGCGGCATTGATAAGATGTTTGCGCCACTCGCTGGCCAGCCGCTTTTGGCACGGGAGATAGATGTCTTCCAGCAGTGCGAAGCGGTCGACCAGATCGTGCTCGTCCTCAACGAGGCAAATCTGGAGCAGGGCCGGCTGCTGGTCTCAGAGTGCAAGTTCTCGAAGGTGACCGACGTTTGTCCGGGCGGAGCGCGCCGCCAGGACTCGGTGGGGAACGGGCTCACCCGGCTGAAGAGCTGTAACTGGGTAATCGTCCACGATGGCGCCCGTCCCCTGGTCAGCGCGGACTTGATAATGCGCGGCCTGGAAGCCGCCGCGGAAACGGGAGCCGCCATTGCCGCCGTGCCGATGACGGATACCGTCAAAATGGTTGACCGGGATGGCTTTGTGGAGAGGACCCTCGAAAGGCAGGACCTGTGGGCGGTCCAGACACCGCAGGTCTTCCGTTTTGCTATAATAAACGAAGCCTACCACCACGCCCGGAATGACGTCACCGATGACGCGGCGCTGGTGGAGCATCTGGGCTGCAGAGTCAAGGTCTATATAAGCTCGTATGATAATATCAAGGTGACCACCCCTGCTGACCTGGCTCTCGTCGGGCTTCTTTGGGAAAAACGTGAAAAATAAGATGCGCATTGGGCTGGGTTTCGATGTTCACCCGCTGGTAGCAGGAAGGCGGCTGGTGCTGGGCGGCGTCGAAATTCCCTTCGGTAAAGGACTCGGCGGCTGGAGCGATGGTGATGTCCTGACCCACGCTATTATCGATGCGCTGCTCGGCGCAGCCGGGCTTGGTGACATCGGCCAGTATTTTCCACCCGGCGAAGCCGAATACCGGGACATTTCCAGCCTCATCCTGCTCGCTCGTGTCAGAGATGAGTTGAGAGAGAATGGTTGGGAGGTCGGCAACATTGACGCCAACGTCCTGGCCGAACAGCCCAAACTGAGGGATTTCATCGAGGAAATCAGACAGGAGCTCAGCCGGACGCTGGCCATCGCCCCTGATAGGGTGAGCATTAAGGCGAAGACCGCCAACGGGCTCGGGCCAATCGGTCAGGGTGAGGGCATTGGCGCTCAGGCAATTGCTTTGATCGAAGGTGCTGATTTCAGGACAGTATAGAGTGATTTAGAGGTATTCGAATGAAGATATTTAACACGCTTAGCAGCCAGAAAGAAGAGTTTTTACCTCAAGGCAGTGAGGTCAGGATGTACGTCTGTGGCATAACGCCGTACAGCGATAGCCATCTTGGCCATGCCATGAGCTATGTCCTCTTTGATGCTATCCGCCGCTACCTCCAGTTCCGCGGCTACCGGGTGAAGTATGTCCAGAACATCACCGATATTGATGACAAGATCATCGACCGTGCGGCTCGGCTGGGTATCTCCGCCCATGAGCTTGCCGGACGCTATACCGATGCCTTTTTCGAGGATATGAAGGCCCTCAACGTCCTGCCGGCGGATGTTTACCCGCGCGCCACTGAGGAAATACCTAAAATGCTGGAGATTATCCAGGGACTGGTGGACAAAGGTTATGCCTATCCGGCGGAGAGCGGCGTCTATTTCCGTGTCAGGAATGTGCCCGACTATGGGAAGCTTTCCAACCGCACCATCGAGTCGATGGAGGCTGGCATCCGCATCGAGTCCGGGGAGGAGAAGGAACACCCGATGGACTTTGTCCTCTGGAAGGCAGCCAAGCCCGGCGAGCCTTCCTGGGCCAGCCCTTGGGGTCCCGGCAGACCGGGATGGCACATAGAGTGCAGCGCCATGTCTGTGAGATACCTGGGTGAGACGATTGACATTCACGGTGGGGGGCAGGACCTCATCTTCCCCCATCACGAGAACGAAATAGCCCAATCGGAAAGTTTCACCGGCAAGAAGCCCTTCGCCCGGTACTGGATGCACAATGGCCTGCTCCAGCTTGGCGAAGAGAAAATGAGCAAGTCCCTGGGCAACCTGATAACGATCAGGCAGTCCTTGGAGAAGAACACCGCTGATGCCATCCGGATTTTTGTACTCGGCTCTTATTACCGCAGCCCACTGACCTATTCAGAGGAAGTCATGGAGGCTGCCGAAAGGGGCGCGGAGAGATTGCGTCAGGCGGTAAGGGATGAAACGATGGGGACCGGAATGGAAAAGGATGCCGCCTTGATAGACGTTGAGTCTTTCCGGCGGAGATTCATCGAGGTGATGGATGATGATTTTGGCACCGCCCAGGCCGTGGCGACCCTGTTTGACCTGGCGCGGGAAATCAACCGCGAGCGGGATGCCGGTCACAACGCTGTCCAGGCAAGGGTGGCGCTGTCAGAGCTAGCGCGTGTGCTGGGGCTGACCCTGAAGCCGCCGGAGAGACCGTTCTTAGTCGCCGAACCCTTTATTGAGCTATTGATTGCCACCCGCCGCGAGCTACGCGAGGCGAAACAGTGGCAGCTCGCCGATAACATCCGCAGCAAGCTGGCGGAAGTGGGCGTTCTCCTCGAAGACACCTCCAAAGGCACGATCTGGAAGGCGAAGAGATAAAAAAGAAGCTGTCCGAATCTGGTAAGAACGGTTTGACAATTATGCTACCTGATTTTCCAAATATCAAAGCAGACCTTCATAAGCTTATAGAAAGGCGACTAAGATATCGCGCTAAGATCGGAGATCCCGTGGTTGCAATGACAAGGCAGTCATTTCAACATGAAGGCGACGGCATGGTCTACAATACTACCGAAGGCGCACAAAAGGAAGTGGATTATAACAAGATAGAGTCCTCCTTTTCCTTTTCGCGAGACCAGATCAAATCCCTAAAGATAGAGGATATTCTGAAAAAGGTCGATTCTGCTGCCCAAGAATTGTCTGATCATATGGCGCGAACAATTTTCGCGGCAATTGAGCGAGGCACGAAGGAGGCGGGGACACAAGTTGACGCCGGTGGTAGGCCGTTTTTACCCGAAGTGCTCTTTGATGCACTTGAAAAGATTTCGATTGACTTCGATGAAGAAA
The DNA here is from genome assembly GCA_016190825.1 of Chloroflexota bacterium. Lineage (GTDB taxonomy): Bacteria > Chloroflexota > Dehalococcoidia > Dehalococcoidales > UBA2162 > JACPPV01. Next base: position 11,909 of record JACPPV010000021.1, read on the forward strand.
CAGGAGAACCCCTTATGCCATCGGTGTTCGTCAGTCCTGAAGTTGCGGCTCAGATTCAAGACAAACTTCCAGAATGGGAGAGGAATGAAGAATATAAGAAACGGCATGACGAGATAATGAAGCGTAAATATGAAGAATGGAATGCTCGAGAAAGTAATCGAAAATTGGTTGACTAATACTGACGAAAGGACTTATCAAGTTCCGTTTTGTCAGTTGTTAACCCTCAAGGGATACAAAGTAGTTCATATTTCAACGCACGGACCGTTTGAGCAAGGGAAGGATATCATCGCCATTGGCCCCGAAGGAAATCCCTGTGTCTTCCAGCTAAAGATTGGGGATATTCCTCTAGATCGCTGGCGCCAGATCAGGTCTGAAGTAGATGAATTGCTCGATATACCGATCAATCACCCCAGCATACCCAAGTCCACTCCGCACGAATCTCATTTCGTTACAACCGGCACTTTTTCGGACCCAGTCAGGCGTGAGATTGATGATCGTAATGAGCAAAGGAAAAGGGACAACAAGCCAGTACTACATACAACTGTTAAAGGAGAGCTTCTTCAGGACTTCCTCGGAGTTACCACAGAGTTCCTTCCACAAGAAATTAAGGAATTGCAGTTATTTCTAAATCTTTATACTCGTGATGGAACTTGCCCTTTGCCAAAAAAGGATTTCTCAGACTTCCTCTCTGTTATCTCTCCGCTTAGTAAGGAGTATAGCAAGCAGGCTTTAGTCAGGGCGGGTGCGAGCAGTCTTGTATTCTCGGCTTACGTCTTGTCTCCGTATGAGCGTGCCAAAAATCATTGGGCATTGGGCGAAGGGTGGATTGTCTATACTGCCTATCTCATGGCGCTTGCGGAGAAAAATAACGCCTATCAGGAACTGTTGCCATCACTAGACTTGGCTATCAGTTCGGTTGAGCGCTCGTTAGCTGATTTGCAGGTCGAGGCTTTAGAAAGTCCGGATCTTCTGCAGGGTAGTATTTTTGATGGTATGTTCTACCCCTATAGCACAACAATACTGTGTGGTTACTTGAGTGCTTATCGACTGTATCTGTTATTGAAAGGCACAAGAGACTGGCGAGAAGACAGAATTACAGGTTTTCTTGAAAAGTATAAGGGCGATATTAGGTTGTTCGGCGAAATCGCACTGCCCCATTTCCTAAGTATTTTTTGGTACACGTTAAAGACTGGTGAGGAAGAGAAAGCGCATGCGATCCTGAATAGCGTAATCAAAGGCCTTGTATACAGTAATCGTAAACAAAAGACCGGACTTATTAGCCCTTACTACGAGGTTGAAACCATAGTCCGACACAATCTGGGTCTTCTAAACGAGCTAATAACTGAAAGTTTTGTGGATAAAACTTTTTCCTTAGGTTCCCTAATTGCGTTAGCAGCGAGGTACGGTCGAAAAGAATTACTAGCTTCACAGTGGCGACAGATCAGTCACATTGAAACTAGTGAGTTCAGTCCAAACTCTTTATGGGAGACATTCTTGTACCGAGCTGAACATGGAAGAATAGAAAGCAGATTCCCAAATCAGACTCAAAGTTGGGAAGAGCTAGTCGAAGAGGCAAAGCAGATTAATGCGGGTGAGGTCCCAGTGGGATTCTCAAAATATCCGCAATTCGCTCTTCTGCTTCTCTTGGTTTTCCCCCATAGAATGAGGCAGGTCTATATAAAATTTCTGGATGCAGCGATAACAAGCGCATAATCTGCTCGTCTGTAACTACTTCTTATCTGGTTACCTGCTCCCGATCGCCTGCTTCAGCCCGAAGAAGATGTTTTTCTGCCTCTCAATGTAGCGGTACATCCAGGCGATGAAGGCCAGGAATACCGCCCCGGTCAGCGCTACATAAACGATGCCGGCGTTACCGAGGGTCTGCCAGACGAAGGCCAGCGTCAGCAGCAGTCCGGTCGCCAGGTGGATGGTCACCGTCAGCGCATTGGCCGGGACGAGGTCGAAGGAGTTGCCGTAATGCCGCCGGGCATACTGAAGCGCCCTGACCGCCAGTGGCAGCGTAATTAGCGCCATCAGTGAGAGCAGTGGCAGTACCCCAACCGCCGCCCCCACGCCGATCGCCACATAAGAGCCAGCCATGAGCAAGCTGTACAGCATTACCGCCTGCTTCCGCCCCAGCCTCACAACCAGTGTTTTCTTACCTACCTGCTTATCGGCGGAGTAGTCAGGGAACTCATTGATGTAGAGAACAGCAAAAATGAGCAGTGAAACGGGGATTGACGTGATAACGGGAAGCCAGGCAAAGCTTTGCGTTTGGACATAGTAAGCCCCTAATGTCATCAGCGCGCCGAAGTTCACTCCAACCACCGCTTCGCCCAGCCCTCTTTTCGCCCAGTTGAAGGGACTCAGGGTATAGAACACCCCGGACAGAAGGCCTATCGCCCCCAGCAGGAGTAGCCAGTATCCCCCCGTTGCCCACACCAGGTAGAATCCGATGCTGGCGCTCAACAGAAAGAAAAAGACCGCCCCGGTGAGCACCTCAACGGGCGTCAGTAGCCCGAGCTGGATTACACGACTGCCCCCGCTGAAAGGACGGACAAACTCCTGGTTTACATCGTCATTGTGGCTCTTGTGGTCGGCATAGTCGTTCAGAACGTTAGTGGCGATGTGGATTGACAGCCCTGCCACCAGGGTAAGCAGGAAAAGCCCCCATTGGACGCTGCCGGCGGTGAGCCAGGCGATAGCCGTTCCCAGCAGCACCGGGACCAGGCTGGCGGTCAGAAAAGGTACCCTTACCGCCATGACCCAGTTCTTCATCTTCGTCTTGACAAGTTGCCAGTCGCTGACCACGCGCTGGTTCTCAGGAAATTCAAGCACTGTGGGCGGCATCCCCTGGACGATCTCACTGAAAATGCGAAACTTAATTGTATTGGGAATGACCTTGATGCAATCGAGCATTCCGGCATTCCCCGTCCCAACCATGTACTTGACTACGGGAGACCTTTCAGCAGTCAAAGTCAGGGCGTGCTCCCTTTCCGCTTCGTCCCTGACGAAAACGGCCTTGCCGCTGATCTCGATTTCTTTGGATTCGTTAATGCTGCCGCCGGCCTGGTTGACCAGAAGGGCTATCGAGGGATGGTTGGTCATCTGCACTGTTTTCGGGTCGCCCTTCATCGTCGCCAGGTAGACGTTGAAATTCTCATCGGCTGCGTAGTGCATCATGCGGTTCCTTATCTTGTCCCCGGCCGAGGTCGCCACGGCGGCGATTTCAACCTTGTCCATTACATCGAGAATTTCCCGGCGGCTGTGCTTTTGTTCACCCATAACTCCGACTCTCCTTTCCCTTATTTTTCTTTCTTGTGCTCTTTAGCCACGTGTTCCGCCCAGCATTTTTCGTGCACGTAGACGGCGCATTTGGCGCAGTGGTAAAGATGTGCCCGGGCCTCTTTTTTACAAACCGGACAGTTCATTGTTTGCACCTCCTGACTCTCTTACACGGAGTTCGTCGCCGATTTTCGCCTTTAGAAAAGCGGCGGCGCTTCCGCCTTTTACCGATATCTCTAATCGATCGCTGCTACCGACCAGAGCCAACAGTTCCCCTTCGGTAAGCTCAGGACAAGCCTCGTCTTCAGCATAAGTGCGGCTTACATCTGAGATAGCTCTGCCACCTACCTCGATCACGATGCCGATAAGTCGGGAAAGGTCCCCACTTCTGATATCGACAACCAGATTGCCGAAGCTGTCAATATGAATAATATGTCCCACCATCGAGCCATCCCTCTCCCTGTGCGGGTGGGTCACAGGCACTACGGTGACCGTGCTGATTATCTCCCCAAAGTCCTCCGGTGTCAAGCCCAGGGAAAGCCAGCCAGCCACCGGGGCGAAAATATCCCGACCGTGAAAGGTGTCGCTTACCGCTGTCCGCCAGAACCCTGGTTTAGTGAGCTCTACCGCTCGCCAGCCGGGCGGCAATATGCCTTCCGCAGAAACGCCGCCTGCTTCCAGCACGTAGCTCAACACGCCATTATCCGGCGCCACAAAATCCGCCGATGGCGTCCTCAAAATAATGGCTTTCCGCGTGCTACCGACGCCGGGATCGACTACCACCACATGGATAGTCCGCTCAGGGAAGAAAGAACAAGCCGTGCTCAATACAAAACCCGCTTGCATGATGTCCTGGGGTTGTATGGTGTGACACACGTCAACCAGGACCACCTCCGGATTGATGGAGAGTATGACGCCTTTCATAGCCGCTACGTAGGCATCAGTCAAGCCAAAATCGGTGGTCAAAGTTATGACTGGACGCATATGCGCCTGCTTCCACTTCTTCAGGTTGTTACTTCAGCAGCGTTTGCCCGTGGAGGATTTGCCTCATAAATGCCATTTGCTTTTCAAAGCTTGTAGGCTATCTCAAAAGTGTTCTTCCAGCGGCCTGCGAGTTTATCATCGAATCTGTTTTTCTTGAGTGCCATCGATGACCCCTCCCCTTCGGGGTGAGCACTCTATCCCCTTCTCGCAGGCGGTTTCACAAATAGAAACGCAGGTTCCGCCCTGATTTACGCTCCTCGCGAGTCTCCGTGACCAGCGTCCAAAGGGTTCATAAGAACACAAACTGTGCTGGACTTAGGTCATCTTTGCTAGCTCTTTACCGTCCTCCACGAGACCTGCCACATGCCCTAGAAATGAATATTAGTTTATTTCGTGACACTACTGCACAAGATAGCAACTTGCTCAATGCTGCAGCTTGGTGGCAACTTTCTGACAACATTCGTTGCACAAAATGTTCACAAAAAAGAAACTGGGCCATTCTGGACTCGAACCAGAGACCCCAGTCTTATCAGGACTGTGCTCTAACCAGCTGAGCTAATGGCCCATGCATCGAGTAATTCTACGTCAGATACACCCCAAAAATCAAGCCTCGAAAGAACTTCCCTTGTTCCGCAGAAGAAGGTGACGCCAAGAAAACCTTCAGTTTCAGTTGACAGCAGCGTTGCTGTCGAACAGATAATGTCTTTGATAGCGTGTCTGGAGATGACAGATGTCTTCGGTTGTTACCTTTTTCTTGTGTGGTGATGTCATGACAGGGAGGGGAATTGACCAGGTGTTGCCCCACCCCGGTGACCCTACCCTATTTGAGCCTTACGTGAGAGATGCCGGGGAGTATGTTGCTCTCGCCGGACGCGCCACCGGTCCTGTCCCGCGACCGGTGGATTTCGCCTACGTTTGGGGAGATGCCATCGCCGAATTGGACCGGGTTGCCCCCGACGCACGTATTGTCAATCTTGAGACCTCGATAACGAAGAGCAACGACCACTGGAAAGGAAAGGGAATTCATTACCGGATGAACCCGGAGAATATCCCTTGCCTGAAGGCGGTGCGCATAGATTGTTGCTCCCTAGCGAATAACCATACGCTCGATTGGGGCTTGCCGGGTCTAACCGAAACAATTGTGACCCTGAACGCCGCTGGAATAAAAACTGCCGGCGCGGGACGGAACATCAAAGAAGCCCGGACTCCGGCAGTGATGCAGGTGGGAAATTCTAGAGTCATCGTGTTTGCCTTTGGTTCAGAGACAAGTGGCATACCGCCGGAATGGGCGGCGACCAACAGAAGGCCAGGCATCAATATGCTGCCCGACTTCTCTGACCGTACTATCAGCCGGGTTGCTGATGCAATCGCATCCGTGAAGCGGAAGGGAGACATTGCCATTTTTTCTATTCACTGGGGAAGCAACTGGGGGTTCGACATTCCGCCGGACCAAGTGGATTTTGCTCACCAGCTTATCGACCGTGCAGCTATTGATATAATCTATGGCCATTCTTCCCATCATGTGAGAGGAATAGAAGTCTACCGTGGCAAGCTCATCCTGTATGGCTGCGGCGATTTTCTAAACGATTATGAAGGCATCAGCGGCCACGAAGACTTTCGGGGGAATCTGGGGTTGATGTATTTCCCTGAGGTGGATTCATTATCCGGCAAGTTAGTCTTTCTTGAAATGACGCCTATTCAGATCAAGCATTTGCGGGTCAACCGCGCCGCCGGAGCGGACATAGCCTGGTTAAGAGATACGTTGAGCCGGGAAGGTGCCAAATTTGGTACGCAGGTAGAAATAACCGAAGACCTCAGATTGAGGCTGCATTGGAAGGACTTCGGGAGCCGGTGTTAATTATCAGCGTCTTGGTCATCCGCCCAGAAATGCTTGTATGCCTGGGATATCTGTAACATAATGTGGGAGCGAATGGCAATAATAACTGCTGAAGTTCAATTAAGTGTATATTATGCGGCACGCGCTGGCGTGTCAAACGGACTAATTCCGCACTTGACGCATCCATACTGCCAGACTAGAATAAAGCCGATAATGCCTCTCAGATCTAAGGAAGGATGAATGGCTGTTAGATACAATCCGCGTGAAATAGAGTCGAAATGGCAGGAGAAATGGGCGGAGGACCGCCTCTACGAGGTCACCGAGGACGGCAGCCAGCCAAAGTGGTATGCGTTGACAATGTTTCCCTACACCTCGGGGGACCTTCATATCGGCCACTGGTATGCCATGGCCCCTTCCGATGTCCATGCCCGTTTCAAGCGGATGCAAGGCTACAATGTGCTCCACCCCATGGGCTTTGATGCCTTCGGCCTGCCGGCAGAAAATGCCGCCATCAAGCGCGGGATACATCCCTATACCTGGACTATGCAGAACGTTGAGAACATGCGCCGCCAGCTGAAGAGCATCGGCGCTATTTATGATTGGAGCCGGGAGGTTATTACCTGCCTGCCGGAATATTACAAATGGACGCAGTGGTTCTTTCTGAAACTTTATGAGCATGACCTTGCCTACCGCGGGAAGGCGCCGGTGAACTGGTGTCCCCAGTGTCGGGTCGTCCTTGCCAACGAGCAGGTGATTGACGGTAAATGCTGGCGTTGCGACGCTGAGGTCGTTCACCGTGACCTGGAGCAGTGGCTTTTCCGCATCACGAGATATGCCGATGAACTGAAGGAACACGATGGGATTGACTGGCCGGAGCGCATCAAAATAATGCAACGCAACTGGGTAGGCCGCAGCGAGGGAGCCGACGTCTCTTTCTCCTTGGACCATCCCGGAGTGGCGGAAAAGGATATTCGCGTATTTACCACCCGCCCCGATACCCTTTTTGGCGTTACCTTCATGGTGCTGGCACCGGAGCACCCGCTGGTGGCAAAGCTTACCATGCCTGACCGCAAAGCCGCCATTGAGGAATACATTGAGCGCTCGCGCCGCGAGACTGACATCGAGCGCCTGTCTGCTGAAAAGGAAAAGGACGGCGCCTTTACCGGCGCCTACGTTACAAACCGGGTCAATGGTGAAAAGGTGCCGGTCTGGATTGCCGATTACGTCCTTCTGACCTATGGCACCGGTGCGGTGATGGCCGTGCCCGCCCATGACGAGCGGGACTTCGCCTTTGCCAAGAAGTATAACTTGCCCATTCGAGTGGTCATCGCTCCGCCGGACTGGAAGGGTGGTGAGCTTGAGCAGGCATACATCGAGCCAGGCACGATGGTGAACTCCGCCCAGTTCAACGGCATGCCCAGCGAGCAAGGAATCAAAGCCGTGGCAGAGCATCTCAAAAAACAGGGCTGGGGCGGGCCGACGGTCAGCTATAAGCTGCGCGACTGGCTTATCTCGCGGCAGCGCTACTGGGGTGCGCCGATACCAATGGTCTACTGTGATAAGTGCGGCATCGTTCCCGTGCTGGAAAAAGACCTGCCCGTACTTCTGCCGGAGGATGCCGAGTTCAGGCCGACGGGTGAATCGCCCCTGCAACTGAACGAGAAGTTCGTCAACACCGCCTGCCCGAAGTGCGACGGCGCAGCCAGGCGCGAGACGGATACCATCGATGGCTTCCTGTGTTCGTGCTGGTATTTCCTGCGGTATTGCAGCCCGCATTATGATGGAGGGGCCTTCGACCCGGAAAAGGTGAAGTACTGGATGCCGGTGGATATCTACACCGGCGGCGCAGAACACGCGGTGATGCACCTGTTCTACGCCCGCTTTTTCATCAAGGCAATCCGGGACATGGGGCTGGTGGATTTTGGCGAGCCGTTCACCAAGCTGTTCAACCAGGGAATCATCCTCGCCCAGCGCCAGAAAATGAGCAAATCCAAGGGGAACGTGGTCACGCCGGATGAGTATGTGAACGAGCTGGGGGCGGATACCGTCCGGGCTTATCTCATGTTTATCGGTCCCTGGGACCAGGGCGGCGAGTGGGATGACAGCGGCATCGGCGGCATGAGCCGCTGGCTGAATCGAGTTTGGAACGTGGTACTGGACGGCTATCAGGCAAGAAGCGGAGTTGCGCTCGAAGGAGAAAAAGCACAGGTTGACCTTCGGCGCTTCGTGCACCAGACCATCCGCCGGGTGACCGGGGACATGGAAAGGTTGCATTTCAATACTATGATTTCCGCCCTGATGGAGCTTACCAATTACCTCCTGAAGGTCAGAGAGTCCGGAAACGTGGCTGGTTCTGCCTGGAGAGAGGCGGTGGATACCCTGCTTCTGCTCCTGGCGCCCACCGCGCCTCACTTTACCGAGGAGTTATGGCAGAGGACCGGGCACGGATATAGCATCCACAACCAGCCCTGGCCAAAGTGGGATGAGGTGCTGGCGAGAGAGGAAGAGATTACTCTGGTGGTGCAGGTTAACGGCAAGCTGCGTGACCGCTTGACCGTGCCCGCCTCGATCACCGAGGATGAGGCGAAGCGGCTCGCCCTGGAGAGCGAAAAGGCGAAACCGCACTTCGCCGGCAAGACGATCGCCAGCGTAATATACGTGCAGGGCAGGCTGGTGAATGTGGTGGTGAGGTAGGAACCAAAGTTGTCATTCCCAATCCCGCATCGAGTACGGGACAGGCTTGATTGGGAATCCTGGAATACAGAAAGTGGCGTCCTCAAGTTGACTGAAATCCAGTGGGAGGGAAAAGGGAGAGAGCTAAAGGAGGTATTATGGGCTTAAGGAATCGAAGAGGGATGTATCCTCTTTTAAGAAAACAATGAAAATATCTTTTATCGGTGGGGGGACCATGGGGGAGGCGATCCTCTCCGCCATTATCGAAAGAGGGCTGGCTTCTCCTGCTGAAATCACGGTTAGCGATGTCAACGATGCGCGCCGCCAGTATCTTACTCAAAAACACGGTGTGCGCGCCACCGGTGACAACCGTTCTGCCGCGGATGACGGAGAGGTAGTTGTTCTCGCCATCAAGCCACAGAACCTGGAAGAGGTAATGGCTGATCTCAAAGGGCAGCTTAGGTCAGCCCATCTGGTACTATCCATCGTGGCTGGAGCCAGGATTGGCACGCTGCGCCGCGGCCTGGAACACAACGCTATTGTCCGCACCATGCCCAATACCCCGGCCCAGGTCGGCGAGGGAATCACGGTCTGGACAGCCACCGCTGCGGTAACCGCGCAGCAAAAGGAGTGGGCTGGCGCCATTTTGCGGGTTATCGGGCAGGAAATGTACGTAGAGGATGAAAAATACCTGGACATGGCGACGGCGGTGAGCGGTAGCGGGCCGGCTTATTTCTTTCTCTTTATGGAGACGTTGATTGAGGCGGCGGTAAGCATTGGGTTGTCTCGCGATGCCGCCGAAAAACTGGTGCTCCAGACGATGGTCGGCTCGGGGCAGCTATTGAAAAAATCGGGTAAGTCCCCGGCTGAACTCCGGCGCATGGTCACATCTCCCGGCGGCACCACCGCGGCTGCTCTGGCTGAGTTCGAAAAGGGCGGACTGGCCGAACTGGTGAAACAGGCCGTTGCCGCTGCGCTCAAGAGGGCAAGAGAGCTGGGGGGGGGCGAGACGGGATGACTTTCATTCTCAAGTTCCTGTACTTCTTCTGCCAGGCGTTGACCATGGCGGTGGTTGCCCGGGTGGTGCTATCCTGGTTTTCGTCGCAGCCCTCCAATTTCCTCGCCCGTTTTATTTTTGCAATAACCGAGCCGTTACTGTGGCCTGTGCGAAAAGTTATCCCCCGGGTCTGGGTGTTTGACCTTGCACCGATGATCGTAGTGCTGTTGTTGCAGGCGATCATTGTTTTTGTGCTGTAAGAATGGAATCCGGGTGAGGGTGATGTAGATTCCCGCTTTTGCGGGAGGCCGGGATGATAAATAAGGGCGGGGTGGATAGAGGGGACGGGAATAGCAGAAAAAAGCGCGGGAAAAACCATGAAAACACACTTGGAAGTGGTCTTACACAAAAACGGTCCGGCGCAATCAGTCAGAAACCGCAGGTCGGCCTCTACAGCCTGACCAGTTTGGCTGTGCGGACGCCAGGCAGAGCCATGACTTGCTGAAGCTGTGGTTCGGCCAGCGGCTCATCCAGAGCCAGTATCATCATCGCCTGACCCCTTTGCTTGAGGCGGCCAAGGTGCATGGCACTGATATTTATATTGGCATCTCCGGTAATTTTGCCAACGGCGCCGATGAGACCCGGCTGGTCAATGTGGTCGCTGAACAGGAAGTAGCCGCCGGTGGGAACGATATCAAACCAATAATCGCCCACCCGCACGATGTGTGTTTCCCCCCGTAGCACCGTTGCCGCCACAGTGGTGGCGCCCTCCTTGTTTGAGGCTTCAACGGTGATCAGGCTGGAGTAGTTCTTGCAGGTGAACTCTTTCTCCTCGACCACGGTGAGACCGCGCTTTGCGGCTACGAGGCTGGCATTGACCAGCGTCACCCGCTCTTCGCTGACGCCTTCCAGCATACCGCCCAGGACGGTCGCCTTCAGGATGCTGGTATCGTAGTCGGCAAGTTCTCCTTCATACTTGATGCGGATTGTGCTTGTTTGCCCCTCGGCAAGCTGGTTGACTAGTCGCCCTACTGCGGCAGCCGCCCAGATGAATGGCGCCAACACGGCGAATGTTTCCATGGAGATAAGGGGGGCGTTAACGGCATAGCGGGCTGGCTCTCCTTTGAGGACGGTAATGATTTGCTCGGCGACATCCTTTGCCACAATTGTCTGCGCCTCGGTAGTTGAAGCGCCGAGGTGCGGGGTGACGAGGATGCCATTTTCCTCGAAAAGGCTGCTCTTCGTAATCGGTTCAGTGACGAAAACATCAATGGCAGCGCCGGCTACCCTTTTTTCTCTGACAGCCTTCACCAGCGCCTCTTCATCGATCAGTCCGCCGCGGGCGGCATTGATAATGCGGACATTCGGCTTGACCAGCGCCAGTTCCTCACTGCCGATCAGCCCCTTCGTCAAATCGGTCAAAGGCACGTGCAGTGTGATGAAATCCGACTCCTGGAGCAATTGTTTCAGCATCACTGGCTCCACCTGGAGATTCCGGGCAAAATCGGCCGAAATATAGGGATCGTAACCGATGACCCTCATTTCCAGTCCCCGGGCGCGGCGGGCGACTTCCGAGCCGACATTCCCAAGCCCGATGACACCCAGAGTCTTGCCCCTGACCTCGGTGCCGATGAAATCGTTGCGGCGCCACTGGCCTGATTTCAGGGAGGCGTTTGCCTGGGGGATGTGGCGGGCGAGGGCGAGCATCAGGGCGATGGAATGCTCGGCAGCAGAGATGGTATTGCCGGTTGGGGCATTAACCACCACAATGCCCTGCCGGGTGGCTTCTTCAACATCGATGTTGTCCACGCCGACCCCGGCGCGGCCGATGACCTGCAATTTCTTGCCGGCTCTGATCACTTCAGCGGTGACCTGCGTTTGGCTGCGCACTACCAGTGCTTCGTAGTCGCCAATGATGGCGATTAGCTCAGGTGGTTTCAGCCCTGTCTTGATGTCTACATCGGCGAAGCCACGGAGGATGGCTACGCCCTCTGAGTCAATTTGGTCAGCTACCAAGATTTTCATGTTGTCAACCGCCTACTGCTTATTTAACAGTCTGCTGCGCCTTAACGGGAGCAATTTCCTCTAATGTCAGCTTCAGGCACAGAAGAACTCTTTCGATATTGGCTTCATCCACCCAGCCAAGATGGCCGATGCGGAATATCTTACCGTCCAGTTTCCCCTGTCCGCCGGCCAGCACAACCTGGTGCTTTTCCCTGAGCACACGTCGCAGATTCCCCGGGTCCACTCCTTCCGGAGGCCAGACTGCGGTGACGGTGTTTGAGGCATATTTTTCATCTGCCAGCAGTTTCAGTCCCAGCGCTTTTACCCCGTTGCGGACCTTTTTTCCGATACGGGCGTGACGGGCAACAATGTTGGGCAGACCTTCTTCGGCAAGTATGTTTAGCGCCGCCGAAAAGGCATAAACTGTTGCGACCGCCGGCGTCCATGGCGTCTGGCCGCCCCTAGCAAGGAAGTTTTTTGCCTGGGTGAAATCCCAGTAAAAGCGGGGCATCTTTGCCTGAGCATGCGCCCTCCATGCTTCCTGGCTGAAACTGACCATGGTAAGACCGGGCGGGACCATCCAGCCTTTCTGCGAGCCGGATATAGCGACATCGCAATGCCATTCATCAACGGGCAGGTCAAGGGAGCCAAGGCTGCTGATAGCGTCAACCATGAGAAGCTTATCAAATTCCTTGACCACTTTGCTGATTGCCGCCAGGTCATTGGTGACACCGGTGGACGTCTCATTGTGGGTGACCAGGACGGCCTTTATTGCCGCATCTTCCCTCAGGGTACGGCGAATGACATCAGGGTCGGCGGGTTTGCCCAGTTCGAATTGCAAAGGAACAACATCAGCCCCGAAAGCTTTGGCAATGTTAGCAAAACGGTCGCCAAAAGCGCCGATCGAGACCGCCAGCACCCTGTCTCCGGGAGATAGCGTGTTGACAACCGCCGCTTCCATGCCGCCCGTGCCTGAGCCAGTCAGTATGAAAAGGTCATTCTTTGTCTGGAAAAGCTGCTTGAGCTTATCGGTGACATCGGTGAAAATCTGCCCGAACTCCTTGCCCCGGTGATCGATCATCTGCTTGGTCATAGCCTGCAGAACTTCCGGGGGGCAGGGGGTGGGACCGGGAATGCGTAACTCTACCATTAGAATCTCCTCAACGTTTAGTATTCAGTATATCTTAACTTTTGACTTTAGCAAAGTGGCATTGGGCGAATTTGTAAATAGTCTTTTCGCCATTGGAGACCCTTCCGGTGAAGTCAGAAGACGAAGCAATCCAGGGTCGGGGGAGTGCTCCCCAGCCGAGGATTCTCGTTTGTGTGGGGAAATAATAAGCGGGTGGATTGCTTCACCATCCTGAGTACATCAGGGCTCACACCGGCAGACTATTCCCAAAATACCTCGTTATTTTTCATCAATTACAATCCTCACGTACCGACGTTTCTTGCCTACTTCAAATACGTCGCCATTCTTGATCTGGACTACGCGAGCTGACTCCGGCAGCTTTTCATGGCCTTTTTCGACTGCTCCCTGCTTAATGAGCCTGACGGCTTCGCTCCGGCTCCGCGCCAGCCCGGTGTTGACCAGGACAGACACCACGTCAACGCGGTCCACGCCGTGCGGAAGGTGGTGCTCGGGGATTTCCTCCGGCACTTCTCTTCTCTGGTGCACCATTTCGAAGTGCTGCTCTGCTTTCAGGGCTGCTGCTTCGCCATCGAGTTGGGCGATGACCTCCCTTGCCAGCCGCTTCTTGAGCAGCATCGGGTTGACCTTGCCATCGGCCAGCCCCTGCCTGGACTCTTCCAGCTCCTGGTCGGGCACGTTAGTGAGTAGTTCAAAATACTGCATGGTGAGGTTGTCCGGAACGGACATTATCTTGCCGTAGATTTCGCCGGGCGGTTCGGCGACGCCGATGTAGTTGCCCAGACTCTTGCTCATTTTCTGACTGCCGTCAGTGCCCACCAGTAAGGGCGTCATAAAGCACTGCTGGGGGCGCTGTCCCATAAGTCCCTGAAGTTCCCTGCCGACAAGGAAGTTAAACTTCTGATCTGTCCCGCCGAACTCGATATCTGCCTGTACCATCACTGAATCATAAGCCTGTAGCAGGGGATAGAGTAGCTCCGTGATAGCAATCGGCTGGCCGGAACTGAAGCGCGCATCGAAATCATCGCGGGACAGCATCTGCGCCACGGTGAATCTGCCGGTGAGCTGGATGACATCAGCCAGGGTGAACTTGCCGAACCATTCGCTCTGCCATCTCACCTCGGTCTTGCCCTTATCAACTATCTTGAAGAACTGCTCCATGTAGGTGCGGGCGTTTGCCTTGACCTGCTCCGCTGATAGCATTGGCCGGGTGACTGATTTCCCGCTGGGATCGCCGATCTGGGCTGTCCAGTCACCCACGATGAGCACCACCTGGTGTCCCAGTTCCTGGAACTGGCGCAGCTTGCGCAGGCCCACCATATGTCCCAGGTGGATATCTGGGAAGCTCGGGTCAAAGCCCTCTTTCAGGCGCAGCTTTCTGCCAGAGCGCAGAAGCTCTATCAACTCCTCCCGGACGATGATTTCCGCCACTCCGCGGTTGAGCAACAAGTTGTTCTGGTCCATCTTTATGTCTCGCCCTCGCTCCATGAAGCCAGTATAGCCTGCCCTTGCGCGACATCCTCGGCGATCTGCTTCTTCAGCTCGGCGAGGTTATCAAAGCGCTTTTCATCGCGCAGGCGTTCAATGAAGTCTATCTTGCCCTCCTGTCCATACATGTCGCCCTCGAAGTCCAGGATGTAGGTCTCGATGGTGCGTTCCTTTTCGCCGAAGGTGGGACGTTTGCCGATGTTTGTCATTGACTGGAAAGTCATCCCGCCGATACGGGTTCGGGTGGCGTAAACGCCATCGGATGGAAGAGCCTGGTTTGGATCGACTTCCAGGTTGATCGTGGGAAACCCTAGCTGTGGTCCGCCTCGCCCTTCTCCTCTGACCACTCTCCCTCGCAGGCTGAAGGGTCGTCCGAGCAGTCGGTTCGCTCTTGCTATCTGGCCGCTGACGATTGCCTGCCTGATGATGGTGCTGCTGACTATTTCTCCATCGTCGAGCTTCGGGGGAATCACGGTGACGGTAAAGTCCATCTCCTGTCCCAGCCATTTGAGGGCGTCAACGTTTCCCTCGCGGTTTCGACCCAGCGCAAAGTCCCGCCCGACGACGATCCCACGCATCCGGAGATGTTTTTGCAGGAGGCTGACAAACTCGCGGGCAGTGAGCCTGGCAAGCTGGGGGGTGAATGACAGGACTACCACGGCGTCAACCCCCTCGTTCTTGAGCAACGTGACTCTTTCTTCCAGCCCGATGAGGTAGGGCAGCAAAGTGCTTGGCGCCAGGATTTTCCGGGGATGTGGGCGGAAGGTCACCACACCGCTTAATAGCCCCTGTTGCTTTGCCAGTGCCATCAGTTGGGCAATCAGATACCTGTGGCCGGTGTGTACCCCGTCAAATACCCCGATGCTCAGGAGCATATTGTTCGTGGGAGTGAACTGCTTAAGCTCCTCTTCAACGGGGACGACTTTCTTGTTCATTTCAGGTATTAAATACTATCACAAATCAGGATGATAACCAATAGCACATGAGCCTCCTGCGAAATGGTAGAAAGTCCGCCCTGTCTCCCTTCACGCAACGGGGAGCGAAGTCGTTTCCTTCCTTTGAAAAATCCGGCATATCAGGACGTGTTCGATACAGGAGTGGGCAGTCGCTTCTGGCACATACCTGGGCTGCGTCCCTTATGCTATACTGGTAGGCAAATGCCAGCGTAGCTCAGTGGCAGAGCAGCGGTTTCGTAAACCGCTTGTCGGAGGTTCGACTCCTCTCGCTGGCTCTTGTTTTTGAAGCGGAGTATTGGGGATTCGGCGCTCAAAGCGCTATTTCTGTGATAAGTGCCGGGCGGAGTAGGCAATCGCCTGCCCTCTATTCTTGAGGTGGAGCTTTCGCAGGAGACGGTGTACGTAGGTGTTCACCGTGCTCTCAGAAATGAGAAGCTGTTCCGAGATTTCCTGGCTGCTCAGACCTCCGGAAAGCAGTTTCAACACGTTCTGCTCTCTCTCAGATAGTTCAGGCTTATCGCGTGCCCTGTTGATATCCCGCATCACCTTGACCGCTAGCTCGGGAGAAAGACTGGTCTGACCGGCAGCAATCTCTCTTACGGCGTGGGTAATATCATTAAGGTTACTTTTTTTGAGGAGGTAGCCGTCCGCTCCGAAGCGGATTGCCTGGAACAGGTCATCTTCCTCTTCTGAGACGGTCAGCACCAGAATCTTGACCTCCGGAAGTTTCTGCTTGATGGCGATGATTGCCTCCAGTCCGGTCCGGTTGGGCATGAAAATATCCATGAGTATTACGTCCGGATTCAGCCGTACCGCCATTTCCTCGGCGGCAAAACCATCGTTTGCCTCCCCGATGAAGCTCATGTCCGGTTCAGCATCCAGGGCGGCTTTCAAACCGGCGCGTATCGCGGGATGATCATCGACGACAAGCACCCTTAATGACTGGTGCTGTTCAGCTCCAGGGAGCATCGCCGTGGGACCTCCATCTGGATTTCAGTGCCTTTACCGGGGACGCTGACCACATAGAACCTCCCGCCAAGTGATTCCGCCCGCTCCCTCATGACCGCCAGACCACTCCCCGATATTCTCCAGTACCAGTTGAACAGTAGCAAAGGCGAGGGCAACCACCCGGAAACCGGCAAGCAGTGTCAGCCTTTCGGTCACCAGCCGGCGAAATGCGCCTCTATTCAACATATGGTCGTTCTCAGACGGAAATTATCTTTTCCGGTAAAGCTATCTTAAGTATCAGCCCAGCAGCCGGACGAGAACAATACGTAGTCATACCTATCTGAAAATGTCAGGTTATGCATAGTTGCAATGTTTACGGAAGCCTCCCGCGTTCTTCCCTCTTTGGAAAAGGGGATTTTCAGGCTCAGAATTCATCAATCTGCCCCGCATCAGGTACGTCCCGACATACCGGGAAGAGCACGTTGCTGAGTTCAGTGTAAACTCTGCGAAAGGTCTCGAAGTTGGGATTAGTGGTGAGCGTTGTCCCCCACCCCCAGATTCTTCGTCGTTTCACTCCTCAGAATGACTTTTGAGGCAAAGCTTTGAGTCCCCCCTCGTCCTATACCCCATGCGCCTTGCCCCATGCTCTATCCCCCGCTGGTCTGGGGGAAGGCGACCTCTCCGAAGAGGAACTCCATACGGCTCTTGTGTCCCAGCTCTTCCCGTGCCAGGCCTCGCAGGATTGTCCTTATCTCCCCCGGAGGATGGGCGCGCGCCAGGCTGAGATAGAAATCATGCGAGGCCTGTTCACGGTTGGCGGCAAGCAGGAAGATGTCCGGCAGTTCCATATCCGGCGTCATCTCCGGCAGGTAAAGATGCTCGGCGATCCTGTAATCCATGACTGTTTCCCTGCCCAATGCTCCGCTAGAGAGCTCACCCCGCTGGTAGCGTTCCAGCAAAAGCTGGTGGCCGCGCTCCTGCTTGACGAGCATGGTGAGAATGTCTCTGGCTGGCGGAGCCGTCACTTTCTGCGCCAGGTTGCCGTAAAACCGCTGGGAGGCAGCTTCTCTTGCGATTGCCCTGGTAAGAATGTCCTGAAGGATTATTGTTGGCGGCATTGTGTTGGCCTCCGCTAAACAAACTCATCGAGCAACGGTTCCGCCTCTGAAGCCTTCAGTTCCAGTTTCACTGGCGGTCCTTTCGCCAGCGCAGGCATCGAGTCCTCAAAGGTGGGTCGTTCTTTCTCATATATGACGCCGACCGGTATCCGCTCTCCCCATTCCTGGGCTTTCTCAAAAGCGACGGTTTTGTCGGATGGGTCATAGCCAGCTTCTCCGTCCAGCTTGTAGACCCGCTGGCGGTACCAGTCCCAGGTATTTACCCGGTTAAAAGTGACACAGGGCTGAAGAATATCTATGAGGGCGAAGCCGCGGTGCTGGATACCGCGTTTGATCATCTCGGCGAGGTGGTTGGTATCTCCGGCAAACGAGCGAGCGACGAGCCCGCAGCCGGCGGCGATGGCGAGGACAAGCGGGTTGACTGGAAAGGGTGCGCCCTGGGGCGTTGTCTTTGTCACGTAGCCGGAATCGCTGGTGGGGGACGCCTGTCCTTTGGTCAGGGCGTAGACTTGGTTATCATGCACCAGGTAGGTGATCTGGTGGTTACGGCGCATGGCATGAATGAAGTGGTTTCCGCCCTCGCCGTAGGCGTCACCATCGCCGCTTATGGCGATAACAGTAAGCTCCGGGTTGGCCAGCTTGGCGGCGATGGCAACGGGCATAGGGCGTCCATGAAGTGAGTTGAAGACGTTGCCGCTGGTGTAATGGGGCAGTTTTCCCGCCTGGCCTATTCCCGAGACCAGCAAGACCCGGCTGGGTTCTAGACTAAGGTCAACCAGCGCCCTCTTTACCCCGTTCAGGATGCCGAAATTGCCGCACCCGGGGCACCAGGCGGGTACAAGGCCGGCGTAATCCGCCGTAGTTACCCTGGCTGTTTCCGTGGTCACCATGCCACCACCTCCTTCCTTCTTACCTTATCTGCAATGATAGCCGGCGTGAAAGGGCGGCCATCATATTTCAGAATACGGCCGCTGACACTGAAACCAGTCTCTGCCCTGATCAGGTGCGCCAGTTGCCCGGCGGCGTTATTTTCAACAACGTACGTTGTCTGGCAGGTCTTCAGGGCGTCAGTCATGGCGTCCGCTGGAAAGGGCCATAACTCTGAAAGATGAAGAGCGTTAACTTTGGTCCCCTCTTTGGACAGTATATCTATAGCCTCGCGGATGGCGCCGTAGTTGCTTCCCCAGCCGATGAGGGTGGTCTCCGCAGTATGCGGCCCGCAGCGCCGGGGCGGCGCGATTTCATTTCTCATTCCCGTTATCTTGCGCATCCGCTTTTCCACCTGCTCATTTCTGGTTTTGGCATCCTCGATCAGGTGCCCGGCCTCATCATGTTCATCGGAGTCCGTGATTGCCAGCGCACGGCTCAGTCCCGGAAAGGCGCGGGGCGAAATGCCGGAATCGGTTAATTGATGTCTCTTGTATTCTTCCGGCTTGACGACCGATTTATCGGGATAAAGGCTGCCTCGGTCGATCACCACTTTGGACAGGTCAAAGCGCTCTACGGTGGTGTAGGACGTAGCAATGGTGTGGTCTATTATCAGGATGACTGGCGTCTGATATTTTTCGGCGAGGTTGAAGGCTTTCGTGGTCAGCCAGAAGCTTTCCTCGATTGTTGCCGGGGCAAGGACGGCTCTAGGGAACTCGCCGGAGCCGCTGTAAATGGCAAACTCAAGTTCTTCCTGCGCCGTCCGGGTGGGCAGTCCGATGGCCGGACCGGGGCGTTGCCCGAGCACCACGACCGCTGGCGTCTCGGTTATGCCGGCCAGTCCAAGCCCTTCAACCATCAGGCAGAACCCGCTGCCGGAAGTGGCAGTCATGGCTCTCATGCCTGTGTACGCGGCGCCGATTGTCATATTTATCGCCGCTATCTCATCTTCGGGCTGTACTACGACGATGTTATGATCCTTTGCCTTGGAAGCCATGTATTCCAGGATGGGAGTGGTAGGCGTCATGGGATAACCGGCTATGAACTTGCATCCGGCGGCGATGGCGCCCAGGGCAATGGCATCAGTTCCGCTGAGCAGCAAGCGCCTGGCGTCACTGGCCTGTTTGAGACGGAAACCGGTCTTACCTTTGAAGTTCTGTTCGGTGAAGTCATACCCGGCCTTTGCGGCGGCGATATTGGCTTCACCCACCGGTCCTTTGAACTGCTCTGTCAGCACCTGGTTTATCTTTTCACGGTCGTATCCAATGAGTCCCGCCACCGCGCCGAGGGCAACGGTATTAGCCATCACTTTGTTCCCGGCTATTTCCGCCAGTTCCTCGAGAGGTACCCCAAAAAGGTCATCCCCTTCGGCAATGCCGGTTATCTTAGCCCGGTCATAAATGACAATGCCGTCCGGCCCGAGCTCTCCCCGGTGCAGGTCGATGGATTCGCGGTTTAAGGCCAGCAGGAAATTCAGCGGCTCGATGACGGCGCCTACCGGCGAATCGCTGGCTCTGACCCGGAAGAAGTTGTGGCCGCCCCTTATCCTGGACTCGTAGTCCTGGTCGGCAAAGATGTGGTATCCGCCGCGCGCCAGCGCCTTGCACAGCATGAAACCTACCGATTGTACCCCCTGGCCCGCTTCCCCCCCAATCATGAAGTTAACTTCGATTGACATCGCTCTTTCTCCGTTAGAATCGTTTGTCTGCGATGAAAATAGCCGGAAGAACTATTTAATTTTATCACAGCGGTACAGGCAGACGGCTGTTTGAGCCAGAGCGGGCGCGAATTTGATATAATATTGTAATACTTGCTTTGTCACTGAGGGAGACAGCGTAAATGGCATCAGAGCAAATCCAGGCTACCAAGCGTGTCCGCAAGGGCTACAACCGGATGGCGCCGAGGTATGATTTTCTGATAGGCTTCTGCGGATCGCGGTTTGAGCGGTGGCGGCAGTTAGCGTGGAGTAAAGTGGAGGGTACCCGCATTTTGGAGGTCGGCGTCGGCACCGGCAGGAACTTCCCGTATTATCCCCGGAATGTTGACATAACGGGTGTCGAGCTGAGCGAGGGGATGATGGAACGCGCCATGGAAAAAGCCCTTCGGAATCACATCAACGTTGCGCTGACACAGATGGACGTCCAGAGGCTGGGTTTCCCCGATAACACTTTCGACACCGTGGTGGCTACGCTTGTCTTCTGTGCTGTACCCGACCCGGTCCATGGATTGATGGAGATCAGGCGGGTGGTGAAGCCGGGTGGCAAAGTCATTTTGCTGGACCACGTCCTGAGCGCGAACCCGCTTCTCGCCTGGCTGATGAACCGGTTTAATCCGGTGATGGTGCGGCTGTGGGATGACCACATTAACCGCAGGACGGCGGAGAACGTAGCGCAGAGCGGTCTGACCGTGGAAAAGGTGACCGACCTCAGCGGCATCTTCAAGCTGATCGAGGCGAGAAAGGGATCAGGGTAGGAAGTGAATTATCATCGGCGCTTATATGTTTAAGGACATGTGATAAAATATGGGCATGGAAACAGTCAAGTATTGGTGGAAACTTCTTGTCTGGCGTCCCATAGATATTGCGGACAGAATACTCATTCTTGTCGGTGCGATCTCTGCATTTCTCCGTCAGGGTAATAATCCCGCCTTCGTGGACTTAGCTTGGCAAGTACCTTTAGGGTCGATTCTGGTTCTCTTGATTTGGCGCATCATGCAAGCACCAGTGCAGATAATAGAGAGTATTCGAAGGGAACGGAACGGAGAATACCCGCTTACACTGAAGGGCGTTGCCGAACGAATAACGAAGCTTGAGAGCAACCTCGAAAAACTCTCAAATAAAGTGGAGCCACAACGTACCTTTGACATTCAAGATATCAAGCAGAAAATATTTTGGGAGTTCAAGGCTTTCGATGACTCAGTGGTAGGGGGTATTACGAGGGCAATAGTTTTTGTGTTTGGAGTTACGAATGCTTCGCCCGTGTGGATTAACACGACGGGGAACGTGAAAGGTGACTTGGTCGTTTTGGCTTGGCGGTTGCTTGGCGTTCATTGGAGAATTGATTGCAGTGGGATAGAGCCGGGGAAAAAGGGGACGGTAAGAATAATATTCCCAGTGTCTGAGAGTTTTGCGAAAACGCTGGCATTCAAACCGATAGATGGGTCCTTTTATGCAGACTTTTCCGAGATGCTTATTGAACTGGAAACCAAGGATAATCACCAAAGATATATTCTGGGTTATCTGCCTATCGCTCAGAAGTGCGAAATTCCTATTCAAGACCACGTAGCGTATCAGAAAATACGGAAAATTGTGGAATGGGAATACCAACTAGGGGAGGACGGCCGAATTGCGAGATGAATGTTCCACATTCAGTTCTTAGACTCGGTTTGGTCTTCAGATGTGCTTGTCAATCGGACATTTTTGCGCGTGTCTATGAGTTGTTCGCATGAGCGTGGCGTTCCGTCAGCGAGTGGCGGTCAGAGAAAGCAATGCCCGGCTCACCGCATCGATGATGGTTTTAATATCCTCCTCCGTATGCGCCAGCGAAACAAAAGCAGCCTCGAACTGTGACGGCGGCCAGTAAACGCCGTTTTCCAGCATCTGCCAGAAGAACCTGGCGAAAAGCGTGGTGTCCGACTTCTTCGCAGTTTCGTAATCAACAACCTTTCCTCTGGTAAAAAAGGCGGTAAGCAGCGAGCCTATGCGGTGGACCTGGACAGGGACGCCTGCCTCACGGGCTGCTACGGCGATACCCTTTTCCAGCGCGGCGCATTTTGTCTCCAATTGCTCGTAAACCCCCGGCTGGCTGAGTACCTTGAGTGTTTCGATGCCGGCCGTCATGGCCAGGGGGTTGCCGGAGAGTGTTCCGGCCTGGTAGACCGGGCCCAGGGGCGCTATTAGTGACATAATGTCACGCCGTCCGCCGTATGCGCCGACCGGCAGCCCCCCGCCGATTATCTTGCCCAGGCAGGTGAGGTCGGGCTTGATTCCGAAAACCGATTGCGCTCCACCGTAGGCGAGGCGGAAGCCAGTGATGACTTCATCGAAGATGAGCAGCGCCCCAGCTTTACTGGTTAGCTTGCGCAGGCTCTCCAGGAAGCCGGGCTGAGGCAGCACCACCCCCATGTTGGCGGCAACCGGTTCGATGATTACCGCAGCAATCTGCCCCGGGTAATGCTGGAAAAGCTGCTCGACCGCCCCGACATTATTGTAGGGGGCTATCAGGGTGTTCTGGGCGTAGCCTGCGGGCACCCCAGGTGAGTCCGGTATTCCCAGGGTTGCCATGCCGGAGCCGCCCCTGGCAAGGAGACCATCAGAATGACCGTGATAGCCGCCATCGAACTTGACTATTTTGTCCCGTCTGGTGAAGGCTCTAGCCAGTCGGAGAGCGGACATGGTAGCTTCCGTGCCGGAGCTGACGAAGCGCACCATCTCGATGAATGGCATCGCCTGAGTTACCATCTTCGCCAGGGTCGTCTCCAGCTCGGTGGGAGCGCCGAAGCTGGTGCCGTTTTCAGCTACCTTTTTGAGAGCCGAAACTACCTGGAGGTGGGCATGGCCTAGGACCAGCGGCCCCCATGAGCCGACGCAGTCGATGAACTCATTGCCGTCGGCATCGAAAATACGCGCGCCTTTGCCCCTGACGATGAAGAGTGGCGTGCCGCCGACCGATTTGTAGGCACGTACCGGGCTGTCAACACCGCCGGGGAGGTAGCGCTGTGCCTCCACAAAAAGCCGTTTTGATTTTTCGAAATTTTTCATCACACAGAGTTCCTTCCCTTCGATGAGACTTGCTGCAAAAGTGCTACCCTGTTGTCATTCTAAGCACATTCGCTTTGCTCAGTGTAAACTCCGCGAAGAATCCATGTCTTGTATCTTCACAAACGGATTCTTCATCGCTTCGCTTCTCGGAATGACCTTTGATACAACGCTACCGCGAAGGGAGAGGAGAGCGTAAGGGTTGCGCGCTTTGCAGCCACCGTGCCACGTCCTTGGCGTGGTAGGTCAAGATGATATCTGCGCCGGCGCGTTTGATGGCCGTCAGTATTTCCAGCACAACCTGTTTTTCGTCCAGCCAGCCTTCCTTTGCCGCCGCCTTGACCATGGCGTATTCGCCGCTGACATTGTAGGCGGCGATGGGGCAGTTGAAATTGTCCCGCACCTGCCGGATAACGTCCAGGTAAGCCAGCGCCGGTTTGACCATGATGATGTCCGCCCCTTCGGCAATGTCTGCTTCCACCTCTCTCAGTGCTTCTCTCAAATTGGGGGGGTCCATCTGGTAGGAGCGGCGGTCGCCGAACTGCGGCGCTGATTCAGCGGCATCGCGGAACGGGCCGTAAAATCCTGAAGCGTACTTTGCTGCGTAGGAAAGAATAGGCACATGTCCGAGCCCGCCTTCATCGAGCGTCTGGCGGATGGCTTTCACGCGTCCGTCCATCATATCGGACGGGGCAACGATGTCCGCTCCCGCTTCCACGTGGGACAGTGCCATCCGGGAAAGCAGTGGCAGCGACTGGTCGTTATCGACATTGCCATCAACAATCACACCACAATGACCGTGGCTGGTATACTCACAAAGACAGACATCCGTTATCACGATCAGATCCGGAGCCGTCTTCTTGATGGCACGTATCGCCTGCTGGACAACGCCATTGCGGTCATATGCGCTTGAGCCCATCTCGTCTTTCTTCTGCGGTATGCCGAAAAGGATTACCCCCGGGATATTGAGTGCAGTTATTTCCTTGACCTCTGCGGGCAAGCGGTCGGGCGAGAAACGGAAGATACCCGGCATGGAGGAAATTTCCTGCCTGATATTGCTTCCTTCTTCGATGAAAAGGGGATAAATCAGGTCGCCCGCTTCAACGCGGTTTTCGCGGACCAGTGCCCTGAGCGCCGGCGTGCGGCGTAGGCGGCGTAGGCGCATTTGCGGGAAGACAGCCACTCAAATCTCCTTTGGGTTGCCAGAATGTGGTCAGGGAACATGATGTCACAGTAGCCCATGAGAAATCAAGTCATGCGCCATTCGATAATCCGGCTCGACCATATGCGCTGTATCGACTTTACCAGAACCTTCCGGCGCGGTTCAGCAATATCGAGTAGCGGCGCCAAGCAACGATCGTCAAACTGTTGTAGAAAAGGGCAATGCTGCCGGAGCAGATGTATTGTTGTCTGGGCACCACCATAAACAACGTGGTCGATGGATTTCGCATCCGCTTGGAGAATGCTGTGGATATGGCTGCAAGCTCTGGTCAAGAATGACTCGATTTGTTTTTCCCGATGCCTTTGAAATCTCTTTGCCGAGGAGCCTCCCTGCCGGTGGCGGGCATGAATGTTGCCGGTGCCGGCGTCACTGGCGATGAAATCTTCTCCTCGGCAGAGACCAACAGCATATGCTCCCAAACGTACCAGGACCAGGGCGATTTCGCGGTCCTGGCTTAGCAAGGTGCAGAGAGGTTCGATAACAAAGCCGTGGTCAAGAGATTCTACGACCAATGGAAACGGCGGTATTACCAGGTACTTGCACGATTCTCCCCAGAAAATGACGGTTCCTGTTTTTGAGTCGGCGGCAAGTTCAGGCATCTTCGGAGCCTCACCATCGGGGTCTATTTCTCCTAGCAGATAAGTAATCCGCTCTGGAGATGACCCCGCCGGGATGTGCAGCGTTTTGGCGGAATCATCCTTCTTGCTCAGGTCATCAAGAAAAGCCAGCATTCTGGCGCGGCTCAGATAGAACTTCCGCGAAACAAGCATGAAAGGATGTCCCTCTATCTTCGGCTACAGTTGGACGATGGTTGCGCCATCGCCTCCCTCGCCCTGCTTACCAGGACGGAACGCTTTTACCAGTGGATGACCGGCCAGAGTTTCCCGGACAATCTGCCGGACAGTCCCCGTGCCGAAGCCATGGATAATCCGGACCTCCCGCTGATTTGCCAGCGAGGCATGGTCAAGATACGTATCAAGCGCCGGTTGCACTTCTTCCGCCCGCGTCCCCCGCAGGTCCAGCTCACGGGAAACCGGAGGGACTGTCATCCGGACCGGTGCCGGAAGTGCTTCACCGGCTGTTTTTCCACCGGGTAAGATTACCCTATCTATCTTATCAAGTCCAAGACTGAGTTTGATCTTGCCCGCTTGTACCTCAACCTCCTGCTTGGCTGTGGACACGGACAGCACTCTTCCTTTGATGCCGACTTCCCGGATAAGGACAAGGTCTCCGGGAGCGAAGCTGCTTCCATCAGGCGCGCCCTCGTCTGTCTCCTCTTCCTGTTCAATGTGCAGCGCTGCGCCTCTCATTCGCTCCTGCACGGCGGCGACCGCTTTCCTGGTCCGCTCAAGGCTTTCTTTCGATTTCTCTCTGCGCAGCTCTGATGAAGCATCTTTGATTTGCCGGAGTAACTCGGCAGTTTCGAGAGCGATCTTATCCCGTGCCTGTTTGATGGCATCGTTCATCTCGGCTTTCAGCCGCTGCCTTTCCGTCTCCAAGCCCTTGTTTTGCTGCGCTGCCTCATCTCTTTCCCTTTCCAACTGGCTGTGGAGAGCCGAAATCTCCCGCTCTTTGTTCCTCAGGCTAAGCAAGAGGGTTTCCAGTTCCCTGGCGCCTTCTGGCAGGAGTCTCTTTGCTCCGGTGATGATGTCCCGGGGCAAGCCCAGGCGCGCGGCAATAGCCAGGGCGTTACTGCCGCCGGGTATGCCTATGGTAAGGTGATAGGTCGGGGTTAACGTGACCGGGTCAAAATCAAAAGAAGCATTACGCATGCCGGCGGTCGCCTGGGCAAAGGCTTTGACTTCGCTGAAATGTGTGGTGGCAACAGTCATCGTCCGACGTGAAAGGAAGTGTCTCAGAATAGAAACAGCCAGCGCTGACCCTTCCACAGGGTCTGTACTCGTGCCCAATTCATCCAGAAGTACCAGGCTCCTGTTGGTGGCTTGCGTGACGATGCGAACGATGTTGCCCACGTGCCAGCTAAAAGTGGACAGTGTCTGCTGGATGCTCTGCTCATCACCAATGTCAGCGAATACGTTGTCAAACACCGGGAGCTGGCTCTCCGCGGCGGCAGGAATCGGAATGCCGCATTGCGTCATGAGGCTGAGCAACCCGATGGTCTTGAGCGCGACCGTCTTGCCGCCGGTATTGGGCCCGGTTATGACGAGCGACAGGAAGTCCCGCCCTATCTCGACTGAAAGAGGCACGGCTTTTTCT
Organism: Chloroflexota bacterium; assembly: GCA_016190825.1. Classification (GTDB taxonomy): domain Bacteria; phylum Chloroflexota; class Dehalococcoidia; order Dehalococcoidales; family UBA2162; genus JACPPV01. The sequence continues at coordinate 38,468 of JACPPV010000021.1, forward strand.
TCTAACAGAGGATGTCTGGCATTAATCAACTTCAGCACGTCTGCTGGCTCATCGACCGCGGGTTCTTCCCTATCGGGGAAGCTGACCAATGACGGTTCCACAGCCCGGAGTTTGCGGGCATATCGGGCTTTAGCCATCGCCAGATCCAATTCAGCCACCAACGTAATATCGCGGGAAATTTCCACTTCGTGGCTCCCAACCTCGGCGCTCAGGCTCCGCAATATCCTTTCAACCTCCCGCCTTTCCTGGGTTACCGTTTCCCTTAGCTCGTTTCCCATTTCCACCGTCACCCACGGCTCGACGAAGATCGTGGCCCCGGTATTGGAAACATCATGAACGATGCCTTTCATTTCCTTCCGTTGCTCAATCTTGATGGGGATGACGTATCTGCCTTCCCGTTCCGTAATGACGGGCTCCTGAATGATCCTGAGCCCGCGCGGAGTCTTCATGATAGCTTCTAATCTTTCGAGCAGGTGTCGGCGTAACTCCCGCAATCGCTGCCTGATGCTCGATAGCCCACTGGAGGCGCTATCCAGTACCTCGCCGCCCGGCGCAAGGCAGCCGGCAATGCTGCTGGCAACCTCATCAAACTCAACCAGCCTGGTGGCGATGCCCCAGAGAAGAGGTAATTCGTTTGCCATTTTTCCCAGCCGTCTGCGGATTTTGCTGACAGCAGAAAGGGTATCCTGAATGTTCAGGAGGTCTTGAGGTTCGAGTATTTTCCCCAGGGACGCCATTCTCACCGGCTGCCGTATATCTTGCGCTCCCCCGATGGTGAAATCCGGGTCTATATCCAGAAAATGGCGGGCCTCCGCCGACTGCCGGAGCAATCGGGCGACGTGTTGACAATCAGCAGATGGGTGCAAATCAAGTGCCAGTTGGCGGCTGGCGGAAAAAGACGTCATCCCGGCGAGATGCTGCTTTATCCGGGGGAACTCAAGTATTTGGAGGCTTTTGTCATCCATAACGGAATACATTATAGCATGGCGCATAGAGCAAGGAGCACGGAATATAGCACATATCGTTCTCTCTGCCCGGTCTTATCTTGGTCGACTCCTCCTCTCGCTCGACGGTGTGCGATTCCTGAGGGCGAAGGTAACGGAGCGGACGGGTTGCTTCATCAGGGGGTAAAATCGAGTGATGCGCGCCAGGACTGTCAGTACAGGCGGAGCAGAATCCAGAAGCAACGAATTTATTGAAATGCTTATGACAGCCGCCGAGATTATTACGGAGAAAAGCCTTTGTGAAATGATCCCCTGGTCCAGTCCGATATTTACCAGGATAAATGCGAATTCCCCGATCTGCGCCAAAAGCAGTCCTGCGAGAAGGGCGATGGGAGTCCTCGTAAAAAGCCTCACGGCAAACGCTGTCACGGCCAATTTGCCGATAACCAGCGCTCCCAAAAATCCGATCAATGCAATAGGGCTTTCCCAAAACACAGATGGATCAAATAGAGCACCCATAGAGACGAAAAACACAGCAGCAAAGACATCCCGCATCGGCAACACACGGGATATCGCTGCTGGACGTTGAGAAGATTCGGCTATGACCAGACCTGCTAGAAATGCCCCAAATGCAAAGGACAGGCCGATCATTTGCACGATAACGCCACCGCCTAGGGCAAGAGCCAGCGCAACCAGAAGTGTCAACTCCTCTGAACCAAAGTGTCCAATCCACTCCAGAAGCCGTGGCCAGAGAAGTCTGCCCAGGATATACGCAGCAATGGCCAGGGCGACTACTTGCCCGAGCGCAATGAGGAACGACAACAGCGTGCCATCGCTTTCTCCCAGGAAAACTGCGAGGAGAAGCAACAGGGGAAGTGAAGAGACGTCCTGAATGGCGCTCATGCCGACTGCAATCCGTCCGTGCATGGATTCAGACTCATTACGGTCGTCGAGGACTCTGGCTATTACTGCACTACTCGACTGTGCCAGAATAATGCCTATCAAGAAGCCCTGGGCCAGGTTCAATCCGAACAAAGGCATGAATAGTATGCCCAGTCCAACGGTAAGGACAATCTGGATGGACCCCCCTAACAGGATGACATTCCCGAGCCCTCGAAAACGCGAAGGAGACATACCTGCTCCAAGTACAAAGAGTAACAGTGCGAGGCCGACTTCGATAAGAAGTCGGAGCTGGTCGAAGTCAGCTATGGGCCCGGGAGTAAATGGGCCAATGACGAGACCTGCGATAAGATAGCCAAGTATTACGGGTTGTCTCAAGCGAAGCGCCAGCGCTCCGCCGGCGGCGGCAGCTGCCAGAATCAGGACCAGATTGACCAGTACGCTAATTTCAGACAACGGTCTCGTTCCTCATGGTTCATGGAGATAACAAAAGCGGCGTTGGGATCGTTCGAATGCTCAGCCTGACTGGAAGGCATTACTGGTTCAATTACAGTCTGAGATATTATAGCATGGCAGCGTAGTCAAGCGGATATGGGGCCATCGGCCGGGGCAAATCATGATTGAAATAACCAATCACCAGGAACCAGCCCTGTACTTGATACGGGATACAAACATCAAGCAAGTATCAAGAAACAAGTATCAAGAAGACGCTGATTCCTTCTCCCCCGGTTTTCTCCGGCTTGGGTTCTTCACTTGTTACTTGTTACCTGGTTATTGTCACTTGTTACTTGCTAAAGTGCTCTTCAATGGCGGCTACCAGTGCGGGGATTGTGGCTTCCCAGGCGAGGATGTCCACTCTGAGCCCGGCCTTTTTCGCTGTCTCGGCGGTCTTTTTGCCGATGCAGGCGACTTTCGCCTTTCCGATATCCAGCGGCTCTCCCTGGAAGGCGGCAACCAGGTTGGTCACCGTGGATGAACTGGCGAAGGTAATGACATCGATCTTTCCTGATGGCAGCATTTTCCTGGCTTCGGCGATGCCCTCCGTTGCCGGGACCGTCCGGTAGACTGCTACGTCATCCACCTCGGCGCCTAGCCTACGCAGCCCTTCGACCAATGCCCTGTCAGCGATATCGGCACGGGGCAGCAGGAAACGCTGGCCGCGGATGTCCCGATTCTGCATTCCGGCAACGATTGCGCTGGTTGTATAGTCGCCGGGCGTGTAATCGGGGAGAATTCCCCTTTCCTGCAAAACGTGGGCGGTCGCCGGCCCGATGGTCCCGATCTTGATGCCTTTCAATGTGCGGGCATCAAGCCCGAGCGTGTGCAGGCGCTTGAAAAAAGCGTCAACCCCGTTGACGCTGGTGAACAATAGCCACTGATACTGCGTAATACCGGCGATTGCCCGGTCAAGCTCACCGGTATCTTCAAGAGGCTGGATGTCAATCGCCGGCAACTCGACCGGCAATGCGCCTTTTTCCGCCAGGAGCTGGCTCAGGGCGCTTGCCTGCTGCCTCGCCCGCGTCACAAGGACGCGCTTGCCGGAGAGGGGGCGGTTATCAAACCAGCGTATTTCGTCTCTGAGCTTGACCACATCCCCGACGACTACCAGCGCCGGTGCTTTGACCTGTTCCTCTTCTGCGCGGGTAACGATATCGGCGAGAGAACCGGTTACCGTTCTCTGGTCCGGCCGTGTGCCGTTCTCGATTACCGCCACCGGCGTTTCCGGGTGCCGCCCGTACTTGACCAGCTTAGCGATGATTTCGGACAGGTTTTGCACACCCATAAGGAAGATCAGGGTGTCTGTGCCCCGGGAGAGATATTCCCAGTCGATGCTTGAGTTTTCCTTGGTCGGATCTTCGTGTCCGGTAATCACGGAGAAGGAAGAAGCCAGTCCTCGATGCGTGACCGGTATCCCGGCATAGGCTGGTACGGCTATGGCTGAGGTTATGCCGGGAACAATCTCAAAAGGAATGTTGTGTTCTGTGAGCGCCTGGGCTTCCTCGCCTCCCCTCCCCAGGACAAAGGGGTCTCCACCTTTGAGGCGCACCACAGTCTTGCCTGTAATGGCCTTTTCTACCAGCATCTCATTGATTTCCGGCTGGGTCATGGTGTGTCCCGCTCTTCCCTTGCCGGCGTAGATTCTTTCCGCCGTCTCCGGGGCGGCGTCCAGCAATTGCTCGTTTATCAGTCGGTCGTAGATGACCACCTCTGCCCGCTTAAGACATTCAATTCCCCTGACGGTAATCAGGCCCGGATCGCCGGGCCCCGCACCGACCAGATAAACCTTGCCTTTAGCCACTTTTCTTTACACCGGCGATGAATGCAGCGGAAACGGCATCGAGGAACTTCCGTGCCAGGCGGATACCGATTTGCTCCGCCTCGTCCGGCTTGCCTTCTTCTACATCTTTCAGAATCCTCGTCCCGTCAACGTCGGATACCATTCCCGAAAGTCTGAGGGTATCACCTTTGACCGTTCCCAGGGCGGCTATCGGTGTGGTGCAGCCTCCGCCCATCGCCCTGAGAAAGGCGCGCTCGGCGGTAACGCTCTGCCATGTGGGCATGTGGTTGAGGGGGGCTACCAGCGCTAATGTTTCCTTATCGTCCGCCCGGGCTTCCAGAGCCAGCGCACCCTGGCCTACGGCGGGCAAAAAGCTATCTATGGGGAGGTACTCAGTGATCCTATCCTGTAAACCGAGACGGATGATTCCGGCAGCAGCAACGATAACACCGTCGAGCTCTCCGCTCGAAACGCGGCGCAGGCGGCTGTCAACATTTCCTCTAATACTCTGTACCTGCACGTTCGGGCGGAGGGCGGTGAGCTGTACGGCGCGGCGCGGACTGCCGGTCCCGATTCTGGCCCCCGGAGGAAGTTCCGCCAGCTTCTTCCCTCCGGCGGAGACCAGGACGTCCCGCGGGTCAGCCCTTTCCGTCACTGCCGCGAGGCAAAGACCACGGGGAACATCTGTCATCATATCTTTCAAGCTGTGTACCGCCAGATCGATGCGGCCGTCAAGCAGTGCCGTTTCAATCTCTTTGACGAATATACCGCTCCCTTCCATGTCATCAAAGGGCTTATTGCGCTCGCGATCGCCGGTCGTCTTTATCTTGGAAAGGTTTATCTCCAGGCGGGGATTTGCCTTCTTGAGAGCGGCAATGATCATCTCGGTCTGAATCAGCGCCAGCTTGCTGCCGCGGGAGCCGATGGTGAGCCTGGTTTTCACTCCGATTTTCCCTTCTTTAAATGGAATATTCGGCTGACCATCTCAATGCTGTCTTCCCGGCTCCCGTTATTGTGTTCGAGATATTCGATGGGGTCTTTCAATATCTTAACGACAATGGATTTGGTCATGGCTTCCAGATAGTCCCGTTCCTCCTGGGACAGGGAGCGCAGCTTCTTCAGTGTTTTGTTTAGCTGTGCGGTACGCACCGCTTCAGCCTTTTCCATAAGGGCGCTGACTGCCGGCCTGATCTGAAGCGCCTGCCACCAGGCAGTCAGCTTGTCCAGCTCTGCCCTGATGATTTCGGCTGCGAGGGCAGTTTCCTCTTCCCGCTGCTTGCGGTTAGCCTCGGAAATCCCGGTCAGGTCATCCATGTTGTAAAGGAAGACATTATTTACCTGTTTCACCGCTGGTTCTACGTTTCTCGGCACGGCGATGTCAATGATTACGAGCGGCAGCTCCGGGCGCTCCTTCATGGCTTGTTCCACCTGCGGAACGTCCAGTATCCATTGTGGCGCTTCGGCGCAGGCAACAACGATATTGCAGGAGCTCAACACCTGTGGGACGTGGCTGAGTTCCACTGCCGTTCCGCCCAGCATCATCGCGAGGGCTGATGCCCTTTCTTGCGTCCGGTTGGCGACGACTATCCTGGGTGTTCCGTAATCCCTGGCTGCTTTGGCGACCAATCTGCCCGCCTCACCGGCGCCAATGACCAGCATGCGGCAGGTGCTCATGTCGCCAGCGATCCTCGTTGCCAGGTCCACCGCCACGGAGCTTACCGATAGGGCGTTCTTGCTGATGCCCGTCTCCTCGCGAACGCGCCGGCCGGTGCGGATGGCGCTCTGGAAAAGGTGGCGCAGCGGCAGGCTCACCATTCCGGCTTTTTCAGCCGCTTGGAGCGCATGACCAACCTGTCCCAGCACCTCGTACTCGCCGATTATCAGGGAATCGAGGCCGCCGGCGATGCGGAACAGATGCTCGGCGACTATCCCGGGCTGGGTGATGACGTAGGTGCTGGGAGTCAGCTCGGCATCGGAGAAATTGAAGCAGGTGCAGAAAAAGCTGAAAATGTCCTTTTCTGCCTCGCGCCCATCGCTGCTGACGGTGTAAACCTCTGTCCGGTTGCAGGTGGAGAGAATAATTCCGTTGGGGACGTAGCTGCCCAGCAACTGGAGGTAGCGGTCAAGCTCATCCTTCCTGATTGCCGCTCGTTCCAGGACTTCGATCGGGGCAGTTTGATGATTGATGCCGACAAGAGTAATCTTCATTAATCAGACCTTCTTGATTTCTTCGGGCTGTTTGAGTAGATGCTCGAACAGAGTATCTCTGGCTCTTCCTCTGTGCCCCTGTTTAACCAGGCTGACTAGCCTGTCCACGTCCAGTGCTTCCTGCCATGTTTCGGCGTCTACCTTGATCCCACGTTGCTTCACTTCCGTGCGCACCTCGTCAATCAGCCGCGCCAGCTCAGCATATTCTTCGCCAAAGTCCTCTTCCAGCCTGGTCCTAATCTTTCGCGCCAGCGCCGGACTCAGCCCGGCGGTTGATATGGCGATGGACAGGCCGCCGCGACGCACTATTGCCGGCGCGATAAAGTCAGAAAGTTCGGCGTCATCCACCACATTGACCAGGACGTGCCTCTCTCTCGCCTCCCGCGCTATCCGGGAGTTGGTGGTGCGGCTATCAGTCGCGGCGATGGCGATGAAAGCTCCCTGCAGGTCGCCAGTCTGATAATGTCTCTGGAAAACGCCTATTTCCCGGTTTTCCGCCAGCCCAACTATCTCCGGGCAAAGCTCAGGGCTGACCACGTCCACCTTTGCTCCGTGCTCGAGCAGCCCCTTGACCTTGCGCAAGGCTACATTTCCACCGCCGATGACAACACATTTTTTCCCCTGAATGTCTAGAAAGACGGGATAATAGGCCGGCGTTTGTTCTCTTGCGCTCATACCAGGTACTTTATCCTCGTTTTTTTGAATTCCTTTGTGCTGAAAAGGAGAACGGGGTCTCCGAGTTCGGTTTTTAATGTTACCGCATTCGCAATTTTGTAGCAAGCCTCTTCAGTGTGGCCGTGGATCATGGCGAAAAGGTTATACGGCCAGAGGTGGTTGGTCTCCCTTTCATAGCAGTGACTGACCTCAGCCATTGCTGCCAGCTCATTTCCAGCGGCGTCTATCCTTTCAGGCGGCGCGATCCAGCAGGTCATGGCGTTGGCAGTGAAGCCAACACTGCGGTGATTGACCTGGGCGCTGAAACGCCGAATGATGTTACGATCCAAAAGGGAGCGGCACTGCGCCAGGAAAATTTCCAATTCCAGACCTGTTTCCTGGGCCATCTCATCAAAAGGCAAGGGGACCAGCGGCAGGTCTTGCTGAAGCTCGTTGATCACCAGCCGGTCAAGGTCGGAAAGCTCAGCCGGTGCCGGCAGAGCACCATCCCGACTTGTCAGGACGGTAGCCGCCGTATCGTCTTCATCGGCGGCGAAAAGAGCCCTTATCTTGAACAGTTTGGTGGCCGGCAGGGCGGTCACCGCTTCAGCGCCCGTGCGTTCGGCGAGGCGTTCTAGCTCGGAAGCCAGGTCCACTGCTGGCGGAATTGCCAGCGTTATCCAGAAATTGAACTCATGGTCCCGTTCATAGCTGTGGCTGATCCCCGGGTGATGAGCAACGAACTGCACAGCCTGGTCCAATCGGGAACCGGCTACCTTCATGGCTACCAGAGTGCTCTTGTAGCCGAGACGCCTTGAATCCACAACCGGGCCGACCTGGCGGACCATTCCCCGGTCTTTCAGTCCCCGGAGGCGTTCGATGACTTCTTCACTGTCTATACCCAACTTTTGTCCGAGGGCAAGGTATGGCATGGGGACCAGTGGAAATTCCAACTGGATCTGGCTGAGTAGCTTTTTGCTGATACTGTCCAGGGGTTTCATCCTTTCTCAATTCAATTTTTGCGCCTGGCCAACGGCTCGTAGACGCAATACGGTTCACCTTCAAGGCAGTCGCCGGTCGTTTCGTAGGCGCGCGCCCGGCAGCCGCCGCAGATTCTCTTGTATTCGCATTCGCCGCATTTACCGCCGTAATTTGCCAGATTGCGCAGGCTGGTGAAAAGCGGCGAGTTGTTCCATATCTCGTGGAAAGGCTTCTCCCTGACGTTACCGGCGGGCAGGCTGAGGTATCCGCAGCCCTGGACATCTCCCCGGTGCGAAATAAAGGCGAATCCCGTTCCGGCCAGGCAGCCGCGGGTAATGGAGTGCATCGAAGGGCGGCCGCCGGTAGCCTGGGGCGGCGCAGCCCCGTGTGAACGCATTTCCTTTTCCCTTTGTTTCATCACCCGTGAATAGTGCGGCGCACAGGTGGGCTTGAAAAAGAAGCTTTCGCCGAGTTCCTGCACACGGTCAAATATCCAGTTCAACGTCTCCTCGTACTGCTGCGGTGACAGCTCCACCAATTCCAGTCTCTTTCCCCGTCCGGTGGGTACCAGCAGGAAGGGATGGAAGGCGATGGCGCCGGCTTTCTGCGCCAGGGTGAGGAGGTCGTCAAGGTATTCCACATTCATTTTGGTTATGGTGCTGTTTACCTGTATCTCGATGCCGGCCTTGCGGGCGTTGGCAATTCCCTCCAGCGCATTGGCGAAGGCTCCGCTCTGTCCCCGGAACTTGTCCTGCAGTTCTGGCGTGGGAAAATCCAGGCTGATGGCTACGCGAGAGAGGGGGATTTCCTTCAATTTCGTGGCCACCTCCGGGTTGATGAGGGTGCCATTAGACCCCATAACCACTCTCAGCCCTTTACTTGCCGCGTAATGTCCGATTTCGTAGACGTCATTACGGAAGAGCGGCTCGCCCCCGCTGAGGATGAGTATCGGCTTGCCTATCTCCAGTATCTCGTCGATGACCTTGAAGCATTCCTGTGTGGATAGCTCACCATCGTATTGGATTCCTTCGGATGAGCCACGGCAATGGGCGCAAAAAAGATTGCAGCCTTTAGTAATTTCCCAGGCTATAAGCTGCGCCCGCGGAATGAGTATATTCGGGTCGCCAGGCATTCTTAGCTGCATATTCCGATCTCCTTGTCGGTCAAATAGCAGGCCGGGTCTTCCGCCCAGACATCGCCGAATACTGCCTCGGCGCGTATCCGCAGGTTGCCGTTGCAAATGCCCAGGTACTGGCACCGGGCGCAGCGTCCCTTAAGCAATTGTTTGCGGTCCCTCAATCCACGCAGGAGAGGCTCCGAGTTATCCGACCATATGTCCCCGAATTTCCGGTCCTTTACGTTCCCCAGGGTATAGTGCCACCAGAATTGGTCGGGGTGGACATTGCCCAGATCATCAACGGCGCTGATCATCTGCCCGGAGTTGTTGCCGCCGTTTGTCTCAAGCAGGGCGAGCACCTTTTCCGCGCGGTCGGGGTCCTGTTCCTTCAGTTTCAGATAGAGATAGATGCCATCGGCATGGTTGGCAACAGTGAGGACTTCCTTGGGGTGCCCGCGTTGGTAAATATCTATGGTCTCCCGGTAAATCGTGTCAATTACTGCCCTGGTATCGGCGTAGGAAATATCTTCTTTTTGCAGGCGGTCGCCGCGCCCGGCATAGGCGAGATGGTAGAAGCAGACGCGGTTGATTCCTTCTTCTTCCACCAGCCGGAAAATCGAAGGTATTTCCTGGTGGTTGAAGTGAGTCATCGTCAGGCGCAACGATACCCTGATGCCTCGCTCGAGGCAGCGCCTGATACCTCGCAGCGCGTCATCGTAGGCGCCGTTCCGTCCTCGAAAATAGTCGTTCTTCTCGCCAATGCCATCCAGGCTTATTCCAATTTCGGCGAAGCCGATCTCGCTTATCTTTCTGGCGGCCTCGTCAGTTATCAGCGTGCCGTTGGTTGAAATGACAAGTCTGAGCCCCTCCTCTTTGGCAAAGCTGGCCAGCTCGAATAAATCTTTTCTGAGCAACGGCTCGCCGCCGGAGAACATGAGCACCGGCACGCTGAATTCAGCTACGCCGCTGATGAATTGCCGGGCCGTCGCGGTATCCATTTCCCCCGCTGACCTGGTGGTATCGGCGCTGGCATAGCAGTGCATGCAGCCGAGATTGCATTGCCGGGTGCAGTTCCAGACCAGTACCGGGCGTGGGACGCGGTTCGGCTCAGCCGTCGCCGGGTTGTGTGCTCTGGAATGGCTGTAACGGAGATTGTCCATTGGGCCAAGGGCATCACAGAGCAAACGGGAAAAGGATATCATCGGGTGCCTCCTTTGGAATCGCCATTGATTTCTTTGCGGTTTTGCTGGTGCGCCGCTACCAGAGAGACCAGCGCCTCGTCCATAATGTGGGCGACCATCGGGATCGCCTCAACAACGCGCCCGGTGAAACCCTCCCTTTTCTTCATCAGTTGGGTGGCTGCGTTAATGATGGGGTCACGGTGCAGGATAAAAGCCTCGACTGATGTGGTCAAGGGCAGACCGAGCTCGGCGAGCATTTTGCCCAGGTCGTGGCCGACGCCGCGGGTAAGTTCGATGGTTGCCTCTCGCCTTGATGGGTCGTTGATGTACCTGATGATGAGGTTAAGTATGCCGCGGCCCAGTTGCCCCAGTTGCTCCTGGGATTCCGGCGTAAGCTGGCCATACCACGAAGTGTGTTCGATGGCCTTCCGGGAGATTTCTCTGTGGACGTCAACGCTGCCCTCAAGCTCGGAAACGAGGTCTTTGATACCGTGCATTTTCGTTTGTGAGCTTAAGAGTTTCCTCAGCTCGGTCCGGGAGTAGCGGCGGTGGCCGCCGGGGGTGATGAATGCCTTTATCTTGCCTTCATCGGTCCACTGGCGAAGGGTAACCTCACTAACGCCAAGAATCTGGCTTGCCTCCCGGATGCTGAGCAGGGTTTCAATTATCGAGCGTTTTTCCACCATGTTCAAAGGTCCGAAGGGACTCAGACCGGCTCCTCATCAGTGTCATGAATCTATAGAAATCTATAAAATTCTCAAAAAACCTAACTTTTGTAAGAATACACCATTCTTTTGACTTTTGCAAGTGGTTTGTCGGTGAGAAACTACCTGCATTCATTCCCCAAAATACCCCGTTTTCCGCCGGGAATAGGGTGATACCGCCGCGTTTTGAGAAGGATGGTGCCTCTTACTTGATTGTTGTGGCAACCTTCCACTGTTAGAATAGGGTTAGAGATGGGCGCGAAGTACTACATCGGCACGTCTGGATGGCACTATGATCACTGGCGCGGGGTGTTTTATCCGGCGGACCTTGGCAGGGCGAAGTGGCTCGAGTTTTACTCGCAGCGCTTTGATACCGCAGAGCTTAACAATACCTTCTACCGCCTGCCTTCGGAAAAGGCTTTTGCCGGCTGGCGGGAATCATCTCCCCCGGGTTTTGTCTTTTCGCTCAAGGTCAGCCGCTTTATCACCCATATCAAGCGGTGCCGCGATGTTGCCGTCCCTGTAGACAACTTTATAGAACGCGCCCGGCTGCTTGGGGAGAAGAGGGGACCGTTGCTTTATCAGCTTCCGCCGAATATGAAGCGCGATGACCGGAGGTTGGAGGAGTTCCTGGAAATACTGCCCGGCGGCGTCAGCCACGTTTTCGAATTCCGCCATGATTCCTGGCTTGATGACGCGGTGCTGGCCATCCTTCGCCGCTACAATGCGGGTTTTTGCATTTATGACCTTCCCGGCTTCACCACGCCGGTGACAGCCACCGCCGATTTTGCCTATATTCGCTTTCATGGCAGCCAGTTGCTCTACGGAAGCTGTTATTCTGACGATGAGTTGAACGAATGGGCCAGAAAGATTCGTACTCTCAGAACGGGGGTGGTATATGCGTATTTTAATAATGATGCTGAGGGTTTCGCCGTCAGAAATGCTTTAACGCTGAGGCATTTGCTGGAAACGTGAATATCAAGCTCGACTGCTGTCCTTCATGCACGATAAGTAAATCCTTCTCCTACTCAAAACTCTCGAAAAACCTTCTTGCAATGCAGTATTAAAAGTTTTCGCATCAAATACGTATGTTCCGCAATGGGTTGAGTCCTTTCGAAGTGGCATAATTAAAAGACAAATATCTGGCAAATGAGGAGGAGGAAATGGCAACGGTAGCGCAAAAATCATATACCTTACCCGCCCTGCCCTATGGTTATGATGCCCTGCAACCTTATATATCGGAGGAGTTGCTGCGTATCCATCACACCAAGCACCACCAGGCGTATGTCAATGGAGCCAATACCATCCTGGACAAGCTGGAAAAGGCGCGGAGAGAAAGCACCGACCTTGATATGAAGGCGATCGCTAAAGAGTTGTCTTTCAATCTGGGCGGGCACGAGCTCCATTCTATCTTCTGGCAAAATATGGCGCCTGCGGGAAGAGGCGGCGGCGGACAGCCGGTGGGGAAGTTCGCTGACGCCGTCAGGAAAGATTACCTGTCTTTTGACAGGTTCAAGAAGGAGTTCACCCAGGTGGCGGTCAGTACGGAAGGCTCCGGTTGGGCGGCAGTCTGCTATTGCAGCGATACCCAGAAACTCGGCGTCATGCAGATAGAAAAGCATAACGTTAATTTCCCGCCCCGCTTCCCTGTTTTGATGGTGCTTGACGTCTGGGAGCACGCCTATTATCTGGACTATAAGAATGACAGGGCTAAATTCGTTGAGGCTTTCTGGAACATCGTCAACTGGGGAAAGGTGAACCAGTGGTTTGAGGCGCATATGTAGGCGATTGAGACTTAGCGTTTGCATAAAGAACAGGACGAATTTCCTTGCCACCGGGGGAGAGGGTAAGGTGAGTTCCGGAGTTCCGGTACATGGGGATCATCCTGGCCTTCTCCCATCAAGGGAGAAGGGAGGGGACGGTCTTTTACCGCTGTAAAATGAAAGGGTGCCAAAAATAGTTGAGTATCGGGCTGTTTCAGCGACCCCTTCGAATCCGGCGTCACGGAACAGCTGAGGCAACCGCCCCTGGATGTTATCGGGCGTTTTTTCGAATCGCCTCATTGCCAGTGAGACGAGGCGCATGCGAGTATTGTGTGGTTTGCCGAAATCCGCCACATGAAGCTCACCGCCCGGGCGCAGCACGCGAACGGATTCAGAAAAAGCCGCTCTTTTGTTTTCGGTGCTCAGGTGGTGAAAGACCAGGCTGGAGACAACACGGTCGAAAGACCTGTCCCGGTATGGCAGGCTGAAAGCCGTCCCCAGGTTGAAAGCGATATCCACCCGGGCCTTCGCCGCCTTTGACCTGCCAATCCTGAGCACTTCCGGATCGGCATCCAGACCTACCACTTCGGCTCCTGGCTGCGCCTGCTTTATCATTACCGTCAATGTTGCCGTTCCGCAGCCGAGGTCGAGCACGCGGTCTCCCTCTTTGATGCTGGCCTGCTGCACCAGGTGGCGCTTGAAAGTCGCCTCGTGCAATAAGAGGCGCATCATCGGGTCATAGAGCGGCGTCAGCCAGCGGGAACCAAGAGCGGGAATGTATTTTGTTCGCCTGGCGTTCATGGGGCAATTGTATCACACGGCCGGCCCAACATCGGTGTCCCGAAAAAAGGTTGCTCAAGCCAGCCTTGTTTTGCCCTGTAGTGGTAGCTATAATGAGAGCGATTAAGGCGTGCGATAATCGCCATGTAGCAGGAGAGCGAACACGGATGCTATGAAACAACCGGGGTCACCGAAGATAATTGCCGCTATGCCTGCCTATAACGAGGCGAAGTACGTCGGCAGCCTCGTATTGCTGTCCAGGCAGTATGCCGACGAGGTCATTGTTGTGGATGATGGAAGCAAGGATGAGACGGCCAGGGTTGCTGAGCTTGCCGGAGCCACCGTTATCAGGCACGGGCAAAACAAGGGCAAAGGTGTGGCAATCCAGAACATACTGGCAGAGGCTGCCCGGAGAGATGCAGACGTCCTTGTTTTGCTCGACGCCGATTCTCAGCATGACCCGCGGGAGATACCCGCTCTGCTCAATGGCGTAGCGCAGGGATTCGATCTCGTTATCGGTTCCCGGAGAATCAGGCAAAGCGACATTCCCCTCTATCGCCGCGCGGGGCAAAAGGTCTTATCTTACGCGACGCGGGTACTGGCGAGCGGCAAGATTTCAGATACAGAGTCAGGATTCAGAGCCCTTTCCAGAAGAGCGATTTCCGAAATCCATCTGAAGGAGAATGGCTTTGCCGTGGAAGCAGAAATGATCTCGGAGGCCGCCAGTAAGGGCTTGAGGATGACCGAGGTCCCCGTTACCATCATCTACACGGCTGATGGGTCAACCCTGAATCCTATCAGGCACGGCATGGGCAACCTTAACCGCATAGCCGTGATGATCTCCGAGAGAAAACCGCTATTGTTTTTTGGCATGGCCGGGGGTGTTTTTATCCTGCTCGGGATTATTGCCGGTGTGATGGTGGTAAAAACGTTTGCCGCCTCCAGCGTCCTCGCCACGGGAACCGCGCTGCTCTCCATGCTTTTTATCACCGTCGGGATTCTGAGCCTGTTCACCGGAGTAATATTGAACGTGCTGGCGAAGCGAATAGGCAGCAGATGACAAGTTTCTGAACTTATTTTGCCGCGAATAGTATTGTCTTGCGCTGTCCCTCAGTTTTCTTTATGACCTTATTGACTGCATCTGGGGAAAACTGCTCGTTGAGCCTATTGACATTCGTAGCAGGATGGTTTACGCTCAATATAGGCTAAATCTCTAGAGAAAGGAGGCAGCCCGATGCAAGGGTACTGTGTCAAGTGCCGCGCCAAGAGAGAAATGCAGAGCACGCGGAACATCACGATGAAGAACGGCCGTCCCGCTACTCAGGGCGTTTGTCCCGTGTGCCGCACGAAAATGTTCAGAATTGGTAAGTAACTGACCGTTCGGCAGCTTACCATGTAATAGAGCAGGGCTGGGGTTCTCCCTCCAGAGGAGATGCTCAGCCCTGTTATACTTCTTTAGCCGTTGCATTGTAGTGTCTTATAAATCCATTGAATATTCCCTTCCCCACCTTGACGGGAGAGTTGTGTGAGCGTGAACTTCATCCCCCCACTTCTTCGGCAAGCTCAGGACAGGTTTAACTGTCTTCCACGCTGGAATGCATATACATTCGCAGTCCCTTCTCTCTTGATGGGAGAAGGTTGGGATGATCCCCGATGTGTCGGGACTCACCTTGATCCTTCCCACAGGGAGCGAGGAAATGTGTAGAGGCAATTATGCAACTCAGCGCTAGTACTTAGTTTCAGAAAAAGGCATATAAATAATCCCGTTCGCCCCCGTATCAAGTACGGGGCAGGCTCTGAGCCTGTCGAAGGGCGCGCCGGTGGTTTCCTTCGGCTTCGCTCAGGACAGGCTAGCTCACCACGAACGGCGCGCATAAGACGGCTTAATTATGCAACTCAGCACTAGTCTAAAGAAAGAGCGCCCCCGCCGCCGTCCCGACGATGAAGACTGACAGGCCGAGAGCCAGGGCGACTCTAACGTTTCTCATCGAGCCGGCGACTATAGCAAGGGCTGGCAGGCTGACCGCCGGCAGGGTGATAAGCGCCACCGCAGCCATCCCGGGCAGTCCCTTATTGATCAGCGCTGCTGCGAACGGGATTTCCGTCCAGGTTGGCACCATAATGAGGGAACCAAATAGGGCGGTTACTCCCACACCGAAGAAATTGTTGCCGGTATCCGGCATAGCCTGGACTATGTATGCGGACAGTATTGCCCCAACGAGAAGAACCGGCACCATCACTCTTGCTAACCTACCGGCCATCCCCAACCAGTTCGAAACGAGTGCGGCCGGCGAAGCTACAATAGCTTCTGAAAAGAGTTTCTCAAATTGAAAGAGCCGGGTATAGGCGCTTATCACTTTCGATCCCCAGCCAGTACGCTTATCATCTGTCGCTTCGGGACTTTCAGCCAACCGCCGGGCGGCAAGTAGAGAGATGCCATAGGTAATGAAAATGCCAATAAGAATCCCCCCCAGAATTCTGAGAAGGGCAAACTCGGCCGGCAGCAGCGCAGTTGCCAGAATCAGGCTGGTGATATTAAGCATTGGCGCTGAGACAACAAAAGCCAGCGTAGGTCCCACGGACGCACCCTTTCTGTATAACGCTGCTCCTATTGGAGCGGAGCAGCAGGAGCAAAAAGGCTGGGCTAAAGATACAGCCGAGCCGGTGAGGTGAGTGACGAAACTGTTGCCGCGCAGTCTCATCACGAGTCCAGCTCCGGCGACCAGGAAAAGGCTTCCGAGGAGTATACCGAGTGTTGTGGCGTGCCAGACAACCAGGAGATAGTTTAGTCCCTCTGCCGCAGGTTGGAGCCATTCCGGAAAGCTGTCGACAGGCATGGCTCGTCCCAATCCCATCGGTCCCGCCCCTACCCCCATTTTCCCCGCCGCCAGGAACCTCGATGCCGGTACACCGCGATAAATAAAAAGGTCAATGACTAGGAGGGCGCCGATGATAATTGCTGATGTTTTAGCCATAGTCCTGGTGTCTGTGTCCTTTTCCTGGTTATCCTCAAGTCTCTTCATATATTTGTAGCTGAGCCACATCCCCAGTCCGGCGATAAACGCCAGCGCCAGGTGGCCCGGATTAAGATTAAGCAATGTTGAAGGCGCCCCTATCTTGAAGTAGCTGGAAAAAAGGAACCCCCTTCTGATATCAACCAGGGTAAAAAGGAGCAGGCCAAGAGAGGCCAGGAAAGCAGTCAGGCTCAAGTAATAAGGTGTCCGCCCTGTCCTTTGTGTCCCGTGACTTGCCATTTGTTGCTGACTCCTTCAATTATTTTCAGGCAAAGAAGAAGCGGTGATCGAAGAACCTCGACCACCGCTTCTCGCGGGCCACCGGACACAAGTTGCTAAGACACTAAGCCATTAACCAACTCTTGTGGAGACGGAGGTTCTTCGAACTGATGAATGATGCAAGACCTGCATCGCTCTGGTTGGCTCATCTTCAAATGAAAACAGGATGCTTAAACCAGGTCATCGTCCTCACCTCGCTATGTTGTCCATTTGTTTTATTATAGTACACCTGCGCATGACGTATTGCAATTTTTCCGGTGTCAAATCCCCGGAACGAGACAGGGGCGGTGGACAGATTACAGCATCATCTACGTCCTCCATTTGTCCACTGGGATGACTTCGCAATTCAATCGCCGTTCCTGGTGGCGGGGATTGGCGGTGACGAAAGGATACGCGTGCTTCAGCGCCATCGCTATGTAGATGATCGTCTCCGTAACCATGGCTGTAGAAAAGGAAAGCGTACTCAATGGTATGGTGATTTTACTGGGACTCATCGACACTCTTTAATGGGGGTCTTTCGTGGACAAGGAGATTCTGATAGAATTAGCCTGTTTTGCGCCGGGCAGAATATCAGATTATGCCGGCGTAATAGAGAGGTTAGTTTTCATATGGAATTGAGCCAGGTTCTAGCGGTCGTTATTTTTGTTGCCATGTTTGTCGTGCTTGTGCTTGATAAGGCGCCCAGATACGTCGTCGCTCTTATCGCCGGGGCGCTGACTATTACCCTGGTCTTTCTGATTGCCATGAAGAGCCCGGGGGCTGTTCTGAATGTCCTTAACTTTGGCCAGCTATTTCAGGCCAAGTTCTGGTTTCCCGGCCATGAGACCATAGAGTCCCACGGAATCAACTGGCAGACTATTGTTTTTATTGCCGGTATGATGGCGATGGTCGAGAGCATGGCTGAAACGGGTTTTTTCGCCTGGCTCTGCCTGACGGTGGCGAAACTGGTGAAGTACCGGGTCATGCCCATCCTGGTCAGCTTTATGCTGCTATCAGGTTTCCTGGCCATGTTCATTGACAGCATAACCGTCCTGTTGTTCATGACTGCCGTGGCCATCCAACTGGCACATTTGCTCAAGTTCGACCCGGTGCCGCTGATTATTGCCATGATTTTTGCCGCCAACACCGGCGGCGCTGCCACCATATCTGGCAATCCGCCTAATATTATTATCGGCACTGCTTTCGGATATTCATTCATGGATTTTCTTACTAACGCCGGAGTCATCGTTTGGGCCGGGATGTTCGTCTCGCTGGGCTTTTTCTTTCTGGTTACCCGCAGATCCATGGTGTCATCTCAGGCTCAAATGCCTGCGTCTTCCCAGGAGTATCCGCAGCCTGCCAGGGCAATCATTAACCCGCTCCTTTTCAAAGTGGATGTGGCCATTTTCTTTCTGGTTATAGTTCTCCTCGTCACTCACGCGGAGACGGGTCTATCCATCGCTCTGATTGGCGTTATTGCCGGATCGCTGACCTTGGTAGCTGCTTTCAAGAGAGCGCCGCATATCATCCAGCGGGTGGACTGGCGGACGCTGCTCTTTTTCGTTGGACTGTTTGTTGCCGTGGGGGGGCTTGAGGAGACCGGAGTTCTAAAGATCCTGGCCGACTACATTGCTGATGTATCCGGGGGGAATCTAACTATCCTGATGACCATCATTGTTTGGGTTTCGGCGGTCGCCTCGGCGGTAGTTGATAACATCCCATTTGCTGCCACGATGGTGCCGGTGATTGCCAACCTAGCGCAGAGCGGGGCATTTCCCTTGCCGGCAATGGTCTGGGCGCTGGTGCTGGGAGGCAATATCGGCGGCAACGCTACTCCCATTGGCGCTTCGGCGAACGTCGTCGGCACTGCCATCGCGGAAAGGGAAGGCTATCCGATTGGATGGGGAAGATACTTGAAATACGCCGGCCCGAGCACGCTGCTGGTAGTTGCCCTATCATGGCTGCTGGTAATCATAAGACACTCATAGGGGGAGGTTAGAGATGTTTGAGAGGATTGTAGTCCCACTGGATGGATCGGAGCTTGGTGAGCTAGCTGTGCCCTATGCCAGGCAAATAGGTAATGCCTTCGGCTCCCAGGTAGACCTGGTTACTGTGTGCGAACCGGCACAGAAAGAATACCGCCATATGGCGCAGGGTTACGTTGAGAGGGTATCCGCACAAGAAGTAATCGAGCGTATCAAGGTCTCGAGAGCCGGAAAGCCAGCCGTTGCCGGGATAACTCCTGTGGTGCTGTCCGGAGACCCGACTACCGAAATCACTGACTATGCCGAAAGGACCGATGCCGGGCTGATTATTCTCGTTTCGCACGGCCGTTCTGGTGTAAAGGCATGGTCGCTGGGGGGCACGGCCTACAAGATAATTCAGCGGACACATAAGCCGGTTCTCTTGCTCCGGGCCACCATCGCTGCACCGGAGACCGTCCCGGAAGCGGTATTTGGCAAGATACTGGTCACTCTTGATGGCTCGGAGAAGGCTGAAGCCGTTCTTCCCTACGTCAGAGAGCTGGCCGGTAAATTCGCCCCCGAGGTTACGGTGCTTACCACTGTCGCGCCGGGCTACCACGTTCATACCATCGGCGGGCTGGACTACATAAAAGTCCCTGAGTTGGTCCTTGAAGGAATGAAAGCAGACTCCAACCGCTATCTTGAGCAGGCGTGCAATAAACTGCAGGGCGTGGGTGGGAGCTTCACCTGCGAGGTCAGAATGGGGGAGCCGGCGGAACAGATTCTCAGAGCCGCCGAAGAGAAAGCCGTGGACCTGGTGGCAATGACGACTCATGGTCACTCAGGCATTGAACGGTGGTTTCTGGGCAGTGTTACCCAGAAAGTCCTGCAAAATGGAAAAACGCATCTGCTGCTGGTAAAGCCGTGAGGCAGTGAGTCTGGTGCGTTTGCCTTAGCCGTGCAAAATAGGTTATTATGAGATTGCAATGCACCATCTGGAGAGATTGGAGTAACATACGCCCATTCCCGGTAAAGAGGTTTTTGAGTTGCCAGGTGATTGATGACCATTCGCCCCTGTAGCTCAGGTGGATAGAGCACCGGCCTCCGGAGCCGGTTGCGAGCGTTCGAGTCGCTCCAGGGGCATTCTCCCGAATTCACGCATATCGGCGCGCATGTGTCAATAAAGAATCAGGAGGCGGTAACGATAGATACGACGGATTTAGAGATCAGATGGCATGGCCGCGGCGGGCAGGGAGCCGTAACCTCCGCAGAGCTGCTGGCCCAGGCCGCAATCCATGATGGCAAATATGCGCAAGCCTTCCCCAGTTTTGGCCCGGAGAGGAGGGGGGCGCCGGTGGTCGCGTTCAATCGCATCAGCGCCACTAGACCAATCAGAAACCGGGCCGGTATCCAGACGCCGGACGTTGTCATTGTCCTTGACCCAGCTCTGTTGCGTGTGGTGAATGTCACCACGGGGTTGAAAGAAGGCGGGACGCTGGTGATTAACACCAAACAGCCATTCGAAGAGGTCAAGGTGGAAGTGGGCTCCAGGTGGCACCTGGCTACAGTTGACGCCAGCACGATTGCCAGGGAAATATTGGGTGTGCCTATTGTTAATACTGGCATGATCGGTGCCTTGCTCAAAGCCTGCCGGGTAATCGAGCCGGAGTCGCTCCTTGAGCCTTTTAAGCACCGCTTCGGGCGCCTGGGAGAGAGAAATTTTGAGGCTATGAAGCGGGCTTACGATGAGACGGTGGTGAATGGTATGACAAGCGAGGTGGTGAGGGACTGAAATGCCGAAGAAGAATGATAATGAGTTGACCTGGAAAGACCTTGAGATTGGCAACATCGTGGTTGAGCCGGGCAATGCCAGCGAATACCGTACAGGAGACTGGAAAACCGAGCTTCCTGAATTTGACCATGAAAAATGCAACAAGTGTGGTCTGTGTTTCATTTACTGTCCCGAAGGTTGCATTCAAAACGACGCTGAGGGGTGGTTTGTAGCTGACCTGTATTATTGCAAAGGTTGCGGCATCTGTGCCGTGGAATGTCCGAAGGACGCCATAAAGATGGTTGGGGAGGAAGAAGAATAATGGCACAGGTAGTGGGAATGGAAGTTTCCCTGGCGATCGCTGAGGCAGCCAGGTTGGCCAACGTAGACGTTATCTCGGCGTACCCGATCACTCCACAGACCCATATTGTTGAGCATCTGGCTGACCTGGTAGCCAACGGGGAACTGGACGCGCAGTACATTCCAACCGAGTCAGAGCACTCGGCGTTGAGCGCCTGTCTTGGTAGCTCAGCAGTGGGGGCAAGAACCTTCACCGCCACCGCCGGACAGGGGTTGGAGTTGATGCACGAAGTTGTCTACGTAGCCTCGTCGATGAGGCTGCCCATGGTTATGGTGGTGGCGAACCGCGCTCTTTCGGCGCCCCTCAGCATCTGGGGAGACCACTCCGATGCGATGGCGGTAGGTGACACAGGGTGGATACAGATATTCGTCGAAAACGGTCAGCAGGCAGTGGACAACGTGCTCTGCGCCTTTCGCATGGGCGAGGACCAGCGGGTGCTGCTGCCGGTCATGGTCCACGTGGACGGTTTCCATCTGACTCATATGGTCGAGCCAATCACCTTCCCCGAGCTGGAAGAGGTTGACCGGTTCCTTCCTCCCTACAAGCACCCATTTCCGCTTGATCCGGATAAGCCGGTAACGATGGGCGCTTTCGGCATGCCCTTCATTTACACCGAGACCAAGAAGGCGCAATACGAAAACCTGATGGCTTCGAAAAAAGTAATCCTTGAGGTCTGGGAAGAGTTCGGCACGCGCTTCGGACGTCACTACCACCCAGTCGAAGGCTACCGGAATGAGGATGCTGATGTGCTGCTCATGATAATGGGCAGTTTCAGCGAAACGGCTATGGAGACCATAGATCGTCTCAGGGCGGCAGGCAGAAAAGTTGGGCTGGTCCGTCCCCGCCTGTGGCGTCCTTTCCCGTTCGATGAGGTCCGCCAGATGACGAAGGATGCCGAAGTTTTGATTGTGGTGGACAGGGCTATCTCGCTGGGTGGGTCAGGCGGTCCGCTCTGCGCCCTGGTCAAGCAGTCGCTCTATCATGAGGACAAGAAGCCTGAAGTGGTTAGCATAATCGGCGGCCTCGGCGGGCGGGACATAACAATTGACGGGTTCGAACAGATCATTGACAGGGGGATGGAGATCGTCCAAGAAGGTTCCGATAAGTCAGGATTTGAGTTCTTTGGAGTGAGGGAATAGATAATGGTTGATAGTGTGAAATTTGGCCGCCGGGAGGTTACGACTCAGGAAAACTTCTCCCCGGGACATAGAGCCTGCGTTGGCTGTGCCGAAGCCCTGGCGGTCAGGCTGGCCTGCAAGGCACTGGGCAAGGACATCATTGTGACGATGGCCACAGGTTGTATGGAAATTGTCTCATCACCGTTGCCTTGGACCACGTGGAAGGTGCCATGGTTGCATACCCTTTTTGACAATACGGCTGCCGTTGCCGCCGGCGTCGAGGCAGGGTTGGAGGCGAAGGAAAGAAAGGGACGGGGCGCGGGCAAGAAAATCCATGTTGTGGCAATGGCCGGCGATGGCGGAACGGCGGATATCGGCCTTCAGGCGCTGTCCGGTGCCTTGGAGAGAGGCCATGATATGATTTATATTTGTCTTGACAATGAAGCCTATATGAATACGGGAGTCCAGCGGTCTTCTTCCACTCCCTTCGGCGCCTCTACCACCACGGCTCCAGCTGGCAAGAAAAGCATCGGCCAGGTCACCTGGAAGAAGGACATGCCGTTGATTGCGGCGGCGCATAAAATACCATACGTTGCCACGGCTTGCCCGGCATATCCGTTTGACCTGATGGACAAGGTCAGGAAGGGAGCGGATACCGATGGTCCGGCCTACGTCCACATCCTCTCGCCGTGTCCAACCGGCTGGCGGTGCGCCCCTGAGATAGGTGTCAACATCGGCCGGCTGGCTGTCCAGACGGGGGTATTCCCGCTCTATGAAATAGAAAACGGGAAATTCAAGATGAGCGTCAGCCCGTCTAAATTGCGCCCGGTGGAAGAATACCTGAAATTGCAGGGAAGGTTCCGTCATCTCTCTCCGGAAACCATCAAACAGATACAGGAACATATAGAGAAAGACTTCTCCGAGCTAAAGGCGAAGGCTGAGGCTGACAAGCAGCAAGGGGCGGCAAACTAACGGTTGTTCCTGGCCTTGAAATTTGATACTTGGTACTTAGTACTTGGTACTTTGGCTTTCGGGGTGTAGCGCAGTTGGTTTAGCGCGCAGCGTTTGGGACGCTGAGGTCGGAGGTTCAAATCCTCTCACCCCGATTCTTTTTTATTCGCTGGAATGACATTAGATGGCCCGGTGTGCGGTCTAGTACTAAGTTGCAGAGTTCCGCGTAACAGCACGCGCCGTTCGTGGTGAGCTAGCCTGTCCTGACCTGTCCCGAACGAAGTTGAGGGAGCGAAGCCGAAGGAAACCATCGGCGCACCCTTCGACAGGCTCAGGGCGAACGGTGTCGTTGGTACGCCTATTTA
>JACPPV010000023.1 GCA_016190825.1 Chloroflexota bacterium
ATTCTCTGAACTTTTGAAAGCTTGACCAGTGAAGACTCTCGCAACTGAACAAAACGATAAAGAAGATAAGACAAAAAGTCTAGCAGTTGGGTATCTTCCAAAATGGATTCCAAGAAGGAAAGAAGACTCAGAAACGCATCATAACCTTTGGCGTCCCTCAAGCCTACTCTGGTATTCTCATCGAATCTTATCGAGCGACGAAAGACACTTAAGTAAGGGCCTTTGGAGCAAGGGATACGTTTGCTCTGCAGGAAGGGATTAACAACTCTTTCATCAAGACTACGCCCACTAAAAGCTTGCGGGCTTTGGTCCAAATAGGGCTGTCGAATGTTGGTGCCTTTATCTTGAATCCTAGCGATTGCACAACCAAGAAGTACCTCACGGTAAGCTTGGGTCCTGGATTCGAAGATGGTATTACAAGCTGTAACGATAGATGCAGTAGCCTTTCTTTGGACACCTTGCAAATAGTCGGCTTCTGCTTTAGAAAACAATGTTTTCAGAATTTCTTGTGCTTTTTCGTAATCTATGGGCATGGGTCTGTCTTCTAGTAGTTCATCCAAAGGGCTTCCTGACGAGGCTCCTTGACTGAATGACAATTCTTGGGTAGAGCATCGTAGCGACGCCAATCACGGTATAGCTCATCCATAAGGTTACATCGATAACCGGAAATAGCCGCTTTACCTTTGCAGCCATGCAGAACTTCGGCAAGCTCTCTATGAGCTTCTTCATCCATTTCAAAGGCATAGGCCTTAACGTCCTTACGCGATTCATGGACATATGGCGGATCGCAGTAGAACAAAGTGTCATTAGAATCATACAACTTTATGAAATCAGTTGCAGGGCGATTTTCAATCTGAACGCGCAGTAGACGCAACGCAATATCAGGTAAGTCTTCAACACTGCCCAACCAGCGAGACACAACTCCAGACATTCCAGCCCTGCTCGTACTTTTGCAGTTCGCCCAGCGTCCGAGAGACGCAGTCTGTGCCAGACCAGTCCTGGCTTGACGAGCACGAACAAAGAATAGTCTGGCCCTCTCTAAAGCGGTTGATTGAGCAACATCTTTTGATACTGATAGGTAGAATTCTTCTCTTGAAAAAGGGGTTAAAGCAATCGCCCTAACAAGCTCGTCCGTCTTGTCTCGGAGTACTCGAAAAAAATTGGCAACTTCCCCGTCAATGTCATTATATGTTTCCACTGGCGAGGGAGGGCGGTTTATGACTACCGCGGCAGATCCCCCGAAAGGCTCACAGTAATGATGACATTGAGGTAATAGTGGCAGAAGCCAACCAAGGTGATTGAACTTCCCCCCGTACCAGCCGAATGCTATTAGCTTCTTGTTGCTCCGATGCGACTCCGAGCCGGTTAAATATATCTTAGAGGGTAATCTTACCATTTGCCTCTTTCACCTCAGTCGAAATATCTTTCCCAATTAACATACACGTTTACGTGTAAATTGTCAATACCTAACATGGACTTTCTTTGGTGCCTCAAATCATTTACTCCCATTCTATCGTTAATGGTGGTTTGGAAGTTATAGCGCCAGATAATCGGCTGGCTTGAGCTTTCTACTCATGGGGTCTACTTCAAATCCGAGTATCTCAAGAGCCGTAACGCCCAGCACGGAGACATCCCCGTTTTCACCAATGACGACGGGCACTTTGTACCCTTTGCCCTTAACCTCCATCCAGACAGTGCAGCCGCCGCGTTCCAGAAACCTGCCGTCAGCCAACCTCAGCCGGAAACTGGTATCGGCCTGGACACCAATCTCTCTGAGCAACGAACCGGGCAGCATGGTGAAGGTTGCGCCAGTATCCACCAGGAGCTCAAGCTCTGCGGTTCTGGACGGTTCAGCAGGGTTAGATATTTTCACTCTGGTCTTGACGAAGCCCATTTCCCTACTCCCAAAGCGTGCCGGGTAATGCCATTCTCAGGCTTAACTCCACAGTCCACCACCCCCTGGATTCCCGCTTGCGCGGGAATGACAATAAGGTTGATCTCTTACTCCCACTCAATGGTTGACGGAGGTTTGGAGGTGATATCATAGACGACGCGGTTGACGCCGGAGACCTCGTTGATGATGCGGGTGGATATACGGGCAAGTAAATCATAGGGCAGGCGCGCCCAATCGGCCGTCATGGCATCATCGCTGGTGACGGCGCGGAGGGCAATCAGGTAGCCGTAAGTGCGGTAATCGCCCTGGACGCCCACGCTCTTGACATCGGTGAGCACGGCGAAGTTCTGCCAGAGCTGACGGTAGTAGTTCGCTTTCTTAATCTCATTCATGACGATGAAGTCCGCCGAACGGAGTATTTCCAATTTTTCCCTGGTCACCTCGCCGATAATGCGAATTGCCAAACCGGGGCCAGGGAATGGCTGACGCCAGACCATGTCTTCGGACATGCCGAGTCCCAGTCCCACGTTGCGCACCTCGTCTTTGAAAAGGTAGCGCAGAGGCTCAATCAGGGTTAGCTTCATCTTCGCCGGCAGCCCGCCGACATTGTGATGGGTCTTGATCTTGGCCGAGGCGGTACTGCCGGAGGCGGCGCTCTCGATAACGTCCGGGTAAAGCGTACCCTGTGCCAGGAAATCAACCTTGCCAATCTTGTTTGCCTCTTCTTCAAATACGCGGATGAACTCTTCGCCGATGACCTTGCGCTTCTGCTCGGGGTCAATGACGCCCTTCAAACGGTTGAGGAATCTTTCAGCGGCGTCAACCAGGATGATATTCATGCCCAGATTAGCGCGAAAGACCTTGAACTCCCTTTCAACCTCTTCGCGGCGCAGGAGACCGTTATCCACAAAGATGCAGGTAATCTGGTCGCCCACCGCACGATGGATAAGGTTAGCCACCACCGCCGAATCAACCCCGCCGGAGAGGGCACTGACAACCTTGCCGCCGCCTACCTGCTGCCTGATGCGGCCGATGCTCTCATCAATGAAGTTACCCATCGTCCAGTTCCCCTGGCAGCCGCAGACCTTGTAGGCAAAATTCTTCAGAATGGTCTTACCCTGCGGGGTATGGGCTACCTCCGGGTGGAATTGGAGACCATACATGCCGCGGTCGTTCCCCATGGCGGCGATTGGCGAGTTTTCCGTGTATGCCAGAGCCCTGAAATCGGGCGGCATTTCTTCGATTCTATCGCCGTGGCTCATCCAGACGGGCACGGGACTTTCCAGTCCGGCGAAGAGGGGGGAATCGGCATCGCTCAGATGGAGAACGGCGTGGCCATATTCCTGCGCTGTCCCTGGCGCCACCCTGCCGCCCAGCTGGTGGGTGATGGCCTGCATTCCATAGCAGATGCCGAGCACCGGCAAATGGCTCTCGTAAATGTAAGCTGGAGCCAGCGGCGCGCCTGGCTGGTAAACACCGGCCGGCCCCCCGGAGAGAATAAACCCCTTCGGGTTTAGAGAGGCGATCTTTTCCCAGGGGGTATCATGGGAAACCAGCTCGCTGTAGACATTGCACTCGCGCACGCGGCGGGCGATGAGCAGGCTATACTGAGAACCGAAATCGATGACTACGATTGATTCCCGCTCAACCGGCGGCACGACTTCTTTGACCGGCGCCGGCTGCTCCCCGGCAATCTCCCTGGCGATCTCCAGGTAGGTAGCGACTTCGATATCGCCGGTGGTGGAAACGCGCAGGCTTTCGTCTGGGGCTGATTTCAGACTACTCTTGGCTACGTCTTCCATTTAATCAAAGCTTATCATTGTGGTATACTAGCGTCAAGTGAAAATGAAAGGTCTTAGAGATGTCATCCTTAGGCTTGACCTGGGAACCCTTCCACTCCTCCCTGGATTCCAGCTTTCGCTGGAATGACATCTAATAACTAAAACGGTAGCTGAAAGCTGCGTTGGCTAAACCATTTCTGGGCATAGAGGAACAGGTTAAGCAGGGGATTGCAGTCCTCCGGCGGGGAGGAGTTATCGCCTACCCCACCGATACAGTTTACGGTCTGGGCGCCAGTCTGAACAGACCGGAGGCCGTAGCGCGTATTTATGAGGTCAAAGGGCGGCGTCGAAACCTTGCCCTTCCGGTATTGCTGGCGGACATTTTGCAGATAGCCGATATCACCAACGGTATTCCTCCTTCTACGTGGTGTTTCATCCGCAACTTCTGGCCCGGGGCGCTGACGCTCGTCCTGAGAAAGTCCAGCTTGGTGCCGGATATTGTGACCGGCAACGGTGACACCGTGGCTATCCGCATACCGGACCACCCGGTGCCGCTGGAACTTATCCGGGGACTGGGGTCGCCATTAGTCGGTACCAGTGCCAACCTCAGCGGCCAGCCAAGTTCACTGACGGCTGATGAAGTGCGGATGCAGCTCGGCGACAAAATAGATCTGGTCATTGACGGCGGCCGGTGTCCGGGGGGAAGGGAATCCACAATTATTGATGTCACCGTCGAGACGCCACGGATGCTGCGCTCGGGCGCTATCACGGAAGAAGAACTGAGACAGGCTTGCGGAGATATCAAGGCTGAAGGGATTTTTTGAGATTGCCACGTCTTTCCGGAGAAGGACTCACAGTGTTTCTATTAATAATTAATAAATCAATATCAAAGGGAAAGGAAGGAGACTAGACAGTGCGAATTGCGATTGGCTGCGACCACCGGGGGATCGAGGTCAAACAATCGGTTATCCGGCTGCTCGAACAAGCCGGTTACTGTCATGAGGACTTTGGCGCCCGCAGCGCCGATGCGGTGGACTATCCGGACATTGCGCTGGGGGTTGCCTGTGCGGTGGCCCTGGGCGATTGCGAGCGGGGCATTTTAATATGCGATACCGGGATTGGAATGAGTATAGCTGCAAACAAGGTGAGGGGGGTCAGGGCAGCGCTGTGCCACGATGCCTTCAGCGCCGGGCGGGCGCGCCTGCACAACGACGCTAACGTGCTCTGCCTTGCTGCCAGGAACGGCGTAGAGCTGGCTGCAGAAATAGTCCGCGCTTTTCTTCTGACCCAGTTTGAGGGAGGGCGGCACCAGCGCCGGGTAGACAAAATCGGGGAGATTGAGGGACAACTTAGCCCTTCAATGCAATCCCACGGCGTTTGACTTGACACTAAAAAAGAAACTGTGCTAATTTATCATCACCATGAATGATACTCGTCTGGTACTGGTACTCAGCAACATATAAACCGGCCGTGTGGGCCAGTCTCCTGGTGAGCCGTCCCACGGGACGGCTTTTTTGTTAATCGAGGAGAGCTAGGGAGTGAGGATGCCATGAAAAGCGACGTGGTCAAGAAAGGTGTGGAGCGCGCTCCACACCGGTCACTGCTTTACGCGCTGGGCTGTTCTGCCGAGGAGATGGATAAACCATTTATCGGCATTGTCAACAGCTTCAGCGAAATCGTTCCGGGGCATAAGCATCTGCGTGATATCTCCGAGGCGGTAAAGGGGGGCGTCCGGGCAGGTGGGGGAGTCCCATTCGAGGTCAATACCATCGCGGTATGCGACGGTATTGCCATGAACCATCCCGGCATGAAATACAGCCTGCCCAGCCGCGAGCTGATCGCCGACTCAGTCGAGATAGTTGCCGAGGCGCATTCTTTCGATGCCCTCGTTTTCATACCCAACTGCGATAAGGTGATACCCGGAATGATGATGGCCGCCGTGCGGCTAAATGTTCCGGCTATTTTCGTAAGTGGCGGGCCGATGTTGAGAGGCTATCTCCCGACTGATAAAGGGATGAGCAAAGTTGACCTAAGCTCTGTTTTTGAGGCAGTGGGAAGGGTAGCCAGCGGGCAGATGACGGAGCGGGAGCTTGCCGAGCTGGAGCAGCTTGCCTGCCCGGGTTGCGGAAGCTGCGCCGGGATGTTCACTGCTAACACCATGAACTGCCTGACCGAGGCGCTGGGGCTGGGGCTTCCGGGTAACGGCACCATCCCCGCTGTGGATGCTCGGAGGCGCGAGCTTGCCAGGTCAGCCGGGGAACGGGTGATGAAGCTGCTGGCTGAGGATATCCGCCCCCGTGATATTATCGACCGGGATTCTCTGCAAAACGCTTTTACTGTTGACGTGGCGCTGGGTGGCAGTACCAATTCAGTCCTTCACCTCATGGCGATAGCCTACGAAGCGAAAGTTGACTTTCCCCTGGCACGGCTTAACGAAATCAGCGAGAATACTCCGCAGCTATGCCAGATCAGGCCAGCGGGAAACCACCACATTGAAGACCTTGACCGGGCAGGAGGCATCACCGCCGTGATGGGCGAACTGAAAGACCTGCTGAAGCTGGAGGCCAGAACGGTATCCGGTAAGACGGTGGGCGGAGTTGTCGCCGGGAGACGGGTGGTGGATGAAGAAGTGATCCGTTCTCGGAAGACCGCCTATTCTGATAGGGGCGGGCTGGCGATTCTCTTCGGCAACCTGGCGCCAGAGGGGGCAGTGGTGAAACGGAGCGCCGTTTCACCGGAAATGATGGTGCACCGGGGACCGGCCCGCGTATTCAATTCGGAAGAAGAGGCAACCCGGGCCATCATGGCTGGCGAAATCAAGGTGGGAGAAGTGCTCGTCATCCGCTATGAGGGTCCGAGGGGCGGTCCCGGGATGAGGGAGATGCTGACGCCAACCTCGCTGCTGGCAGGAATGGGGAAAGACAAAGAGGTAGCCCTGATTACTGACGGGCGCTTTTCCGGGGCGACGCGCGGCGCCGCCATCGGTCACGTTTCACCCGAAGCCGCCACCCGGGGGCCGATAGCCGCTGTCATCAGTGGTGACATTATCAACATAGATATACCCGGCCACCGGCTGGAAGTTGAGCTTGACAAGGGAGAGATAGCCAGGAGGCTGGCAAATCTCGGCGAGTTCGAATCGAGGGTGAAGTCGGGCTATCTCCGCCGCTATGCCGAAAAGGTGTCCTCGGCAAGTACGGGAGCGGTCTTCTTGGAGGGAAAGCAGGCATGAAGTTATCTGGCGCTGACATCGTTTGTGAAAGCCTGATCAGAGAAGGCGTCGACGTCATATTCGGCATCCTCGGGGGTACCATCCTGCCTCTTTACGACAAGCTGCCCGGATATCCCCAGCTGCGCCACATCCTGGTGCGGCATGAGCAGTGCGCTGCCCATTCCGCTGACGGCTATGCCCGAGCCACCGGGAAAGTGGGGGTCTGTTTTGCCACATCCGGTCCTGGAGCAACTAACCTGGTTACCGGGATCGCTAACGCTTACCTCGATTCCGCCCCGATGGTCGCTATCACGGGCCAGGTAGCACGCCCTTTAATTGGTAAAGACGCATTCCAGGAGGTGGACATCACCGGAATTACTTTGCCTATTACCAAGCATAACTATCTGGTGCTTGAAGCCTCATCGATAGCCAGGACAATCAAAGAAGCCTTCTACCTGGCACGGACGGGGCGGCCGGGACCCGTGCTGATCGATATTCCGCGTGACGTCTTCATGGAAGAAGCGGAGTTTCATTATCCCGCCAAGCTAAGCCTTACGGGGTACAAACCGGTCCTGGAGGGGCATCCGACACAAATCAAGAAGGCGGTGAAGCTGATAAACGAGGCGCAGCGGCCGCTGATCATTGCCGGGCGAGGGATAATTATTTCCGGTGCCAGCGCGGAGCTCCGGCATCTGGCTGAAACATCCCAGGTTCCTGTGGTAACCACTCTGCTGGGCATCGGCAGCTTTCCTGAGAGCCATATCCTCAGTTTTGGGATGATCGGGATGCACGGTACGGCCTACGCCAATATGGCGGTCGATAATGCCGACCTGATCATCGCAATCGGGATGAGATTTGATGACCGGGCGACGGCGAAGGTAAGTGGCTTCGCCCCTGCCGGACGCATTATCCATATTGACATTGACCCCGCCGAGATCGGGAAAAATGTCAGGGTGGATGTCCCCATCGTTGGAGACGCCAGGGTTATTCTCAAGGAGATCAATAAACTCCTTGTTCCAGTCCAGCACCTGCAATGGGTGAGACAGTTGGACGAGTGGCGAAAGGAGCACCCATCAACGGCGGTCCGGTACAGCGAAGGATTGCTGCCCCAGTTTGTTGTACGTAAGATTTACGAAGTGACCAAAGGGGACGCGACCATCGTTACAGGAGTGGGCCAAAACCAGATGTGGGCTGCCCAACATTTCTGGTATGACCATCCCACCAGTTTCATTTCATCGGGCGGACTGGGCACGATGGGTTTTGGCCTACCGGCCGCCATTGGCGTCAAGGTGGGCTGCCCGGAGAAGACCGTCTGGTGTGTTGATGGCGATGGCAGTTTTCAGATGACGCTACATGAGCTGGCAACGGTAGCGCAGGAGAATGTCGGCGTTAAGATTGCCATCCTCAATAACGGCTTTCTCGGAATGGTCAGGCAATGGCAGGAGCTCTTTTATGAGAAGCGCTATGTCGCCACGCGCCTGAGCGGCCCGGATTTTGTGAAAATAGCTGAGGCTTACGGCATTCCCGGAGTAAGAGTGAAATACAAGGAGGAAGTAGCCCCGGCGATCGAGCGGGCGATGGCCGAACCGGGTCCTTTCCTGATAGATTTCGTGGTCGAGCCGGAAGAGAACGTATACCCCATGGTGCCGCCGGGGGCGAGTCTTGCCGAGGTCATGGAGGCACCGGTAACGGAGGCGAAACCTCTGTCCGATTCCGCCAAACTTCCGGTGAGCAATATCTAGCAGATTGATGAGGAACTAGACGAAGCTGTTTCCTCTCCCTTTACAAAGGGAGATCGAGAGGGATTTGAGCCTGGAAATCCCCTTTAATCCCCCTTTTCCAAAGGAGGAAATGAACCGGAGCGTCTTTTTCAACGTCCTGCTGAAGAAGAGGTAAGTAATGGCATCAAAACATACGCTTGTGGCTGTGGTTGAGAACAGGCCGGGCGTGCTTAACCGAATGGCCAGTCTTTTCCGGAGACGCGGGTTCAATATCGAAAGCATCGCTGTCGGGCACAGTGAGATTCCCGGTCAATCCCGGGTGACCCTCGTGGTTGACGGCAACACGACCATAGTTGAGCAGGTGAGAAAACAGCTGGACAAGGTCATTGATGTTATCAAGGTGACCGACCTTACTGACTCCGAGATGGTTGACCGCGAACTAGCGTTGATCAAGGTTAAAGCTAGTTCGACTACTCGAAACGAGATTATGCAGATTGTTAATATCTTCCGGGCTAACATCATCGATGTGGGCTTTGATTCGGTGACCGTTGAGGTCACCGGTGATGAGGATAAAATTGATTCCCTGTGCAATCTGCTGCGTGGCTTCGGCATCAAAGAGCTTGCGAGGACGGGACGCATTGCCCTGGCAAGGGGCGGCGCAGGCCCTGCGGCGGGAGAAAAGGGGACATCGAAAAGCGCAGGGCAATCACATTGAGCCAGCAGAAGCCTTTTGCCGATCAAAAAACGCCTTGATATTGATTTTCTGTGGTATCTGGGCTATTATCAAGTCTTGAACTGGAGGTGTAACGTGTATAAGAAGATGCTCGTACCCCTAGATGGCTCGGAGTTTGCCGAAGCTGTCATACCCTATGCCAAAGAGCTGGCTGCCAGGCTAAACGTAGCGATAGCTTTGCTGCACATTGCTCCGCCGGAAGAGCGGGGATTTTTCGCGCCGCTGCACCGGGCCTATGTGCAGCAGATGATCGATTCCATACGCCGGCAGGCTGAAGAAGTACAGAGGGAGATCGGCTTTAAGACCGAACAGCCGATGCAAGTAGAGGGGGAAATAGTTTCCGGCTATCCCGGGGACGAGATACTCCGCTACGCAGAAGCGAAGGCGGTTGACCTTATTTTGATGGCTACGCATGGACGGGCCGGCGCCAGGCACTGGGCGCTGGGGCGAGTGGCGGAGAGAATTTTGCGGCAGGCAACGGTTCCTGTTTGCCTGGTCCGTGCTGAGGTCCCCGATGCCGTACCGTACGACCGGTGGCCGAAGAAGACGATAAATGTCATGCTGGACGGCTCAGAGCTGGCGGAATCAGCCCTGCCGCATGTTGAGGCGCTGGCGCAACAGAAGGGCGAGACCGTTGAGGTGGTGCTGGTGAGGGTCTGCGAACCGCCGGCAATGCCCACGTACGAAAGTCCGGAGATTTCCGGAGTACCTCTGAACTGGGGGGAATACGTGCAGGATGAACTGGGCCGGTGTGAAAAGACTTCGAACGAGTATCTGGCGGAGATAGAAAAGCGGTTCAAGGAGAAGAAAATCAGCGTACGCTCCGAGGTGCTTGCCGGAAAAGCCTCTGAAGCCATTATGGACTACGCCGCGAAGAATCCTCAGAGTATGATCGTGATGACTACCCACGGGCGCACGGGGATCCGCCGCCTGGTATACGGTAGTGTGGCGGAGAGCGTGCTGCTGGGCGTATCCAATCCAATATTTCTTATAAGAATCGGGCAAACCTCCGGTGCAGCGTCTGTGTAATAACCTGATAGCCAAATCCCGATCGTGCTGAGCCCTTCGGACAGCTCAGGACAGGCCTGTCGAAGTATTATCAGCGCTTTTCGATACGCTCAGAGCGAACGGACAGTGTAAACCCATTATTGGCAAACTATGCTAGTAAGAAGGGAAAAAAGGAGGAAACGTTTGGCAACGATCTATTATGACAAAGATTGCAACCTGAAGCTGCTCGACGGGCAAACCGTCGCCATTATGGGATACGGGAGCCAGGGGCACGCTCATGCGCAGAATCTCAGGGACAGCGGCTGTACTGTAGTAGTGGCCGCTCCGCAGGGAGGCAGGGGTTGGAATAGCGCCAAAGAGGCCGGCTTCCACGTGCTAAACGTGGCTGAGGCGGCTAAAGAAGCGGATATTATCGTTATGCTAATTCCGGATTCTTCCCAAAGGGAAGTCTACATCCAGTCTATCGAAAAGGGGCTGTCCGCCGGGAAGACGCTGATGTTCGCCCACGGCTTCAACATTCACTACGGGCAAATCGTTCCCCCGGCGGATGTTGATGTTTCCATGATTGCCCCCAAGTGCCCTGGTCCCATGCTGAGACAACTCTACAGCCAGGGCATCGGCCCACCCGCCCTTGTTGCCGTTCATCAGGATGCATCCGGCAAAGCTTTGGAGAATGCCCTTGCCTATGCCAGAGGCATTGGTTGCAGTCGGGCTGGAGTGTTGGAGACAACCTTTGCCGAAGAGACGGAGACCGACCTTTTTGGAGAGCAGACGGTATTATGCGGGGGCGTTTCTTCGCTGATTAAGGCCGGCTTCGAGACGCTGGTTGAGGCTGGTTACCAGCCTGAGGTGGCTTACTTTGAGGTTCTGCATGAGCTGAAGTTGATCGTTGACTTGATCAACCAGGGTGGATTGACCCACATGCGAAACTCCGTCAGCGATACTGCCAAGTTCGGCGATTTCACCCGCGGGCCGAGGGTTATTGACGATATGGTGAAAGAGGAGATGGGGCAGATACTGGCGGAGATACAGGACGGCAGCTTCGCCAAGGAGTGGATACTGGAAAACCAGGCGGGGCGCCCGGTGTTCAACGCCTTGAAAAGAATGGAAACGGAGCACCTGATCGAGGAAGTGGGCGCCGATTTAAGAAAAATGATGCCGTGGCTCAAGAAATAATAGTCTAGTACTTAGTTACGGCATTCAGCGTAACATAGGCTACCGTTCGCCCTGAGCCTGTCGAAGGGCGGCCGTTGTGGTTCGACAAGCTCACCACGAACGGCTTCAACATTACGCTCTTCAAAACAACTAAGTACTAGCAGAGTGATGAAAAACCAGGTCAGGTGGTTTCCTCTCCCTTTCGTAAAGGGAGAGGAAGAGGGATTTAGCTTGGAAATCCCCCTTAGTCCCTCCCGTGTCGAGCACGGGACAGGCTCTTTTTCAAAGGGGGAGACGAACCCACAAAGCCTTTTTCAGCACCGGGATAAGGTGGATAACACGAGACAGGGATTGATAGCGTGAACATGGAAAGGCATACATCTTTGAGCGAATTAATACTGACTGGGAGAGACATACTCATCCTTACCAGCCCTTCACTGATGAGGTGAAGGGCCAGCGCGTTGTGACTGAATCAAGGTAAGGAAGGAGTCTGAGAAATCATCCCGAACGCATCGGGTGCGTTTCTCCCAGGAGAGAATAGGATAATGGACAGAGTAATCATTTTTGATACCACATTACGGGACGGAGAGCAGGCAGCCGGAGGCACGCTCAATGTCAAGGAGAAGCTGGATATCGCCCGGGCGCTCGAGCGGCTGAGAGTGGATGTCATCGAAGCCGGCATGCCCATCAACTCCCAGGCTGAATTTGAAGCTGTTTGCCAGATTGCGCGGGAAGTGCGCACCCCTATCATCTGCGCCCTTGCCAGGGCGGTGGCGGGGGATATTGACCGCGCTGGTGAGGCGCTGAAAGGGGCGGCGCGTCCCAGGATCCACGTCTTCATATCATCCTCTGATATTCATCTCGCCCACCAGCTAAGAAAAAGCCGCCTGGAGATCCTGGAGATCGCACGCAGCATGGTTGCCCGGGCCAAGAAGTACGTTGATGACGTTGAGTTTTCGCCGATGGATGCCAGCCGCAGCGAGCCGGATTACCTCTACCACATATTGGAGGCGGTGATCGATGCCGGGGCAACCACGGTGAATATTCCGGATACGGTGGGCTATGCCATTCCTGCGGAATTCGGCAAATTGATCGAGGGAATCCTCAAGAATGTGCCCAATATCAGCCGGGCGGTGATCAGCGTCCACTGCCATAACGACCTCGGGCTGGCGGTTGCCAACAGCCTGGAGGCGGTCAGACACGGGGCAAGGCAGGTAGAGTGCACCATTAACGGCATCGGGGAAAGGGCGGGCAATGCCTCGCTTGAGGAAGTGATCATGGCAATCAAGACACGCCATGACCTTTTTGACCTGACGACGAATGTCGATACCACCCAGATTTACCGCACCAGCCGACTGGTGAGCGAGCTTACCGGCTTTCCGGTGCAGCCGAACAAGGCCATTGTCGGCGCGAACGCCTTTGTTCACCAATCGGGGATTCACCAGGATGGCGTTATCAAGATGCCAATAACCTATGAGATTATCGACCCGAAAACTGTGGGCGTTCCATCGAGCAGCCTAGTACTGGGAAAGTTGAGCGGGCGGCACGCCTTCAAGGAACGGCTGGCAGAGCTGGGCTACGGCCTGAGTGAAGATGATTTTGAGCGCGCCTTCGGCGCTTTCAAGCTGCTGGCGGAGAAGAAAAAGGAAATTACCGATAAGGATATCGAATCCCTGGTGGCGGAAGAGCGGAGAACCATATCAGAGATCTATCACCTCGACCGTATCCAGGTGACCTGCGGAGACCGGGGCATTCCTACCGCCGCAGTCAGGCTGACAGGTCCCGATGGGAAGATACTTGCCGATGCCGCCCTGGGTACCGGCCCGGTTGATGCCGTCTACAAGGCGATCAACCGGCTGGTGGGCGTAACCAATAAGCTCACCGAATTTTCGGTGAAATCAGTCACAGAGGGAATTGATGCTATCGGCGAGGTGCTAATCAGGATCGAGAGCGATGGTGTCACCTACACGGGGCGGGGGGCGGATACTGATGTGATAGTCGCCAGCGCCAAAGCCTACATGAACGCCCTTAACCGCCTCTTGTCCGTGAGGAAGGCTTCTGGCTAGTGCCTGGTTACGCAAAGAGCATTGCTACAATAGCTCCGTTCGCCCTGAGCCTGTCGAAGGGCGCGCCGATGGTTCGACAAGCTCACCATGAACGGCGCGTATCGTAATGTTTGTTAGCGACTAAGTACTAATTCAGGCAGCTGGAGTCAGATGTGCCGGCTACGTTGGAATTGATTCTGCGTCTCTTGCTGGCGGCAGTCCTGGGGGCGATTATCGGCTACCAGCGGGAGAGGGCGCAGAGACCAGCCAGGCTGTATCTAGTGTCTGCGGTAACCACAATTATCACACTGGTCGTCCTGTTGCTGCCGCACCCGATAAGATAAAGATAGGGGAAGGGGAAAGAAGCGATAAGGTAAAGCTTGGAGTGACCAGCCGGGAAGCGAGTCCATAGCATCGCAGGAGGGCGTGGCAATCTGGCTCCTATTTGTCACCCCGCGAAAATACCGATGCATCGGGATTGCAGGGAGTAGATTCTCCGCCTGCGCGGAGAATGACAATGTGGAACGTATTGCCACTTCGTTACAGGAGTTGAGAAGCGCACCTAGTTGGCGTCAGAGAGAGGAGAATTATGAATTTAGTTGAGAAAATACTGGCTGCCCACTCGGGGCGGAAGAAGGTCAGCCCGGGCGACTTCGCGAATGTGAAGCTGGACCTCGTGCTGGCCAATGACATCACCGCCCCCATCGCCATCCGGGAGTTCCAGAAGCTCGGGGTGGACAAGGTCTTCGACCCGGACAAAGTGGTGATGGTGGCCGACCATTTTGTGCCGAACAAGGATATCAACGCGGCGGAGCAGGCGAAGCTGATGAGGGAGTTCTGCTACCGGCGCGAGATTGTGCATTTTGACGTGGGGCAGATGGGGATCGAGCATGTGCTTCTGCCGGAGAGGGGACTGGTGCTGCCGGGAGACGTGGTTATCGGCGCCGATTCCCACACGTGCACCTACGGTGCCGTAGGCGCTTTTTCTACCGGCATGGGTTCGACGGATATCGCTGCCGCCATGGCCACGGGCGACATCTGGATGAAGGTGCCGCCGACCATCAAGTTCGTCTATCACGGGCAGTTGGGCACGTGGGTCAGCGGGAAAGACCTGATCCTTTACACCATCGGGCAGATCGGGGTTGATGGCGCGCTTTACGCCGCCATGGAGTTCACCGGCGAAGCGGTGGACGCGTTGTCCATGGATGGACGGTTCACCATGGCAAACATGGCGATCGAAGCCGGCGGCAAAGCAGGGGTCTTTCATGTCGACCAGAAGACGCTGGACTATGTTAAGCCGCGGGCGAAGCGCCACTATACCGTTTACGAGCCGGACAAAGATGCCGAATACGCCAGGGTTATCGAATATAACGTCACGAAAATCGAGCCGCAGGTTTCCTTCCCCCACTCCCCCGCCAATGCCCGGCCCATCAGCCAGGTGGGGAACGTGACCATCGATCAATCGGTGATTGGCAGTTGCACGAACGGGCGGATCGAGGACCTGCGCATCGCCGCGCAGATACTGAAGGGCAAGCAGGTGCACGCGAGAACGCGCTGCATCGTCATCCCCGGGTCGCAGGAGGTCTACCTCGATGCGCTTAAGGAAGGGCTGATCGATACGTTTATCCATGCCGGCGCCGCCGTCAGCACGCCGACCTGCGGGCCGTGTCTGGGCGGGTATATGGGGGTGCTGGCCGCCGGCGAACGCTGCGTTTCGACGACCAATCGGAACTTCGTTGGGCGGATGGGCAGCCCGAAGTCAGAGGTGTACCTGGCAAACCCGGCCGTGGCTGCGGCGAGCGCCATTGCCGGCAGGATTGTGAGTCCGGAGGCAGTGTAGCAGAGAACATGGCGCAGAGAGCGTGGTAACAGTTGTCATTGTGAGGAATCTCGAGTAATCGGGATGACGTGGCAATCTCAAGAGATTCATTCGACTTCGCTCAAAACAATCTATGGGGATCGCCACGGGCTTCGCCCTCGCGATGACAGAGCGTTTGTAAGCGGCGTCGCCAAAGGAGGCAAGGTTTTATGGCAAAACTAAGACTCTCCTGGCAGCAGAAACTGGCCGATGACAAGGACCTGCCACGGGTCGAGGAAATCACGGGCAAGATGAGCACAAGGTGGGGCACGGGGACAGTGTGTATCCCCGCCCCCAGGGAAGTGGATGAGATAATGCGGATGGTGCCGCGCGGCAGGCTCATCACCATCAACCGGATACGGGAGATAGTGGCGAAGAGGCATGGCGCCACGATTGGCTGACCGATGACCACCGGCACCTTTGCCGGCATTGCCGCCCGTGCGGCGGAGGAAGCGGCAGCCGAGGGCAAGAGGGATATTACACCCTACTGGCGCACGCTGAAGGAAGGCGGCGTACTGAACGAGAAGTACCCCGGCGGCGTGGAAGCCCATGCCGCCCGCCTGAGGGAGGAGGGACATGAGATTGAGGTAAAGGGCAAGAAGATGGTAGTGAGGGATTGGGAGGGGAAGATACAGGGAGGGGGGGAGGGATAGAGAAATAAGAAAGGAGACGCAATTGTTTGAGAAAGAGATTATGGGTATGCTTGCCGACAAAAGTGAGCAACTGCTTGCGGCGCCTAAGAAGAAGATTGAGTTCACTAAGCTTCAAGAAGCCGACGATTTGCTTAACGACCTTGAGAAATACCCTCACACTTTTGTGCTAGGCTGTATTATGGATAGGCAGATAAAGAGCGAACGAGCCTGGCTAATTCCTTATAAAATCTCACAGGAGATAGGGAGCTTTGAGTTTTCGCGGCTTATTTCTATCGGTTTAGATGACCTGAAAAAGCTCTTCGAGGCAAACGTCCTACACCGTTTTAACGATATCATGGCTCGGAACTTCCACCTTGCTGTACAAACAATTCATACACGATACAAGGACGATGTTTCTAGCATTTGGACAGACAATCCTCCGAGTGCAGCAATTGTGCGGCGCTTCCTTGAGTTTCAGGGAGTTGGTATCAAGATAGCTTCAATGGCTACGAACACTCTGATAAGGGATTTTAAGATACCTGTGTCGGACAAGCTTTGTGTGGACATCTCTCCAGACATTCACATAAAGAGAGTCTTCACACGTTTGGGATTGGTAAGAGAAGACGCTTCAAACGACGAAATTATCTACTGTGCAAGAGAATGGAATCCGACATATCCAGGCATTGTCGACTTATCTACTTGGGAGGTCGGGAGGGAGTGGTGCAGACCTCATAACCCGACTTGTGAAGCATGTTTTTTGACCGATTTTTGCCCGAAGATCGAAGTATAGAATCCCATTAATAGGAGACGGCACATAAATAAGAAGCATCCAGATATTACCTCCCCTCCTGGATTCCAGCCTGCGCGAGAATGACAAGGCGGGGTACTGGATTCCAGTTCCCGTGTCGCTGCACGGGACAAGTTTCGCCGAAATGACAAGGGGGACAAGGAGAGGGACTGATATGAAAAGGAGTTCAATATGTTAAAAGGAACAGTGCACAAATACGGGGCGAATGTAGATACGGATGTTATCATCCCGGCGCGGTACCTGAGCCTTTCAGACCCGGCGGAGCTGGCGAAGCATTGCATGGAAGATATCAATCCGGATTTTGTCAAACGGGTGAAGCCGGGGGACATCATTGTGGCGACGACGAATTTCGGCTGCGGGTCTTCGCGGGAGCATGCCCCGCTGGCAATCAAGGCCTGCGGCGTCTCCTGTGTCATCGCCAAAAGCTTCGCCCGTATCTTCTTCCGCAACGCCATCAACATCGGGCTGCCGCTGCTTGAGAGCGACGAGGCGCCGGACAACATCAATGCGGGCGATACTGTAGAGGTTGACCTGGCTGCCGGCACGATAAGGAACGCGAGTACTGGCAAGGTATTCACCGCTAAGCCTTATCCCGACTTCATGGCCGGGATCATTGCTGCGGGCGGGCTGATTGAGTACACGAAGAAGAGGCTGGCAGAGGCGAAAAGATGAGCGGAGTCAATTGTCATTCCCGCGAGAGTCTCGATGCATCGGGAGTAGGGCAGGAGTAGATTCCCCGCCTACGCGGGGAATGACAATAAGAAGGCGGGAATGACAAGCAGTTAATGCTGTGATGAGATTGCCACGCCTTCCGACTGCGGTCGGAATGGCTCGCAATGACAACTCTTTGGATCATAGAGAATTGGAGCGGAAGACGAGATTCGAACTCGCGACCTCCTCCTTGGCAAGGAGGCGTTCTACCACTGAACTACTTCCGCACCCGGATGTTTACCGCTCAGGTATCATTATAAGTTAAGCTCGCAGGGATGTGAAGT
Organism: Chloroflexota bacterium; assembly: GCA_016190825.1. Classification (GTDB taxonomy): domain Bacteria; phylum Chloroflexota; class Dehalococcoidia; order Dehalococcoidales; family UBA2162; genus JACPPV01. The sequence goes on from JACPPV010000023.1 coordinate 17,839, forward strand.
GCCGAGGACCAGAGTCGAACTGGTGACACGCGGATTTTCAGTCCGCTGCTCTACCACCTGAGCTACCTCGGCGCAAGGGTTATTGTAGCTATCAACCGAGGAAGTGTCAAGAAGCCGGGTTCTTTGGTAGGTTTTCCCTACGTATTGCCTATTTCACGCTACGGGTATAAGATATATAGACTTGTGAGACTGTCCACCGTTACCCGTGCGCGCGGGTATGGCGTGCCAGTCCAATCAAAACAATTCCGATTTGAACCGCCAAGAGCAGGCTAAGGGGTGAGAAAGATGAACCTGGAACTGGTCCATGTGGGATTCAATAACGTCATTGCGATGAACCGGGTAATTGCCATCGCTTCGCCGCAGTCAGCGCCGACAAAGCGCGCCATTCAGGAGGCGAGAACGAAGGGGACACTAATTGACATGACCAATGGCCGCCGGACCAAGGCGGTTATTATCACCGATAGCGGACATACCATTTTGGCTGCCCTGACGCCGGAAACGATTGTGGGCCGGGTACAGTCCATCCGGCAGGGCGAAACCAGCCCGAGGGACCCGGACGTATCTGAAGCGGCCTTCGAGCGTATCAATGAAGGCGCCAAACTCTAGTTACGGTCCGCCACGGGGAAGCCGACCGAACAAGCCCTTGTTGATCGTGCTTTCGGGACCATCCGGAGTGGGTAAAGACGCTGTTCTAGCCCGGATGAAAGAATCCGCTTTTCCTCTCAGGTATATCACTACCGCGACCACTCGGACCCGGCGCTCCGGGGAGCGGGACGGCGTTGATTATCATTTCGTCTCACTGCCGCAATTCCAGGAACTGCTCAGAAGTAATGAGCTATTGGAGTGGGCGCAGGTATACGGGAACTGGTATGGTATTCCGAAAGCTGATGTGCGGGATGCGCTGAAGAGGGGTGAAGATGTCATCGTCAAGATAGACATCCAGGGCGCCGCTACCATCAGGAAAATCTTACCACAGTCCGTCTTTATATTCCTGGCGCCGGAATCGCTGGAAGACCTCCAGCACCGGTTGAAGCGGCGCCACACGGAGTCACCCGAGGAACTGGCGCTACGTCTCAAGACCGCTGAAGAAGAGATGAAGCAGTTGCATCTGTTCGACTACATAGTGGTTAACCGGTGGAACGAAATCGACCGGGCCGTAGGCGAGATAAAAGCAATTATCAGCGCAGAGAAAAGCCGCGTAAACCCGAGGGAAATCACGCTTTAGCGCTTTGTCCGGTAAATTGGGAAAGAGCGGGTGGTAAGATGAGGGTTCTGAGACAGGGCTTTTTTGCCGGGAGAAGAAGGAACGATGATGGCATCGGTAGACAATCCCCTCCATTCACTTGACAAGCGCCTGCGTCTCCAGTAATCTTATCATGGTTTTACAGGGTTTGAAGATTCTTTCGTCCCGTTCCAGTTTGCGCATTGCTTTTGTTCCGTTTGAACCAGGAAATGAGAGGGAATAACGGTGCCTGAATGGTCTTTTCTTCCGCGCGAGAAGAAATTTTTTGACCTTTTTGAAGAAAGCGCCCAGAATGTTGTCAGGATTGCCCAAAAGCTAAAAGAGTTGGTAGATTCCTGGAACGAAGTTGAAGGCACCGTAGGCGAGATCAGCGAGCTTGAACATGTGGGGGATACCATTACCCACCAGATTATGCGTCAGCTTCATCGCACCTTTGTTACTCCCTTCGACCGTGAAGATATTGCGCTTCTTGCCCATTCGCTGGACGATATCGCTGATTTCATCCAAGCAGCAGCTGATGCAATGCTCATCTACAAGGTAGCCCGCCCGGGCGAAAAGGTCAGAGAGCTCGCCGATATCATCGTCCAGTCGGCTGAAGAAGTGCGAAAAGCCATGCCAGAACTCCGCGGAAGTAGTGAGCTAAGACACATATTGACGCACTGTGTCGAAATCAACCGGCTGGAAAACCTGGCAGACCGGGTAACACGTGCCGCCATTGGTGAACTGTTCGATAATACAACCAATATCCCTGACATTATCAAGTGGCGCGAAATTTATGAGCATATGGAGAGCGCCACTGACCGGTGTGAAGATGTGGCTAACGTTCTGGAAGGGGTAGCCCTCAAGCATGCCTAGGCGCATCCCCCGGGTTCATGGGGTTGGGGGCTGCGGCGTTCAATATAGGAAGGTAGCCTCCGAACATGCCTGACGGCGTTCTCTGGCTTCCGCTGCTCCTTGTCTTATTCCTTGTATTGCTGGCTGAGTTTGTCAATGGGTGGACCGATTCTCCTAACGCTATCGCCACCGTTGTTTCGACGCGTGTTCTTTCGCCTTCGCACGCGGTAGTAATGGCTGCCGTCCTCAACATCGTCGGTGCGTTGATAACCGGTACGGCCGTAGCGGCAACTATCGGCAAGGGCATTGTCCGCCCCGAGGTTATCGATCTTCCGGTTGTGGCTGCGGCTATGCTTGCTATTGTAGTGTGGAGCACCACAGCCTGGTATTACGGCATACCGACCAGTGAAAGCCATGCCCTGATAGCCGGACTCGCTGGCGCAGGATTGGCGGCAGCTGGCCCTTCAGTTCTCCTGTGGGAAGGATGGCAGAAGATCCTCCTTGGTCTGGGATTTTCCACCGTGCTTGGCTTTTCGCTTAGTCTCATTCTAATGACTGCCATATACTGGCTGTTCCACCGGGTGAGGCGGGCCGCAGTTCGCGGCGTCTTCAGCAGACTCCAGATATTATCAGCGGCTTTCATGGCGTTCAGCCACGGGAGCAATGATGGACAAAAGTTTATGGGCGTTTTCGCCCTTGCGCTCCTGCTAGGGGGAGCGACAACTGTCTTCGCCATTCCTATTTGGGTAATTCTGATTGTAGGCGGAGTGATGGGTTTGGGTACAGCCGTCGGCGGCTGGCGCATCATCCGTACCATGGGATTTAAACTGACCAAACTGGAGCCGGCAAACGGTTTTGCCGCTGAGAGCGCCGCCGGACTATCCATATTGCTGGCTTCTGCTTTCGGGATACCGCTGAGCACAACCCATACCATAAACATAGCTATCATGGGTGTAGGGTCCACCCGGCGATTCTCCGCGGTGCGGTGGGGGGTAGCCGGGAACATTGTCACCGCCTGGATATTGACCTTCCCGGTCTGTGCGGTGCTCGGTTACGTGTTTGCCTGGCTGCTCAAATTGATTTTTGGCTAGCGTTCTGTCAGTAAACGGTGGTGAGGACCCGTCCCCACACCGAGATTCTTCGTGGAGTTTACGCTGAGGAATCCCAATGTATCGGGACTCGGAGCTAATTTCTTCACAAGGTCTCGGGGTGACACAGACAAAACACTTCTGATACAAGGCCTCCGGGAGGGGAAAGAGACAGTATCAATGGTCTCTTATAGTAGGTTTTCCCCCGCGGGGCTTCACATCTGTTGCTCAGCACCGCTATGGCGGCGGCTACACGCCCTTTTCGGCGATGTAGAGGGCCAGGTCTGCCAGACGACAGCTATAGCCCCATTCGTTATCGTACCAGGCGATTATCTTGACCATATTGCCGTCAAGTACCATGGTGCCGGGGGCGTCAAGGATACAGCTGGCAGGATTGCCTTTGAAATCGCCGCTGACCAGCTCTTCTTCACAGTATTCGAGGATACCGGCCATAGGCCCCTCCGCGGCAGCCTTGAATGCCTGGTTGACCTGCTCCACGGTAACACTCTTGTTCAGGTCAGCGACGAAGTCAACCACAGAAACAGTGGGCACCGGGACCCTGAAGGCCAGGCCATGAATCTTGCCTTTCACTTCCGGGATGATCTCGCCGACCATCCGGGCGGCGCCGGTGGTGGTGGGGATAGTGTTTATGGCGGCGCTACGGGCGCGGCGCAGGTCCTTGTGAGCAGTATCAAGAATCTTCTGATCGTTGGTATAGGCATGGATAGTTGTCATCAGTCCCCTGGTGATACCGAAGCTCTGGTGAAGGACCTTGATGACCGGGGCCACGCAATTGGTGGTGCAGGATGCGTTGGAGATGATATTGTGCTTTTGCGGGTCATATTTGTCCTCATTGACGCCGAGGACGATGGTGATGTCCTCTTTGGTGGCAGGGGCGGAAATGATGACCTTTTTGGCGCCGCCTTTGAGGTGGGCGGCGGCCTTGGTGGCATCGGTGAAGAGGCCGGTCGCCTCGATGACGATATCCACGCCATACTTCTGCCAGGGGATGTTAGCCGGGTCCCGTTCGGCAAGCACCTTGATTTCGTTATCATCGACAATAATCGAGCTATCGGTGGCTTTGACCGTGCCGGGATACGGACCGTAGGTGCTGTCCCACTTAAGCAGGTGGGCATTAGTCTTGGCGTCAGTCAGGTCATTGATAGCCGCTACTTCCAGTTCACCGGGGTGGCAGTCATACAGGGAACGGAAGGTGAGCCGCCCGATGCGCCCGAATCCGTTAATACCGATTCTTGTTGCCATTGGTTCCTCCTTTTCTTCCCTTATTGATTGAGATTGCCACGTCCCGACGAATCGGGACTCGCAATGACATTCTAAGAAAATGCCTTTATGCCTGAGAAACTTGCTTTTTGCCCCAGTTCCTCCTCGATCCTGAGGAGGCGGTTATACTTGGCGGTGCGCTCGGAGCGGCAGGGGGCACCGGTCTTGATGGCTCCGGCATCCATGCCTACTGCAAGATCGGCGATGGTCGTGTCTTCGGTCTCGCCGGAGCGGTGGCTAACGATCGCCGTCCAGCCCGCCTGCTGGGCCATCCTGATGGCGGCAATTGTTTCGGTTACCGTGCCAATCTGGTTCAGCTTGATCAAGATAGCGTTAGAGGCTTTAAGCTCAAGCCCTCTTTTCAGGCGGTCGACATTCGTCACATAAAGGTCATCGCCGACCAGCCTTACCTTGCCACCGACTTTTTGCGTGAAGAGCTGCCAGCCCGGCCAGTCATCCTCGGCGAGTCCGTCCTCGATGCTGATTATCGGGTAATCGGCAATCCACCGGGCGTAATAGTCCACCATTTCGGCGGTGCTCAGCGAAACGCCTTCGCGGGAAAGAACATAGCGGCCATTTTCGTAGAACTCACTGGCGGCAGGGTCAAGGGCGATGAAACAATCTTTCCCTGGTCGGTAGCCGGCTTTCTCGATGGCGGCGAGAACGGCTTCTATCGCCTCTCGGTTCGAGCCAAGAGAAGGGGCGAAGCCGCCTTCATCGCCGACGTTGGTGTTCATCCCCTTTTCCTTCAAAACTTTTTTCAGGGCGTGATAGACCTCTGTGCCCATTTGGATGGAATGGCTGAAGCTGCTGGCACCGGCAGGGACGACCATGAACTCCTGAAAATCGGTGGAGTTGGCGGCGTGCTTGCCGCCGTTGAGGATATTCATCATCGGCACGGGCAGAGAGTAGTCGCCGGTTTTGCCCAGATAATGATAGAGCGGGCTGCCTTCGGAAGCGGCGGCGGCGTGGGCAACCGCCATGGAAACGCCGAGGATGGCATTGGCGCCAAGACGGGACTTGTTGGGCGTGCCGTCAAGCTCGATTAGTTTGCGGTCTACGACGGCCTGGTCGGCAGCCGATATGCAGGTGAGGGCGGCGGCGATCTCTTTGTTGGCATTATCCACCGCCTTGAGGACGCCGAGGCCGTTGAAGCGGCGGGGGTCACCATCCCGCAATTCAATGGCTTCATGTTTGCCGGTGCTGGCCCCGGAGGGCACGGCGGCCCGGCCTAAAGCCCCATCTGACAGCCTGACCTCGACTTCCACAGTGGGGTTGCCCCGCGAATCCAGGATTTCCCTGGCCCTGATCTGACTGATGGTTCGACTCCCACTCACCATGGTGGTTGCCATTGTTGCTGTGCTCCTCAGTCCGGATTTATCGGGATTCCAGCGCCTTGCCCGCCGCCTGGTTTTGTCGATAATAGCAGGCAGCCTGAGATGACCAATTGCCATTATAACACTCAAGCTGGGTGGTGGGGAAGATGGAGAAAAAGAGAGAGGCAAAACGTGGTAGTGGTTCAGTTTGAATTTAGAAAAAGTTCAGTTTAATCTGGCAATGTTAACAGGATTTCAGGCGTTGCCAACGTGACCTTAATGTTGTCTGCCGTCTCAATCTCGAACTTACGTTTTCTAGCACTATCATCAAAACCAGTCTGGGATATGGCAATGATTTCTTTGATGGGCTTTGGCACGGCTGGATGCAGTTTGGCATTCGTCACAAACTCACTTAGAACTGGATATTTAATCAGATACACCTTGGCTTGCAACGGAATACCTTGCGGAGTAATGCCGTCTACACCTTTATCCGGCCTTGGTTTGGTCGCTTTATAAAACTCGTTTGCCCATGCCTCAAAAGTGTTACCATCCATTTCTTGAATCTCACTTAGGTCACGTGTCACGTAATTAGCCACGCCGAACAAGGCATAGCTCCGATTCTGTATGACCTGAAATGCTGTAGGAAGTTTACCTTGTTCTCTGGGAGAAGTATCAATGTCTACCCCTATCCATTGTCGATTGAGTTTACTGGCTACTATAACAGTCGTACCACAGCCACAAAATGGGTCTAAGACCACATCGCCCTCTTTGCTAGATGCTTTGATAATACGCTCTAGTAAAGCCCCTGGTTTCTGAGTCGGGTAGCCTGTTCGCTCTTTGGCCGTAGCATTTATTATTGGTATCGTCCAAACGTCTGTAGCGAATACACCTTTTTTGAGATACACTTTCGCGCGGTATTTACTTCCGTCAGGTGCCCGTCTGGTAGTCATCCTGTAAGTCCCTTGCTCATCTGAGGAGTCGTATCTAGTAGCACGTTCTCTCAGGGTTGCGGCGGCATATTCTACAGTGATTGGCTTGAAATAACTAGCGTCAGTTTTTCCATAGAACAGAATCGAATCATGCTTTCGTTGAAAATGCCCTTTATGCTGAGTCGCCTTTGCTCCGTAATCCCATATAATCTCATTTCTAAATTGGTCGTACCCAAATACTTCATCTAGCACCATTTTCAAGTAGTGGGACGCACGCCAATCACAATGCAAATAGATACTGCCTGTTGGCTTAAGAACGTGATAACAAGCATAGAGCCTTTCCATCATGTAGTAGAGATATGATGCGAAGTCTGGTTGTTTTAAGGCAAGGTGACGAAGCCATTCCGGTGCTTTCTCTCTCATAGTATCGGCCTTTTCTGCCCAAAATCTTTTTGAATCTTCATAGGATACTTCCATAGCCCCAGGTTGCCACTTAGCTGTCCCTTTTTGCACGTTGCCCGTAAAGAATGGTGGGTCAAGGTAGATAAGGTCTATGGAGTTTGGTTGTATATCATGTTTCAAAACAAATAGACAATCACCATGATAAAAAGTTCCCATAGTTTAACCCCTTATGTAGATATTGCCACATTCTATCATATCTAATTTGATCAGTTTCACGATTTATTCGATAGTCCAGATGTGGTTAGCGATTCCGGCTGCCATAGCGGGTGTTCGCGGATAGGGATTAGCAATGTTCTTCATGGCAATCAATAATAAGCGTCCCTAACATATTGGACCGGTCTTTCTCGCAAAACAGGTGACAAAACCCTGTTGACCGCCTTAGAACATCTGTGCTATTTTGAGGGTGCGTTTTGAGCTTGGAGGTTGATTTTATGGAGATGGAGCGGAGTGATGAGTTTGCTTTCCAGGAAATCCCAGTTGATGCAGAGAAAATCGAGCTTGACCCGTTGCCGGAGTTCTGTGATTACCGGGATGAGGGCTGCGAGATGGCCGGCTCGTGCCTTAACTGCCCTTTTTCCCGCTGCATCTACGATGAACCGAGAGGCAAACAGCGGTGGCTAATGAAAATCCGCGCCGGGGAGATGGCGAAGCTGTTTGCCGGAGGGAAACAGCTTAAGGAGCTGGCAAGGATGTTCGGTGTCAGCCAGCGCACGGTGAAGAGAGCACTGAAACAAAATAGACAAGTAACAAGTAACAAGTAGCAAGGGACAAGGGACAATAACCAAAGAACAGAGTAGGGCGGGAGTAGATTCCCGCTTACGCGGGAATGACAATGGAAAAGCGGGAATGACAGTATAAGAGCGGGAAGAAAGAAAACGTATGAGAGGGCAAGGGAATGAGTGATTTTAGTCTGGCTGAGCTGGACCGGCGGGATTCAGAGAGGATGAGGAATTATAAGGCGCTGCTCGATTTCTACCAGGGCATTCACTGGGACGGACGGGAGAGGCGGGGAGACAAGCGCCTCACCTTTAATTACTCAAAAGTCTTCGTTGAGAAGGTGGCCTCCTACCTGATGTCCGGCGTCAGTTTTGCCGTTGACCCTGTTGAGGATTCAGATAGGGGGCGGGCCAAAGCGCAAGCAGCCGAGACAGCGTTGCACCGGATATACGAAACAAATAACCTGGAACAGCTTGATTTTGAGACTGAGATTGATTGTGCCATCCTGGGTGATGCCTGCTACAAGGTCATCTGGGACCACGAGCGAGGAGACGTGCGTATTACCGCCCCGGATATCCAGGGTATTTATGCCTGGCGGGCGGGCGATGATATTTCCCGGGTCTGGCGGGTGGCATCAAGGTACAGGCTCTCCGCTGAGGAAGCTGAGACACTGTATACGGTGAAGCCTAAGGGTGATATGGGCAGCGTTGTCGAGGTCTGGACCGACCAACACTTTGAACTGTGGCTTGACGATTTGCTGGTTGAAAAAAAGCCCAATCCCTATGGTTTTATCCCTTTTATCATCTATCCCAATCTCAGGGAGCCAAAACAATTCTGGGGCGTCTCTGACCTGGTTCCCATATTGGAGCCGCAGCGCGAGCTCAACCGTGCTGTATCGCAACTGGCGAAGATACTGGAGCTTTCCGGAAACCCGATAGCCGTGCTGGAAAATGTTGAGGAATCTGAAGACATCGCCGTGCGTCCCGGGGCGGTGTGGAACATACCTGAAGACGCTAAAGCTTATCTGCTTGACCTTCTCCAGGGAGGTGGTGTCCGGCTGCACATCGATTATATCAATCTGCTTTTTCGTGTCCTGCATGACCTTTCGGAAACGCCGCGCGCCTCATTCGGCCGCACCGAGCGCGACCTTTCCGGCATCGCCCTTGAGATTGAGCTACAGCCGCTCATGCAGAAGGTGAAAAGGAAAAGGCTGGTCCGCGCCGCCGTTTACAATGAACGGAACCGGCTGGCGATGAAGCTGTTGGAGAAATTCCACGGTGACAGCTTCGGCAACAACCGTCTGCGGGTGGTCTGGGGGCCGGTATTGCCCAGGGATCTCGCCCAGCTCGTAGCCAATGAGCAGACGCTGGTGCAGAGCGGCATCCATTCCCGAAGGCGGGCAATGGACGAGATGGGCATAAAAGACCCGGCGGCGGAGTTCAGGTTGTGGCTTGAAGAGAGGGAGGCCATCCTCAGAATGAACAGGGAGCTGAATCTCAGGGCTTCGAAAGGCGGAACGAGAGGGAGAGATATCGAGTCCCAGGTCGAGGCAGCAAGAAATAATTTGACGGAGGACGAAGGGTGACCAATGGATTAGACGAAAAAGACAACTTGCCGAAAACACATTCCAATGAACCGACTCAGCCCGAAGAAAGGAGGATCACTGACCTGGAAAGCCAGTTAGCGCGAAAGAGCGAGGAACTGACCGGTGCTACAGCCCGTATCGCCGAGCTTGAAGGATCCCTATCCAGCCGGGAGACAGAAATTGCCAGCCTCAAGCAAGAGCGGGCCGGACTGGAATTGGCATTGGCCGGGGCAGTAGCCAACTACAGGGCTCTGGTGCTTCAGGCTAACCCCGGAATCGTTGAGGAACTGGTCAGTGGGGACACGGTCGAAGCGATTGATGCCTCTCTGGCAAAGGCAAAAGCTTTGTTGGGCAAGGTAAAGCAAGGGTTGGCGGCTGAACTTTCTATGCTCAGGGTGCCCGTTGGCGCACCGGAAAGAACGCTGCCTGATGTTTCGGGGTTGTCCCCGCGGGAAAAAATTCAACACGCAATGGTTCGAGAAACTCATCATAAATAGGAGGTAAAAGATAAATGGCTTTAGTTCTGGAAGAAGCTGCCAAGCTATCAAATGACATGCTGCTGCAAGGGGTGGTGGAGACCATCATCAAGGAATCGCCGGTGCTTCAGCGCCTGCCTTTTGTTGAAATTGTCGGCAACGGATTGACTTACAACCAGGAGAAGACGCTGCCCGGCATTGATTTCTACGATGTGGGCGATACGTGGGCGGAATCAACTCCCACCTTCGAGCAGAAAACGACCAACCTGAAGATAATGGGCGGCGATGCCGATGTTGACAACTTTCTCAAAGTGACGCGCTCCAACCTTCAGGACCTGGAGGCGGCGATGGTTGAGCTCAAGGCGAAGGCACTCAAGGACAAATTCGAGGAGAACTTTATTTACGGCAATTCGGCAACGAATCCCAAACAGTTCGATGGGCTGAGGAAGCTGATCGATACCGCTTCGGCAGGCGACCAGGTAATCGCCGCCGGAGCAAGTGGAGCTACGTTGACACTTGCCATGCTCGACCAGCTTATTGACACCATAAAAGGGGGCAAGCCGGATTTGCTTTTGATGAGCCGGCGCACCCGGCGGAAACTGAACGCCCTTGTTAGAGCCGCCAACGGGATGATGGAGACCGACCGTGATAAGTGGGGGAACTTCATCCAGTTCTGGGATGGCGTGCCGATAGCCGTCAATGATTGGATACTGGATACCCACACGGTAAGCGGCGGCGTGGAGGCGGCCATAACCGGCGGCACCAGCTCCACCATGTATGCCTTCCAGATGGGTGAGGGGGCTCTCTGCGGGCTGACCGCGCCGGGCCATCTGACGGTTGAGCGTATCGGCTCGCTGGAGACGAAGGACGCCTCCCGCACCCGGATCAAGTGGTACGTTTCGCTGGCGCTTTTCACCTCCGTGAAGGCGGCGGCGCTCATCGGGGTACAGGACTAGAAACAAATCCGAAGCACGAAAAATAAAATTCGAAACGACTAAGGAAAAGGAGGAAATAAATGCCATTTTCAGACCCGGGAACGGGGAGAATCATTTACGACTCCGGGCGGGGGACGGAGCCGGAGAAGGTGATTTTGGGGGAAGACTGTAACTGCGGTGATATTCTGGGCTACAGCTCAGGCTGGAAGCGAGCGCTGGCCACAGCAGGTTCGGTGGTCCAAGGACGGCTGGTGGCGCTGGCGGACGGCAAAAGCGGCGGGGAAGTGCCTGCCTCAGCAAACGCCGTGGTCGGTGGCTATTCCGGAGCCACAGCGGGGGACTACGTCTACGTGGACGAGGGGACGAACAATGGACGGATTACCCAGACTGCACCGTCCACTTCCGGCGATGCCAATACCATCATCGGGGTGGCTCTTTCAGCAACCAAGGTTTTATTTTTCCTGAACAGCCGGGCGGACAGCACTGCATAGCGACATAAACGAGGGGCGGGGATGCCTCCGCCCCTCCTAGATTCCCGCTCCCGTATCAAGTACGGGACAGGCTTCGCGGGAGCGACAACGCAATACGAAAAAAAGGAGGCTAACTTATGCCACTCGGAGTGATTGAATATATTGAGCACCCGCTGGGGAGGGGTAATCTTACCTCAGATGGCGTGCAGTGGAGCGCGGAAAAAACCACCTCGGCCGATAGCTACGAGACAGTGGAGGAAGTCACGGTAAAACCGCCAGCGCTCGGCGGGGTAATCGAGTTTGAGTTCGGATTGACCTGTGCCGTGAAGTCGAGCGGTACGCTGGAATCGGTCCTCTTCAAATGGCAGGCAAGGAACAAAGGTGGCACATGGGTGGACCTCCACGGCGAGGTAACCTACCCGGCAAACGCTTCAAGCTACAAAGAGTATACCTACAGCGGACGTTTCAAGCCGGAGGCCAATTTCAACGGCGTGCCTTTTGATCTGCGACTGCTCATCAAATCCGGCAGCGCTGGCGGCGAGAATGCCATAGGCAAGACCAAGGGCTCAAGCTACGTCAGGGTGATATATTCGGCTTCGTGAGGTGAAAAATGGACTTCATTAACGACCCCAGCCTGGCGCTATATCTGCCCTTGCATCGGCTTGATGGCGCGTCCTTTATCTCGAAAGACGGCTACGGTCATCTTGCCGCCGTCACCGGCGTACGCTGGACTCCCCAGGGCAGAAGCTTTGACGGAGTAGATGACTGGATTTCAGTTCCAAATCATGCGGCTATTGACGTTTCTGCGGGGGAACACCTGACCCTGGAACTATGGTTCAGACCTGGCAACTTGACAGGCAGCCACAGACTGGCTGTAAAACGAGCAGGAGGAGCAAAAGGGTACATGTTGCTAACTAGCGGGGCAGGAGTCCAGTTTGCCACAGATAAAGCGGATGATGGAACAGGAGACGTAACATCTAACTCAACCAGCGTCCTGGTAGTTGACACCTTTTACCACGTTGTGGCGACATACGATGGAGCAACTCAATACCTGTACATAAATGCGCAACTTGAAGATAGTGACGCTCAATCAGGTGATTTTTCTAATAGCGAGGACTTAAATATCGGTCGCCATGCAGTTGTCGGGCAATACTTTGCCGGCATAATCGGCGAGTTCAGAATTTACAGTCGGGCACTGTCGGCCCCAGAGGTCCAGCATAACTACGTGGCGACGAAATGGAGGTATTAGTAGTGCATGAAGCAAAGAGCATGGAGCGCCTGGCCTCTTATGTCTGTTCTGAGATGAGTCGAAGGGAGGTAATCGAATGAAATACCGGGTACGGCTTGACCTGTTTTTCGAAAGTGAAATTGACGCCCGCTCTCTGGTCGCTTACGCGGAGAGTTTGACCGGCAAGGCAGTCAGCCTCAACGAGGGCAACCCGGATGAAGAAATCGCCTTCTGGGACCTGGAGATTTGCCGCCATGATGAGGGCCTGCCGTGCACGAAGCTGGAGCGCATGGAGATAAGGAGTAAATAATAAAAGTGATGCAGCCTGTCAAAAGGGGGTGTGATAAATGAATCTGGCTGATATGAGGGCAATAGTCAGGCGCGACCTTCACGATGAGGACTCCGCCAGCTACCGATGGACCAATGACGAGCTTGATTGGCACATCGCGCACGCCGTCAAAGACTTCTCTGAAGCGGTGCCTTACGAGCAGAAGGCAACAAAGGCGACAACCGCTGGCTCCCGGGTGCTCGACCTGTCCACGATAACCGGCAGGATAGCAGTGGAGGCTGTTGAATATCCGGTAGACAAATTCCCCAGGATATATCAGCCCTTCGCGTTGTGGGGAGATAGCCTGACGCTACTCGGCGATGAAACACCGGATGGCGCTAATGCGTATATTTACTACGGCAAACTCCACACACTGGATGCCACCTCATCTACTATACCAGCCCGATTAGAGGACGTCGTTGCCACCGGAGCCTGTGGTTTTGCGGCAGTGGAATGGGCTGCCTATGCTATCAACCGGGTCAATGTGGGCGGCAGCGTGACATCAAAGGAATTCCTCGACTGGGGCAACGTGAAGCTGACAGTTTTCCAGGACGAGTTGAAGAGGCTGGGCAGCAAAAACAGGGTAAGAGTCCGCCGACTATACCGGCCCTACTACTCTCCTGTGTCAAAATCAACGGATTTCGGGCCTTAAGAGCGGGTGTTCTGATATGAAATTGAATGAGTGGATAGACTTTGCCCGTGCAATGGTCAGGCCATTTATCACGGTCTGGGGCTTCATCATCTATAGCATTTGCGTGATTAAAGGAATCGAGGTGCCGCCGGTCCTATCCGGGCTGGTGACGGCGACCATCGCCGGCTACTTCGGCGAGCGGGCGATCCTTCGACTCAAGAGGAAGTGATGCCATGCGGAGTTTGAGTGCTACGTTGCTGGCTGCCCAGAAGAAGGCAAGCCGGACTCCTTATGCCAAGGTGGAAGCAAAGAACCAGATCGCTGGGGTAGTCAGGCTGGACTGGACAAGGCTTTACTCCGGCAGCGAGGCCGACTACTACCATGCCCTGACGATGCCGGGGGACGGGGCGCTTATCCGCGCCATGATAACTCCCCCCGCAGATGGGAAGAAGCTCTACCGGCAGCGGGTGGCTGACCCCAGCCCATCCAGCGATTTCAGCCAGTGGACCTACACCAGCCAGTATGACGCCGTGGCCGTGGCCGCCGCATCCTATGAAAGCGAAGTCTCCGTTTTCTGGATCAACTCAAGCCGGGAAATCCAGCGGATCAAGAGCACTGACTACGGGGTTAACTGGGGAAGCCCGGAACTTATTGATTACACTCCCACTACCGCAGTCTACGGGATTGCCGCCGCTTACAAAACCAATGGTGACCTTGCTATCTTCTTTGCCGACCAGGCATTCCTTTACGTGAAAAAACACGCCGGCGGAAGCTGGCAGGCAAAGAGCACCTGGGACAAGTCTACCGGAGACCTGTCCGGCGTGGCAGTAATGTACAGCGGGGACTGGAACCTTTTAGTCACGGGCAAAGACACGGCCGGGGACTTCAAGCTGTGGAGCCTGGTTTACGGCGATGGCGGTGATGTCACCGCGAATACCTGGTCTTCCCTCAAAGAGGTCGTCTCGGCCCCCTCTGACGGGGAGTTCACGTATTCTGGAGTTTTCTTAGCCCGGCCGGACGTTGACCGTTGCTCTTTTGTTGAGGAATTCACTGGCACACAGGCTTACAACCGGCCATTCTGGTCCCATTCGGCGCCTGGCGCGGGGTTCATTGACAGCCTGTGGCGCGAGCCGGTCCCGTTTGACCTGTCCAGCCAGTATGGGCTGGCGATTGCTTACTACGACGATTACTGCTGGCTTTCCTGTCCCGGTGGAGTCTGGCGCGCCTCTCTCAACGCCCAGGCTCTTGACCTAACGGCTGATATCGTCTCGGTAAAGCAGGAGGCAAAGGAAGCCGGAGGCGGGATGATTGTCGAGCTTAGAAATAATGACGGGCGATACTCTTCTCCGGGGCAGGGCAGCTTGAGTCTTCTTGATATCGGCTGCCAGCTTGAATTCAGTCCAGGTTGTGTCACGACTGCTGGAGACGAGGTCAGCCCGGGACACAGCTACACCCTGGAAGCGTACGAGCATACCAGGTCCGATGGAAGGGCAAGCTTTATCCTTCACGCCGCTGACGGCTGGCGGGCAGTAGCCATCTGGAAGGCGCGTCACCAGTTCCGCTGGAACAAAAGCAGCAACGAAATGAGCGTCAAGGAAATTATTGCCTTTGTCCTGGCGAGAGTTGGCCTGAAGCTCGAAGTGAAATCCGAGTCGGCGGTAGCGACCGGCTTTTATCCTGATTTCACCATCAGCACCGATAATAGCGGCGACGTAATTATTCAGCGGCTTCTCTCCTTTGTGCCGGACGTAATTTTCATCGAGGGAAATAAAGCCTATCTTGTCAATCCGCAATCGACCGATAGCTCCATATACAGCTACGGAGGCGAGCACTCCGTCATGGAAGGAAGGTACCGCCGGGGCGCATGGGAAATCAACAGGGTGCTGGTGATGGGTGAGGATGGGAGCGGCCAGCTAATCATGGCTGATAGTTTTGCCTGGAGCGAGATTGATAAACTTTACGACCGGTTAGCGCAGATTTCCGACCGCAACATAGATACGGTCGCCAGAGCCCAGGAACGCGGGCAGGCTTATCTCAGGCAGAGTGAAATCGATTCGTCCGGCGGCACGGTACTTGTTCCGGTGAACTGCGGCCAGCAGCTCTACGATGTTATTGATATTACGGACAATACAGCCGGGCTGGTCTCAGCCAAACGAAGGGTGCTGGGGATAGCCCTGGTCTACGAATCCCGCCGCGGGGAATACAGCCAGCGGTTGAAACTGGGAGCGGTTTAAGGCATAGCCATGATTGTTTGTCGGAGGTGAAATTTAGTGAGCACGCGGAAAGCGATCCTGAAGAGTTTTAGTTCGGGCAGCTATACGGCAACCGTGCAGCTTGCCAGTAGTCTTAAGGTCTACCTGGAAGATGTCACGGTTGCCCGGAACATACCATCGGCAGAAATGGTCGCAGGGCGGAAGGTGGCGCTCATCTTCTTCGATGAGCACAATCCGAAAGAGGCAATCGTGGTGGGAGTTTATGTTTGAGACGCGTTTTATTGTCCGGGGCTTTTTTCCACGGTCTTGGAGAGGGTTTTCAGCACGGCGAGGATGCTCAAAAGGGCGCGCTGGACCTCCACCGGCTCCTGCGCCAAAACGCGGGCGACATAAGGGTCCAAACGGCCGCCGGAGTATGCGGCTCCCTGTTCGGCAATCCCTGGCGATTGCGGAGTTAGATAGCCAGCCAGGGTGAAAAGCTCATCTTCCTCGAAGTCCAACGGGCCTGCAATCCGGCGCAAGATTCGCGCCGAAGGAAACCTCTCTCCGCGCTCGATACGGCCGAGATGGGAGGCGGAGACTTTTGCCTTGGCTGCCAGCTCCTGCAATGTCAGCGCCAGCGAAATCCTTTGCTTCTTAATGATTTCGCCAAGAGTATTCCCGGCATTTGTGCCCATACAATAATAATTATAATTCGCCAATTGGCGAATGTCAACAGCCAAATGTTTACTCCCGTCACTTCCAACGCTTTTCGGGAAAATCATTTCTTTGTCCAGGCAGAGAAGCACGGGGACTTCAGGCGTATATCGGAGATTATTCGATCAATCTTTTTTCCGGCTTCTAGTACTTAGTTGCATAATTAAGCCGTCTTATGCGCGCCGTTCGTGGTGAGCTAGCCTGTCCCCGTATCAAGTACGGGGCAAGCTCTGAGCGAAGCCGAAGGAAACCACCGGCGCGCCCTTCGACAGGCTCAGGGCGAACGGGATTATTTGCATGCCTTTTTCTGAAACTAAGTGCTAGTATGGTGAATCCGAAATAACGTTAACGATCCAGTCCATTCCGGCGAAAGCCGGAATCCAGTTCGGACGTATTATGTTCTGGATACCGACCCCGCATCAGGTGCGGGGCAGGCTTTGCGTCGGTATGGTTAACGGTTAGCTAACGACGTTTAGATGGATCACATTAGCACCAGGTAACGCTTAATACTTTGAGGTTAAGAAAGTGGAGGACGGTTTAGCAATCAAAATTGTCATTGCGGGGCGAAGCCCGTGGCAATCTCAAAAAAATCTCTTGAGATTGCTTTGCTACGCTCACAATGACAACCGTGAAACCATAGTGTTACAGTCTTCTAGTGTGAAGGCATGTAGGCGTGCTCCAGGTACTGGAACATCATCCGCTGGGCGTTGAAGTATGAGCCGTTAAGAGCGATGGCGTAGCGCATGGATTGCGAATACGTCCTCTGCTGGTGGTAAAACATCGGAATTATAACGTGTTCCAGCTTATCGTAGAGCGAATTGATTTCACTGGTGATGCTTACGTCCTGTTTGCTGTCGCCAATAGCCCAGCCGGTTACCCCTTCAATATGACCTTCAACCCACCATCCATCCAGGATGCTGAGACTCGGCACGCCGTTGAGCGCGGCTTTCATGCCGCTCGTGCCCGATGCCTCCTCCGGCTGCTTTGGCGTGTTCAACCAGAGGTCAACCCCGGCACAAAGATGCATGGCAAGATTCATGTCATACTCTTCCAGATAGACCACGGTGACGGTATCCTTCAGAGCGGCCGCGGCCTGGAATATCTTGCGGATAAGCACCTTTCCACCTTCATCCCTGGGGTGCGCCTTGCCGGAGTAGATTATCTGGAAAGGGCCAACCTCGCGGGCTATTTTCCTTAGCCGCTCGAGGTCAGAGAAAAGCATGTCCGCCCGCTTGTAGGTGGTCATCCGTCGCGCAAAACCAAGGGTCATTATTGAGGGATTCAACCTGACACCGGACCGGCGCTCCACTTCCCTGAGGAGCTCTTGTTTCGCTTCGATATGCGCCTGGTAAATGTCATCCAGGGGAATGTTGATGGAATAACGCAGGTACAGGTTATCATAGCGCCACTCGGGAATATGGGAATCGTAAAGGCGGCGGAATGGCTCAGATGTCCATGTGGCCGCGTGCACGCCGTTAGTCACCGAGTTTATCGGATAGCTGGGGAACATGTTGGTCGAGATTTCCCCATGGCGCATCGAGACCCCATTAATGTAGCGTGAGAAAAACAGCCCGAGAGCGATCATGTTCAGTGTATCAAAATGAAGGCAGCCGCACTCCGTCATGAGTGCAGTCGTTTCTTCGCCAAGTATCTGGCGGGCAAGTTGCATCGGAAATCTGTCCATGCCTGCCGGGACAGGAGTATGCGTGGTGAAAACGCACTCGTCCCCCACCCGTTCCATTACCTGCCTTTCAGTAGGAGGCAGTCCCGAGCGCGCCGACTCTTCACGGAGCAAAGCTATCGTCAGCAGGGCGGAATGGCCCTCGTTCATATGGTAGGTCTCCACATCGTTATAGCCAAGCGCGCGCAACATTGCCACGCCCCCGAGTCCAAGGATGGCTTCCTGGCAAAGCCGGTAATGGTCATCTCCGCCATAAAGATAGTCGGTCAGCGTCTGATCAAAGGGACTGTTTTCAGGCAGGGCGGTATCAAGCAAGTATACCGGGACCTCGTTTTCTGTGGCGCTGCGGATAAGAAAGCGCCATGGCCGGATCCACACCTGCCGTCCCTCTATTGTTATGGAGGCACGGGTATCCAGCGGTTCGAGGCACGTTTTCGGGTCCCATTCCACCGGGCTCTCAGTCTGATTACCCTGGGCATCAAGGTGCTGGTGAAAATAGCCCTTGCGATGTAGCAGGGAAATACCGACTATTGGGATACCCAGGTCGGCGCCGCCCCGCAATGAATCCCCCGCAAGCATTCCCAGCCCGCCTCCGTAGGTGGGGATAGACGTATCCAGGCCAACTTCCATCGAAAAATAAGCCACTACGGCTGGCATAGCATTTCCATTATTTACCGGCGGTTCTTTGTTATCCACCATATCTCACAACTCCTAAATAACTTACCTGGACAAATAGTGCATCTAAAAATTCGTCATTCTAATTAACCATACCGACGCAAAGTCTGCCCCGCACCCGATGCGGGGTCGGTATCCAGATATGCAAACGTATTCCGCCACCATCTGGATTCCGGCTTCTGCCGGAATTGGATGTCTGTAACTGATGTTATTTAGAAAACACCACACTGGAATCAACCGGCAGCGTTTCTCCAGCTAACGTTGCTGTCCCTCTCCCTCGTTGGGAGAGCTTAGGCGAGGGTGACCGTGGAGCTACCCCTCATCTCAATACTCTCCCCCGGAGGGCGAGGAGGAATGGCCGGACTGTTGTGTGTCACAAAGCGCTAAATTCTCACCAGGATATTGTCATTCTCAACTTTGACGGGATAAACGGTAAGCCCTCTCGGCGCACGAAAGAGCTTGCTTACCGAAGCCTTGATGCCGGTCCAATCCGTCCAGCGGACCACCCGCCCGTCCGCCAGATTGAACTTGGAAGCATGGCGCGGACAAGTGACAATGGTGCCTTCCAGTTTTCCCCGGGCGAGGGGTGCCCCCATATGCGGACAGATATTATCCGCAGCGTAGAATTTGCCCTCCACCCTGGCAATGAGAATCTCACTTTGCCCGATGGTTACGGACATCATTTCGCCGTTTTTGAGAGCATTGGTTTTTGCCACCGGGACAAAGTCACTGGCAACCGTGGCCGTCATGTCGTCCTCCTCTCCCGTAACAGGCATAATCGGGTCAATATCAGCCGTTATCCGGGCGTTGTAGTAATAAATGCTATCACGGTAATCACCTGTATGGCAAGTTCCGCGCGCAAACGGAGGCCCCGCGGTCAAGATAGGGAAGCTTTGTCGGCATCATTGAGCGAGACCGTTCATGCAGTAGTAGCAAGTAGGCCAGCCTTCCGCAAGAGAATACTGTTCATAAACCGGGCAATCAAAGCAGCTGCATTGCTGACTGCCATCAAGATCGCCGCAGGTAGCCGTACCAGTGGAGCAGTATTCGCCGGGAATGTCCGCCGGGCTTAGCGGATTATGAGCCATCACCCGGGCTAGGCCTGATTTCTTCTCATCAACACACTGGCTTTTTGCCTGGACTGGGCATTTGGCGCAGAGGCACCTTTCCACATGGTCCCGGTTGAACGGTACTTTCGCCTGTGCGCTCATATTGCTTCTTTCCTTTTCCGTTCCAGTAAGGATACGGGATTGACTCCGATGTGGTGCGGCGGTCCCGGGATGAGATGCCCTACACAGGTGACATGGAATAAATCTTTCTGGATGCCCTGTCTACGTCATCACCATTCTCATCGAGCGGAGGAAGAAAGCCCCGCTGGATGGCATAGCGGATAAGACTGTTATGGGACTTGACACTAAGCTTTCGCATCATATTGGAGCGGTGAATCTCAACGGTGCGCCGGCTGATGTACAGCCGTTTGGCGATGAGCGCGCTGCTCAGCTCCTCCTGAACAATCAGGTGAAGGATCTGGCGCTCACGGTTAGTTAACGCCTCGTAAGGGTCCTCGCCCCATTGCATATTTTTCCGCGAATACGCGTCAAAGGCGCGCTGAGCCAGCCGCGAACAGAGAAAGCTTTGTCCAACCGCCACCTTCCGAATGGCGGTCAGCAGCTCATCTGCGCTTGAATCCTTGAGCACGTAGGCCTGTGCCCCGGCTCTGAGCGCTTCGACCACATAGACCTCGTTCCCGTACATCGAAAGAATCACGGTCTTGATGGGGAGAGAACGTCCGTTGAGTTGTTGCATCACCTCAAGCCCGCCGATTCCTTTCAACATCAGTTCAAGGACCATTACATCCGGCTGTGTTTCTTCAGCCAGCCTGAGCGCTTCCAGCCCATCACTGGCTTCTCCAGCAACGGTGAGGTCAGGCTCAGACCCTACCAGGGCGCGGATCCCTTTTCTCACCACCTCATGACCATCCACCAACAGGAGACTTATCATTCCATCCTCCTTTGTCGCTACCACTGCCTTCATGTTTGAGTGTCAGGTTCCGGACAAGCATGGCAACATCAGCAAACTTGTTAATAGGTAGTGTAGAGCCTGAGCCGTGACATTGTCATAAAATCAAGCCGTAAAATGTAAAATAAACGTAACAACTTCCAAAGCAACGCGCGCCAGGTAAAAAGGAGCACACGGCAATGAAAATGAAATGGAAGGGTTAGTAACCTTGATTGCTAGCAGTGGAAGTATATGTATTCTTGCAGCCAGGTACTAGTCGGCGGGAAGGGGTGAGGAAGAGGAGGGTACGGAAGCCGGACGCCCTCCTTGAGAAGCAAAATCCTGCGCTACGAAGGCGAGCAACTGGTCATGGTTCGTGAGGTAACCTTCATAATGCTGCCTATCAAAATATATCCGGCCCCAGTCCATGGCGATATGCCCGCCGGCAACGTTGACGAGCAGCCAGATATGGTCGGTATCGAGGTAAGCCTCTCCCGTTGTTTTCAGGTTGCCCAGGATCGGCGTGCTTTTTATGCCGATGCTATTGAGCCGCCGCCACATCAAAAGTGTGGCGTCATCGCAATCAAATTCAGCCGATGGCTGCGGAATGCGGAAGAACATATGGGGCACAAACAGCGGAGATAAAATCACCAGCAGGACGCCCAACGCCGAGGAAATCACCAGCTTGTCCAGCCAATCAAAGGAGCGCCGGACAAATCTTATTCTGAAGCGGGGGAAGCCTATCAATACGTGACCTTAAGCAAATTCTCTTCCACCTCGGGGAATTGCACCAATTTAACATAAATCCGTGGGTTTGTAAATGCATACTTGCATTTATTTGTCAATACGTAGACCTACGTATTTTTTCTTTTCCTCTCTCCCTATTCTGTAAAATCGCCGTTGTTCGAGGCTACTTAGCAATATTTCTGCCGTGGTAGAAATACTTTGTGGCTATTTTCTCTTGAAGCACCGGCCATATGCTATATAATCAAAGAAACACCGCCTAAAGGGGAGGTAAGCATGGAAACGGTCCGCCTGCTCGCCATGGTGAACTTAATTGTTCAGGTAGTGCTGATGGGGGTGGTGGTTTACGCCGGTTTTGTCGCCAGCGCCAGGAACCTGAGAAAGCACTGCGCGATTATGAGGGTTGCCGTAGCCGTGCAGCTAATTGCCATTCTTGCCGTGATGGCTCCTTCTTTGCTGGGATACACGGTCAACCGGGCATTGGCGCCGCTATTCTACGCCGAGATGCTGGCCCACGCCATCATCGGGCTGACGATAGTCGGCATCTGGGTCTTTGTCAACCTCGTCCAAACGGGCGTCATCAAGTTCCGGCGGCGATTGCTTGGAATCATGCGCACCGCCTTCTTTTTGTGGGCGGCTGCCTTCGCCATCGGGGTGCACATGTATCTGGTAATCTGGGTTATCTAGCGCTGAAATCATGCCCCTCATGCGCCTACTTCATCGCCCGGAAAGCGGCAGCGGTCAGCGCCGAAAACGGCCGCTCGAGCAACGGCGCGTACCTGCCCAGCGCCCGGTTTATCCGGAACTGCGCCTTGCCCTTCAGAATAGCGAACTTTAGCTTCTTCTCGGAGAAATCGGACTCAAAAGTGAGAACATGCTCGCTCAGAATGCTGTCCCGGGGTCGCCATTCGTTCTTCATGCGCCCTTTTACCCTCTCAAAGAGGGCCGTGCCAGGCAAGGGGTAGGGCACAGTAAAAGAGAGATAGTCCAGCGGCAGGGAGCAGGCAAAACTCAGCGTTTCGAGCACGGTATCATCAGTCTCCCCGGGATAGCCCAGGATGAAAAAAGCCCCCGCCTCTATTCCGGCTTCACGGGCAGCATCTACCGCATCGCGCGCCCTCATCGGGGTGATTTTTTTACCCATCAGCTTAAGGACCGGCTTACTGGCTGATTCGATTCCGAAAAAGACCCGCCGGCACCCGGCTTCACGCATCGCCTGCGCGGTTTCCCTGTCCAGCGAATCAACGCGGGACAGGCATTCCCATTCGAAACGCAGTCCGCGTGATAGTATCTCCTCCGTTATTCCTCGGAGACGCTCCTTTTTAAGGGTGAAGACATCATCGGCAAAGTGTACCCGGTCATACCCCAGGGAAAGCACCTGTTCCACCTCATCGACCACATTTTCGGGGGACCGCTGCCGGTAAGAGATGCCGAAGACGGCGTTGCTGCAAAACTCGCAGTGGAACGGGCAACCCCGCGTGGTGATAATACTGGCGACTGCCCTTCCGGAGCGTTTTCTGCCGTTCTCCATATAGCGGTCGTTGGGGAAAAGGTCGCGCGCGGGCAAGGCGATAGCGTCCAGGTCTGCCTCCAGCGGGCGGGCAGCGGTGGTAACAATGCGTCCATCTTCCTTACAGGCGATGCCAGAGATTGAGGCGTAGCTTCCTTTTCCTTCGTAAGCTCTCAGAATATCGAGCATGGTGCGCTCACCTTCTCCCCGGACTACGATGTCAAAATCATCCAGGAACGCCGCCGGATCACAGGAGGGCATGGGACCGCCCGCCACCAGAAGGCCGCAGCGGCCACGCAGATGCCTGGCAAAGCGGATACTTTCCGGCTGCATGGTCACCATGCTGTAAATGCCGACCACATCCGCCCGTGTCTGCGCCGCCCTGCCAAGTGCGTCTTTCCGGTCAAGATAAGTGCAGTCCATGATGATTACTGAGTGACCGGCGTTCCGCAGCGCCGCCGCCAGATAGCCCAGTCCGAGGGGAGGGAAGCGGAAAACAGACCGGTCCCGGGCAGGGGCGAAATAGGGATAAATAAACAATACCGAAGCCATACAATCCTTTCTTTGAGACGTTATCACGCTGGTGATAAGAAAATCCAGCTACACCGGCGCACATTTTAGTATACAGCTTTTATCCTGTCTGAGAAGTTCGTTGAATAATTCTGACCATTACAAGACTGTCATTCCCGCGCAAGCGGAAATCTGTTCCCGCCCTGCCTGGATTTCGGCTGGAGTTTACCCCGATCACGGAGACTATCCCAATCCCCTTTTTCAGCGTCCTGTTAGAGCAGCAAAGACGCGGTGACGAAGTACACCAACACGCTCAAAATATCCTGAATGATGGTCCCTATGGGGCCGCTGGCATTGGCCGGGTCAAACCGAAGTTTGCGGAACAAATAGGGAACTCCAAGGCCGCTCACGACTGATGACATGGTCGCCAAAAACAGCGCAATGCCGAGCACAGTACTCAATCGTGCGTCTCTGTAAAGCAGGTAACCTGTCATCGCGAGCAGGATTCCGGTGAGAAGGCCGATGAGTAATGCTATCCTCGCCTGCTTGAAGAAGTAGCTGATAAACTTTAGGGTCGGATTTATCGCCAGATCGCGGATAATAAAGGTCTCCATCTGCGTTCCAACGGCATCAGCCATGTAAACTACCAGTGGTATGAAGGCGGCCAGGACAAGGTTTCGTGATAGGGTCCCTTCGAAACGACCTATGATGCCCGCAGCAAGCAGACCGCCCACCATGCCAATCAACAACCACGGTAAGCGATGCTGGACAGCTTTTCGGACAGAGAGGCGCCGCAGGTCGTCCAAACCACCCTTGTGATAGATGCCTCCCACTCGCAATACGTCTTCCACTGCTTCCTGGTTAAGGACTTTCAACACGCTGTCCGGGGGTACTACACCCAACATCACTCCGCGGTCATCCACCACCGGAACCGCCTTTATGTTATTCTGCAAAGCCAGAAGAGCCACGCGCTCCTGGTCGGTATCAGGGCTGACAGAGACCACATTCATCCGCATGATATCATCGACGTGTTGCCTTACCTGTTGCTTTTGAAAAAACTCCTTGATAGAAAAGACGCCCACGATATGATTTTCGTGATCGACAACATAAATATAGTTGATGGTAGCATACTGGTGGCTTTGCTCGGCGAGCAGGTTCTTCAGGGTGCTGAGATCGGCACCCGACAGGACTGTGGGGACTTTTCCCCTTGCCACCATGATGCTGCCGGCGGTTTCCGGCGGATAAGATGGAGCGGCCTGATGTTCAGACTCTGCCATACCTTATACTAATACTACCACACAACAAGAGCGCTAATGCGCGTGCGGTCGCTGCCACAACTGGTGTTCTGAAGCTGAAGTCCTTTCCGTCGTCCCTTGTCATTCCCGCGAAGCTTGTCCCGTACCGTGATACGGGGCAGAGAATGACAAGTTTTATGTATCCTGTTATCGCGAGCACATTCGGTTCGCTCAATGCGAGCTACGCGAAACAATCCATCTCAAGCAGCAATCGCACGGATTGCTTTGTCCCGACAGGTGGGGGACTCGCATATGCTGAATTATGTAAATGGTCTTGCAGCTCAGGATGCTAACGCACCCGGTAACGCAGGGCAATTTCACGCGGAAGGCCGAAAGATATGGAGTTATCGAAATAAAGGGTATATGTACCGTCCTTCTGTGCCCTCACCTCAAAACTCTGTCCGCCAACAATCCGCACGTTGCCGTAGACGAGTCCTCCGTCCGGATCATTTATGTAGAAATCTATTGTATTCTCCTGCCCGGAGACGGTGACCAAGCCATCTACAGTGTGCTGTGCCCGCAATACGACACTGACCGTGTGTTTCTCGCCCGGGTTGACGGTAAAGCTGGTCTCGATGAACGAAGCTGAGGTTCCTCCTCCCGGCAACGGGGCACACCCTGCCAGCGCACTCGCAGCAACCATAACAAGTAGCAGCATCAACTGAACCGCCGTTTTTACAGTCATATAAACATTCCTTGAGAAGTTTGCACCACGGACAAAGACTATTATATCAAAGTATCACAACATTTGAGAGCAAAGACCATTAGTTGACATATTTACACATCTCGATTATTATTGTCGCAGTAGACAGCCATCGCAAGGAGCAGGGGTGAAGCGCAGTTCGGTACTCATAGCTGATGATGAGGAGCGCATTCGCAATTTTTTGAGCATGAAGCTCAAGACATCCGGCTATGACGTGCTGACGGCGCGCGACGGCGTGGAAGCCCTGGAGTTGGTCCAGGCGCATGAGCCGGACCTGGTTGTGCTTGATATCCTCATGCCCAAGAAGGATGGTTTTGAAACGCTAAAAGAGCTGCGCACTTTTTCCAAGATACCGGTCATTATTCTTAGCGCCCGCGGCAGCAACTTTGACAAAGTGAAGGGGCTCAGCCTGGGCGCCGATGATTACCTCGAAAAGCCCTTTAGCCCCGATGAGCTGCTTGCCCGCATTGAGGCGGTGAGACGGCGTGCCCAGCCCGGCGACCAGACCAAGACCTTCGAGACCGTTTCCTTCGGCGATGTCACCATCGATTTCGAAAGACACGCAGTAAAGGTTAACGAAACGGAAGCCCGCCTGACGAGGATCGAGTGGCTTTTGCTCAGCGAGCTGGCACAAAACGCCGGCCGGCTTATGCTCTACAGTGAGCTCCTGTCAAAAGTATGGGGGCCGGAATACCGTGACGATGTCCAGATACTGAGGACCTGGATCAGCCGCCTGAGATACAAGATTGAGAAGGACCCCAACCGCCCTGAGATAATCCGCACAGTGCCCAAAGCAGGCTATATCATTGACCACCCCCCTGCTTGATGCCACGGTCTGATTGCTCCCGGCATACCATGACCGGGGCTTTGCCTTTACCATTTTTTGCTCATTCTCGGAAAACTCATCCTCTTCATCCGGGAATACCGAATACGAACCACTGTAAGGGTCCCGGTATGCCCTTGTCTCTGTCCGACTGCAGGGATTAGAATTAAACTAAAAAACTGGCTCCGAATCAAGGTCTAAAATGAGCGCCATAGACGATTTTGCCGCGCTGGTAGAAACGACCGACGTGGTGAGGCAGCTCCTAAAAAACATGAGGGAGGCGCCCGCCCGGTTGCTTGGTGACATCTGCCAGGAATACCGGGCGACCGGTCAGCCGGTGCCGGAGCACCGTATCAACTTGCCCGGCTACATCGGGGAGGCAGCGTTGAAGGCGCTCCAGGCACTGGGACTAATCAAACGAAAGCACGGGGACTGGTTGTCCCTTTTCTCTTATGAACCGACGACGGCCGGGTTGGAGCAGTACGAAAAACTCGTGGCGGATGGTTACTACAAGAAGTGACCGGCGTGGAGGAATGGAGGAACGGCTTTATGGCAGAGAGATTTTCGACCGGTTTCACGGAAAACGATATACGTTTCCTGGTTGAGACAACCGCCCCACAACTGCTGGGAAAAATCGGCACGGTTCAGGGTGACCCGGCAATTATCGAGGGAATGCTAGCCCGAAATGAAGACCGATTATTTGAAGAACTAATGCGGATGGCTGGTCAGGGCTTTGTCAGCAGGATCAGCCCCCGCTTCTTCTTTGAAGTCTTGCTAAGGCGGGCCATCCGCGAGATGAAGATGCAGACCTATACAATTGAGAGAAGCGCCAGCCAGAGGATCTCGGTTTTCGATGCCCGAGAGGTGACCCGATTTTTTGACGACAAGGCGCTGATAAAATACCTGGCGGATATGCTTGCATCCTTCACCCGGACCGAAAGCTACACCCGGCCGCTGAGAGTGCGCAAAGGAATATGGCGAAAAGTCAGGTTCAGCGATTTAGATGTTGACAGCCTGGTCCGGCTTTGTGAAACGGTCGATGACGAACAAAGTTTACCCTGTATAAGCGAATCGGGGACCTGTGTCTTTTTATCCTCGGCGTATTCCCCGAATACGCTATGCCCGCCCTTCCCGATGACTCAGCTCCCCGGTCGCCGTTTCACTTTTCCCGCAGGCTGAAAAGGTCATCTGCGGATTATGAGACGGACGGGCGACACTTTTACCGGCTGGCAAGGGAACACTGGAATGCCCGCATCCTGCAGATGGATGACATCCTGGCTCAGTTAGAAGAGAAGTTCCATCTGGCAAGAAAGCCGCTGAACTATATCTCGGAACACTACCTGCTGTTCAGGAAGATGTTCCTTTCACCGCCCTGATGGAGGAAAGGAGTCTCAATTGCGTGGCTTCATTCCGGATTCTCCGACTCGTCAAGACCGGAATGACAGTTGGGATGCCTGAATTATTCAGAGAGCCTTGTGAGACAGTGCGCTAAATTTCGTTTTCGGTCAGCAGCCTTTGTATCTCGCTGCCCAGCTTCTGGCTTTCTTCATCGGTGAGCCTGAGGTTATTCTCCAGCTTTCTAATGGATTCGTCGATATCAGGGAAGTTTTGCCGGATGCGCGCTAGTTTTTCATTTTGTCGCCGTATTTCCTGCTCAATATCCGCTGAATCTATCTGCCAGTGAAATCTCTGGCTGAAGAAATCCAGCACTCGCTTCTTTGCGCCGGGGTCTTCCGTCCCAGCCAGGTAGAAGGGAATCGGCAGCCAGAACCGCACGGCAGGAATATTCCGTCTCTTGGCCGCCCAGAGGAGAAAAGTAGTCATCCGCGGTCTTCTCCCGCCCGGAGGTGTCTGGAAATCCCAATCACCCGCCAGGTCGTAACCGCTCAGAAGCCTCTTCGTCTCCGGCGAGTTGAAAGTTGCCATGATGGTACGTGCGGAGGTATGGGCGGTTAATGACGACATGCCGTTAATAGTGTAAATTTCCTGCACCTGGCAGTGGTCGCGGGCAACATCAAGAATAAGACTGAGATACTGGTACCACTCGTAGTTTGGCGGCGGACTCTTGAAAATCACTAATTCCTGTTCCGGGCAGACATAGAAAGCGTTTTCCGGAAACTGCACCACGTTGTTTACGATATTGACCGTTCCCAGGGAGAAAAAGTCAACCGGGTCAATCTCAGCGAAACTCCGGCCATCCAGTTTCTTAATCAGATAATCAGCAATCTTCATGCCCAGTGTGCTGTTGTCATCGTTCCAGCTCACGATCATGGTTGAACGACTAAGTTCAGGCTGCCAGGAAAACTTGAGCAAGTCGCTCACTGACCGGACTCTCCTTTTTTGAAAAGCTCGTCAATGTGCTCCTTTAGCCATTTTTCTTCTTCTTCCGTGATTGCCTCAGTCTTCGGCTGAGCGGTCAGCTTTCTTTGTTCAACCCTGCCCTTCATTTCTTGGGGAAACTTATTGTAAATGCTTTCAATAAGCTCGTTCATATGATGTCCCATTTCATCAAGATTATCGTAGCCGACGGGTATGCCCAGCAGACCGGTCAAAACATCAAGCACCGCTTTCGACGCGCGGGGATAGGGGAAAGGGGCGCCGGAAAGATAGTCCGGGATCTCCCCCATGAGACAGATCGCATCCAGCTTGCGCTTCCTGGCAAGCCCGAAAACGAGGCCGTTCAGGCCAGTAATGCTGCCGCTGCCCCTGCCTTCGATATCGCTCATGCCGACGGTATTCCGGTAGCTCTTCAGTTCCCGGATCAGTTTCTCATCGCTCGCCGCTATCCAGACTTTCGAATCCAAGGCATGGTGAGTGGCTGCGACTGCAGCCCCAAGCGTGTAGATCCGCCCGCAGCCGAACTTCTCCGCAACATCGAGCACCAGCTTGGCCAGCCGATATCCCTTCTTCCAGCCGCTATCCGGCGGCTGCTCTTCGCCAAGAAAAAAGATGTAGTCCTTCTCCCCGTACTTCTTGTGATAAAAGCGGCTGGTGGGGAACTCCATCGCCTCGAGGATGCCTCCTTTGATCATAACCCCGCTGGGGTAAAAGAAATCCCAGGGCTCGATTTCACCCAGGTATTCAGCCTGCGTCTGCGCCCTCAGAGTTTCAAGGGCAAGGAGGCCGATGTTCCCAATCCCGGACCAGCTTGCTACCATAGCCGGTTTCTGCATTAATGGTTCTCGGTCGAACACTATACCCACCGGTCACCTCCTACTGCTCTTCTTTTACTATTCTAAGCCCTAATTCCCATAAGGGCAAGGGTTGGGACGAAGAGGCCGTTCTTCTCGCGCGGACTTGGCAGCGGACCGAAAAATCTGCTATGCTAGTCCATCAATTTCTGCTGGAGGAGACCGAGGGTGAACCTGAAGCATATGCTGGCTGACCTGTCTCACCGGTTCAGTGACAGAACTGCGATCTCCCGCCAGGGGCGGAGTTTATCTTACGCTGAATTGGACGAAGAATCCAACAGGGTCGCCAATGCCCTGCTCAAGATGGGCATAGAAAAGGGTGACCGTATCGCTCTGCTCCTGAACAACAGCCTCGAGTTTGTCGTAACTTATTTTGGCATTGTCAAAACGGGCGCCATCGCCTGCCCGTTTGACCCGAAATACAAGATTGATGAATTGACTGCGCTCTTTGCCGACTGCGAACCAAGAGTGCTGGCCTCGGAAAGGACGGTCCTCGAACCACTGTCTCCCTGCCTTGACCGGTTCAAGACTATCGAGCGCGTGATTGACCTGAGCTCGGAGCTTCAGGGGAAGTTTCTTACCTACCGGGAGATTGTATCTTCCAGCCCGGAAATACCGGTAGCGGTGGAGCCGGATGATGAGGACATCGCCCACATTGTCTACACTGCCGGTCCTTCGCTACACCCGCATGGTTGCGCCCTGACCCATCGCTCGGTACAAATGGAATCAATCATATCGGCTGAAGGATTCTGCATGACTGCGGATGACAATGTGCTGCTCTTTGCTTTGCCTTTACACCACTCCGCCGGCCTGGTTATTCTCCTTACCACTGCCCTGAGCCAGGGCGCCAAGGTGGTGATGCTGGACGGATTATCCATGCCCGCCCTGACCGAGGCAATTGAGAAAGACAAGATCACCATTCTGATCGGCGTTCCCTTCATCTTCGAGTTGCTCGTCCGCGAGGCGCAGGAAGCCGGCATCAAGCACGACCTTCGCTCACTGCGACTGTGCGCGAGCGGCGGGTCAGCGGTCTCGATTGACCTTACCGAACGATTCAAAAAGCTTTTCGGCTATACCATCGCCCAGTTCTGGGGTCTGTCCGAGGCGACGGCGCACGTTACCTGCCAGCTTCTTGACGGCAATGACGTCCCCGGCTCCATCGGACCGCCGCTGACAGGCTGGGAAGTGAGAGCCGTGGATGAGTGCGGCCATGAGCTGCCGCCTAACCGGGAAGGCGAGCTGATCGTCAGGGGGCCGATAATGAAGGAGTATTACCGCCACCCGGAGGCAACAGCAGAGGTGATAAAGGACGGCTGGCTTTACACCGGTGATATCGGCCGGATTGATGAAAACATGAATGTCTTTATCACCGGGCGGAAGAAAGACATGATCATCATCAAAGGGCAAAACATCTATTCGAGCGATATCGAGACGGTATTGTGCCGCCATCCCAAGGTAGCTGAGGCGGCTGCCCTGAGTATCCCCGATGAGCTAAGGGGAGAGATTATCGGGGTGGCTATCGTCTTGAAATCCGGCGTAGAGGCCTCCGAGCACGAAATGAAACGGTTCTGCATTGACCACCTGGCCAATTACAAGGTACCCAGGCAGTTCTTCTTCGTTGAATCGTTACCCGGGACAGAAGCGGACAAAATTGATAAAGAGGCTTTGCGCCGCCATCTGTCGCTGCCACCGGTCTTCCTCGATACCAGAACTTGCTAGGTCTTTAATCCGTGAATTCTCAAACAATCTAACCCGTCATATGCGAGACCATGCCGACAAAGTCAGGAGGCTTCAGCCCGAGGGCGAATCAATCCAGGCTGGCGAGAGTAGATTCCCGCTCCCGTATCACGGTACGGGACAAGCTTCGCGGGAATGACAATTGAGTGAGCTTGCCACGTCGCGGAGTTTACACTGACCCTGAACGTGGTAAAGGGGAATGTGCTCCTCGCAATGACG
Source organism: Chloroflexota bacterium (assembly GCA_016190825.1). Lineage (GTDB taxonomy): Bacteria > Chloroflexota > Dehalococcoidia > Dehalococcoidales > UBA2162 > JACPPV01. Next base: position 49,357 of record JACPPV010000023.1, read on the forward strand.
CCTTCGAGGTAGGCTCCTTGGATTCGAACTCACGCATTATTGTTAGGCTACGGGGGTCTAGCTAAAGGGGCAGGAACGTTCTATAATTATGACATGGAGAATGTCCGGTCTGCTTCGGATGTAGACCGTCTTGCCGAAAGTCTCGGCCCACTGCCCGAAGCGGTCGCCCGCCCTGTCCTAGTTGTCGTCAGCGGTTTGCCCGGCACCGGGAAGTCGTACTTCTGCGGTCGCCTTGCCGAAAGAGTGCCTCTGGCAGTCCTGGAAAGCGATACCCTACGAAAGGTACTATTCCCCGTACCCGCCTACACCGCCGACGAAAGTTTCCGGCTATTCCAGGCAATCCATCACCTCATCGAGCGTCTCCTTAAAAAGGGCATTCATCTTGTCCTGGACGCGACCAATCTTTCAGAGCGGCACCGGGAATATCTTTATAGCATCGCCGACCGCCTGGGCGTCAAGCTGGTACTGGCGCAGGTTGAGGCTCCGCCGGAAACGGTGCAGGCGCGTCTCCGGCGGCGTCTTGAAGAACGGGAGGGCAGGTCTGATGCTGACTGGACCGTGTACGAGAAGATGAAAGAGTCTGCGGAGGCTATCCACCGCCAGCATTACGTGGTCGATACTTCCAGGGACGTCACTCCGGTACTGGATAAGATTGTGAAAGAAATTGAGCGCTAGTATGCGCTTTGATTCAACTGTTCTACGCACATATTCTGTCTTTTCCTGTTGTAGGAGGTTCGAGTGGATATCAAGGTTATTACCGGTGAAATAGACAAGATCGAAGCCGGAGCTGTCATCGTGCCCTTTTTTGAAGAAGCAGAAGAGCCGGAAGGCGATGCAGCCGAGGCAGACCGGCTTCTTGAAGGCGCTATCACCCAGTTGGTCCGCCAGAAAGAAATAAAGGGAAAGCTGAACGAGGTTACAGTCATATACAGCTTAGGCAAGCTGCCGTCCGGCAGGGTGGTGGTTGCCGGCCTCGGCAAGAAGGCAGATGTGACGGTGAATAAAATCCGCAGCGCTGTTGCTGAAGCGTGCCGGCGCCTGCGTTCACGGGGGGTGGAAAGCGTTGCGGTACCGGCGCTCGGAAGCGGGGCAGCCGGAATTACCGACGCGGTATCGGCACAGGCTGTTACGGAGGGAGCTATCCTCGGGCTATATTCCTTCCGCAAGCATATGACGAAGCCAGCGGAGGGGGAAATCACACAGCTGATTATCTTTGCCCCAGACAGCGCCGGTCTTGCCGCCCTGCAACAGGGCTACGAGAAGGGCCGGATTCTGGCAGAGGCAGCCATCTTCGCCCGGGATATGGTTAACGAGCCTTCGAACCATATGACGCCTACCGCTATGGCCGGAATGGCTACCAGGCTTGCCCACACACACGGATTAGAGCTGACCATACTTGAGCGCGAGCAAATGCGAACGATGGGCATGGGGGCGATATTGGGGGTAGCTCAGGGCAGCGAACTGCCCCCGAAGTTTATTGTGCTCCGCTACAAGGGGACTGACAGCGGCGAGACCGATGTGGCGCTCATCGGCAAAGCAATAACCTTTGACTCAGGAGGCATCTCCATAAAGCCGTCAGAAGGAATGGGCGATATGAAAGGGGATATGGCCGGCGGCGCCTCGGTGATGGCGGCGATGGGCGCTATCGCCCAGTTCAGGCCGAAAATCAACGTCATGGCGGTTATCCCGGCTACAGAAAACCTCCCCAGCGGTAGTGCTTTCAAGCCGGGCGATATCCTGAAGTCGATGAGCGGCAAAACGATCGAGATTATCACTACTGATGCCGAAGGACGATTGACCCTGGCTGATGCCCTGGAGTATGCCAGGAAACAGGGCGCAAAGCGCGTCGTCGATATCGCTACGCTAACCGGCGCGGTCCGTGTTGCCCTGGGCACCGTCTGTACCGGCGCCTTCAGCAATAATAAAGAGATGGAAGACCGGGTAATTGCCGCGGGAGCGGAAGCCGGCGAACTTGTTTGGCCCATGCCTATGTATGACGATTATAAAGAGCAAAACAAGAGCGAAGTGGCGGACCTCCAGAACAGCGGCGGGCGGAATGCCGGCGCCATTACGGCAGCGCAGTTCCTCGCCGAGTTCGCCGGCGATACGCCGTGGGTACACCTGGATATTGCCGGCACCAGCATGAGTGACAAAGAGCGCGGCTATACCGTCAAAGGGGCAACCGGAGTACCGGTCCGCACGCTGGTGAATTTTGTTCTCGCCATGCAGAAATAGAATAAGACCTTTCCCGGAGGGCGCCCTTTGGCGTAACAGATGAGCAACATGGGGGAACTAGAGGTCAAGACCTGGAGGGATACAGCGCTTGATATTTGAGGCCTCGGAGTTTGTTTTCAAACCGCCGCCAGCGGTGGCACGGGCCAGGCGGATCCTGATAAAGCCTTCCGCCGTTTACCCGGCGGCATATCCGGTCACGACCAGCCGTGATATTCTTTCGACCATAATCAGGGGCATCCGCCAGATGAGCGATGCCGATATCCTGATTCTGGAAGGCACTGCCACCGGCGGTTCTATCTACCCGGTATATCAGACCCTCGGCTATGATTTCCCCCGGGTGTTGCTTCTCGATGTCCGGGATTCTATCCTGGTGGAGGTGGACAATCCTCTGGCAAAACCGCTGGCGGTGCCCACTTTTTGGGTACCGAATGTTATTCTCTCAAGCGATTACCTGATCACAGTAGCCCCGCTGAAAATTTTCCGCGGCAAAGCCAGTCTGAGTATAATGAACCTCCTGACCATGCTCCCTCCCAGCAAATACGCGGGTGAAGCACCGGGAGGCTGGGGAGCGCTTTACGGCATGGGGATAGACAGGGTAATTGCCGACCTCTATTTTACCCTGCCCTTTGACATGGGTGTCATCGAAGCGCGTCAGAAATTCACCAGCGCCGATGATCCTCTCCAGGGAAAGATTGAAGAATGCGGCAAGATATTCGTCGGTGAGCCTTTTGAGGTGGACTGCGAGGCTTCGGAAACGCTGGGATTGAGAACGGAATATCTCAACCTAATAAGGGAAGCCAGGACGACCTTCGAGGGGTAATGCCCAGGCTAGTACTAAGTTGCATAATTAAGCGTAACACATGTGCCGTTCATGGTGAGCTAGCCTGTCTTGAGCGAAGCCGAAGGAAACCATCGTCGCGCCCTTCGACAGGCTCAGAGCCTGCCCCGTACTTGATACGGGGGCGAACGGTTTTGTTATGACGCCCTTTTAACCAACTAAGTACTAGAGTGGTACTTACCAAATAATGTCAATAACGAAACACCATCATGACTGGAGGTTGGTGCCACATCACAACCTCACGATCCCGAGTTGAAATCGGAAGCCTGCGGTGGGAAAACAGTGTTTTCAACAAAGAGCGGTGCCGCCAAACTTGCTCTTGGGTGTATCCTGGGCATGGTAGGACTTAAGATTACCTTCACTGTCCTAACAGGGAGCATCAGCATTCTGGCGCAGGCCGTAGATAGTTTCCTCGATGTGCTCGCCGTTGGCCTTGCGTTCTTTGCTGTTGTTATCGCGCTTAAGCCTGCTGACGAAGAGCACCCTTTCGGTCACGGGAAAACGGAGAATATTGCCGCTGTGGTCCAGTCATTGCTTCTTTTCATCGCTGCTACAATGATCGCTTACTCGGCAATATTACGCATCATAAGCGGGGAACCGGTCAGAAGGACTGAAGTCGGCATCGGGGTAATGATCGTTTCGATCTCAGTAAGTTTTTTTCTATCGCGGCATCTTCTTCGAGTATCCCATGCTACGGATTCTATTGCGCTGGAGGCGATCGCCCGCAACATTGCCGCTGACGTATACTCGGCGGCAGGGGTACTCGGGGCAATGACGGTTATCTACTTCACCCGCCTTAACATTATCGACCCGCTTGTCGCCTTACTCATCGCCGCGCTAATCGCCAGGTCAGGCTACAAGATGATGCGAAAATCCTTCGGTGTTCTTATCGATGTCAGACTGCCCGAAGAGGAAGAGGAAATCATACGTCAAACTTTGATGGAGCACACGGGCGAGTTCGCCGGCTTCCACGGAATGCGCACCCGTAAGGCCGGCAGTCAACGTTTCATTGATCTCCACCTGGTGATGAGAAGGGATATAAGCGTTGAAGAAGCGCATCACATGTGTGACCACCTTGAGGAGGATCTGAAGGGCAAGCTGAAGGATGTCAGTGTCACGATCCATGTTGAGCCCTGTGATTCGAGCGATTGTGAACAGTGCCGGGTCTCAGGTTGCAGCTTCAGAGCAAACATCATTCGGTCAATAAAAGGATAGCCCCCGAATCTTGCTCCCTTTGCGCCGTATGAGATACTTCGTACCTATACTCCGACACGGGGGCGGTACGGTTGGCCAGTTGACTAACGGGATGGTAGATACATCACACTAATGCCTCACGCTGAAATCAGTATAAGCTCCCCCTGGCTCAGACCACTCGCTCTCCACCCTGTCTACCTGCGCGCCGCGAGGCCCTGTTTGAAGGTGTTCAAGTAGCCTGGAAAGCTTTGCCTTTTCTCCCTCCGCCTCAACCTCTACCGCGCTGCCTCCGGGAAGGTTGCGGACATAGCCGGTTAGCCCCAGGGCAGTCGCGTGCCTCAAAGTAAAATCACGGAAGTAAACACCCTGGACGCGACCGTAGATTACTGCCCGCAACAAAGCCATCTCAGCCATTGTCATTTGCCTGCGGGCCGGCGCGAAGAGCCTTCGTAACTTATCCGGCCCTTCCTCGCAGTGAACCAGTCTGAAGGCTCTGTAAAGCTACCATTGCCAAAAAGAAACAGGGATGCGTAGGACCAAAGACCTGTTCATAGAAACACAGTCGACATAATGTTCGCTGAAACCGGGACTTATTCCTCTTCCTCCCGCTCTTTTCTTCTCTTCTTGCCGATTACCTCGACCTCCATCACCGGCTGGAGGGGTTGAACCGCGGGCGATAACGCCTTCTTGACATCCTTCTTGGGCTTCTTCGCTTCGTGATGCCGAAAATCCCGTTTACCCATAGCTTCTCCTCTACTTGCCCTCTTGTGATAAGAGTTGTAATTGAAGTTTAGCAAAGAAGGGTCAGCCTGTAAAGCCAGTGTGCTACGGCGCCCGCCGGTGAGCTTGTGCAAAGGTGGTAAACCTACCCTGACTCCGGCGTACAGTGGGGAGCCAGTCAGTATTTTCCCCGCCTCCTTTCTGCTATGATAATTCTAATCCTGCGCTGATTGACCGGATGGCTTACGGCAGTGCCCTTCTTTACATCCAGAAATATGAGGACTCTCGAAGAATACGATATTGCCGTGGTGGGGGGAGGAATCGCCGGGCTTTATTGCTGCCTGCACGCCCCTCCCGAGGCGAGGATCGCCCTTTTTGAGGCTACCGGCCGGATTGGTGGGAAACTTGAGACCGTCTCTATGGAAGGATTCCAGGCTGAGTACGGGTCGATGAGGTTTGATCCCTCCAGGCAGCCCGCCATGGAAAGGCTGCTAAAGGAGCTGCAACTGGATACCGAGCCATTTCCCGAATACAGCTCTCCACCCGTCCGCGAGCGACGAACGATATTCAACCTCGAAAAGGAAGAAAGAGGCATGAATGCCCTGGAACTTCACACCTATGCCATCGCCCGGGTGCTGGGCAAGACGCCGCCAGAGCTCATGACAATCTCGGAAGATGAGATAGACTACCTCCGGAGGGAAGGCAAATACCGCGGCCGCTTTCTGTGGAAGCAGGGCGTATGGAACGTTTTCTGTGATGTGCTGAGCTACGATGCCATAAAGTACATTATCTCTGACGGCAGTTTCTTCCACGTGATACATGAGAACCCGGGCGTGGTGGGCAACATGCTGACCTGGGTCAAAATGCTGCAGATGAGCAAGTATCTGAAGGGAATCAAGGGCGGAATGCAGTCCATCACTGACAAGATGCTGGAGAAGGTCAAAAGCAGGGGCGTTCAGGTCTTCACCCACAATACACTTTCTTCCCTCGGGCCGGCCCGGGGGAAGAAAGTGGCGCTCACATTTGACGCCGGCCAGTACACCGCCAGGCACGCCATCCTGGCAATTCCCTCACGCCCCCTCAAAGCCATCGGTGGACTGCCGGATGACATCAGGGCGCTGCTGGATTCGGTGATTGAAATCCCGCTGCTCAAATGCTTCTTCGTGGTCAAAGAGCCATGGTGGGATGAGAATATCCCGAACAAAGGGGTCCAGACCTTTCCGGCGAGGGAACTGCATTACTACAAACAGGGCGGCAAGGGAATGATCATGGCATACGCCGACCGTCCCTACATCAACTTCTGGAGCAAATATGTTAAGGGTAGACCGCATCATAGGGCGGAGATTAACGGAAATGAAGAGCTGCCGCAGGTATTCTCCGCGCAGACGAAGATTGACCCCGGGACCGTTACCGACTTCGGTATCCGCGACTGGACCAGAGAGCCTTACGGCGCTGGCGTGCATCTCTGGAGACCGGGCTTCGAACCATGGAAAGTGGGAGAACGCCTCAGCGCTTTTTCACTCCCGGGAGCTTCTACAAAGAACGTCCACATCTGCGGGGAAGCCTTCTCAGACTACCAGGGCTTCATGGAAGGCGCCGTCCGTTCCGCCCAAAGCGCCCTGGCAAAGGCGCTGGATTAAGACGACTTCTGTCCTTCCTCTATCAACCACCTATTACATCATAATTACGTAACCTTACTGATAGCTTTCCCCTCTAAGACCCGGTAAACTGTTTATATCAGCATATTTCAGATGGGCGGAGGGGCAGACGATCGTGAAAATAAGCCGTCGTGATTTCATCCGGTATGGCATGACGGGTCTCGTGGTGGCAGCAGGTACCACTGCCCTGGGCAGGATGATAACGCCGCGCAGAAATGGTAACGGCACGGCAATAGTCGTGAGGCTGGCTATCACCGAAGCCATGGTGGAAATGGTGGACCACACGTTCATTTACCACTGGACGTTTGAAGACCTGGGTAACCCGGCGCATCTCCCCCAGCTTCCCGGACCGCTGATTCAAGCCATCGAGGGCGACCCTATCGAGCTTTCCATCACCAACAGGCTGCCTGATGTTCACGGCTTCCGCATCCCCGGCGTTCCTGGCGAAACTGGCACGGGCATTCTTGTCGAGCCAGGCCAGACCAAAACAATCGGATTTCTTGCACCGGAAGGGGGCACCTACATGTACCTCGATCACCTCAACGAGCCGGTCAACCGCGTCCTCGGCCTGCATGGTCCAATGGTTGTCCTGCCGAGAACCGGAAACACGCCCTACAGCCGGCCCACGCCCAACGTACAGAAGCTGTTTGACGACCTAGGTACGGCGCCGCATTTTCCCGGCGAGCCCTGGAAAGCGGAGCGCACTCGCATCTGGGTTTTCCACTCCAAAGACCCGAGGTTCAATGCGATGGCCGAGAGAGGCGAGAAAATCAATGCCGCCGTTTTTCGGGAGGAGTTCCTGCCGCGGTACTTCACCATCAACGGCGAGTCCGGGGCCTACGCTTCCCACAATCATCATACCACCCCCGAAGGCAGGATTGGGCAGCCGCACCTGATACGGATAATGGATACGGGCATGAACGCGGATTCGCCCCATATTCACGGCAACCACGTCTACTTGCTCGCCAGGCGGGATACCACCGGCGATCTCAACATCCCGCGGAATGTTTTGCTGGTGGATACTTTTACGGATGAAGTTGCCCAGTGTATGGACTGGCTGCTGCCCTTCATTCGGCCGCCGGATATCCCTGGAGATGAGACCATCCCCCTGCGCAAACTGGTAAAGGATGAACTGGCGCTCACCCTCGGCGGCGTCGGCCAGTCGCCGATAATGTTCCCTATGCACGGGCACAACGAGCAGTCCCAGAGCGCCGCCGGCGGCAATTACCCGCAGGGGATGGTGACCGGGTGGATAATCACCGGCGACCTTGATGGCGTTGACTTCCCGCCATCAAGCCCTGAGGAGAAGGGCGGACCGCCGATGCCTCACGACCAGGACTGAGAGAGGATTAGAAGATGACATTGCCGAGAATACCATTACGATCTATCAGCCGGGATGAACTACCGGTGTTCAACAAACACGTTTGTCCTCCTACCTTTGGCGGCGGCCCGATCGACCCGCTGACGCCGACACGCCGGATCGCCCGCAACCTGCTGGTGAACCTCGATGTCGAGCTTCAAGACGGGACAAAGGTACCGGTCTGGATACTGGAAGACCCGGATGACCCGGTGGGCGGGCGTGTCTTTCCTTCGAAAACAATCCGAACGGTCGAAGGAGATATAGTGCACGCCCGAGTCGGCGTAAAAACCAACACCCACACCATCCACTGGCATGGCATCGAACCGACCCCGATGAATGACGGCGTGGGCAAGCACTCTTTCGAAATATCCGGCAACTTCGTTTATCAATTCGCCACGAACCAGGCCGGCACCTTTCTCTACCATTGTCATAAGAACACTGCCCTCCACTTCGAGCTAGGCTTATACGGCGCTTTTATCGTTGACCCGAAGAAACCAGACGCCCCTGAAGCCAGAGGCGTACCGGACCCACCCTATCCTGACGGCGGTCCTGGTTTTGTCCGCGCCTTCAACCCTCCTGACCACGTTATGAAGTACGATGTTGAGTCGTTGTGGGTGCCCGATGACTTTGACACCCGGTGGCATGAACTGGGACATGACGCTTTCATGCAGAAGTGCGACCCGGCTAACCCAACTGCTGCGGAGAATTTTACGCAGGATGGCATCCTTCACGATTTCCGGCCGGATATCTTCATCCTCTCGGGTGAAGCCAAACGCAAAGACGATACCACTCCTTTTGAGAAAGCAGCAATCAGGTGTAAGGTGGGACAGACAGTATTGCTCCGTTTTATTGATGCCACCTATACCATCACCGAGATCAGGTTGGGCTTGCCGGCGCAGATTATCGCTGAAGATGGATACCCTTTCGGCGTGCCCCCGCGCGGGCAATATTCGTTTCCGATAGATTTGCCTGCCGGGCAGCCTATGCGGATGACGGCGGCGATGCGCGGCGACGCCTTCATCCGGCCAACCACCCCCGGCCGGTTCCCCTGCACCGTTGACTTTTTTCACTGGATAAGCGGCAAAAAGCTTTATACAGCCACAACATTTATTGATGTGGAGTGAAGTGTAAACCAATGCTAGATTACCTGCTAAAGGCGATGGCTGAATCGGACCTGGATGGTGTATCGCAGTGGTGGAAAAAAGAAACGCCATCTGGTGACAGGGCGTGGGCAATTCACCTGGCATTGTTTCCCGTTGTGCAGAGGGTGTTGAACCCGCCTTTCATAAACCCCCATCTGCCCAAGATGTACCGGATCTGCCGCGAGTTTCTGCCGTACCTGGAAGAGGCTGACATCCCGTCCCTGGTCTGGTTGGAAGTGAACGAGTATGCCGCAAGGCCCAAGCTAGAACCGCTGCCGCTACCTGCCCGGCAGGATTCTCCGGTTTCCTTTACGGCGATTCAAGCCGCCATCAGGGAGAATGACCCTGCAAAGAGCGCCGCCTTGCTGAGGGCTTTCCTGGAACAAAAAGGAAAGGTGGAGCTGGCGCGAAACCTTTTGCTCCTCGGCAGCGGCTACCTGGAGCAGTCGCTCGGCCACTCTGTCTCCTGCACGGCTTTCATCTTGCTGGAGATAATGGAGCGCATCGACCAGGACCCATGGCCGGCGCTGACCTTGCTGGCAGACTATTTTTGCAAGGGACAGTTCCATACCGTGCTCCCGATACCAGGGAAGAGGGTTATTCTTTCGCAAGAAGCCCTGAGTCAGCATTTGCTAAGAGCCGCCAGCGGAAACGGCATCGTCAACCTCCACCATACAATTACGCGCTACTCCATTGAACGGGTCCGTCATCTCTTCAGTGAGGCGGAATACGCCCACCTGATCGCCCGCTGGATCGAATTTATCGGTCACAAGGACGCGGAAACACCTCCACCGGCACCCTCCGGAGAAAATGTGCCTGAGTACCAATATTTTTATCAGACATTTTCCGGGCGGGATGAAAAGCAGGTCCTTCTGTATCTCGGCGGAATGCTTCCCTCAACGGAAGGCCGGCGGACGATGGGATATTATCTGGTTAAAGGGGTCTGCGACCTTTACCATGGGCAGTATAACCCGCATTTTCTGACCGGCCTGAGCTCAGCCCTCTGGGTGGCAAACGAGTACCATAAGCAACCCCCCGTAGCCATGAATGCCCTGCGCCAGTACGTGAACTATTTCTTCTCCAGGTGATTTGCCGGGACAACCAGAAGGCAAGGAGGATGGACAGGTGATTACGCTATTGCAAGGCGCTAACTACATCGGGGGAAAATGGATCAATGACACCGGTGAGGTGTTTGAGGACCGTAACCCTTCTGATACTAATGAACTGTTGGGGACATTCCCCCGTTCCAGAGAGCAGCAGGCGAATCTTGCCGTGGCAGCCGCAAGGGCGGCTTTCCCTGCGTGGCGCAGCCTGTCCCGCATCAACCGCGCCGAGTTTCTCGATACCTTCGTCCAGTTGGTCAAGAGTGACAAAGATGAACTTGCCCGTATAATCAGCCGCGAGTGTGGCAAGTGTATTGCGGAGGCGCGGGCGGACGTGGTAGAGGGCATTCACACGGCGCAGTACTGGTTCGGCCGGGCGCGAACCCCTTCAGGTGAAGTGCTGGCTTCAGAGATTCCAGAAAAGGACAGCTACGTCTACCGCAAACCCAAGGGCGTGGTCATCGCCATCACGCCCTGGAATTTCCCTTTCGCCATACCACTATGGCTTATCTGCCCATCGCTGGTGGAAGGAAACACCGTGGTGCTGAAGCCGGCTGAAGAAACTCCTTTGATTGCCCAATGTCTTATCGAGTACTTTGAAAAGGCCGGATTGCCTGCCGGCGTGCTTAACCTGGTACAGGGTTACGGGGAAGAAGCAGGGTGGCCGCTGGTGACTCATCCGGATGTGGACACTGTGCTCTTTACCGGCTCCGCCCAGGTGGGAGCCATGATCAAAGAAGCCTGCGCAAAGGACTACCGCAAGTTTTGCGTCTGCGAGATGGGTGGTAAGAACGCCATGATAGTATGCGATGATGCCGATTTTGACCTGGCGGTCAATGCCGCCATAATGTCCGCCTTCCGCACCACCGGACAGCGCTGCGTTTCCGTGGAACGTCTCATCGTTCAGCGTGGCATCTTCGACCGTTTCGTTGCCGGCTTCGTAGAGAAAGCACGGCAGCTTAGAATCGGCGACCCACTGGATGAGAATACCTTTATGGGGCCGCTGGTGAGCGCATCCGGCGGCGAAAAATTTGAGTATTACAATGAGCTGGCGGTAAAAGAGGGCGCCCGTGTCCTTCTGGACGGCGGCAGGATGACCGAGGGGAACTATGGCCGGGGACATTTCTTCCGCCCATTCGTCTACACGCTGGAGCACGATTCCAGGTCAAGGGTGCTGCGCGAAGAGGTCTTCGGCCCCCACGTCGCCGTCATGCCTTTTAATACCCTGGAGGATGCGGTACGCATTTACAATGACTCGGAATATGCCTTTGCCCTCTCAGTGTGCAGCCGGGACTACCGGAAGATTCGAGCCGTCCGTAATCTGTGCGATTTCGGGGTTGGATACGTAAATCTTCCCACCATCGGGGCGGAGGTACATCTCCCCTTCGGCGGTCTGAAAAAGAGCGGGACAGGAATGCCTTCGGCAGCCGGGCTGATAGATGCGGTGACTCACCGTGTCTCGTGGACGGTAAATCACGATACCGAAATCAGGCTGGCTCAGGGCTTGAGCGGCGGGATTTCAGAATAGGCGTTGCCCCTTTTCAGTCTCCCGTTCGCCCCCGTTGCCACGTTTTCCTCTAATTGACTGGCAAAGATGCCTCTGTTAGAATGATTATGCTCAAGAGGGCGGTTAGCTCAGCTGGTTAGAGCACTGCGTTGACATCGCAGAGGTCACTGGTTCGAGTCCAGTATCGCCCACCATAATTGACAGATCCCGAACCATCCACCCGCGCGATGACGCCAAAGGGGGCGTTATATTCCGCTTTGACAATCCCCCCGTTTTCCACGTGAAGGCGTTTCAGAACTGTTTCACAGAGGAGCCGCTTCTGGTCAAAATTACCGTTCTTGTAAAAAAAGTCAAGCTGGGTAGCCATCTGAAGTGCCACCTCGAAGTCAGCCTTAACCAGGTGCTGGCGCTGCCTGACACTATCAACGTTAGTCTTCAATCTTGACCTTTCAGCCTCAATCTGGGAGCGGTGTTCTTTGAAATCCGCAAGAGATATCTCCTCCTCCATGTACAACTGCTGGAGGTTTTTCTCCATGCGCTCGAGCTTGGCCAGCCGCACTTCGGCCGCTTTGAGTTGCCCATCCCCTTCAGCCAGCCAAAGACAGTGCGGGTGCTCGCGGCCGAGATAGACCGCGCCGTCCGCCAGATAGCGGCCGTTGCCCGCGAGACCGGTGCGGTCCGGCTGGAGTGGTCCGGGGAGGGACTCAATCTCTCCGGCGGACCGGAAGACGCTCGGGTGACCACCAGGCTGCCGGTGCAGACCGACGGCAATCCTGCCGGGCAGGATTGCCGTCCACTACAAATACCTGAAGGAATACCTGGACGGCAAGGAAGGACTCGTCACCCTGTCGGCGAAGGACGCCAGCCCCCTGGTCCTGCGGCACGGCAAGTCGGCCATGGCGGTTGTCATGCCGATGTACGTAAGTGACTGGGCATCCCGGAAGGAACCAGTTGCTACGACTGAACCTCAGGCAGAGGCCCCGGCCGACGCGGGGATTCCGGAACAGACGGATGAGGTAGTGGAAGAGGCAATCGAAGGAGAGGCCCAAACTGAGCCATCCGTTTCCAGCGAAGCTGGGGCAGGTGAGCCGCAGGAAGCCGAACCAGAGCCGGAAATAGCCCCACCGCCTGCGGAAAGCGCAGTCGAGCCGCGGCCAAGGGGAAGACGGCGAAAAGGGCGGCAGGAATAACACCTTTGGGGGAGCCCCACCCCGGGCTCCCCCTTCCCCTTATTAAGGGGAAAAGGAGTCAAAGAATGGCAGAGACAGAAGAAAAGGAGAACCGAGCCAGGCAAAACGCAAAATGCGCACTCGAAAACATCATCGCCGTGATTAAGCACCTGGAACACCGTCGGGAGTGCGACGGCGAATATTGCAACCTGAGCGACCAAGAGATTTTCAAAGGCATCAACGTCCTTTATAGGGAAGGCATGAAGGCCACCGAGGAAGAAAAACAAGAATATCATGACGAGGAAAACGCACTGCAGATGATCCAGGACGATCCTTTGTCCATCGAAGTACGTTCCGGGTGGCATACGCCAGGTGAAGCGGGAGAATCAATGGAGTATTACATCCTGCTCGGCACCGGCGGGCCGGCCCTTCGCATCATCGGCGATCTCGGTGAGCACAATACCCCTGAAAGCGCCCATCTGGAATATCAGGACTGGTTCACGTCCTGGGAGCGTACTACCTGGAGACCGAAGAAGAACGTCAGGCAGTGCTCACCTATGCGCAGCAATTCTACTATGGCGAGTGAGGGAGGGAGACACGCAACAGATGAATTACCAAGCAACAGGTAACCGCCTGCGTTCAAAACGCTATTCGGTCCAATTCAAGCACTTGTTCACCGCAGCCCAATCTAACTGTTCACCGGCGACACGATGGGTTGTGCCAAAATGTTCTTTTTCCTCGCCCGATCGAGTCCTTGATTGGGGCTGGACCAAGGTGGAGACGTTTCAGACCACCGACGGGACAAGCCACCGTAGTGAGATTCTTTCGCCCAGCGAATGGAGTTACTTCCGTTTCATCGAAGAAGCGGTTGACAGCGTAAACCGAAAGTGCTACAAACTTAATCATCTGGCTCGATTGAAGGCGGTGGTTTTGATGACTGCGGGGCAGGAGTCACGGGTGCGCTTTGACAATCGCGGATAGGCCCCGGAATGACCTGGCATGTCCACCTTTGAGGTTCGCGGGGCACTGCTGTGCCGTCAGAACCCCAGTCAGGAAGGAGAGGTTCCACCGATGGTCCCAAGGTTGGCTCCGTTCAGGCGATTTGGCCTGCAGACGCGTATCATGCTCTACGTAACAATAGGGCTGGCCGTCATGTTTGGTGGGTTCACTTACGTTGGGTTTCTTTCACTCAGGCAAGCCACGGAACAGGTGTACCTGGAACGCCTGAGCGCGGCGTATACAACGGCAGGCGTGCTCCAGAGGGATTTTCTGCATGTAGCTCGAGACATGGATGAGATCTCCGCGGACCTCTTTACGGGGGATGCTGAACATCTCAAGACAACGGCGCAAGGCTTGTTGAGCCATCTTTCCGGGACAGACCCATTTCCATTCTTTCGGGTTACCGGCATCTGGGTGCTTTCGGGAGAAGGTGTAATATGGGCCGTAGCCGGCGAACCCGGTGTCAGCTCAAGTGAACAGGTCGGACGGATAGCGTCTTCGGCTTCCAGGCTGGGGAACAGCCAGTTCGTGGTGATTCCGGCGGTAGGCGCCACACCGGGCGCAGTCTCATTCGGGACGATAATTGCAGAAGTGGCCGACCCGTTGGATTCAGACGTAATGCTCATCGCTGCTCACATCGCTTCCATTAACAGTGTGGCTCCTTACGTGCCTGCTACCTATTGGCGGATTGAGCCGAACACAACAGCCACTGCCGCCGGAAAGATTGACAGTCAAGCCGCTTACCACGTTGAGGTGGTTGATGCCAACGGATTCACCGTGCTGGGTATCGGGGGAGAAGAGAGTCCCGGGAAAACCAGCAGTCATTTTCCTGCCATTCGAAGTCTCGTAGAGCGGGGGCAGGCCGGCACCATGCTGCACAAGCCGTCTCCCGCCGACGTTTTCAAACCGCACGTCATGTCTGTTGTGCCGCTGGGGTCTTCCCCATTCTATGTCATTCAGGAGCAATCAGCCGATGTTGCGCTGGCATTGCCCATAGAACTGCGTTCTCGTGTTCTTCTCGTGGCGTTGTTTGGCTTTGCGGCGGCGCTTTCGATAGCCTGGATCACCACGAGACAGGTGGTCAAGCCTATTGAGCGACTCACAGCGGCAGCTCAGTACATGTCGATGGGCGATCTTGATAGTCCGATCAAAGTGCCTGCCCAGGACGAAGTGGAGAGACTGGCTGAAAGTCTCGAATCGATGCGGCAGCAGTTGAGGGATGCCTACCAGAAAATCAGCCGTGCAAACGAAGAGCTGGAATCGCGGATAAACGAGCGAACAACGCGACTGACTGAGGTTCTCGGCAGGGTCATATCCGCCCAGGAGGAAGAACGCCGCAGGCTGGCACGGGAACTCCATGACGAAACGGCCCAGACCATCGGCGCATTGTCAATCGCCCTTGATCGTGCCCGTCTTGACCTTCAAGGCGCTTCGCCAGATGCCGTCGAGCGGATTCAGGAGGCGCAGAATGCTGTAAGGCGGTTATTGGACGAGATACGCCGCCTCATTCTGGACCTTCGTCCAATAGCGCTCGAGGACCTCGGCCTTGTACCCGCGATCAGGTGGTACGCGGAATCGCATCTGCAGGAACGGGGTATACAGACGGCGATTGAGACACACCAGCTTGCAGCGAGGCTGCCTGAGCATCTGGAGATATCTCTCTTTCGCATCGTTCAGGAAGCCATTAACAACATCGCCCGGCATGCCCGGGCGCAGCAAGCAAGCATTCGGCTTCTCCTCCAGAATTCGGTGGCCCGTATCGAGGTTACCGACGACGGCCAGGGCTTCAACGTGGAAGACGTGCTCAAGCCCCATCTCTCGGGCCGGGGGGTTGGGCTTATGGGCATGCAAGAGCGGGCGCGTCTTCTCGGCGGTCGCTTCAACATTCGCTCAGAGCCGGGGAAGGGCACGCACGTCACGGTAGAAGTTCCGATTCCAATGGCAGAGGAGAAGCGGTAAATGGAAAAGATTCGCATTCTGGTGGCCGATGATCATACTCTTATCCGGCGGGGCATAGTTGGTCTGCTCAACTCACAGCCGGATATGGAGGTTCTCGAAGAGGCGGGAACGGGGGAAGAGGCGGTTTCGAAGGCACTTGTATGCAAACCGGATGTAGTCCTGATGGATATCGGCATGCCCGGGATCTATGGCCTTGAGGCTACGCGAGCTATAAAGAAGCAACTCCCCGAAGTGCAGGTGCTGGTCCTCACCATGCATGATCGGGAAGACTATCTTTTTCAGGCTCTCAGGGCCGGGGCATCGGGGTATGTTCTGAAAGGCGCCGATATCCAGGATTTGCTGGCGGCTGTGCGGTGTGTTCACCGAGGAGAGGTGTACCTTTTCCCTATCGTTGCCAAAAAGTTGCTGGCCGACTACCTGCGCCGGGTTGAGAGCGGAGAGGACGCGGCGACTTACGACGGTTTGACAAATCGGGAGCGAGAAGTATTGCAGCTTATTGCCCAGGGTGAAACTTTACCCCAGGTCGCAGAAACGCTCCATGTAAGCCTCCATACGGCCCAAACGCACCGGGACAACATCATGACGAAGCTGGGTCTTCACAACCGTATTGAGCTTGTGAAGTACGCAATAAAGAGAGGACTGATCTCGCTGGACACATGAAATCCGCCGGGCCGATGTATCGCTGCGTTGCCGCCCTACTAAGAAATAGGGCGTTTTTTCTGCTTGCTCCTGCAAACGACTGATAGCCTTCTGCGCTCCGTCAGGATACACTGAGTCCGGGTAAAATCAATGAATAAGAGGTGATCCATGAAAAGAAAATTACTGTTTTCTGGGGCAGCCGTGGTGATTATTGCCGCGGCCATTCTTGTGCTGGGAGCCTGTGGGCAACCTGCGCCGACGACGCCTACTCCTACGCCCACACCGACTCCCACAACACCCGCTCCGGCCACTGTAGCCCTGGGAGGGAAGCTGTATGACAACTGGATAAGTGCGGCAAACGTGGCAACTCCCCCGGGGAATTCGCCACTTTGGGCGACTCAAACGACCAATAAAAGGACCGGCAGGGACACCTGGCGATGCAAGGAGTGCCACGGCTGGGACTATTTAGGTAAGGACGGCGCCTATAGCAAGGGTTCGCATCTCACCAGCTTCACCGGGGTGCGCAGCGCTGCCACCACCAAGACCATAGCTGAGCTGACCGCCATACTCAAGGGATCAGCCAATTCCAACCACAATTTTTCTACTTACCTTAATGATGCGCAGATAACCGCCCTGGCTTCTTTCCTTAAAGAAGGAGCAACCATAGATGAAAAACAGTATATTGACTATACCACCAAGAAACCTAAGGTGGCCGATGCCGCTAAGGGCAAAGGGCTTTACGATAGCCGCTGTGCCGCCTGTCATGGGGCAGATGGCAAGACGCTCAATTTCGGGGATGCCGAAGAGCCTGAGTATGTGGGAACGTTAGCCCTGGACAATCCCTGGGAGTTCATCCACAAGGTCCGGTTCGGTCAGCCGGGGGCTCCCATGCCTTCTGCCGTCGAGCAGAATTGGAGCATTCAGGACATACTGGATATTCTGGCTCATACCCAGACCCTTCCTGGGAAATAATCTGCTGGGCAAAGACTGCTTAGAGAGAGATAGCCTGGAGAGATTCAACCTCTCCAGGCTATCTCTTTTGGACAGATTCCAGCGGGATCACGGCATCCCGACGGGAATTTCAATTCACAACTCTGGACAACGCCTCTCGCCCCGCTGCAAAACGATTTCGCCATATTCCCACACTGTGGTTGGACAGGCCCACTTCTTCAATGTTGATTTCCATCAGTCACCTACCTCCTTCATTCATCGTATCAGAACAAGACCAAAACGAGCGGTGCGGCGTTTCATACACCAGCAAAATAGTCCCATCGAACGATTGACGCGTCATTTCACGGGCACAATAATAGGGATGACCCTTTTAGTAATCCGTGTCGGCTAGTCGGGAGTAAGCGGCACAGCCTTCGCGTGGCCAAAAGGAGTACCCAATTGAAAATCAAACCTCGTTTCGCTCTATCCGTAGCGCTTACCGTTATCATGGGATTGATCTCGGTGATCCAGGCATCTGAGCCGGTTTCGGCGGCACCGGAATTCGAATCAACTGAGATCCCTGAACAAGCCAGAGGAGCGATCGTCGGAGATGTCCGGGGTGATGGGCAAAACAGGATTGTCATCGGTGGCGCCAGCTCAGGCAATGTGTCCGTCTATTCCTGGCAGGGTGGCGCCTACGTCAAGGAGTGGGAGGGCGAGGTGCTGGCGGGCGCTGAGATCATCCCGACGGCGATTGGAGATGCAGATAATGATGGCCGGCCTGAGTTCCTAGCAATTGTCTTTCCGACGCCGAGCTTCTGGCCCAGCAACGGCACAATCTATATGTACAGGTGGAACGGAATCACCTACCAGCAGGTACTCGTCCAGCAGCTTGCGCCTTCAGCCGGCTACATGCCTGCGGCAATTGCGGACCTGGATGGGGACGGCTCGAACGAGCTAATTATCGATGAGGGTCATTCGCTCAGCGTATATAAGTACTCATCCGCTCTCGGAGTCTTCGAACTGGTGTGGAGAGCGCCTGGAGCGGACCCCATGGGTCTTCTGCAGATTACCGCCGGTGATGTTGATGGCGATGGCAGGTCGGAAGCTATCGGCGCATTCCCCTGGGCGGAATCAGGGAAGCTAGTGGTCGTTGGCTACAATGGCACCGGCTATGCGGTAGAGGCAACAATCACCGATTTCCCGTTGCCGCTGGGTGGGGCTGATGCCGTAGACCTGGATGGCGATGGAGTAGCTGAGATCGTTACCGGGACGTTTAACGTGCTGGCCCCGAAGTACCCTGTATTCGTCGTTAAATACATCGGGGGTAATTACCTTGTGCAGCAAGTTTATACGTCCGGCACGGGGACTTTCCATGTCCATCACGGAGATATTGACGGGGATCGCAGGCCCGAAGCGAGCGTTCTGTTGAACACGAACCGTGCTTTGGTAGTCGAGTACGACGGAGCTTACCAAGCCTATGAAGTACCGTATGGTGGCTTTTACGCCTCTGTCTTTGGCGATATGGCTGATGTGGACAGCGATGGCTACGCCGAGATAATCGCAGCGTCTTGGGGAGGAGTCCGCATCGCCGGCGTGGTAGGGACGACCCCGCGAATCTTGAATCTCGGTCCAATCTATTCGCTGACGCCTGACATCAATCCGGTTGGTATTCCACACACGGTTGAGGTCAACCTCGGTACCCTGCCACCACCGCTTCCCTCGCCGCTGGCCGGGATTCCCATTGTCTTTCAGGTCGAAAGGGGACCCATTGGCAGTATGATCATAATAATGTCCGAGACTGTTCTTACCGATGACACGGGGAAGGCGACCTTTACCTACTCAAACCCCGTGGAAGGCGTGGACAGAATCAAGGCCTACATTGATGCCAATAGAAACGGACAGATGGATACGGGCGAGCCTCAGTCCACCAATTTCACCATCAAGGCTTGGATCAGCAACTTCGTGACCGGAGGCGGAAATATCCAGGTGGACAAAAAGGTAGCCTGGACATTTTCCGGGACGGTAGGGGTCCTGCCTGAAGGTGGCTCTGTCGGCAAGATAACGATCATTGACCACGACAACAAGATAACCTATACTCTTGACGAATTCATTGTCCTTGTCTTCTCCGATGACCCTCTTCTTACCGATGCCACATCGCCGGAGGCCAGTCACAATACCGCGCGCTTCAGGGGAAGGGGAACAAGGAGCAGCGATGGCGCCCGAATCGAGATGATGGTATTGATGCAGGACAACGCCGAGCCGGGAGCAGGAGATGACAGGATAGCGGTGGAAATAGCCAGAGTCAACGGCGCTGTTAACGTCATTCCCTTGATAGGTAGAGTATTTGTCCCTGAGTCTTTTCCTCCGCCTCCACCACCGCCACCACAGCCGGAATACGTTATCATCAGCGGAGGCAACATCCAGGTACATGACTTGGAGCCGCTGCCTGTTCCCCCGCCCCCGCCTCCACCCCCGATCGTTCCGGCCGCCCCGTCAGCTCTGGTTGCTGTTGCCGCCGGCGCCACGCGAGTCGATCTCGCCTGGGTGGACAGTTCGAACAACGAGTTCGGGTTTCGCCTCGAGCGGGCCACCGTCGAAACGTTCTTGGAGGGGCTGTCTGTCTTTACCCTCCCGGCTAACATCACGACCTTCAGTGACACTACGGTAGTTCCCGGGACCCGCTACTTCTACCGGGTTCTTGCCTTTAATGACGCCGGTGATTCATCCTTCTCGAACGTTGCGTCAGTAATCACGCCCGCTCCCCCGCCTCCGCCTTGATAGCCCTCAAGCCGAGCGTGCCGTCAGTGCCTGTGCCGGAGAGTATGATTGCAATGGCGTCGGCGCCCCGCTCTTTAGCCAGGGAGCGCAGGAAGAAGTCTACCGGCAGCCTCAGCCCCCGAGATTCTTTTATCTCCTCCAAGTATAAAGCGTCGTCCTGTGTCCCCATGTTCTTGTCAGGCGGAATCAGGTAGATAGAGTTTGGCTCCACCTTCATACCATCCGCAGCCATGCGCACCGGCATCTTGGTCAGGCGGGACATAATCTCCGGCATGGAGCTGTGCCGGGCAGGGTCGAGGTGCTGCACGATGACAAACGCCATACCGCTGTCCGGCGGCATCTTTTTGAAGAACTGTTCGATGGCTTCCAGCCCGCCGGCGGAAGCGCCGATGCCGACGATGGGAAATACCTTTCCAGGTGAAACCGTTGCCATTTCGGCGGTTGCCGGAGACTTCTCTCTCGCGATATTCTGCCCGTTACGCTTGCTTCTCTTTTTTTCTACAGCCATGTGCACTTCCAATGCTCGAGCATGTACAGGAATTCGTTGCTCGGGGTATTTACAAGATATTTTAGCATGGTTTGCAAACATAAACATGACACGGCTGTAAGAACAGTGGTCCCCTAGCTGTCCCGACGAGAGAAGTCTCTTGTCGAGGCTAAGCCGAGTCGTGATGGAGACCCCCTCTCCAGACCTTTCCAAGCCCCGGTTCTCTCTGCCCAGTTTTTTTGTTCTGCACGAACCATCTTTTCGTGCAGCGCGCTGCATCTCACATAAGACACTGTCGTCATTTGTGTCAAGGAACGATCTCGCCGGCCAGGATATCCGTCACTGGCCGTTTGAGCGCTTTGGCGATTGCCACAAGTGTTTCATATCTCGGCGACTGCTCACCGTTCTCAATACGGACCTGCGTCACTCTTCCGATTCCAGCAGCTACGGCAAGCTCCAGTTGGGTCATACCAGCCGCCTCCCGAATAGCCCGAATACGTTCACCCAGGGATTCCCTGTCCGCGGCGGCAACGACCTCCACCTTCGATTGGTAGGTAGAATCGCAATAGTGACGCGCGAAGTCCCACGGCAACTCGACAGTCTTCCCATTTGCGCCACGGATATTAACCTGGTACGGATTAGGCAGCTCGATGCCTGTCAGCTCTGACAGATTTCCAACTTTGGGAATATCGGAGAAAGGAATTACCCCCTTGCACCCATCGGCAAAGGTTAGCTCGACGCCATTCTTTGTCGTGACCGCATGAGTCATCATACGCTCGGCATTCTTAACACGCGCTACTAACATGCCCATATCTACCTCCCATGAATCCTGTCCCACTCCTACCGAATAGCCACAGCATGCTTTTGATACGCCGCCAGTATACTTCGGTAATCGCCGGGTGGCGGGTTCTCCATAAACCGTCCGCTATTGAGTTCCAAACGACATACATCCTCGTTGCCGACCCATACATGAACGTGGGGAGGCTCGAAGTCATTTTCCCGTGTGTACACCACAAGACGGAACTGACCTTCTTCTGCGACGGTTGGCATAGTCCTCCCTGAAACCACTTAATATCATGTATCAGTAACGATACATTGTCAAGTAGCAATATTGGAATCCGCAATGCTAATGGGCGACAAAAAGCTGTTGCAGCGCCGGAATCAAGCCTTTCTTCTCAAACAAAGGTTCGGGAACTGTTCCCCAAAGCCCAGTTTTCTCATTGCGAATTTGTTCACAGTCTTCTTAGTGGTTGCGGCGAAGTACATATCGCCACCCTTCTTGCCACCCAAAAGGTGCAGTCACAATATCGGATAAAGCCTTTCCAGATACGAGAACATCAAGGGCCCAACGTGTGGCCGAGTGTCCGATAATAACCACTCGCTTGTTATCCCACTCGCGCAATAGGTCATTTAGGAGGTCTTCGACACGTTTAACAACATCAAGGTAGCTCTCTCCCGAAGGGTAGGGTTCATCAATGTGTTTAGCCCGTTCCAATTCTAATTGAGCGATAGGCACGCCATTTGGAGTTCCATAGTTACACTCCCGCAGACGTTCGTCTGTATGAAGGGGAACTCCAGAACCTCCAAATGCAATGTTAGCCGTTTCAACAGCCCGAGCCAGGTCAGACGTAAAAACCACATCAATTCGTTCGTTCAGTCTACGTTCTCCGAGTTCCCTTGCCAGTTGTTTACCCTTCTCTGATAAGCAGCTACCTAGCCAACCTGACGCAACTCGTTTCATACCTCACACCCGTAAACGATTTGAATGTGGGGAAGGATACATTCGGCGAGTTGTGAGCCGTCAACAGCGCTAGAATATGGTTATATATGATGCCTTCTTCCAAAAATCTCTTCTAAAGGCCGGTCTTCATCCCGCGCATCCAGTTGTTCATCTCATTCTCGCTTACCCCGCCTTTAGTGGCGGCTTGAGCGTACAACTTGGATTGGCTTAATTCGTCTTTCGTTACTATATTTTCCAGGAAGTGATCGAAGACCGGGTTCACCCACCGGTGAAGCCAGCGGAAAGTGGCCGACTTCTCCTTCAGGGCTACCTTGTAGAACCGAATACAATCATAGCAGGCGGGAGTGCGGACTATGTACTCTCCCGTATTGACGTGATGCGCACGAGCCAGGAAACGCATTCCCGCCTTCAAAGGTTCGCGCAGCAGGCGAAACCAGGGGGCGCGCCGGTAGGCAATGTTAACCAGCTTCAGCGTGCAGTTGCCGCAGACGGCGTTCTTGAGTGGCGTATTCATCAAAGCAGCCCCGTTGCCAGCCCGACTCCGACCACAAGCAGCATGACGCCGACGATATATTGCACGGAATGCAGGGTTACCTTCTTCACTAGACGCGCTCCAATAAACGACCCGATAAAGGCAAAGAAAATGCCAAGCAGCACCAGCCTCCAGATATCCCCGCTGATTTGGGTAAAACTGGCCGCATAGAAGGCGGCGCCGTACACTAGAAGGCGTACCAGGTCAACAATAAAAGCAACGACTCCGTTCGTGCCGACGAAGGCCTTTGTATCCAGTCCGCTCTTTATGAGGAAAGCAGAACGCATGGCCCCCTGGTTACCGGAGAGCCCGCCAAAGAAGCCCGATAATATGCCACCCAGCGGCAGGTATTTCCGGTCAAAAGCGAGTTTCTGTAATCTCGGTACGAGGTCGAACATGGCGAAACCGATTATCAATACGCCAACGACGAGTTTGACCGCAGTCACACCAAATTCCCGCTCGCCGATTTGATAGGATATGACGGCCGGGATACCTGATAGCCGGATAAGTAACGAGGCACCGAGGATGGCTGCCAGAGCGGCGGTGATGGCAAAACGGATGACCACTCCCCAGTCCGCGTTGCGCCCCGTCAGGACTACTTTAAAAATGTTGTTAGCCAGGTGAACCACGGCAGTGGCAGCTATTGCCACCGGTATCGGGAAGAAGAGGGCAAAAGCCGGCATGAGCACCGTCCCCAGGCCGAAACCGGAGAAAAGTGTCAAAGAAGAAACAAAAAGTGCTACCGCGGAGATGACGATGTATTCCATTCAATTATTATCCTCTCTGTTCATGATTTAGCCCGGGAACAGGTTTCCTAACATCTTATCGCTATGCAATAACGTTATTCGCCAATAATAAACCGCAACGACACCCCGCGTCAACTCCCCGATTCCGGCCATAGAGAGTCCCTGATAGAATTGGTTGGTTATGATGCCTTCATGGTAGATGAGTCCCGTTGCCCTCAGCGCCAGCGGCTTTGAGCAGGTTGTAAGAACGGTTCGGCTACGGTACGATTGGCTCACCTTACACCGGGACAGTAACCGAACCGTGTCTGTTCGCCGTCTGCCACGTATTGATTTCTGGCGGGCGCCGTGGCCCAACAGCATAATACGTCGGGGCCTTTCCGACGCCTCAGCGATGGTTACTCGTGATTCATCACCATGTCTACCGCTTCTTTTTGGAATTCCGGCGTATACTGTCTTCTCTTCTGCTCGGTCAACTGAACACCTCCTGTCGCTCATTTTACTCGACTCTTCTCGAGGTGTCTGTTTTGTTAGACCCCATCAGTGCCCGATTCTCCTTGCCCGTCCAATCCCTAACTGAACTCTTAGGAGCCACAGCGCAACTCAACCTCACGAAAACAGGCATTCCTTTTGGACTATCCTTTTCGGACTACCCATTTCGGACGAGGACTTTCTGGTCATATTGTTCTCCCCAAAATTATCCCTCTGAAGAATACCCGCATCTGATGTTATGCAACAGAATGATATATGTCGAGATCATCTGACACATATCAATAACTTTGAGGAAATGTTGAGACGTGCCGGTAATATTCGGAAATCAGAAATACTACCGAACAAAGGAAGTTTGTGAGATTGCTGGAGTCAGCCGCTCGACTCTGTGGCGATGGATGAAAGCCGGGATTCTGAAGGACTCGGCAAGGAAAGACAGACGTGGATGGAGATTGTTCACGGAGGCAGATGTCAAAATCATTCAGGATGAGGCCCAAAGGGTCAGGTAGAGATGTTCTTGCCGAAGGCCCCGATTATTAATCAGGTTGGTGATGGCAAACAGATGAAAAAGAGGCTTGCGCAGACATCGTCACGGAGGGATTCACGGAATCGAAAGCATTTATTTGCGAGGATACTCCGCGGGGCGGTGACTTGGATTCTTATTTTTATCGTTGCCGGGATGGTGTTCGTCTACCTGTCACCGGATTATGACATGTCTGTTGTGAAAAGCGAAAGCATGAAGCCATCCATAGAAATGGGAGACCTGATAATAACCGGCCGGCCGGGCGGATTTCCCGGGTATGACATTAGACCCGGGACAATAGTCTCGTACCGCATTGGAGAGAGTATCGTTACCCACAGGGTGCTATCGGCCGATCCTGAGAATGGCATATTTGTGACGAAGGGGGATGCCGTAGAAGACCCTGATCCACAGCCGATCCACATATCTCAGATAGTCGGAGTCTACCTTTTCGGGATATCGAAACTGGGTTACCTGTCCTACTTTCTGCACACCAGGGTGGGCTGGTTCTTGTTGGTCATACTTCCGGCCGCGGTGCTGGTGGGCTTCATCATAAGAGCAATCATTAAGGAATCGTTATCAACCCCGAAATCCCGGTCTGAGGAGGGCTAAACATGTGTACTTGATGATCATATCAATAACCCGCTTGTATCCAGTCAAAATCATTTCAAGGAGAACAAGTTGAAAAGAATATTCGGTTTGTCAATAGCGGCTTTCCTCATCATCAGTCTTGTGGCTGGAGGTACTTATGCCTTCTTCAGTGATACAGAGACCTCCAGCAACAACCAGTTCAGCGCAGGCACTCTTGATCTCAAGTTGTCTGACGCCAATGAGGCGGACCAGGATGGCGTAACCGCCAGCTTCGGCAGCAGCGCTTTGAAGCCTGGTGATACCATGGGACCGTCAACCATTACCCTCAAAAACACCGGCACCGTAACCGCCAGCCATGTAGACATCAAGTTCCAGAACACGGTTACGGATAATCCAAGCTATAATGAGGCCGACCTCGGCGCCAATATTGCCGACATGAGCACGCTGCTGACTGTCTCCGCCTTGAGTTATGGCGCCACTGACCTGCTCAGCAAGACCGCCGGCGTTTTCGATAATGCCTATATTGAGGCGGCGGACAATGCCGGGAACAACGATGGCGCTATCACCCTGAACGAACTGAACAATGTCATCATCCAGAGTCTGACGGCGCCGGCTGCTAATAACGGCACCGTTGTGTTTTCCATTACCCTTAACATTGCCTCCACCGTAGGCAATGGAATACAGGGCGACATTGTGAGCGTGACTGTGACCTTCGGTCTGTACCAGGATTCCAGCCAGCACCTGAGCTAACAGGGCCCAATCCTGCGAGTAGTGGGCTCGAAAGGGCCCACTACTTATCCTGTTCGTAATGAGTAGCGTGAAGAGAATGAGATGGTGAAGAAACCAGTCGGTTTAACCCTGGCTGTTTTGCTCATTGTGGGCATCACTGCCGGCGTCTGGGCTTATTTCAGCGATACCGAGACCTCAATGAGCAATAGCCTGACTTTCGGGACGCTGGACCTCAAAATCAACGGGGGTGACGCAGCCGTTACTACATTAACTGTCAGTAACGCGGCGCCAGGTGAAAGCGGCAGCGCCAGCAGCACAATAACCAATATCGGTACTTTGAGCAGCGAGCTGGATATCACCTTTTCGGCAATTACCAACACAGGTGGTGTCATCGGGGAGTTTGGTGACGGAGTTGGCAATCTCGGTGCCGTTACCGAGATGACTGTCTTTATTGACGCAGACCAGGACGGGACATGGAGCTCCGGGGATAAAGGGCTCAAGTCGGACGGGACCACTTATCCAAAGAACCCTTCGTACCCGCAATTATTATACGCTACCATGAATAGCTACAGTGGCCGGAGGTGGGATTCTGTGAAGACCATGAACGGTAATGACCCGGATAATTTCACCATTATATGGCGCATTCCCAGCAATACTGGCAACACCATCCAGGGTGATAGCGTCAGCTTTAACATAACCTTTACGTTGGAACAATCCAATGCTGACTGACCTTGCAATCCGGAAAGACCAGCGGTCAAGACAGCGTTTGGGCTTTCAAGACGGTAGTATCACCGTTACTATGACATCACGCGAACCAATAGACGGAGGTAAATTTTGGCCGTTGTAAAGCGAGAGGGGCACATTAACGACCGTGAACTCGGCCTGGTCCATGCGCTCGCTGAAAAGACTCGTCTTCTGCGACAAAAAGAAAGAGAGTTGGAAGCACTGAACAATCTTTTTGTCGAATGCCTGAATCAACGCTTTGAAACCGCCGAAACTTACGGACGTCTTATCAATATCATTATCAGAGCGGCTGAGGAGATTCGCAATCTAGCCAAGGAAGCCGAACCATACCGGGTGGAATATTCTCAGGGCAGGCAGGAAGGCGCCAAGTGATATCTTTCGTTCTGGTAGCCGTTCGGACCAAGGTTCGGCTTTGTTCCTCGCCGAGTGATTCAGTGCTTTCAGAAGTGTGATATGAATAGATATTCCTGGCTCATGTTCGGGGGCGTCATCGCAATACTGGCACTGGCGATTCGCGTTGGTGTTACCGGCGCGCTCTTCAGCGACACCGAAATCAGCGCAGATAATAGCTTTCAGGGATGGACTTCCAACCAGTGGGTGCAAACCACGCAGGCGGATTTTCAAGCCGGAGTTTTGTCACAGGTAGATGCTACGAGCAGCCCTGGAGACGTTAAGCTGGCGGCTACCGCTGATAACGTAACCGACACATTTAACGATGAAACCTGGATTGCTTCCGGAAGTAATCTTACTGTTTTTGGCGGGCAGGTCAAACTCTCCAGCACCAGCGTTACCGAAACTCTTCGTCCCAACGGCGTCGGCAGCTTAACAGAAATCACCTATACAACACCGTCTTCTCAGCCACACTGGAGTATGGTAGATGAAGCAACTTCAGATGATGATACTACCCAGGTTTGGAGCGTGACTCAAGCTTATCAAACAGACCTCTATGCTCTATCGGATACGACTCTGACAGGAACAATAAATAAAGTGACGGTGTACATCCGTGTCATGGGACAAGATATAGCCTCGTATCACGCTCTGGCCAGGGAAGCTATCAGGACCAACGGCACAAACTTTTTTGGAACCGAGCATGTTCTACCTGCTACCTGGACCAATTACTCCTACGAATGGACGACCAACCCCTATACGGGGAACCCCTGGACCTGGGCAGAGATTAACGCGCTTGAAGCAGGTGTTTCTATTGGTTATCAAAACACAGGTTACTACAGTCGTTGCACTCAGGTCTATGCTGTTGTTGATTACACCGCTTTCAATTCGTCAGGGACGCTGACCTCCACAAACTTACTAGCGGGACAAAGCGTTGCCAGTATAAACAGCTTTGGATACAATGCCTCGGCAATTCCATCGGGAACCAGCTTGGAGGTGCAGTTCTCGCAGGATAATACTAACTGGTACAACTCATCAGGTAATTCAGGTGGCTGGGATACCCTGTCTCAAGGAACAAGTAACATCAGCCTCTCTGCTCTGGCCTGGTCTGGAGCTAACTTTTATTACAAAATGCAATTCACCTCCGACGGAACTGCCACTCCTGTTCTGGATGAGATAAGCGTTAATTATTCCTCCACCTATCCCAGCTCGGGCACTATTGCTTCCCAGGTCCTGGATACCGGAGTTGCTGAGGCTGGGTGGAATAGCCTGTTCTGGGATGAAACACTGCAAGCCTCTACCAACATCACCTTTGAGGTCAGGGCATCTGATACCGCGTTTCTCAAAGACGCGGCTACCCCGTCATGGACTTCGGTTGGGGGAACCTCCCCGGTAACTTCAGGGCTGCCTCCAGGAAGATACAAGCAGTGGCGGGCAACCTTGATTACCTCGGATACATCCAAAACCCCAACCTTACATGAGGTCAGGGCTTATTATTATTGAAGGGAAGGAACAACATACTGCTGACAAATGAGTGAGAAACTGGCAAAAAGTAGACTGCTGGGTACATGGCTCGCTGTCCGAGTTGCGGAGCTGTGACGTTTTTCGATAACCCGATACTTCCTAAAAGGGTAGAATTTGGCGGTAAGCTTTGCCCGCACCAATTGGAGAGGAAACCATGCCGTGGCGGGCTCGCGGCCGTCAGACCTGTCTAGCCAGTTTGCTGGTGGTTATGTTCACGTATAGTATCAGTATGCCTTCCGGTACCGGCTCGATGTGGATGTCAAACCAGCGCCTGGCGCCATCGGGATAAACCACTTCAGTCTCTAATTCCTGGGGGACCCGTTTTTCCATGGACTCTTTCATTCTGGCGTAAATCTCTTGCCCCTCTATGCCGGGCAAGACTTCCTGTGGGGTGCGGCCGATGATCTGTTCCCTGGTCAACCGTCCTTGACGGGCAACAGCCTCATTCGCATACGTGTAGCGCCAGTTGAAGTCGAGAAGCAGGCAGCCCTCCAGCATACTATCGAGGATACTCCGGAAGCGCAGTTCACTTTCTCTAAGCGTCTGTTCTATCTGTTTCCGCTGCGTGATATCAAGTACGATACCCCGGATGCCAACCACTTGCCCCGCTCGCTGAATCGGTGCGCTGTGCACGACCGCGGCAAAGGTAGTACCATCCCGTGTTTGAAGCAGATATTCCTCTGGCCCGATGTCTTCCTGCTCAAGGACCCTGCCAAACCTCTGCCTGGCGAACGCCAGGTATCCCGGAAAGACGAAGTTGAATACGCTGATGCCGCGTGCGATATCGTCCGGGGTGAGGCTGAAAGCGACCAGGCCTTCCTTGTTGGCATAAGTGATTCTGCCCTGAGCGTCTGACTCGAAGACAATCTCCGGAAGCAGATCGGCCAGGTCCCGGTATCTCTGCTCACTTTCCTGCAAGGCCTTCTCGGCTCGCTTACGTTCGGTGATGTCCGCCACCGAGATACGGTAGACCAGGTTTGACTTCTCGAATGTTAGGACCGTCTGCAACTGGGCGTGAAAAACTCTGTCATCGCCACAATGCATCTCAACCTCGGTGCTTAGCCGCTGTCCTGTTTCGGCGATTTCCTTGAGGTAAGAATGAAGCGCCTCGTGATACTGCGGTTCTACCAGGCTTGGAAACTGTTCATTTACCAGCTTCGCCCGGGAAATACCTACCATATCACAGCCGGTGATATTTACGCTGAGAATGAATCCGCGGCGGTCAACATTGAAGTATCCCACCGGGGCAAAGTCAAAAAGATCAACGGACTGCTTGCGGGATTCTTCAAGTTCTGCCTGGTCCCGGCGGAGCGCCTCGACCTGTGTCTCCAGTTCACCCTGCCGGACCACAAGAGCACCAAGCAGCTTTTGGACTTCCGCGGCAGGCATCCTGGCAAAATCTTCAGCAGGCAGCGCGATAGCTCTGTTCGCCTGGTCTCGCAGCCCGTTCATGCTGCCGGGTCCCCTTTCACTACTCATGCCCCTCCTCCATCTGCTTGATTGGCGGAGATTCGTTGATGTCCAGCCAGAACAGTCCCAGCCGATACACCGCCTCGGCGAATTCGTCAAAGTCCACCGGTTTGCCAACATAGGCGTTGGCGCCCATGGCATAGCTGTTGGCGATATCAACCTCTTCTTTCGAAGCGGTCAGGATCACTACTGGCAGGTACTTGGTCCGCAGGTCTGCCCGCACCCTTTTTAACACTTCAAAACCGTTCACCCGGGGCATCTTCAGGTCAAGGAGCGTCAACTCCGGCGTGTCGTTCAGGTTACGTCCGGCATATTTGCCGGTGCCAAACAGGTAGTCGAGGGCCTCATCGCCATCCCAGGCGACAACAACCTGGGCTACCATGTTACTTTTTTTCAGCGCCCGCTGGATCAGGAACACATCGTGTTCATTGTCGTCGACGAGCAAAATGGTCTTTTCTTTCATGCTTTGTCTATCCTCCCATTATTGTGACCGAGCGTGAAATAGAACGTGGCACCCTCGCCGGTTTCCCCTTCGGCCCATATGCTTCCATTGTGGCGCTTTATTATCCGCTGGACGGTGACCAGACCGATGCCTGCCCGGGGCAGCGCCAATGCCGAATCGAGAGAGGAGGTACGTCTCTATGCTCCCCAAGCCTTCCGCACCCAGAAGCGGGCGGTTACCGCGGCTGATTACTCGTTCGTGGCTTCACTTCATCCGGAAGTGCAGAAGGCGGAAGCCACGTTACGCTGGACGGGCAGCTGGCACGCCATGTTCATCACCGTGGACAGAAAAGACGGTCTTAAAGTGGATGAGTCTTTTGAATCGGAGCTGCTGGACTTCATCAACCGCTTTCGGCTGGCCGGCCATGATATTGAAATCGAACCTCCGGTGTCCGTCCCGTTGGATATTATCGTGACGGTCTGCGTAAGTGAGGGATACTTCAGGGACAGGGTAAAGCAATCGCTCTTGGAGGCTTTCAACAGCCGTGACCTGCCGGACGGGAGGCGAGGCTTTTTCCACCCCGACAACTTCACCTTCGGCCAGCCTGTCTACCTCAGCCAGGTAATCAGCACGGCGATGCGCATCCCCGGAGTCATGTGGGTGGACCTGAGCGGCGAGGAAAACAGGTTCCAACGCTGGGGAGAAAGCGCCCACAAGGAGGTTGAGGAGGGGCGGATCACAATGGGACGGCTGGAGATCGCCCGGCTGGACAATGATCCCAGCGCCCCTGAAAACGGCAAGATTGAATTTATCATGGAAGGCGGCCTATGAGCATACTCTGCGACCGCGGGGATCCCTGTCCCGGTTGCGAGAAACCGGCTGAGGCTGCCCGTTATAATGCCCCCTCGCTGCCGGCGATTTCTTACCGGCTGGGGACGCATGGTCGGTTCTTTGAGCAAATGCTCGACCGGATTCATACAAACGAACTGCTGCGCCAGCAGCTGACCACGCGCGATCGCGATGATTTCAGCATCGCCCTGCTGGATGGCTGGGCGGTAGTCCTGGATGTCCTTACCTTTTACCAGGAACGGATTGCCAACGAAGGGTTCCTCCGCACCGCCACCGAACGCCGCTCGGTGCTGGAAATGGCGCGTACCATCGGCTACGAGTTGAACCCCGGCCTGGTTGCCAGCACCTACCTTGCCTTCACCGTTGATGATACCGATCCCAACTATGCCACCGTCAAGATGCCGCAGGGCGTCCAGGTGCAGAGTATTCCGGCACAGGGACAACTGCCGCAGACCTTTGAGACCTCCGAAGACTTCGAGGCCCACGTCCAGTGGAACGAGTTGAAGCCGCGCTCGACTCGCCACCAAACGCTGGGCATCGGCAGCGATGGTAAACTCTACTTGTTGTCCCTGGTGGATACCGGCACCACCTCGGCCAGGAAAGCCGGTGATTTCTACCTGGTCAACCCCGATCCTTTCCTGAAAAATTCTGACAGTGTACTGGCGGTGGAAGTAAATCAGGTCTATCTCCGGGGAGTGGCTACAAACCTCCACCCCGGTGACCTGCTCCTGCTGATGGGGAAGAAAGGCGCTTCCACGGAGGCCGTTGTCCGGCACCTTGCCGGCGTTGACGCAGACAAAGAACTGGACCGGACCGTGGTCCGGCTTGCCGGAGTAACGGCACCCGCCGGCAAGGTGCCGGAGAAGACCGTAAAGCAGGACTTTTCAGTCGCCAGTGGCCTGCGGTTCAACACCGGGTCTATCGCCGCGCATGTTCTCCATAAGGACATCGGCGAGGAGACGTTGCAGGCGCTCATGACGGTGAACAGGTGGGATAGCGGCGAACTGATGAAGCACGTAACCGCGGTGCAGGCGGCCGGCGCTTCGCTCTCTGAGGACCAGGGCGTCTTCGCTCTGCGTGAGTACGTTGGGTTCTTCGGCAGTAACGCTCCCGGCTATAACAAGTCAATCTCGGAGAACTATTCCCCAAGCTGGGATACCAGTGGCTGGGAGATATGGAAGAACTACCCTGACGGGAAATACTATTCCAGCATTGAAGATTACCGCGCTGATGTCTACCTGGAAAGAAAGGTGGAAGGCATTGGGAAGGGTGGCTGGGTGCTCTTCGACTCCCCGTACCTTGATGGCGGCCAGTTGGCCCACAAATACCTAGTTTATCAGGTGGATGATACCACGGACCAGTCTATCACCGGTTTTTCACTCAGCGGCAAGACCACCGGCCTGAAGCTGAAAACACTGACCGGAAGCCTCCTGCTTGATCCAGACAAGAGCAACCTCAATAAGCTCAAAGTGCGTAACACCTCCGTTCACGCCCGGAGCGAGGCTCTCGGACTGACTGACCTGCCCGTGGAGGAAGACCTGGAGGCGGAAGGCACCGATTCCATCGGGAAACCGGTGACGACCGGCGTCTCAAGCATCAAACTTGACACTATTGTGCTCGGCCTGCGGGCCGGCCAGCCCGTCATAGCCAATGGCGAGCTGGCCGATGCTGCCGGGGTCATCGCCCATGAGACCGCGCTCTTGAAAGAGGTCGTCCACAGCCGGGGCTTTACCATAATCTACCTCGAAAAGGCACTGAAATACCGTTACTTGCGAGATACGGTCACCATCAATGCCAATGTGGTCACGGCTACTCATGGGGAAACGGCGAATGAGGTGCTGGGGAGTGGGGACGGCACCAGTACCAACCAGGGTTTCGTCCTGAAGAAACCTGCCCTGACCTATGTCCCTGCCTCCACGGCCAGCGGCGCCGAAAGCACCATGAGGGTGATGGTAGACGGCATCGAGTGGGACCAGGCGCTTTCCCTCTACAATATCGGCCCCAACCGCCAGAGCTATGTTGTCCGCCTGGACAACGATGGTGCGGTGAACATCACCTTCGGCGATGGCAAGCAGGGAACGCGTCTGCCCACAGGCCAGGAAAACATCATGGCTACCTACCGTTCGGGCATCGGCGCTGCCGGGAATGTGGCCGCAGACAGCATCAAGCTATTGAAGACCCGTTCGCAGGGCATTCGCAGCGTTAACAATCCCATTGCCGCGTCTGGTTCCCAGGAACCGGAGATCCTGGACAATGCGCGTACCAACGCTCCCCGTACCGTGCTGACGATGGAGCGCATTGTCTCGCTGAAGGACTACGAGGACTTTGCCCGCACCTATGCCGGTATCGGTAAGGCACAGGCGGTCATTCTCTGGAACGGCAAAACCGAGATGGTGCATCTCACCATCGCCGCTTCAAATGGAGATACCGTTGACCCCGGTTCCGTAACCTACCGGCGTCTCAGCGAGGCCATTGATACCTATCGCGATCACCTGGCCATGGTGCAGGTAGATACCTTCGAGAAGCGCTTGTTCCGGGTCAAGGCCAAACTGCTGATAAACAGGAAATATACTGTGGTGGAAGTGCTGGAAGAAGCGGAAATCGCTCTGAAAGAAGCCTTCTCCTTCGGGAAGAGGGATTTCGGGCAGCCGGTGACCTCGGCTGAGGTTATCAGCATTCTTCAGCAGGTGGCCGGTGTCACGGCGGTGGACCTGGACAAGCTGTATTTGACTGATGCCGCCTACGTAAATGATACCCTCCTGGGCCCATCCCAGACCCAGCCTCCCCCGGTATTGCCCTCTTTAATCGCCAGATGGCCGGAGGGAGGCGCCTTCCAGAAAGCTGTGCTGCTACTCATCAATCCCTTTGGAATTACCCTTGAGGAGCAAGAGCAATGAGCGATTCGGATAACAATCGGCTGTATGAATTGCTGCCCGCCGTCTACCGTATCCGCGATGCGGAAAAGGGTGAGCCCTTGCGTTCCTTGCTCAGCATTATCGAGGAGCAGGCAGAGGCTATCCGGCTCGATATAGATGGCCTCTACCGTGACTGGTTCATCGAGACCTGCGCCGACTGGGTGGTCCCCTACATCGGTGACATGGTGGGCAACAGACCTCTGCACGAGATCAAACAGCTACGCCGGAGAGATGTCGCCAAGACGATCTATTACCGTCGCCGCAAGGGCACCGCTGCCATGCTGGAGGAGATGGCACGGGATGTTACCGGCTGGGGCGCCCATGTGGTCGAGTTCTTCCAACTGCTGGGCTGGACCCAGAATTTGAACCATCTGCGACGGAAACCGGCTGAGCCTGCAGAACCACCTAGTCCGCTATCGGTGGACTGCGTGGGCACGGTAAACCTGCGAAGCCGGGACACTCTTGACTGTCTGGACGGCCCCTTTGACATCATAAGCCATAACGTGGATATTCGCCCCATCACCACCCACGAAGGCTGGTACAATATCCGTAAGATCGGCTTTTTCCTGTGGCGTCTGAACCCGTATCTCCTGTCCAATGTCCCCCCGCGTCTCCTGGCCGGACATCCGGGCTTTTGTACTTTCAGCAGGCTGGGTAACCGGGCGCCCCTGTTCACCGAACCGCTTCGAGAGGCGGTGAGCCACGCTCTGATTGGCGAGACGCAGGTGCCCGGGCCAATCCGTCCCCTTGCCTTCGAACGTGACCTTGATGCCTACCGGAAAGAGCCACCCGCGGAGCCGGGCAACAGCGATTACTACGGCCCGGACCGTAGTGTTAGCATCGTCAAAGACGGCAAGAAGGTGCCTCCAGAGAATATCATCGGTATGGACCTGTGCCAGCTTGGACGCCCTCCCGCTGGCAGGATAGCTGTGGATGTCAAGAACGGCCTGCTGAGCTTTGCCGAAGGGGAGGAACCTTCGGACCCGAATGATTTAAGCAAATTCAGGGTTACTTGCACCTACGGCTTCAGCGCTGATATGGGCGGCGGACCCTACGAGCGGCGCCGGGATATGGTGGAGCCGGAGACGGAGGTCACGCTTATCGATGTGGCAAAGGGCACTGCCGTGGACACAATCCAGAAAGCCCTGGCCCGGTGGAGCACTGCCGGCAAACCACATTGCGTGATCACTGTCCGTGACAACGGAGTATACGGCGGCAATGTTGATATAGCGTTGCCCGAAGACGGATGGCTCGCGCTCCAGGCAGCCAACGGCGTCTGGCCAAATATCCGCCTAGTGGGCGTTTCCAGCCTGAGCGTTGCCGTCGGTACGGCCACACTGGTACTGGATGGATTCTTGATTGAAGGCGCATTTGAAATGAGTGGGGGGCTGGACATTACCGTGCAACACTGCACCATTGTGCCGGGGCGGATGCTGAAATTTTCCGGCAAGGCCGTGTATCCCGACCGCGATAGCCTGATAGTGGGCGCCGTTTCAGAAGACCTCGCGGTAGCCATCAGGAAGAGCATACTGGGCCCGATAAGAATGCCTGCGGACAGCCGGGGACTGAGCCTTGAGGATAGCATTGTTCAGGCGCTTCCGCAGGGTGACGGCGAATTGGACTTTGCCATTGCCGGGAATGACGCAGGGACCGAACCCGGCCCGCCCGTGCATGTCATACGTAGCACCATAGTCGGGGCAGTTTTCGTCAAAGAGATGGTGATGGCATCTGAGGCGCTGTTCACCCGGCGCGTGACCGTGCAAAGACAGCAGCAAGACTGTGTCCGTTTCAGCTATGTTCCGGCCGGTTCGCTGACCCCCCGGCGCTATCGCTGCCAGCCGGACCTCGCCCTTGAGGCAGAAAGTGAAAGGCTGAAAAGGGACCTTACCGCCGCGGAGACGGATCTGATTCTGGCTCGACTGGAGCCGCAGTTTACCTCGATGCGCTACGGCGAGCCCGCATATGCCCAGCTCGGTCCGTCCTGCGCCCCGGAAATCCGTACCGGCGCCGAGGATGGGGCGGAGATGGGTGCTTTTTGCTCTTTGAAACAGCCTCAGCGGGAGGCCAATCTGCGTATCCGGCTGGAGGAATACCTGCCATTCGGATTGGAGGCAGGATTCATCTACGTAACTTAAGACACTCCATAGATTGCCCGCGCAAGTACGCGGGTGAACCGAACCCGGAGGTGATTATGAAAGGTGATTTCACAAGGTTTACCCATGATGTCAGAAAACACTATTCCGGCGTCCTGCAACAGCAAGGCCGTGTCAGCCTCGATGCCGATTGGAACGAGGCGGTACAGATACAGGACTATCTCCGCCTCACCGGCAACCGGGATATCATCGGCCGATGCGGCGTGCCGGATAACACGAAAAATGGCTTTATGATTGCCCGCTCGGCGGACAATTCACAGCTAATACTCAAGAGCGGTGATGCGACCCCCGCCCGCATCTATGTCGATGGCATCATGTGTCAGATGGAAAAGGACGTGGCGATACCCAACCCCGGAGGCAGCGGCACTTATCTTGCTTACCTGGATGTATGGCAGCGCCACATAACGGTGGTTGAAGATGGCGATCTGGCTGAAGTGGCCCTGGGCGGCCCCGATACTACTACCCGTATAAAGACAGAATGGCAGGTCAGGCTGAAGGACATCTCCGCTGACCTTCAGAAGGGGGTACTCGACCTCAAGAAATTCTGCTGCGGGGAGTATGTCTGGTTGCCGGAGGAATATGCTAGCACGGGGAAGTTGGCCGCCCGCGCCGAACAGCCTGAGGCTAAAGAAGAGATCTGTGAGGTAGGGGCGAGGGGAGGCTACCGGGGGCTGGAGAACCGGCTTTACCGGGTGGAGATCCATAACGGGGGAAATCCCGCCACCGGCTCAGTGACTTTCAAGTGGTCGCGCGATAACGGCTCGGTGGTCTTCCCCGTTGAGACGATCGAATACAAGGCGGGCAAGTCTACGGTCATCCTTAAACAATCGGGCAGCGATGATGTTCTCACCCTGCATGTGGGTGACTGGGTTGAAATCTCAGACGACCAGAATGACCTGGCTCTGAAAACCGGAATCCTGGCGCAGGTGGCTAAGGGCTCGGACATGTCCAAGGGGCTGGTGGTGCTGGAGACGGACGTCTCTGCTTACCAGACTCTTGACCATCAGAAGCTCCGGCGCTGGGACCAGAAGGACAGCAGCGAGTTACCCCTCACCGGCGGCACAATCAAGATAACCGCGGACACCTGGATTCCGCTGGAAGAAGGGGTTGAGGTCTGCTTTAAGACAGGGATATACCAGCCCGGTGATTACTGGCTCATCCCCGCCCGCACCAGGCTACGGGATGTCCTCTGGGACGTGGAGGGAAATAGTCCTGTGTTCGAGAGCCTCCACGGCACCGAACATCATTACTGCGCCTTGGCGGCAGTGGAGCTCGGTGACAAGGTATGGGGACAGCCGGAAGACCTCCGCCATGTGTTCTTTCCTCTTAGCCAGCTCGGCAAGAGTTGCTGTACCACCGTACGCCCCGGAGAAAGCATCCAACGGGCGATAGATTGTGCGATAGCCTCCGGGGGCGGCTGTATTTGCCTCTGTAAGGGTGTTCACCATGTGGAGGGCCCCTTGCGACTGGAAAAGGCGCAGAACCTGGTTATCTGCGCCGAGACCGCCGCCACGGTGGTGCATTTCAAGGGTACGGATGAAGACGGGGAAGGTGGTTTTGTTCTCAAGGGGTGCAAGGGTGTTTCCATAACCGGAATGCTAATCGTCGGCGATGATGTGCCGTCCCTCGTTAGCATCAAGGGCAGCGTGGAATCTCTGCCGAACCTTGATGTCACATTGGAGAGCGTTTCCATGTTCAACCGCACCTTCAAGAAAGGAGATGCCCCGGGTAGCAACTGCGCCATCAGGGTGGGACATGCCGGGCATATAAACATCGAAAATTGCCGTATCATGGCAGAGAATGGCATCATCTCCCTGTTTGGGGACAGCCTGCCGGATGCCGGCATCCTGGAGAACGCGGAGATAGTCAAGACTATCAGCCGTGATTCCATGATGGAGCACTCCATAGCCCCTGAATTTACCAAGGCCAAGCTCAACTATGGCATCGGGGTGTACCAGCTCAGTCTGAAGGACTCCATCGTCCTCTTTAGGGAATACGGGGTTTGGGCGCTCAAGTGCGTCGGCTGGAGCCTGGAGGACAGCCGGATTACGGCCTTGCCGCAAACAAAGATGGGGTGGCCGGTGGTTCTTGATTCGAAGATTCAGTATCAGACCATCCTGGACTATCTGCAAGAGGCGCGCTTCAGTGAATCCATGTCAGCCACCGGTACGGCCGTAAAGTCCCTTATCTGGAAGGATTGTCATGTAACGGGCTGCACGATGAGCGGCGCTGCCGGCATGAATGTCGCCCTGTGGCTGGGCGGCAAAGCGGCTGAAAACAGTATCAGGGCCGCATACGGGCTGCTTGCCCTGTGGCTTCATGATGCAGTGTGGAGCGGCAACACCACAGAATGCGAGAATTCCGGCATGGCTGTATGCGGCAGCTTTCGCTCTCGCATAGAGGGCAATCTGGTCCGCGGGGGCGTCGGGCTAGAGAATTACGCCCTGGCAAAATGGCTCGGTGATTTCGATTCCTATCTCGATGAGATTGTCAGGGCTTACAACATGGGTGGCGGCAAGGCGGGTGCTCCGATAGCCCTGTGGGTGCTGCTGGAAGAAGTCTGCAAACGGCTTAACCTTACTGAATTGACGGACGCGCTTCAGGAGCTGCTGGATTCCTTTGAGAATTACAACGGTATCCCGGTGCTGCTTCTTGCCAGCGTTAATCTCTACTCTGAGCTAGGTAGCATTGCCAAAGCCTCAGCCGGGATTCCTGTGCCGGTCATCGGCCTCAAGGTCAGGGGCAATGAGATCGAAGCCGCCAGCGGTGTCCATCTGAGAAACTTCATTCCCATAGCCGGACTGGGCATCAGCGGCAACCGTATACAGGCGCTAAAGGGGCAGGCGGTCCTGGTTAAGGCCAACCCTTATACCATTAACCCTTACGCTGTTATCGTGATTTGGCGGTTCGTCTACCGGGCGTTACCTTCCATATTCAAAAAGCTCGGGGTCGCCATCTCTTCGAGGGCTGAGGTCAGAAACCTGACGGCGGAGCGGAAGGCGGCGGTCGCAAAGGTGTTCGAGGGGTTGGAGAAGATTATCTCAGACCTGAACGGCGTTATCGAACCTATCCTCGAGGCCGACTACCGGATTGATGGCAACTCCATTCGCAGTCGCCGTACAGCCATTGAGACCAATATCTTTGAAATGGCCATCCGGAATAATCACGTGACCATGGAGGAAAGCGACTATTCAAATAAAGAGGCAGTGGACATCATTGAAGTGCTGGATAAGCACGATATCACCAGAGACCTGGCGAATGGGATGAGGCTGCGCTCCAGGATAGAGATGGAGGGTTCCATCGAAGAGGTGACATTGTCGGAGGAGAACAAGAGCGAACTCATCGGGCTGTCTGTCGAGATCAAGGAGAAGACGAGCCGGACTGACTTGCAGAAAGGAGCCACTGAGCTTCGTGAAGCAGTGGAAAAGGGCGATGTCAGCCGGGTAGATGGTGCTTTGTCCGGGATGGTTGATGCCCTGGAAGGATACGTGGATGATTGCGGCATCTGGATAAAGGGCGCCGGTTGCCGGGTGGTGGGCAATCAGGTGGTGGTTCCGCCGGATGCCGACCCCACAACATGGTCGCAGGGGGGTATCCGCTTCTGGGATGATGAGGGAAGCCCGATTTGGTTCCTTGCTCTTTTGGTGCAGATGTTGCAGGTGTACCTTCCGGAAATGGAAATCTCCTCTCTGCTGGGAGTATCGGAGACGCTCATCGACAATAATGAGGTAGTTCGCGGCGCCGGCCATGGCGTTGAGATCAACGGGATAGTCGATATGCCGTTCGGCATGGGGCTGGTTGATATTAAGATCCGGGGTAATCAGATACAGGAAATGGCCGGGGCCGGGATCGCTTTTGATGAAAAGAGCCTCACCATCGGGGCGGACGTTGAGGGGAACCGCATCCTCGACTGCGGCAGCCCTGCTCTGACCGCCATCGTGGACAAGAAGGGCGGGCTGGTGCTCCGTAGCACCGCCGGCTGCCGCATCCTGAATAATCGCATCCGGTGCAGCAGTAACCTGGAAAAGAGCACCGGAATCTTTGCCATAGATTTGCAGAAGGTGTTCGGGTTGACCGTGGCGAACAATCACCTGCAGCACGCCGAAGTCAGTGGTTACCAGTTCGAGACCGGCAAGGACCTCATGGGGCGGCTGGTTTCAGATGTTGATCTGTTCGGTCTGGCAGTGGCAAACCTATGCGGCTGTATCCGGCTTTCGGAGTTGCAGGGAGAGGCTGCAATTCAGAATAATGATATGCTGATTTCGAAAGGGTTGGGGGTGGGGCTGGTGATGGGCATTGATGTTAGCACAACTGAGTTCTGGAACGTGGCTACAGAAGGCATCGAGATGAAAGCAAGGTTCATCAGCCTTACCGAGAATGTCAGCAGACGTACGGGTGGAACGACTGCAGCTATTCCGGCCACCTCCGGCGTACAGGGTAACCACTTCGAGTCCCTGGTTGGCAGCCCGTTCTTCGCCTTCGTGATCGCCGGTTTGCAGGATTTGAACTTCTCCGGTAATAACGTGCGTTCCCGGACGGAGACATTTTCGCCCGGGTATATTTTGCAGGTCATCCGTGGAGTGGTGAACAACAACATGCTGGATACGCTGTCGCTGAACATGGGATCCGGAGTGGTCGCGGGCAATGTCACTAATATACCCGTTGCCATTCCGGCGGGGGTGACCGGGGGGCTGAACAGTCCATAAGAGGAGCACAAGAATTGGAGGGTAGTGAAAATGGTGAGCGAAAACAAAGGTCTTGACATCGCAAAGCTGGCAAGGGACATTGCCGCTGACATTAATAAGCTGGACAAGGTCGCTTCAGAAAAGGGCGGACTGAAAGACCTGAAAAGTATAGACCTGTCTCCCTTGCTGAAGGGCGCTGCCGCCAGGTCGCTGAGGACGGCGACCGACCGGCTGAAGAAGACGGCGGCAGAGTCCTCCAGGAAAAATCGGATTGCGACGGAAAAGGTCTCCGATCAGATAGAAAGCTCCCTGAAAGAGCGGCGGGAGAGGGTGGTCTCCGGCCTTGAAAAGCTGGGCAAGACCAGCATCAAGGATGACGCTGGGGCGAAGACGATTTTGAACCGCGTATCGGCGGATGCGGACCTCAGCAACCGCCGTATCAGTGAGCTCCGTGCCGACAGGAAAATAAGGGCCAGAAAGATTTAGTATTATGGACTGTGGCTTGGGATATTGTATTGGCCTGGATGACCTGGTACCAAGTTGCCTGAAAAGGCGTAATTATCTAATTGTTCGTCCTTGAGCTTGTCGAAGGGCGTTCATGGTTTCCTTCGGCTTAGCTCAGAGCTTGCCCCGTACTTGATACGGGGACAGGCTAACACCTCGCCACGAACGGTGCGCAAGAGAGCACCATATAATGCAACTAAGTACGAGTTTATGCTTGTCTTCAATTTGGGGTGAATACCATTCAGGAGCACACGTGTGACCACAAGCCAGCAGGATGATTCTAAGACTTCAGGACGGCCATCAGTAATTCGGGCCGTTAAGACCTATCTGAATTTCTTTTCCCTGGTTGTGCTCGTCGTCGAGGCGGGCCTGGGAGCCATAGCCTTAACGGCTCTGGGCACCGTGCAGCTGGTGGCTGTCTACTCGATGGCCCTCGTAATCTTGGCGCTGATCGTCGTGGTGTCGCTATTTGCCGCCAAAAAGCCTGAAGTTCTTTTGCAGTCGGTGGGCGATACCGGGCATTTAAGGGACTTCACCAGGGCTATCACCGGTCACTGGTGGGAGCGCATAACGCCGGATGACCGCTCGTCGTTGAGCTACGTCATCATCAGCCCGTATCTGCCGACCAATACGGTGATGCTTCACGGCAGGGTATTCAATGCGAAGGGTGAGGAATCCGCGAAATGGGATACCGTCGCAACCTGCATAGACGTCGGGAAAAGGAAGGTATTCTACTACTGGAACGGGCACCATTTCAGCAAACCCGGCGAGCCATGGGAGGGCTTCGGGGAAATATCTTTTTACGAATCTGAAGGAAAGGTCACGAGCGGCGGAGGACTGTATTCAGATACCAACCTCACCGATGTGAAAACGACAACCAGAAAAGCCGCAAAATTTCAACGCAGTACAGAAGAAGAAACCCGTATCATGAGGGATGAAAACCGGGAGTTGGTTGAAGCTCTTGTCCGCAGCAAGCTGGGAATTGGCTAGCCTTCTGCCGGGAAGAATAGCAATTACCCGATTTGACCCGGTGTGGTAGCATCGACGGGTTAGAAGAATCAGGGTGGTCTGTATGTAGCAGGGTGCTGAGAAAGCCTTTTTGGGTTCGTCTCTCCCTTTGAAAAAGAGCCTGTCGAGGAGGGACTAAGGGGGATTTCCAGGTTTAATATCCCTCTCAACCTCTCTTTAGGAAAGAGAGAGGAAACCACCTGACCTGATTCGTCGTCAACCTGCTGGATTCGCTTAACCTTTTGGATATTGAGGGATCGGGAACGTATCTGGCACTCTCACCGTGATAGACTCCTCGTTGTTTCCCTCGTCGCTCTCCTCTACACGACAATAGGGTGGCTGCAACTCATCGCCGAGGCAGCTATCGGCGGTTATCCGCAGATTGACAGTCAAACCACCGAATTCAGTACCGGGACCTATGTTTACATCGCCCTCAAAGACCACCTCGGCTCCGGCGGGAAGTGGACCGTCCGTAAACGGATACCATATACTGTTCTGGCCGGGTACAGTGAAAGGCCTCACAGAATACGGTTCGCCCGGCTCCTGGCCCTCTACCGCTACCTTGAATCTGCCGGCGGTAGCGTTGCCCTTGTTCCAGACCACCACGCGCACTGGTGCGAGGATATTACCCCCTTTCAGTCTGAGCGGGCCCGTGACTTCGAAACCGCTCACCACCAGGTCGGGGCCAAGGACTTGCGGCTTAGGGAGCGCCGGTATCTCAATCGTGCCCTCTTCGGGGAA
The DNA here is from genome assembly GCA_016190825.1 of Chloroflexota bacterium. GTDB lineage: Bacteria > Chloroflexota > Dehalococcoidia > Dehalococcoidales > UBA2162 > JACPPV01. The sequence continues at coordinate 92,845 of JACPPV010000023.1, forward strand.
GCTCTGGTTCCCGGCTCCATCCCGCGCGATGGCGCTGTAACGAACAGTCGAACCCGCGGGGTATGGGCCGCCCAGGTATTTTAACGAGGAAGATGGCTCTTCTTTCTCCAGGCGGCCGTTAACGGTCAACTGTACCCACTCGATTCCTGAGTCATCAGTAGCCTCAACCGTAATACTGACCGTCCGTAGACGCGGGTCCAGAAATGGAGATATCGATAGTTTCGGCGGCATACGGTCAACCGGTGGTGGCGACTGCGGAAGCGGCCACTCATCCTCCTCAATGCCCTCGTTTCCCGCCAGGTCCCACGCCCTTGCGGTGTAGCTGACAGCAGTCATACCCTCCGGATATGGGCCGCCCGTGTATTCCAGCGGGGAGGCGCCTCCTTGTTCCACCACCTCCCCCTCAACGGCTAGCTCTATCCAGTCCACTCTCCGGTTGTCGGACGCTTCCACCGTGAAAGTTACTGTCCGCTCATGCCCCGGGCGCGCAGTCACCCAAACTTCCGGAGGCTCGCGGTCCACGATGATTATCCATGCAAGACCGCCAATCACAAGGGTAAATGCCACGACGGTGGGCCACATCAGAGGCCCCGCCATTTTAGCCAGGGTCTTCTTCAGACCGTATCTGAACTCCCGCTCTATGTCCCCCACCAGTTGCTGCCGCCCCGCGCCCGGCTCAGTTACCTGCCGGGCGGCTTTTTTGGCGTGTTCGTCCAGCAGCCTGTCAATCTTTTCCTCGGAGAGTTTCCTGATTTTCTCTTGAAGCCGCCGGAAGGCGCTCTCCTTGAGTTCGTCTTTGATCTCCCTGGCGGCCCTTCGCGTGCCTGCCCTGGCTATTCGGTAAACGATATCGCCCACCACTTCCCTGGCGATATTCTTGACCGGCTCTTTCACCCTGTTCTTGAGTTCGTCCGTCTCCGCCATCGCTGCTCTCCCGGGCGTTAACCGCCCGCGTGTGTCAGGCGTTCTTCGAATGACTTGAGTTCCTTGTCCAGGGCATCCTCCAGTGCCACCTGTAGTCCTTCGAACAACTCGCGAACAAACGGGTTATCAGGCAGCCTGCCGCCGATGTCCCTGATAGCGCGCTGGTGAGCCTGCCTGAGCAAACCAGTCAAATGGCTTATTTCTTCGCCGCTTAAACTGGCGTTCCGCTGCTTCAACTGGTCAATGATGCGGTCGCAAACCGAGCGGACATAGGCCTCGGCAGGCCCGCTGAAAACGTTTTTGGAGCTTTCCCGTACCGAGACCCTCACCGCATTTTCGCTTACTTCTTCTAGCATTAGCGCGAGGTCAATGTCACCGCCGCCACCCAGGTCTCCAGCAAGGATATCTCTGAAAGCCTCTTTGCCCGCCTTCTTTATTCCCTGTGAAGCGCCTTCTCTGGCCCCCTCAAGGATTCCTTCAATCATTCCTTTCTGAATGTTTTGGAGCCTATTCTGTTCGTCTGCGATTATTTGTTCCGTATTACTAATATCTATCGGCATGGCAATAAATCTCGCCCTTCCATTATCCGCCTGTATGGGCCTGTTGTCAACACGGGAGACCGGGTGTCTTCAGGAAGACATAGACAAAAAGAGACAATAAGAGAAAGATAAGAGACAAAAGATACGGCATTTTTTGCTTTCCGGCTGGCCCGGCAACGAACTGGTATGCTCCCCCACCCCATAAAAAAGGCGGAAGGTGCGCTGCTAGTGCGCCTCCCGCCACTTTTATATCAGCTGTCCTCATCGGTCGCGGTCTCTCCGGCTCGCCTGTACCTCGCGCTCACGGAATCTTTCCGGGAACTCCCGTTCTTCTATTTCCTCGATGAGGTCCTCCAGGTCTTCTATGTCAAGGGCTCTTCTGAGCAGAAATCTCCGCAGGCCAAGGCCGAGTTCGATCTTGATAGTGTCTACGTTATTCTCTATGTTGCGCCTTCGAAGAATATCTCTGACGTCAAACCTGAACTCGTCGAGGAGGTCTTCAAGTTCGAAGTCCCGGAACAGCAAGAACTGGCGGAACCCGAGGCTTCTGAAGAGGAGCAGGTCTCTGAACTGAAGTCGCGCTCAATACCAAGTAGGCCGTGCAGGACTCGAACCTGCGACCAACGGATTAAAAGTCCGATGCTCTACCAACTGAGCTAACGGCCCGAAAGCATCACTATTTTATCTTCTCCGATTGTGTTTTGTAAACATCGCCGGCTGTTGACAAATTCCGGCAATCCGGTAACATAATCACAATAACAAACCAGTAAGAGGGAGGTATAGAATGCTTTGCCCGAAATGTACCCACTCCAATCCGGACGAGAACAATTTCTGTGGTAACTGCGGCACAGCGCTACTATCTGGTGGGCGCATAACGCTGAAAGACATTCTGGACGCGGGACTACTTAAAGCTGGCGATGAGTTGACCATTAAGCTGAGGGGACAAGAAATGAAGGCCAAGCTTCTGGATGATGGCAAAATAGAGTACCAGGAAAAGGTCTATGATGGTCCGCTGGCTTGCGCCACCGCAGTCAGGGGACAGGCTTGCGATGGCTGGTTCTGCTGGAACGCCCTGGACCATGCCACCAACCGCAGCTACTCGCTCAGCCATTATCGCGGCGCGCTGCTGAGGAAAAGGGGGCAAAGGAGCTAGCGGGTTGCCATTGTTTCTAACGTAGCCAGCCTCTAAACACTATCATTTCGGCACCATATCGCGGCATGGAGTAACTTCGGCGGGAATTTACTTCTCTGACTGGATTTCAGTTTTCGTGTCGCGTCTCGCCCTGTATTTGATACAAAGCACAGTAACTTAGTTGTGCTATCGTTAATTATAAACGCATGGGAGCACAACTATAAATGAGCCAAAGACTCTCGTTGAAGCAATTAAATACTTCTTTGCCCCCGATGTTTGCCTGAATTTCGTGGTTAGCCTGCGCTGGCCGGACGGTGTATTGAGGAAACCTTGACCGGAAAGACGAAATGAGCTATTGTCTTGACTACCCTACCACTGGCCGCTTTTGACCCGCCCACAAGTGGCCGGTTTTAGTGCCCCGTGACACGAGGAACCCCTATTATTCTTGTCTGTTAACAAATTCAGCGTCGCGAAGTTTACACTGAACGGAGTGAACGTGTTCCCCAGAGTGACATCTGATACAGCTCTATCGGGAAGGGGTCTGGGGATGGGTATCTACCACACAGGCATGGTATGCCGAGGCGCTGTAGGGCGGGCCGGAGATTTCAGTTCTCCCTGACACTCGTCTGAACTTAACGTCAAAAGCATTCTCATTTAGGAGACGCGATGCCTCCAAGCAATGATATCTGAATATCAATCAGATATATCGTGATATATCGAATAGCTTGACAAACCTGCTCCAACGATAGTAAGATAATGGTATCTCGATATATCGTGTTATATCAAGGGAAAGGAAGAATTCAGAATGTCTTACCGGCGCTATCCGCTCTCATCAAGGCCCCGCACTGAGGGACCATTTCGCCGTGGGTTTCTAAAACATATCATACTTCATTACCTGGAGGAGCGGCCGCGCCATGGATACGAGATCATCAAGGCGCTGGAGGAGCGTTTTCATGGACTGTATGTGCCCAGCGCCGGCTCAGTTTATCCCACACTGCAGATGCTTGGGGAACTGGGCTTTGTCACTTCAGTTGAGCAGGAAGGAAAGAGGGTGTACACCATAACTGAAGCGGGCCAGCGTTTTATCGCCGAACACAAGGACCAACAAAAAGGCATTCTGGAGCATCTGGGATGGGTGTCCCCCGAGAATATCGGTGACCTGGGCAGGACACTGGGCGAGTTTGATAAGCTAGCCGAACTCCTGAGCCGTGGGATCCGCCGGCTGGACACGGGAAAGCTGGAGCAATTACGCCGGGTCATTTCCCGCGCGCATGAAGATATGGAGGGTATCTTAAGGACTCAAGCACCAAAATGAAAGTTCTACTTAGACTGGGAATTTTCGCCAGAAAATACTGGGGATTGTTAGCCCTTGCTTTTCTGTGTCTCCTTGCCAGTACGGCTTTCAGCCTGATTGTCCCCAGGATGCTGGGCCGTGGTATTGATGTTGTACTTAGTTCGGGAGATCGCAGCTTTCTCGTAGTTGCCGCGGCAGTTGTCATTGGCGCCGCTGTCTTGCGCGGACTAACCGGCTATGGGAATACCTACCTGGCCCAGCTTGTCTCTCAGAAGACGTCCTACGACCTCAGAAATGCCCTTTTCGAGCGATTGCAGCGGCTAAGCTTCGCCTACCACGACAAAGTGCAAACTGGTCAACTCATGTCCAGGGCGACTGTAGATGTCGAGGCGGTACGCATATTCTTTGGTATGGGTTTGCTCGGGATTCCCCAGACCGTAATCCTGTTTATTGTCATCGCCACCATTCTGGTCATGATGGACTGGAAGCTTGCGTTGTTATCTCTCCTTTTTATGCCGGCGATCGCTTGGCGTGCTATCAAAGTCAGCCAGAGGCTTGTCCCCATCTGGCTCAAGGTGCAGCAGCTGATGGGCGCCCTCGGGACAACTTTACAGGAAAGCCTGACGGGGGTGCGAGTGGTTAAAGCCTTCGCCAATGAGCAGGGTGAAAGCCGGAAATTCTCCACTGATGCCAGGGTTCTTTACGATACAGACATTGATGCCACCCGTCAGATGGCCGTAAATATGCCGATGATGCTATTTCTGCTCAGCTTGCCTGTTTCCCTTATCCTCTGGTATGGCGGACGCCAGGTCATCACCCAGCAGCTTACCCTTGGAGATTTGACCCAGTTCATTCTCTACCTGGGAATGCTGGCTTCGCCCGTCCGTCGCCTGGGATTCCTCGTTATGAACCTTTCCCGCACGGTATCCGCCGGGCAGAGGATACTGGAAATACTTGACACCGAAACGCAGGTCAAGGAAAAGCCGGGCGCCGTTGAGTTCGGCAAGGTTAAGGGGCAGGTGACCTTTGATAACGTTAGCTTCGGATATGATGTGATGAGCCCGACCTTGAAGAACGTCACTTTTGACGTTCAGCCGGGAAAGCTTGTGGCTTTGCTGGGAGGCTCGGGGAGCGGCAAGAGCACAATAGCAAATCTCATCCCAAGGTTCTATGACGTCAGCGCCGGGCGGATCATGGTAGACGGCGTTGACGTGCGGGATGTGACCTTGAACTCTTTACGCCGGAACGTGGGAATAGTGCAGCAGGACATCTTTCTCTTCTCCGCCACCATCAGGGAAAACATCGCCTACGGCGCGCTTAATGCCAGTATGGAAGACATCATTGCTGCCAGCAAGGCTGCCCACCTGCATGACTTCATTGCCGGCCTGCCTGAAGGTTACGATACCTGGGTGGGTGAACGAGGCGTCACCCTTTCCGGCGGAGAGAAACAGCGGCTCGCCATTGCCCGCACCCTTCTCGTCAATCCACGCATTCTCATACTTGATGATTCCATGTCTTCCGTTGATGCGCAGACAGAGCGCCTCATTCGTGAAGCTCTGGCAAAACTCATCAAGGGGCGAACCACCTTTATCATTACCCACCGCTTACCCATAATCAGAAATGCCGACCTGATCCTGATGCTGAAAAACGGTGAGATAGTGGAGAAGGGTAAGCATAACGAGCTGATGGCTAAAAGGGGGCTTTACCACCAGATATACCAGACCCAACTGGCCGCAAGCGAGGGAAAGGAGTTGGCCGAAGAATGATCTGTCATGCCTGCGCTGAGCATATTCGCTACATTCAATGTAAACTCCACCGAAGTGAGGTAATCTAATGAGTATGTGGCACGGCGGATGGGCCGGCGCACACCGGGGGGGACCGCCACCAACAAGTAGAGGGCAGCACGGCGCACTTGATGCCGAATATGACGGTGATATCCTGGGCGCGCCCTATGACGCCCGGGTAATAAGACGTTTGCCCAAATATCTGGCCCCCGTCAAAGGTTGGTTGGCACTGGGAACGTTTGGCATATTATTGCGCTCGGCTGCCAGCCTTTTGGTGCCCTTCCTCGTGGCGATAACCACGGACCGCTTCATTCTGACAAGAGACTTTTCCGGGCTCAATATCATGGTAATCGCCTTCATCGGCGCCAACCTGTTTATGTGGCTCGGGCAATACCTGGAGTCACTGTTCCTGGCGTATGCTGGTGAATCCATCCTCTTCCGCCTGCGCACCGAGATGTTCGACCACCTGCACCGGCAGCCACTGAGTTTCTTCGACCATAACAAGGTGGGCAAGCTCATGTCTCGCGTGCAGAACGATATCAGCCAGGTGCAGGAACTGGTCACCAACGATATCATCAGCATCATCACCAGCGCCCTGATGCTTATTGCCATCGCGGCGTTCATGATAGCCATGAACCCGTCTCTCGCCCTGATTACCTTGGTTGTGGTGCCGGCACTGGGCATTATTATGTTCATCTGGCAGAAATATGCCCTCCGTGCCTTCCTCCGCGTGCGGGAGGCGATAGCTCAGGTGAACGACCAGTTCCAGGAAAACATCTCCGGGGTAAGGGTCGCGCAAAGTATGTCCAGGGAAAGGGTCAACATCCAGCAATTTGAAGGCGTAAACCAGGCCAATTTAAGAGCAAATGTCGGCGCCGCCAGGCTTCAAGCCATGATGATGCCGACGGTCGAGATACTCACCAACGTTGCTTTTGCTATCGTCCTCGTCGTCGGCGGGTTCCAGGTACTGGATGGAGTAGCAAAGCCTGGCGTCATGCTGGGTTTCCTGCTGTATATCCAGCGTTTCTTCCAGCCGGTACAGGAAATGGCAGGTCTCTACACCGAGCTTCAGCGGGGGATGGCATCCGGAAATCGTATCTTTGAGCTTCTCGATATCAGGCCGGAGATCACTGACAGCCGTGATGCTATAGAACTACCCGCGGTAAAGGGAGAAGTCCGGTTTGATGGGGTGTCTTTCGCTTATGAACCGGGGAACGAGATACTCCACGATATCAACCTGAAAATCAATCCAGGGGAGACCGTTGCGATTATTGGACGGACCGGCGCGGGCAAAAGCAGTCTGACTGGCCTTATTGCACGCTTCTATGAAGTTGAAAAAGGGAAGATAACAATTGATGGCTACGATATCCGCTCGGTGAGCCAGCAATCACTACGGCGCCAGATTGGAGTCGTGCCTCAGGAGCCCTTCCTTTTCTCCGGCACCATTGAGGAAAACATCCGCTACGGCCATCCCGGGTCTGACCACGATGACGTTGTCAATGCTGCCAAAGCCGTCGGCGCGCACGAGTTTATTGTTCACCTGGAAGAGGGCTACGATACGTCCGTGGGGGAAAGAGGCGGCAGTCTCAGTGCTGGACAGCGACAGCTTGTCTGCCTGGCACGGGCAATGCTGGCTAGTCCACCGATTCTGATACTTGACGAGGCCACGTCAAGCGTAGATACGACAACGGAAAGGATAATGCAGCGTTCCTTGAGGCGTCTGGCAAAGGGGCGCACTTGCATCATAATCGCTCACCGTCTTTCCACGGTGACCAGCACCGACCGTATTATTGCCCTGGAGCATGGCAGAATCGTGGAGATGGGTACTCACAGGGAGCTTCTAGCAAAACGCGGGCTTTATTACGAGATGTTCGGCGCCCTCGCCGCCCAGGACCTGCAACCCGGGCTTGCTTCATGATATGATTAAAGAACCAAACATGATTTGATATCCATAAGGAGGGAAAAGATGCCAAAGTTCATCGATCACCACCCAATGCCGAACCTGCCGCCAGGGGCCATGCAAATGATGAAACGAGCCGCCGAAACCAAACAGGCTGACGCCAATGGTGTGACGCCGCATAACGTGTTCGTGGGCGCCGATGGCACGGCCTTCTGCTATACAGAAGCCGCTAACGCCCAGGCTGTCATAAAGTCACACGCCGCTATGGGTGTGACCCTTTCTCCCAGCCAAATTACCGAAGTTAAAAGCCTGCTTTAATATCCTGAGTCAGAAGTCCTTTACAAAAAGATAGTACGCTACACCGTTTCGACTAAGAATGTACTCCTGTCATTGCAAGCATGTTCCCTGCTGCGTGCCTCGCAATGACGAAAAACTGTATAGCCATCTTGCAACTCACGTATTTTCTCTTCCCCTGTGGAGGAGGATTAAGGCGAGGGGTAGTCTATTTCACCCTCATCCTAATCTTCTCACCTCAAGGGGAGAAGGGACAAGATGTTGCATAAGTATTTTTGCAAGTTGGCACTAGCTCTGCAACTGGCATTTTGGGCAGAAGTAGGTGCCGCGGCCCCGGACAGCAATGCGCTCTATCGGCGTGCCGCATTGGCAGCACGGCTCGCCGCGCTGGTGCGCCACCCTGAACTCGATGTGGGCTGTCCCTTTCGAACCATCCGGGCGAAAATAGTTCTCTACGCTAGCGCCTTTGTTCTCAATCCCTGCCCGCAAAACATCAATAATGGCGCGGTGAAGGTATCTCACTTCATCCGGTGTCAGGCTGGCGCCGGTCCTCAGTGGATGAATCTTTGCCCGAAAAAGGGTCTCATCAGCGTACATATTGCCGATGCCGGCGATGATGTTCTGGTCGCAGAGGATTGCCTTAATCGGGGCTTTTCGCCCGGCCAGAATCTCAGCCAGGAGCGCGGGAGTAAATCCCGGTTCGAGCGGCTCCGGTCCGAGGTCGCCAACCACACTACTTGTATCTTTGACCAGCTGCATCATGCCGAATTTGCGAGGGTCGCGGAAGAATATTCGGGAACCGTCATCCAGTTCGATGATGGCCCGGGTGAAACGCGGCGGTTCGGACAAGTCACGGCTGACAATCAGCGCACCGGTCATTTTAAGATGTATAACCAGCCAGTCTTCTCCATTGAGGCGGATGAGCAGATACTTACCGCGACGGGACAGGCTGGTTATTTTCCGCCCGGTAAGGCGGGAGCGGAACTCGTCCAGCGAAGGCTGGCGCACCATTTTCTCCCAGAGAAGGGTCACGCCTGTAATCGTGCGCCCTATGATGATGGGCGTCAGCTCATTTTTTATGGTCTCAACTTCCGGCAGTTCAGGCATCGTTACTTAACCGCTCGTGTTTTGTAGCAGGGCAAGGAGTAACTTCCAACTGTATGTGGTTCCTTTCAGTTTTCAGATTACGATGTTCAGATTGTCATGTCCAAAACGAAGGATCAACAAGATATTTGACCCCTGTCTGTCCACCATATATCAAAAAGTATAGATCAACAACGCTCGGTCTGATTTGCCTAGCTACGCTATAAAGTTGAATGTCCCTAACAACCTTTCTTAAATTTTTGTCGCCAGTCTCCGATGTTACCATGTTGCCCATCTTGGCGACTTTCATCACTATCATGTCAGGCTTGACGCAGTCATATCCAACAGTAAGAAGAAAATGGAGGAGACTTGTCACGCGCCCAAAGAAGGGCATTTCTACTCTGTTCATGGTGTGCAACAGGTCGTTGAAGCCTTGCCAGAACCTTTCAATATCAGACTCGGATCGTAGGATTAGTGGAATCCTCGTTCGTTCGAGCAATTCAATGAAAGAACCGTATTCTGTCTCAATAGAACGAAGGGATTTTGCACAGCCGATAATCGCTGCGATCTTCTTTTTGAACCTAATTGCGCTAACGACTTTCCAATACTTAGCTTCAATGATAGCGGGTTTTAGTATACAGACTTGCTCCACCTCAAAATTGTCAAAAACTGTTTCAAAAACATCTGTAGACAACAAATTCGACACCAATCTGGCTTGTGCATTCTGGCTGTAGGCTATCAGCTCCGCAAATGTCCGCAATGTTTCGCGGTCGTTTCGAAGTGAATTGGGCGTTCTCCTTGCACGCTCACTGATTTCTTGGGAGAATTTCGGCTCGTTTCCCGCTGCATCGATCTTCCTTCGGATAAGGTCAATATACTCGAAGGTTTGGCTGTGCTGAGTGTTCACCATCGCTTTTTCCTCTGCAACACGGTACTAACCTCCTCTATTTTTCGCTTTTCTCTCATACAGCACAACTGCCGGCGCAAGAATGAGTGCGCCCAGAATAAGGCTGCCGAATACGTCGAGTGGCCAGTGCATCCCAAGATGGATACGGGATGTGCCAGTAAAGAGGATGGCCAGTGTCAGCCCCGACCGCAAGATTATAAGCAGTAGGCGTGACTTAATCAATTCCGGCGTCAGATAAAAAAGGAAGCCGTAAAAGGACATGGCAAAAAGGGTATGTCCGCTTGGGAAGCCCGTTTCATCCATTCCGTCTCCCGGGCGAGGGCGGGCGATGAGCATTTTTAACAGCCAGCCAACCAGCGACGCCGAACCTGTCAGGGCCACAACAAAAACAGCTTCGAGTCTTCTGCTGATGACGAACAGCCAGCCGGCGGCCGCGCTGGCAATAACTCCCGCCGGTACTGCGTTGCCCAGAAATGTGAGTGCCAGCATGGTGATATGGAATGGCGGCCAATTGATGCTCTGCAGCCACGCGCTCGTAGCGGTTTCTCCTGGAAAAAGGTAGTCCTGGCGTGCCAGGTAGCCCAGTGCAACAAAAAGGGCCAGAAAAAAGCCATATGATACCAGGCGAGCCTTCGTTATCCCGGCAGCTATTTCAGCTCTCCCCAGTTGCGGCCGCTCTTGATGTCTACCCGGAGGGGGATGCTCAGCCTGACTGCCGTGGTCATGACCTCCGGCACCAGGCGGGCCATATCCTCGACTTCCTCCTCCGGCACCTCGAACAGAAGCTCGTCATGGACCTGGAGGAGCATCTTGCTTTTCGAATGGCGGCGCTGCATCTCGTCGTAGAGCTTGACCATGGCCACCTTAATAATGTCGGCGGAGGTGCCCTGCACGGGCATATTGATCGCCATCCTCTCGGCGGCTTCCCTGACCTGGCGGTTGGCGGAGTTTATTTCAGGAATGGAGCGTCTCCGTCCCAGTAATGTCTGGACGTAGCCCTTTTTCCGCGCCCATTGCTTCGTGCCTTCCAGGTATTGCTTTACGCCGGGGTACTTTTCGAAGTAGGCGGTGATGAACCGTCCCGCTTCCTCCCGGGAGAGGTCGGTTGCCTGCTCGAGCCCGTACTCGCTCATGCCATAGATAACGCCGAAGTTGACCGTCTTTGCCAGCCGCCGCATATCGGGCGTGACCTGTGAGACCTCGACGCCAAAAAGCTGGGCTGCTGTTGCGGCATGGACGTCCTCATCCTTGTTGAAGGCCTCAAGCAATCGGGCGTCCTGGGATAGGTGCGCCAGCGACCGCAGGTCAATCTGGGAATAGTCGCCGCCGAGGAGTTTGCAGCCGGGGGGCACGATGAATGCCTGCCTGATGCGCTGGCCCAGTTCTGTCCGGATAGGGATGTTCTGCAGGTTGGGGTCGCTGGAGGAAAGCCGCCCGGTGGCGGTCCTGGTCTGGTTGAAGCTGGTATGCACGCGGCCGGTCTTGGGGTTGATGAGCCCGGGCAGGGCATCGATGTAGGTGCTTTTCAGTTTGGCAAGTTGGCGGTATTCCAGGATACGTTCGATGACCGGGTGGACTCCCCGCAGTTCTTCCAGTATCTCGGCACCGGTGGAATAGCCTCCCCTTCCTCTCCTTCCGGCGGGCAGCCTCAGTTCCTGGAACAGCACCCCGCTCAACTGCTGGGGCGAGTTGATATTGAACTGGTGGCCAACGTGGCCGTATATCTCCCCTTCCAGCTTGAGCAGTTGTCCGCCCAGCTCCTTTGACATCTGCCTGAGCAAGCCGATATCAAGGTAGACGCCGCTCCGCTCCATGTGTATTAGCACCGGTATCAGGGGCATCTCGACATCGGCAAACAACTCCCACAGTCCCGTCTCCCGTAGCTCTTTGCCGAGCAACTCAGTCAGCCGGAAGGTCATATCGGCGTCAGCGCAAGCGTAGTCGTCGGCCTTATCAGCGGGTACCTGTGACATCGGAATTTGCTTTCTTCCTTCGCCGATAAGCTCGGTGATCGGGGTCATCTCAATGCCCAGGCGGGTGAAGGCGAGGGCTTTCAGACCCAAGCTCTTTTCGCTCAGAAGATAGCCGGCCACCATGGAATCAAAAACGACGTTGTTGACGGTCATTCCGTGCTCCGCCAGCACCGTCATATCGAACTTGGCGTTGTGGGCGAACTTTGTCGTGGAAGCGCCAGCCAGGACCGGTTTCAGCCGCTCCAGGACCTGTTCCAGCGGCAATTGCTCCGGCTGCCCGAGTCCGACATGTCCCACCGGGATGTAATACGCTTCACCAAATGCGGGCGAAAATGAGAGACCCACAAGCTGCGCGGATATCGCGTCCAGCCTATCCGTCTCCAGGTCAAAGGCGAAAGACCCGACTTCTGATAGCCTCGTGAGCAGATGGTCTAGCCCGGCGGCTGAATTCACCATGTGGTAATTCGTGATTATCGATTCGGCTCTGGCAGGGGTTTCGTGGGCAATCTCTGCCGTTTCCGGGAGCTTTGATAGCAGGCTGAAAAACTCGAGCTCGCGGAAAAGCTCGGTGACCTTACTTCGATCATAATGACTGAAACGGCACTCATCAAGATTGAGCGTGACAGGCACTTCCGTGACGATGGTGGCCAGCTTCTTGCTCTGGTGTGCCCCCGCCGAATTGTCTCGCAGCAACGCCTGGAGCTTCAGCGGTGTTACTCCATCAATGTGTGCGTAGATATCCTCAACCGTGCCGAATTGCCGGATAAGTTTGGCGGCGGTCTTTTCGCCGATGCCCGGTACGCCCGGGATGTTGTCCGATGAATCACCCATCAACGCCTTGAAATCGGCGATTTGCTCTGGCTTGACTCCATACTTCTCGAAGACCGTATTTGCATCGTAGAGGACAGTATCGCTGAAGGTGCCCCTCGGCTTCGGGTAGAGCACGCGCACATGTGGGCTGACGAGTTGCATCGTATCGGCGTCCCCGGTGACGATGATGGTATTGATGCCCTGTTCGCCCGCCTGGCGGCTGAGAGTGCCGAGGACGTCGTCAGCCTCATACCCGTCAATTTCAAATATCGGAATATGGAAGGCATCAACCAACTGCCTGACACGTCCAAACTGGCCTACCAGGTCTTCCGGTGTTTTGGGCCGGTGCGCCTTGTATTCAATAAACATCTCATGGCGAAAGGTCGGAGCGGCTTTGTCAAAGGCGATTGCCCAGTGCGTGGGTTTCAGGTCGTTGACCGTCTTCATCAGCATCTGGGCGAAGCCGTAAACGGCGCTGACAAGCTCGCCGGTACGGCTTACCGTCAGCGGCTTCACGTTCTGAAAGGCATGGAAGGCGCGGTGGACGATGCCGTGGCCATCGAAAAGCACCAGCAGTGGCTTGTCCTGAGCTTGTCGAAGGGGCTCTTGCATAGCCTAATTATAGCAGAGGGTTATGGATAGCGGTAACGGTTCGTAAGCCCATTAATTTCAGCGCCCTTCTGGCTTCCGTCCTCAATCTCTTTTTGTTCGTGCCAAAAAACAGATGGCTGGGGCAGCGGCAGTCGCTCGAGCCGAAGCCGGAAATTGAGTCAAACCGTTCGGCAAGCGCCATAGCGATGGCGCACTCCGTCCGGCTTGCGCTCTTCGCGAGGATGACGCCGGTGACTTCCGCGTGCTCCAGCAGATAATCGATGTGCCAGTGCCGCTTCTTGTCCTTCCTCAGGTGGCGGTTCACCCTGGCCTCCAGTCCATTCATGGCCGAGCCGACATAGGCATAGTGGCCGCGCTGGAAAACGGCGCTTCGATTGCGCCCGAAACTGAGGGTCATGCCTATGGGCAAATGCAGGAGGAGAACGTAACTTCCCTTCACTGCCCGCTAAAAATCCCTCAACTGCATTTTCTTAAGCGGCTTCAGGAAAGACGTATCATTGTGCCTGGTGAGGACAAACCGCCGTGGCAAGCTCACGGCAGGCCGCCTGTTTTCATACGTGAAGGCGGTCAAGCCGCAGGTGTCCAGCCGGATATTCCAGAAGTGGGAGTTGTCCAGCCCCAGCAGGGCGCAAATAAGAACTTTATTGACTACGCGGTGGGATACGAGCGTGACCGTGCCCCGGTGTTTTACAACCACCTCGTTGACCAGGCTGACGGCTCTATCCCTGACATCGTCCAGTGTTTCGCCCCCGGGTGGGCTCACCTTCTCAGGGTGATTTTCCCATCGGGTGTAAAGCTCAGGGTATCTTTCGCTGACCTCTTTAAGGGGCAGACACTCCCAGTCGCCAAAGTCCATATCAGTCAACGCCGGGGTCACTCCCACCTTGAGGTGATGAAGGTTGGCTATTGTCTCGGCCGTTCTAACCGCCCGCTTCAGCGGACTTGAATACACGGCTTCGATTGTGGCATTTCGCAGGTATTCGGCCAGAAGCTTTGCCTGTTCGAGGCCGGTGTCGTTTAGTTCAATATCGGCCCGCCCACGGAATACCTCTTCGATATTCCACTGCGTTTCCCCGTGACGGACAAGCAGAATTTCAGTCATTTTTAGAACCAGCCGAGGGGGATTGGCTTACGGAACGCCCGCCAGGCAAACAGCGCCGCTAAGATGATGAAGACGGCTGTCACCCACGGAGCCAGGCTCCAGCTCAGCGTTACGCCGAATATAAGTCCGCTCAAAACGAAGAAGAGGCAGGTAGCAGACAGCCGTTTGCGGCGTGTCCGAAGGGCGACGAGGCCTGGCCGCTGGTTGGCAGGGACTTCCTGTCCGGGTTTCAAATTTCCAATAGTCTTTTCGATCTGCGGCTGAATAGTGAAATGAACGTAGCTGAGCAGGGTAGTAAGGACGGTAAAGACGACCAGCTTGGCGATGAGCGCCCAGCTAGCCCAAACCCATCCGCGGGACCAAACGAGGAGAACGCCGGTCACCAGGATAACGGCGAGGTAGGCGTAGCAGCGGGCTGGCTGGTTCTTGATGATATTTTCCATGTAGCGGTCAGTGTTGTAACCAGGGGGAACGGTGAAGCGCGCCCGTTCATTGACCACCACGAGCAGATAGAGCGGCGCCGCCATAAACAGCATTGCTATCAGATGCAGCAACAGGACAATAGCTTTTATCTCTGGAGACATAAATATACCTCCTCTCCATTTTGTGGCAGCTATTAAAGCAGGTTTTGCACGAAAAGTAAAGATTTGAGCGGATACGCTCTTCCGAGATACATGATAAGACAAAAGTGGATGCCGTCAGGCGGATGGCTGATAGCGGCCTCTCACTTCTACCCTTTGGTTGCCATTTCATGATATACTTTGAACCTAACAGGGGGTTGATTTGAAGGGGAAGGACCTGCTCTCAATATGCGACCTTACCGCTGAAGACATCGGTGGGCTCATCGCTGATGCTGCGGAAATGAAAGCCAGAGGTACTGCGCTTTCGGCGCTCGATGGAAAAATCCTCGCCCTCGTTTTCGAGAAGCCGTCGCTGCGAACACGGGTCAGTTTTGAGGTGGCAATGAGGCAATTGGGCGGGCAGGCTATCTACCTGTCCCCGGCGGAGGTTGGGTTGGGGCAACGTGAGTCTGTAGCCGATGTCGCCCGCGTGTTGAGCGGCTTTGTCAGTGCTATCGCCGCCCGTACTTTTTCACACGGGACGCTGGAGACATTGGCCAGCTATTCCGAAGTTCCGGTAATCAATGCCCTGTCAGACCTGGAGCATCCCTGCCAAGCACTCGGTGATCTTCTTACCATGTTTGAGAAAAAAGGAGAAGTGCAGGGTCTGACGATTGCCTATGTGGGCGATGGGAACAACGTAGCGCACAGTCTGCTCCTGGCGGCAACTCTTTGTGGGGCGAATTTCAGGATCGCTTCTCCGCCAGGCTATGAGGTCAATGAAAAGATATTGAATGTGGCTCTGAATTATGCCCGGGAAAGCGGCGTGGAGATATTGTGTACGGAAGAGCCGCACATTGCCGTCAGTGACGCAGACGTGGTCTATACCGATGTATGGACGAGCATGGGACAGGAGGCTGAAGCGGAAGTGCGGCGACAGGTATTTGCAAAATATCAAGTGAACGGGGCACTGCTCTGTTTAGCGAAAGAAGATGCGATTGTGATGCACCCGTTGCCGGCGCATCGCGGGGAAGAAATTACCGATGAAGTCATGGAATGCCTGCAGTCGGTGGTCTTTGACCAGGCGGAGAATCGGATGCACGCCCAAAAGGCATTGCTGCTTCGCCTGCTCGGAGCTTCGGGGAAACCGGTAAAACGCCGATAAGGATGTTCCTCTGCCAACTCCGGTCTGGCAGCAACTTGGTCAGGACATTTCGGTCGGGAACTAATGTCAATGCTCTTATGCCGAACAAAACGCAAGACCGAGGCGACTACCTCCAATGGTTAAACCCCTGGTGGCAGTTGTCGGGCGGCAAAACGTCGGCAAATCCACTCTTCTTAACCGGATGGCCGGCGAGCAGGTTGCCATCGTTGAAGACCTGCCGGGAACAACGCGAGACCGTGTTATGGTGAGTATTTCCTGGCGGGGAAGGGAACTTGTAGCGGTTGATACGGGTGGCCTTGAGCTAAAGCCTGAAACCGCCGTTGCCCAGAAGGTGAAAGAGCAGGTTGGTATGGCCCTTGTCGAAGCGGATTTAATCATCTTCGTGGTGGATGTCCGTGATGGCGTGATGCCGTTAGACCTGGAGATTGCTGCCATGCTCCGCAAGGTGGGCAAGCCGATATTGCTGGTTGCCAATAAGGCTGATAACGTCCAGATGGAAGCCAGGGCCGCCGAGTTCTACGAGCTTGGTCTGGGTGATCCCCTGGCAATTTCCGCCTACCATGCCAGGGGAACAGCCGAGCTTCTGGACAAAATTATCGCCCTGGTACCGTCACCACCGGCTGTTGGCGCTGAAGCTGAAGTGGTGAAAGTGGCTGTCGCCGGGCGTTCCAATGTTGGTAAATCAATGCTGGTAAATGCCATTCTAGGTGCAGAGCGGGTCATAGTTAATGAAACACCGGGGACGACCCGTGACGCTGTGGACACACAGTTTGACTTTCAGGGAAAAAGTATGTTACTAATTGACACTGCTGGAATCAGGCGGCGGGGACGGGTGGAGGCCGGGATAGAACGTTACAGCGTTCTTCGCGCCCTCAGGGCGATTGACCGTGCCGATGTGGTCTTGCTTGTTCTTGATGGAGCTGAAGGAGTCACTGACCAGGACCTGCATGTTGCTGCCTACGTCCGGGAGGCGGTTAAAGGAATGGTGCTGGTCGTCAACAAATGGGACCTGGTGGTAGAAAAGAACAAACTCCAGTGGGAACGGTACATCAGGAACCGGATAAAGTTTGCATCTTACGCCCCGATAGTATATACTGCTGCAAAATTTAAACAAGGGGTAGACGGGGTAATGCCGGTGGTGTGCCAGGTCTACCAGGAGAGAATGAAGCGGTTGCCTACGGCTGAGGTCAATAGCGTGGTCCAGCAGGCGGTTGCCGCGCACAGCCCGCCGCGTCGTGGAGCTA
Source organism: Chloroflexota bacterium (assembly GCA_016190825.1). Taxonomy (GTDB): domain Bacteria; phylum Chloroflexota; class Dehalococcoidia; order Dehalococcoidales; family UBA2162; genus JACPPV01. The sequence continues at coordinate 110,168 of JACPPV010000023.1, forward strand.
AGCAGTTGAAGATTTTATATGCCACCCAGGCGGAGGTGAATCCGCCGTCTTTTGTCTTCTTCGTAAATGACGCCAAGCTTCTCCATTTCTCTTATCGCCGTTACCTGGAAAACAAGCTGCGCGAGTCGTTTGGCTTTTTCGGAACTCCCCTGCGTCTAATATTCAAAGCAAGAGGTGAGTCATGATTGTTGCCAAGTTTGTTGCGGTACTTATTTTCGCATATTTAGTCGGAGCTATTCCGTTTGGAGTGTTGATCGGGCGACGTTTTGCCAGGGTGGATGTGAGGGACTACGGAAGCGGCAAGATGGGAGCTACCAATGTGGCGCGGGTAGCAGGCAAGAAGGTCGGGCTCGCGGTGATGGTCATGGACCTGCTGAAGGGGGTGATTGCCGTTGGCGCGGCGTGGGTTGCCTACCGGGGCGGGCACTGGGTGTTCGCTGGCTCATGGGAATGGTGGCTGGTGAGAAGCGCTCCAATTCTGGCGGCCTTGGCGGCTATGGCCGGACACAACTGGCCGGTATTTCTAAATTTTCGCGGCGGGCGGGGTGTAGCCACGTTTTTTGGCGGGCTGGCGGCTTTATGTCCGCCGGTGGCCCTTCTCGGGGGACAAATTACTTTGCTCAGCGTTGGTCTGACCCGCTATGTCTCGCTTGGCTCGATAGCTGGCACAGCCGGTACCTTCGCTATCCTGCTCCCTCTTACCATTCTGAACGGATTTCCGGTTGAATATCTGATATATTCCCTCATTGGCACGATCGCTATCATCGTTACACATCGGGATAATATTGCGCGGCTCCTCGCCGGCACCGAGCGCAGGTTTGGCGAAAAGGCGCTGGTGGAGGATTCTCCGCAGACCAATAAGAATAGCGGGTAACTCATGCCCAAGATTGGCATCATTGGCACTACTTCCTGGGGAATTACGCTGGGGGTAATGCTGGCCCGCAAGAAGGTAGACGTGCGCCTGTGGGCGCGCACGGACCAGGAAGCGGCTCAGCTTACCAGGGACGGTCCGGGTTCGGTGACGGTTCCCCCGGGTTTCAAATTTCCCCCATCTTTGTCCGTGACCAGCTCCTTGCGGGACGCGTTGAAAGGTGCCCAGGCGGTTATCCTGGCAGTCCCCTCTCAGAGCATGCGGCATAACATCAGGCTGGCTGCTGAATATCTGGAAGGTTCTACTCTGATAGTGAGCGCAGCTAAGGGACTGGAGAGTGACAGCGGCAAACGCATGTCACAGGTGATTGCCGATGAAATCCAGCCCCGTCTCATGCCAAATATCTGCGTTCTTTCCGGGCCAAATCTCGCTCAGGAAATTATTGATAACCGGCCAGCGGCTACCGTAGTTGCGGCGGAGAAAGAAACCGCAGCCAGAAAAATGCAGAAGTTTTTGACCACTCCCACCTTTTGCGTTTACACCCATACCGATGTCACCGGCGTGGAGCTTGGGGGATCGCTGAAGAACATCATCGCGCTTGGAGCGGGTATCGCGGATGGACTTGGTTATGGAGACAATGCCAAGGCGGCGTTGATTACGCGAGGGCTGACTGAGATGACTGCGCTGGGGGTAGCTCTCGGGGCTAACCCGCTCACTTTTTCCGGCCTGGCCGGCCTGGGTGATTTAATTGCTACCTGTGCCAGCACGTTGAGCCGCAACCATTACGTTGGTATGGAGTTGACCAAGGGTCGCCCGCTACAGGAGATTACTACTACTATGGTCGGTGTGGCTGAAGGGGTAACTACCACTCCTGTGGTCTACAGGATTGCCCGCCAGATGGGGCTGGCGATGCCGATTACGGAGGCAATGCACCGTGTCCTTTACGAAGGGGCCAATCCGTGCCAGGCGGCGGTTGACCTTATGGGGGCGCATGCAAATCATGAGCTGGCCGGACGCAAGTGGCGGCTCTTTTCTTTCCTGCGCCGCCGGCCTTCCCGGTCACGATAGATGGCTGTTCACTTGTGCCAAATGAGACGGTAGCTTACTTGTCTTTCCCCTCGGAATCAAAGGTTTTCGCCAATTCCTCAAGCAGGCGGCGCTGTTCCCTGGTTAGCGAATCCGGGGTCACCACTTTGATGATGACAAACTGGTCGCCGCGACCCCGCCCGTTAAGATGGGGGATACCCATGTTCTTGAGCCGGAGGACATGCCCTGCCTGACTGCCCGGCGGGACCTTCAGCCTGGCTTTATCCTTGAGGGTCGGCACCTCTACTTCTGTTCCGAGCGCTGCCTGGGCGAAATTGATTGGCAGCTCATAGTGGATATCATCACCCTCCCGCTTGAAGAACTCATGCGTTTCGACGGCGATGGTGATATAGAGGTCGCCGGGTGAGCCGCCCCTGGCGCCGGCCTCTCCTTCTCCGCTGAGTCGCAAGCGGGAGCCATTGTCTACGCCGGCCGGAATCTGGACCATGATGTGGCGCAGTTGCTTCTCTTTGCCGGTCCCTTTGCATTGCTGGCAAGGCTTGGTGACGATTCTGCCCTCTCCGCGGCATTGGGGACATGTCGAGATGTTGGTGAAGCGGCCGAAGATACTTTGCTGCACGTGGCGGACCTGCCCGGTGCCGCCGCAGCCGGGACATCGCGTCGGTTGGCTGCCGGGGGCGGAGGCAGTGCCGTGACAAAGGGAGCAATATTCGGTACGCAAAACACTTATTTCTTTTTCAACACCGGAAGCAGCTTCATAGAGCGTGAGAGCGATGTCATGGCTGAGGTCACGCCCCCGCTGCGGCGCCTGGCGGGCGGCTGTAGCTGCGCCACCGAAAAAGACATCGAAGATATCCCCGATGCCGCCAAAAGCGTCCGCACCGAAGGGCTGCTGACGGAAAATATCCTCGGCGCCGCCTCGGCCAAAGCGGTCATAGGCAGAGCGCTTATCCCGGTCGGAGAGCACTTCATAGGCTTCGTTGAGCTCTTTGAACTTCTGCTCCGCCTCCGGCTCACGGTTATGGTCGGGGTGATATTTGAAAGCCAGCTTGCGGAAAGCTGTTTTTATTTCGTCATCGGTTGCTTCCCGGCTCACGCCGAGAACATCATAATAATCGCGTTTCGTAGGCATGGATTTTTCCTTTTCTTGAGCGTGCAGTCATGGCCACACGATCTCATATTATAGCAGGTTCGGCTGAGATGATGTATTATTTTCATGGCAAATCGCGGCTATCGTTTTGCAGGAGAGATCGTGGTTTTCTTCATAATCTTTGCCTCGTTGTTGCTTGTCGGGGGTACGTGCTGGCTCATATTTCTTCGAAGGTGGCTTCTTTGGTTCACCAGAAAAATGAACACGGAGCAGAAAGCGGCAGTGTTTTCCTCTACGCGGTTAGGACGACTGGCACTCTGGCGGCTAAGGATGTCGGGAATCTTACAAATTGCTCTGGGTTTGTCTTTGTTGGCTGCGATTCTGCCGTTTGGCTTCTTGGAACATATTCCGGGTTTCGTCTTTATTATTCTGGTGGCATTACCGATTGTATCTGGAATGATATTGGTTCGAGTCGCAGTTATGCAAATGAGGAAGCAAAATGCCAGTCAAGCCGACAGGGGGGGAGAACCCAGCAAGAACCAGTGACAAGCATCTTATCTCTGGACCACGTAGTTCCTGAGAACGCCGATTGGCTCTATCCTTATTTCAATCGTGTCACCCGGTTTCATCGGGCCGATGCCGCTTGGAGTGCCGGTGGCAATAACATCGCCGGGCAGAAGCGTCATAACATGAGATATGAAACTGACCAGCTCCGGAACAGGGAACACCAGGTCGGTGGTGCTTCCCCGCTGCTTGAGCTCGCCGTTTAGATATGTCTCCAGCATAACGTTTCGCGGGTCGAGTTCTGTCTCGATACACGGTCCGATGGCAGCGAAAGTATCGAAACCTTTGGCTCGCGTCCATTGCCCGTCACGGGACTGCAGGTCACGGGCGGTCACGTCATTGAAACAGGCATACCCCAGGACGTAGCTCAGAGAGTCTCGGACTGACACGCGCCTTGCCCTTTTCCCTATGACAACCGCCAGCTCGCCTTCAAAGTCGACCCTTTCCGAAGAAGGCGGGTAGTCAATATCTTCTTCATGGCCGATGATAGCCGTGGGGGGTTTGAGGAAGATCAAGGGATTTTCAGGAATCGGCTGGCTGAGTTCCCGGGCATGGGAACGGTAGTTGAGTCCGAGTGCTACAATCTTGGAAGGCAGGCACGGGGCAAGCAGTCTGACATCTTTCAACAGGTAAAGCTCACCGACTGGCCTGGCGTTGCGGAATGGCGTACCTGAAAACGCATCAATGTGTTCGCTGTGTAGGATGCCGTATCTTTTCCGGCGGCCGGCGGCAAAACGAACAATCTTCATGAGTAAAGTAGTTTAGCGGGCTTAGTTGCCATTTGCAAGTTTTTTGTTGAGGTCGTTTTGCAAGCTATCCAGGCCGTTCGCGATGAGCTAGCCTGTCCTGAGCCAAGCCGAAGGAAACCATGAACGGTCCTTCGACAAGCTCTCAGGGCGAGCGGAATTTGTAAACAATCTTTTTGCTTCGCACCAGTTCGGTGTGATATATTCTCTATCGTGGAAACCAGCGAGATCAAGTTCATGGGAGGGGGTACGGTCACCTCGCCGCAGGGGTTCCATGCCGGTGCGACGAGCGCTGGAATAAGAAAGAAGGCTGAGCTCAGTCTCGACCTCGGCATTCTGTTTTCGGAGGCGCCCTGTGCCGTAGCTGGCGTGCTGACCACGAGCCGGATCAAATCAGCCCCGGTGATGCTGTGCCAGGAAAGGCTGGCACGGGGGCAGGGCATGGCTATCGTGGCGAACAGCGGCTGCGCCAACGCCTATACCGGAAAGCAAGGACTGGCTGACGCCTGCGAAATGGCGAAGGCGGCGGCATTTGCCCTGGGCATTGACGCGGATGATGTGTTTGTAGCAAGCACCGGCGTCACGGGCAAACCTTTGCCGCTCGATATCATCAAGGATGGGATCCGCAAGATTGCCTTGTCTCCCGATGGTGGGCACGAGATGGCAAGGGCTATCATGACCACGGACACCGTGCCCAAAGAGACGGCGGTGAACGTGCGTAAAGATAGTGTGACTTTTACCATCGGCGGAATCGCCAAAGGGTCGGGCATGATACACCCGGATATGGCGACAATGCTTGCATTCCTGACGACCGATGCCGCGGTGGAGCCGTTATTTTTGCGCGGGGCGCTCAAGCGGGCAGCAGATGTTTCATTCAATATGGTCTCTGTTGACGGGGACACCAGTCCGAGCGACACCGTTTTGCTGATGGCTAACGGGCTGGCAAAAAACGAGCCGATATCAGAGAGAAGTGCGATAGCGGACATTTTCGAGCGAGCACTGACAGAGGTTTGCGTCTATCTTACGAAAGCCATTGCCCGTGATGGCGAAGGAGCCACCAGGCTCATCGAGGTGAAGGTGGAGGGTGCCGCTACCGTGGTTGATGCCAGGCTCGCGGCGAGGACTATCGCCGGCTCATCTCTGGTCAAAGCCGCCGTCTATGGCGGCGATCCCAACTGGGGACGCATTGTTGCCGCGGCGGCGCGCAGCGGGGCAAAAATAATTGAGTCCAGCCTCGACCTCAATATAGGCAAAATAGGGGTGCTTCGGAGTGGCAACACCCTTGCCTTTCGTGAGGCCGATGTGGCCGAAGTTTTCAAGGGAAGCGAGGTGCTGGTCAGGCTAAATCTGAACCTGGGTACCGGTTCAGCTACTGCCTGGGGTTGCGACCTTACCCCCGAATATGTCAACATTAACAGTCAGTATATGACGTAGAGACGAAGTAGCAAGTAACAAGAGCCAAGTGGCAAAAGCCAAAGGACAGATGTTTGCTACTTGATACTTGTTACTTGGTAGGTGCAGAAAATGGACAATACAATCGTAGTCAAGATTGGCGGGTCAACCTTGGGCAGCCATGATACCACCATCGAGGATATTGTCACGCTGCAAAAACAGGGGAAAAGGGTGGTAGTGGTGCACGGGGGCGGCAAGGTGATTACCGAGTGGCTGGCAAAGCAAAACATCGCCAGCCTGTTTGTCCGCGGGGAGCGGGTTACCGATCTGCTTTCTCTCGAGGTCGTGGTTGCTGTGCTCGCCGGGCTGGTGAACAAGGAAATTGTCGCCGCCATCAACTCGGCGGGAGGAAGGGCGGCCGGCATCAGTGGCATTGATGGCGCGTTGCTCGAAGGTAAGGCGCGCGAGCCGGAAATGGGCTATGTTGGCACTGTGACCAGGGTGAACCTGACTTTGCTGGATATGCTCCTGATGACCCGTTTCGTTCCGGTGATTGCGCCTATCGGGTTGAACGCTTTCCAGGATTTGCCCGGCGCACCAAAGGCGCTTAACATTAATGCTGATACGGCGGCGGGCGAGATTGCCGCGGCGCTTGGCGCAGAAAGGCTGGTCTTCCTTACCGATGTCCCCGGCATTCTGGATGGGTCGGGAAAACTGCTAAGGGAGCTGTCTCCGTCGGAGGCGGGGGATTTGATCGATTCGGGGGTGGCTTCCGGTGGGATGATTCCCAAGGTACGAGCCGGTCTCCGGACGCTGTCTGTCGGAGGGACGGCGTGTATTATTGATGGGAGGGAACCGCATGCTTTGCTCAGGGAAATCGAAGGGCAGAGCAGCGGGACGACGCTGCGGGGGGAAATAAGATGAGCAAATGGCCTGAAGTTGAACGCAAGTACCTGATGCACACCGTTGACCGGGTGCCGGTGGTGCTGGTAAAGGGCGAGGGGGCGCGCGTCTGGGATGAAACCGGGCGTGAATATCTTGACTTCGTTGCCGGGTGGGCGGTCAATAGCCTGGGACATTGTCACCCGGAAGTGGTGAAAGCGATCACCGAGCAGGCACAAACGCTTATCCAGACATCGAACCAGTTCTACACTGTGCCCCAGCTTTGTCTCGCTGAATTGCTGGTGAAGCACAGCAAGCTGCAGAAGGTCTTTTTTTGCAACAGCGGCGCCGAGGCGAATGAGGGAGCTGTCAAGCTGGCGCGGCGCTACGGCAAGCTCCATCTGAATGGTGCTTATGAGGTGATCACGGCGGCCGGCTCGTTTCATGGTCGTACGCTGGCGATGGTTGCCGCCACGGCCCAGGCCAGGCATCAGCAACCCTACATTCCTTTGCCGGGCGGATTTGTCAATGTGGCTTTCGATGACGTAGAGGCGATAAAGGCGGCCACCACGGCCAGGACCTGCGCCGTGATGCTGGAGCCGATACAGGGAGAAAGCGGGGTAAATCTGCCTTCAGATAGCTACCTGGCTGCGGTGCGTGCCTGGTGCGACGAAAAAGGCATCCTCCTCATACTCGATGAGATTCAGACCGGCATCGGGCGGACGGGCAAACTCTTTGCGTATGAGCACTACGGCATTGAGCCGGATATTATGACGCTTGCCAAGGGGCTGGCGAACGGCGTCCCCATCGGCGCCATCATGGCAAAGGACAGGGCGGCTGTCTTCAGCCCCGGAGAGCATGGTTCCACCTTCGGTGGCAATCCTCTTGCCTGCGCGGCCGGCTGCGCCACGGTAGGTTTCATAATTGAACATGATATTCCAGAACACGCAAAGGGCGTGGGACGATATTTCAAAATCGGGCTGCGGCAGCTACAGAAGAGGTTCCCTTTTATTACCGAGGTCCGGGGGCGGGGCCTGCTCCTCGCCATTGAATTCAACTCTGATATTGCACAGAAACTGGCCATGGCTTGCCTCGAGCGCGGTCTGCTGGTCAACCGGGTAAAGCCAAACGCACTGCGCTTTATGCCGCCTCTCACAATTGGCCCCGACGAAGTTGATCGCGCGCTTGATATCCTGGAAAGAGCGCTGGCGAGCGTGTCATGTTAACGGAGGGTCTTTAATGTCGGAAAAAGTAGTGCTGGCATACAGCGGCGGACTGGATACATCAGTCGCTATCCAGTGGCTCAAGGAGAAATATGGCGTCGATGTCATCGCCGTGACCATAGATGTGGGCAATGAGAAGGATTTTTCTGCCGTCAGGCAAAAGGCGCTGAAGGTCGGCGCCATCAAGGCTATCGTGGTTGATGCTAAGAAAACTTTCGTTGACCATTTCGTTTTTCCGGCCCTGCAGGCGGGTGCGGTCTATGAGGGACAGTATCCCCTGGCTACGGCCCTGTCCCGCCCGCTAATGGCAAAGCTGCTGGCGGACGCCGCGCTTGAGGAGGGCGCCTCGGCAGTGGCGCACGGCTGCACCGGCAAGGGCAACGACCAGGTAAGGTTCGAGGTGGGCATCAACGCCCTCGCCCCGCATTTGAGGATAATCGCCCCCGCCCGCGAGTGGGGGATGACCCGCGAGCAGACGATCAATTATGCCGTGCGCAACGGAATCCCCGTTCCCATTACCGTCTCCAGCCCTTACTCTATTGACGAGAACCTGTGGGGCAAGAGCATCGAGTGCGGCGCCCTGGAAGACCCCTGGGTGGAACCACCCGAAGATGCCTATACCTGGACAAAGTCGGTGGCGAAAACCCCGGATAAGCCGGATTACGTGGAAATCGGTTTTGCGGAAGGCATTCCCCTTTCCATCGATGGGAAAGACCTGGATGGTGTTAGCTTGCTCCAGCAGTTGAATGAACTTGCCGGACGGCATGGTGTCGGCAGAATCGATCATGTCGAAGACCGGTTGGTCGGTATCAAATCCAGGGAAATCTATGAGGCGCCAGCCGCCACCGTACTGCTTCAGGCGCACCAGGCTCTGGAAGCGCTCGTCCTATCCAAGGACCAGCTCCGCTTCAAACAGAAGGCGGCCATTGAGTATGCCGACCTCATCTATAACGGTCTCTGGTTTACCCGGTTCCATCTTGATCTGGCGGCCTACGTGAAGAGTACGCAACGCTTCGTAACCGGCACGGTGCGTGTCAAACTGTTCAAGGGAACCTCCAGCGTTGTTGGCCGCAAGTCGCCGTACTCTCTTTATAACCTGAGCCTGGCAACCTATGACAAGGGCGATAAATTCGACCAGAGTGCGTCCGTTGGCTTCATTCACATCTGGGGGTTGCCGGTGCGGAATCAAGCCCAGATTCAATTGCTCGGACAGGAAGATGGGCCTCTGGGGCTTTCCGCCTCCAGGTCTAAACCAAGGGGCAAAAAGGCCGGCAAATGAGTCAGATTCGCGGTCGCTTTCGCAAGGCGGCTGATAAGACGGCGGCAGCCTACACCGCCTCCATTTCCTTTGACCAGCGTCTTTACGTCGAAGACATTGCCGGCTCGATTGCCCATGCCCGCATGCTCGGAAAACAGGGAATTATCTCCCCCGAAGAGGCTGAGACCATCGTCAAATGTCTGCAGGAAATCAAGGATGAGATCGAGCAGGGCAAGTTCCGATTCAGGACAGAGCTGGAAGACATCCACATGAGCATCGAGGCCAGGCTTGTCGAGAAGGTGGGGGAGGCGGGGGGCAAGCTCCATACTGCCCGCTCCCGCAATGACCAGGTTGCCCTGGATATGCGCCTTTACACAAAAAAGGTGATTGCGGAGACTTTGCTCAGGCTCAAAGGCCTTCAGCAGGCGCTGGTTGAGGTTGCCGAAACAAATCGGGATGTGGTTATGCCGGGATACACGCACCTTCAGCGCGCCCAGCCCGTCCTGCTGGCGCACCATCTGCTGGCGTATTTCGAGATGCTCCAGCGTGATGCTGATAGGTTCGGTGACTGCCTGAAGCGTGCTGATGTCATGCCCCTGGGAAGCGGCGCTTTGGCCGGCGTGGCTCACGATATTGACCGCGATTTTGTCGCTAAGGAGCTTGGTTTCAGCAGCGTGAGTCGGAACAGCATGGATGCCGTGGCCGACCGTGATTTCATCCTGGAATACGAAGCGGCGGCGAGTATCTGCATGATGCACCTGTCCCGGCTGGCTGAGGAGATAATCCTCTGGTCTTCCGCCGAGTTCGATTTCATCGAGCTTGATGATGCCTATGCCACCGGTTCGAGCATAATGCCCCAGAAGAAGAATCCTGATATCGCTGAGCTGTCGCGCGGCAAGACCGGGCGGGTGTACGGCAACCTGATGGCGCTGCTTACCACCATGAAGGGATTGCCCCTGGCTTATAACCGGGATATGCAGGAAGACAAAGAGGGCTTCTTTGACACGGTGGATACGCTTCTGTCCACCCTGGAAGTGTTTGCCGGCATGGTCAAAACATTGCGGATAAAGCCGGAGAAGATGCGGCAGGCGCTTGATAAAGGATACCTCCTCGCCACCGATCTGGCGGATTACCTGGTGAAAAAGGGCGCGGCCTTCCGCTTATCCCACGGTATTGTCGGCAAACTGGTCAGCTATGCCTTGTCTAAAGGAATATCTCTCGGGGAACTGAGCCTGGATGAATACAGGAGATTCTCTCCGCTCTTCGCGGATGATGTCCACGAAATAACCGCGGAAGCATCAATGGCTGCCAGGAACGCTAAGGGCGGCACTGCTCCGGAGCAGGTTGTCCAGGCGCTGGCGGAAGCCAGGAAAACTCTGGAAATGCCCCGGCGGCGGAAGAAAGCCTCGATATGAGGCGACCAGACCAGTTAGCCATCAATTAACTATCTGGTATTGTCCCGATACATCGGGATGCCACCAAACATCCCTTGGAATTATCGTTGTCAGGCAACCGTAGCTGCTGCCTGCTTCCCGAGCAGCCTGTTCTGCGTGCGCAGGCACCTCGTGCACAGGTACATCCTGGTTGGCTTTCCACCCAGTGGGATAGTTACACGGTGAACATTGGGTTCTGAACGTTTGGCCGTCCGCCGCTTTGAGTGGCTGACGTTATGTCCGAACAAAGGTGTTTTAGCACACAGTTCGCATTTCAATGTATCCTCTCCTTGACCACTGGTCCGGTTTACAGTAAGATTGCAACGAAATATGCTATCACAGCCAGAGGTTGCCTGGCAAGGGCAGGGTTAATATGGGGAAGATTGATTCGATCAGCGGGCAGGACCTGAGAGATATGTTCTCCACGGCTACAAGCTGGTTGGAAAAAAGTGCGGCGGATATTGATGCCTTGAATGTCTTCCCCGTTCCGGATGGGGATACGGGGACAAATATGCTTTTGACGATGCGCTCCAGCATTGAAGAGGCTTACCGCGCCCCTGACTCCAGCGCTTCGGCGGTAGTCCAGGGAATCGCCCATGGAGCACTCATGGGGGCAAGGGGCAACAGTGGGGTGATCCTTTCACAGATATGGCGTGGGCTGGCCCAGGGTCTGAAAAATAACGAATCGATTACTGCGGCTGACCTGGCTAACGCCCTCCAGCAGGCGGCTACTACCGCCTATAACGGGATCAATAACCCGGTTGAAGGCACGATTCTTACCGTGATAAAGGATGTAGCCGCTGTAGCGCGGGCACAGGTGAAAAGGGGTGATAATGATCTGGTCTCAATGATGGAAGCCGTGGTTGAGGCTGCCAGCGAATCGGTAGCGAATACGCCTAATCTGCTGCCCGTTTTGCGGAAAGCCGGGGTTGTGGATGCCGGAGGTCAAGGCCTCTACGTCCTGCTGGATGGCATCCTTCGTCACCTGAGGGGTGAAGCCGAGCAGATGCAGTTCCGCAAGCCTCAGATCATCCCGAGCAATCTGCCCCAGCCGGTGCACGCCAACCGCTCGGCGACTGTGCTTGAAGTGCCTTACGGATATTGCACCGAATTCATGTTGAAAGGGGAAAAGCTTGCTGCGGATGCGATAAGAACGAAGCTCAAGAAAAAAGGAGAATCGTTGATTGTCGTCGGCGACGAGAGCGTGGTAAGGGTCCATATCCATACCATCGACCCGGGAAGCATTATTCGTTACGGGACATCCCTCGGGACGCTCCACCAGGTCAGCATGCGCAATATGGACGAGCAGTACCAGGACTTCATCGAGATGCAGAAAGAGCGTGGTCCAGCTGTTGAAATAGCTACGGTTGCTGTTGTCGCCGGGGATGGTCTGGCTGACGTCTTCACCAGCCTCGGGGTGGGAGCGATTGTGCCTGGTGGGCAGACGATGAACCCCAGCACCAAGGAGATACTCCAGGCGGTAAATTCCCTGGCATCTGACAAGGTTATTATTCTGCCGAATAACAAAAACATAGTGATGACTGCCCAGCAGGTGCTCTCGTTGACCACGAGGGGAATTGAGATTGTGCCAACGGAGTCGGTCCCGCAGGGCATCGCTGCCCTTCTGGCTTTCGACTACGAGGCTGATTTCGAGACTAACGTCCAGCGGATGAGCGAGGCAAAATCGCGCGTGAAGACGATTGAGATTACCCGCGCGGTACGCCCGGCCCGGATGGGCAAATTAAGCATCAAGAAGAAGCAGGTTATCGGTCTGCTGGATGGGGAACTCCTGACAGCAGGCAACGATCCACTAGATGTTCTCGACAAAACCCTCTCGAAACTCTGCATGGATGCCACGCAGGTCGTAACCATCTATTACGGCGCTGACAGTTCAGCCGGGGAAGCTGAACAGATAAGCGAGCGTATCCGGAAGCAATATCCCGGGCTTCAGATTGAGGTCGTTCGCGGAGGTCAGCCGCATTACAACTACATTGTATCCATCGAGTAACCAGCAGGGTTACAATCGGCTTCTCGAAATCCGCCTTATCCTCTTCTCAGGAGGAGAGTGTTGAAACAGTCTTCGGGAATCCGGCCAGGCAAGCGAGGATGAATTATCGCTAAAGGAAGGAATTAATAAATGACAGTCAAAATAGTCACCGACAGCCTATCAGACATTACCAGCGATGTTGCCCGAGAAATCGGTGTGACCGTGGTGCCGCTAACCGTAATCTTCGGTCACGAATCATTTCTCGACCGGGTGACGATTACCACCGATGAATTTTACCGTCGGCTGATCCACGAGACAACCTGGCCGACTACCACCCAGCCGACGCCCAAGGCTTTTGCCGATGTCTATGATGAGCTAGCAGGGGAGACTGATGAAATCCTGGTGGTTACCCTCTCCTCAAAGCTCAGCGGCACCTATCAGTCGGCGCTGAGCGCAAAGAGTATGGTGACGAAGAAATGCCGCGTGGAAGTGATAGACTCGCAATCGGTGGCCATGGGACTGGGGTTGATTGTGATAGCTGCCGCCAAGAAGGCTAAGGAGGGGACCAAGCTGGACGCAATGGTGGATTTTGTCCATGACGCCATTTCCCGTTCGCATCTCATTATTTATTTCGATACCCTGAAATATCTCGCTAAGGGCGGGCGTATCGGCAAAGCTCAGGGTATGCTGGGCGCCCTTCTTTCGGTAAAACCGATACTTACCGTTAAGGAAGGTGAGATAGCTCCCGTGACCCGGGTGCGGTCGCTGGCTGCCGGTATGGATTATCTTTATAATGTGGCCGCCGGCTACTCCGGCATTGATGGACTGGCGGTGGAGTATACTACCAATCCCGCCGATGCCGACCAGTTGATGCACCGGCTCAACGCGATTTTCCCGAAGGAACGTATGTACCGCTCATCGGTGAGCCCGGTGATCGGCACCTACGCCGGTCCCGGTGCCCTGGCGTTGACCGTCCTCGAAGCGGAAAAGTAGGCGGTTGTACCGAAATCCGAAGTGCGAAATCCAAAATTCGAAACAGGACGAGACCCCGGGTTTCGGGGAACAAGAACCAACAATGGCCGGAGCATCAAGTACCAGGTGGCAGGTGACAAACATGAGGGGGCGCTATCTCAGTTTCGACTTTAACACTTGATATTCGTCGCTTGTAACTTGTTTATTGTTTCGTGTACCTTGTACCTTGTTGGTTTCTGGTTAGAATTTCGATATTCGTTTTTCGGATTTGTCCCTGTGCTATGGAGTCTGAACCTTGCCGCTAAACGTTGAATCCCTTCTCAAGATAATCGAACTGGAGAGCAAGAAGGGTTATCAGGACTCGGCGGTGATCGGCGGCATGGACAAGTTTCTGCGCAACTGGGCTGCCCGGGCGCAGGAGTCTCTTACCTCCCCCCATCTCCTGCGCCAATTCAAAAAGCTTCGTTTCGCCGATTCAGGTTACTCCGCGATGACGGCGGAAGAGCGCCGGCAGTGGCTAGAAAGCGTTGTGGGTTTCGTAAACGGAGTAGGTGCGGAAAATGCCAAACAGGAGACTAAGCCGGTTCATCCAGTTCGCCGTATCGCTCCCCTCCCGAAAGCTCGGGATACAACGCCCGACCAGCCGCTCGATTCGCCTATTACCGGCGTCCGTGGCATCAGCGCCGGCATGGCAAGCAAGTTCAACAGGCTCGGTGTCAAGACCATCAGGGATTTAGTTTATTTCTTTCCCTACCGCCACCTGGATTATAGCCAGAGGAAGACCATTTCCCAGCTCGTCGAAGGTAAGGAAGAAACAATCGTCGCCAATATTTGGCAGGCTCAGGCGGTCAATCTTGGCGGCAGGCGTAGCACTGAAGCCATTGTCGGCGATGAGACGGGAAATGTCCGCGTGGTCTGGTTCAATAATCCTTACCTGGTGAAACAGCTTCCTACTAATGCCCGGCTGATCATCAGCGGCCGGGTGGGACTGTTCAGGGGGAGACATGTCTTTGAGTCGCCGGAGTGGGAGCTCCTGGAAGATAAGGACTCGGCCTCTTCGACTTTGCTCAGGACAGCCCCTTCGGCAGGCTCAGGACAGGTCCATGCTGGGCGGCTTGTGCCCATGTATCATCTCACTGCCGGGCTTTATCCGCGCCAGGTGAGAAAACTGATGAAAGAGGTCGTTGACCGGTGGACTGTGCAGGTGGAGGATTTTCTGCCGCAGTCGTTGCGGGAGCGCTGCAGTCTGCTCGATTTGGCCGAGGCACTCCGGCAGGCGCATTTTCCGGAAGATGAAAAGGTGAAGGACAACGCCCGCATACGCCTGGCTTTTGACGAGCTATTCTTGCTTCAGCTGGGGGTGCTGGGGAAAAAGAGGGCCTGGCAAGAGGACCGGCCCGGTAATCCTCTATCTGCTGATAAGCGGGTGCTTTCAAACTTTCTGGGTTCCCTGCCCTTCGCACTGACCAGTGCTCAGAACCGGGTGCTTGGGGAGATTCTCTCCGATCTGGAAAAGCCATGTGCCATGTCCCGCCTCCTCCAGGGGGAGGTGGGCAGCGGAAAGACGGTCGTCGCGGCGGCTGCCCTATTGATCGCGGCGGCGAATGGCTACCAGTCGGCGCTGATGGCACCCACTGAAATCCTGGCCGGGCAGCACTTCGCTACTATTTCCCGGCTTTTCGCAGGCGCCGGTCACCTGGAGGCACAGACAGATTCCCTCTATCGCTACTCCGGTATCCTCGTGCGTCCAATTACCGTGGTTGTGCTCACCGGTGACATGACCGCAGCGAAAAAGCGGGAGCTGCGAAAGCAGATTGCGAGTGGCGAAGTTGACATTGTCATTGGTACCCATGCCCTCATCCAGAAGGATGTGACCTTCCATAAGCTCGGTGTAGCGGTTGTCGACGAGCAGCACCGTTTCGGAGTGACCCAGCGTTCCGCGCTCCGGCAGCAGGGGTTCAATCCGCATATGCTGGTGATGACCGCCACCCCTATTCCCCGCACCCTCGCCCTGACCCTCTACGGAGACCTTGATCTTTCGGTGATTGATGAACTGCCGCCCGGCAGGCAGACCATCAGGACAAGGTGGCTGAAGCCGGAGCAGCGGGAGAGCGCCTACGCCTTTATCCGCAAGCAGGTAGCCGCTGGACGCCAGGCGTTCATTATCTGCCCGCTGGTGGAGGAATCGGAGGCGGTCCAGGCAAAGGCGGCAACTGCCGAGTTCGAGCGCCTGTCACGGGAGGTCTTCCCTGACCTCCGGCTGGGCCTGCTGCACGGTCGTATGTCCGCCGCTGAAAAAGATGCGGTGATGCTGGCTTTCCGCTCTGGCGAGATCGAAATCCTGGTCGCCACACCGGTGGTGGAGGTGGGGATAGACGTGCCCAACGCTACCGTGATGCTGGTGGAGAGCGCCGATAGATTTGGCCTTTCTCAGCTTCACCAGTTCCGGGGAAGGGTGGGGCGGGGTCCCGAGCAGAGCTACTGCATACTGCTGGCGGAAAATCCATCGGAGGTGGGACAGGAGCGCCTGAAGGTGATCGAGGAAACGCACGATGGCTTCAAGCTGGCGGAGGAAGACCTGCGGCTGCGCGGACCCGGCGAGTTCTTCGGCACGCGCCAGAGTGGCCTGCCTGACCTCCGTATGGCGAAGCTCTCTGATATTCACATCCTTGAGCTTGCCCGTAAAGAAGCCACTACGCTTTTTGAAACCGACCCGGAGCTAAAAAGCCCTGAACACTCCCTCCTGGGCAAAGAGCTTGCCCGCGTCTGGCCGGAAGCGGGTGAGTGGAGCTAGACGCGTGCATGATATAATAAACCTGAATGGAGAGACTCCAGCAGGTAGGTCAAATCCAGATTAAGGTTCAAGAGCGCCGATACCGTTTGATGAGCCATGCTGAGCGAGAAAGAGAATCTGATAAGATAACTATACAGGAGATTGAAGAAGCAATTCTTTCGCATCAAACAGAGGTAATCGAGAATTATCCAGAGGATGCACGCGGAAAAAGCTGTTTGATTCTGGGGTTTACTGAGGGTGGAAAGCCATTGCATCTGGTTTGCGGACTGGGGACAGAAGAGTTGGTTATTATCACAGTGTATCGTCCTGATCCGCAACAGTGGATAGACTGGAGGGTGAGGAGGAAAGCAGAACAATGAAAACATGCTATTTTTGCCAGGGTAAGGTCATCAATAAAAGAATCCGACATGTTCACCATTTGGGCGATGAAATCGTTATCTTCGAGAATGTGCCGGCAGAGGTATGCACTCAATGTGGAGAGACATATTTCTCTCCTGAAGTGCTGGGAATGATGGACAAAGCCACTTTAGAGCGGACTCCCCCGGATAAAAGCATCGCCGTACCTGTGTTTTCCTTGCCCTAAGTCCGATAGTCATGCAACCAGAGCCAGCCGCATGATTGGGGGGGTCGCTTTCCCTGACCTGAGTAAATACAAAATTGCCCGCAAAGAAGCCACCTTGCTCTTTAGCCAAGACCAGGAGCTAAAGAACGCCGAACACTCCTTGCTGGTCAAAGAACTGGCGCGGGTGTGGCCGGAGGCGGGGGAGTGGAGCTAAACACTGAAATGCAATCTTTTCTTCTTACGATTAAGGTGTATCAAGAGCAGTTGAGATGCCGACGACACTAGCAGAAATACCAGGATCCAGTAAGATAGTCTTTTGTAGAAACTGGTAAGAGCCCATTGCCTCAGTTCCCGCGCAGGTCTATCAGGTTCATATGGGTTACTGATAATACGCGAAGGTTCTTCATGTTCTCGCTGGATGCGAAGTTCTGTGTATGTTGGTGGAGTAATAGGGGTACTACCCGATATGAAAATAGGAGACCGCTTTTCCTCTATTGCGATTATTCGGATTAGTCTTGTGTTAACCCCGTTCTCTGCCAGAATTTTCGCCACTTCAGCAAAGCCAACGTCAGGTTTAGAGATTGCTCCGTTTTGGAGAATCCATGCTGGATGTTGCTCCTGCTGTTTGGGGTCAACAAACGTTCCTTCCAACGTTTCCATTTTCGCGATTCCGTTAACGGCATTACTGTAGAAACGTGAAGCGGGTAACGCCGCGAATACAGGTTTTCTTGCCCATTCAGGATTCAGACCCAAAACGGAAAAAATACCTGCGCACAGCATTGCGATAATAGATACCACATTCAACATCATAATTAGCATATGCTTCATTCCGGATCGGAATTCTAACCTCAATATTTTACCATCATTTTGTTGATACCGCTTATGTTATAATTCCTTAAGAGGTGGAAGCGATGGAATACACAGTTGTAATCAGGAAAGCCCCGGACGGAATTTACATTGCAAGCTGTCCGCTGATTCCCGAGGCTCATGCCCAGGGTGAAACTTACGAGGAGTGCCTCGCCAATATTAAAGAAGTTCTCGAACTCTCCCTCGAATATCGCAAAGAACATGGGGAAGAAATCCCGCAGGAAGTTGACGCGAAGAAGGCTATTGTTACGACATGCCCAAGCTACCTCAGATAAAAGGCGACACACTGGTAAATGCCCTCAACAAAGAGGGGTGGTACGTTGATCGCACTCATGGTAGCCACGCTATTATGAGGCATGAGGGCAAGCCGGGTGTTAAGTTAATCATCCCAATCCATACAAAACCAGTTAAACCGGGAACCTTAAGCAACATTTTGAAAATGGCTGGGCTTTCAATCGGGGAAATCAAGAAGCTTCTTTAGAGGAGGCCGACTATGCTGAAATATACTGTCATTCTTGTGCCGGAGGAGGAAGGGGGTTATGCTGTGGAAGTCCCTGCTCTCCCCGGATGTTACACTCAGGGTGAGACCAGAGAAGAAGCAATAGCTATGGCGAAGGAAGCAATTGAGCTTTATCTGGAATCATGCAAAGCCGAAGGCGAGGCTATTCCTGAAGAGACAGGCGTTGAATCTTTGGTCGTTGAGGTCAGGGAACCGGTGGCATAAGAAGCCGGTCTAGCCCCGCCGCCTTACCCCGCCGGAGTCGTAGCCTTCGCCTGGGGTGCCTGCGCTTTGTTGAGCTTTTGAATCAGGCGGGACTTGCGCCGGGCGGCGTTGTTGGCGTGGATGATGCCTTTTTCCGCGGCTTTGTCCAGCGTGCTGACGGCCTCAACTACTGCCTTCTGCGCGGCATCAACCTGACCGGAAGAGATTAGCCTTTCGGCTTTGTCAATGCTGGTCTTGCACAGGGAAAGAGCAGGTTTATTGCGTTCGCGCTTTCTTTCGGCAGCGCGCAACTCTTTTTCAGCAGTCTTCGTTGTTGGCAAGGTGTTCCTCCCGTGGTTTATTACTTGAAATAGCTTTTCTTTTATAGCATAAAAGGATGCTGTTTGGCTAGTGGGGGAGTGAGCGCCCTTAAAGTAGCAAATCGAATAGGTACGCAGTAGATTTCCGTTTGCGCGGGAATGACTGCATCGTGAATAGCAACAAAGGGTGGGAATGATAACGAAGACAGAGTGCCATGTGCCGCGTTCTATGCACTATGCCTCCTGCTCCATGCGCCATGCCCCGTGTGCCACGCCATCACCAATTCTGGAAGCGCTCATTACCCCTTTCACCCTCTCGACCTTGGTCAGAAGGCGGCTCAGTTGGGTAAGGTTCGCCGTTTCCAGGGTAATATTCGCCACTACCGTGCGGTCGCTGTTGCTGGTAAGGCCGACTGAGGTGATGTTTATCTTCTCATCGGCGATTAGGGTGGTAATATCCCGAACCAGGCCTACCCTGTCCCATGCCTGCACTTGGATTCTGACCGGATAGGACGCCTCCGCATCACCCCACTCGGCGAGGAGCAGCCGGTCCTTTTCATCCTCATGGGTGACGTTGTAGCAGTCCACACGGTGGATGGTTAATCCGCGGTTCCGCGTGATATATCCCAGGATTTTATCGCCCGGGACCGGGTGGCAGCACTGCGCCAGGCGAGTGAGCAGGTTGTCCACTCCCTGTACTTTGACCATCGAGGCCGGGTGCTTGAGCGGCGCAACGGTGGTGATTCTCGGCTGCTGCTGCTGGATGGTCAGCCTCTGGGCGACCTGGTGGGTGGTGATGCTCCCATAGCCGATGTTGGCATAAAAATCGTCCAGGCTATCGTACTTGAAGAGTTTCGCCAGCTTTTCCCGCTCCGTGGATTTCAAGCCGAGCTGTTTGATCATTTTGTCCAGGAGCTCTCGCCCCTTCTCGATGTTCTCTGTCCGCTCCTGCTTCTTGAACCAGGCCCGCATCTTCTGCCGGGCCTCGGTTGTCTTGACATAACCAAGGACCGGATTTAACCAATCGAGACTGGGGCCTTTGCTCATCTTGCTGGTCAAGATTTCTACAACATCACCGTTATTGAGCTGATAGGTGAAGGGCACCATGCGGCCATTCACCTTCGCGCCGACGCAACGGTGACCGAGGTCGGTATGAATGCGGTAGGCGTAATCAAGAGGTGTCGACCCCTTGGGCAGGTCTTTGATTTCCCCTTTGGGCGTGTAAACGAAGACCTGGTCGATGAAGATGTCTGTTTTCACCGATTCGAGGAACTCCTCGGCGCCGCTCAGCTCGCGGTGCCACTCAACTAGCTGCCTGAGCCAGCTTAACCTTTCCTCAAACTGGATGCCCTTCTTTTCACCTTCCTTGTAGCGCCAGTGGGCGGCAACACCGAACTCAGCCACGCGGTGCATCTGATGGGTGCGGATTTGTACTTCCAGAGGGGTGGTGCCCTGGTACATGACAGTGGTGTGGAGGGATTGGTAGCCGTTCGGCTTGGGGTTGGCGATGTAGTCGTTAAACTGGTCAGGCAGCGGGTGCCACAGGTTGTGGACAACTCCGAGGGCGGTATAGCAGTCATTCACGTTGTCAGCCAGGACGCGAATGGCGATGAGATCGTGGATGTCATCGAAATCCTTGCCCATTTCAGCGTACTTTCCCATCTTCAGATGAACGCTGTAAATGTGTTTCGAGCGTCCTGAAATTTCGGCTTTGATTCCGGCGCGTTCCAGTTCCTGGCGCAGGATGTGAAGGGCCTGCCCGACGAATCTCTCCCTTTCGACCTGCCCGGCGGCGACCAGCCGTTGGACCTGGTGGTACCGCCGCGGGTCGAGGTAGCGAAAAGACAAATCTTCGAGTTGCCACTTGAGCTCCCATATTCCCAGCCGGTGGGCAAGGGGGGCGTAAACTTCCATTGTCTCCTGGGCGGTGGTGCGCCGTTTTTCTGGTGATAAAGCGTCAAGGGTGCGCATATTGTGTAATCTATCCGCCAGCTTGATGAAGACCACGCGAAGGTCTTCCGCCATCGCCAGCAGCATCTTCCTCAGGTTTTCTGCTTGCTCCGGACGAACGGTGGAATCGGTCCGCTGGGCGATTTCACCGCGCGCCCGCCACGAGACCAGGCCCAACTTGGTTACGCCGTCCACCAGTTTGGCGACCTCCGGGCCGAAGGCGGACTCGATTTCAGAAAGCGGCACGCCGCAGTCTTCGGGAACGTCATGGAGCAAGGCCGCCGCCAAAGAGCTGGAATCCAACTGAAGATCGGCCAGGGTAATCGCCACACTCAGGGGGTGCTCTACATAGGGTCCGCCTGATTTTCGGAACTGCCCCTCGTGGGCTTTCGCGGCGAACTGATAGGCCGCCTCCAGGGATGCTATCTTCTCAGGCGGCAGATATTCCTGTGCCCGGCCAATGAGTTCTTCAATACCCATGACGTTCACATTCATGCTTGGTATTTTCAGTATAGCGTAAGGGGGAAGGAGTGTAAAATTCATTATAGAGAATGCTCAGCAACCATCTGTCATTGCGAGCCATTCGTAAAAGGCTTCAGTTCGACTAGTACTAAGTTGCAGAATTCCGCGTAACAGCACGCGCCGTTCATGGTGAGCTAGCCTGTCCTGACCTGTCCCGAACGAAGTTGAGGGAGCGAAGCCGAAGGAAACCATCGGCGCACCCTTCGACAGGCTCAGGGCGAACGGTGTCGTTGGTACGCCTATTTATGCAACTAAGCACTAGAGCCCGAGGGAGAAGTAATCCAGTAGACTGGCGATGGTAGATGCCGCTGCAGTATCACGGCTCGCCCTATACTGATACAGTAGACTGGACAAGTTTCGCTGGAATGACTAGACGCAAGGGGGATCTCTCTTGAGTTGCCACAGATGCCAGGAGTTTCTTGATATTCTTGTTTGACACCGTCTTCACCCGACCTTATGATAACCGGTGGTAGAAGACAATTGTTGAAATTCCGAATCAATGACTGAGGAACTGCGCATTCCCCTGATTGAAGAGATAAACATAGGCCTGTCCCCGCTGCAAGCTTTCGAGCGCATCATGTATGAGCCGTTCAGCTTTTTCCTGGACAGCGGAATGGGCGCGGACAGGCTTGGAAGGTATTCTTTTGTCGGCAGTGACCCTTTTCTGGTCTTGAGCATGCGCGGCGGAAACGGCGTTCTTATCCGGGACGGCACAAGGACAGCCGTATCCGGCAACCCCTTTGATATGCTTGGCGATCTGCTGAAGACCTACCGGCTGGCACGCAGTGCTTCGCCGGTACCTTTCGTCACCGGCGCGGTGGGATACCTCAGCTACGACCTTTGCCATTTCATCGAGCGGCTGCCCACCACGGCAATTGATGACCTGAAACTGCCGGAATGCTATTTCGGCTTTTACGACGTCATTCTCGCCTTCGATAACCTTGAGCGTAAAGCCTATATTGTCTCTTCTGGTTTTCCCGAAACTGCCGAGGCGGAAAGAATAGCCAGGGCTAGAGAACGCACCGCCGAAATGAAAAATAAGCTCTCCGGCGCAGGTTACGCGGGAAAGGAGAAGCCGGTACTGCTAACGCCGACAGGGAGGCAAACGCCTCTTCTCAAGGGCAATTTTACCCATGAGGAATATGTGGCCGCGGTGGAGAAAGCCAGGCAGTATATCATTGCCGGCGATATTTTCGAAGTAAACCTCTCCCAGCGCTTTGAGACCGAGCTCACCGGTGCCCCCTTTGAGCTGTACAAGAAGCTGCGGCAGATAAACCCGGCGCCATTCGCCAGCTACCTGAATTTCAACGGGGTCAGCGTCGTCAGCGCCTCTCCGGAGAGGTTCCTGCGCCTCCGGGTAGAACAGGTCGAGACCCGGCCTATAAAGGGCACCCGTCCGCGCGGAAAAACCGGCGAAGAAGACGAGTCGCTAGCCCGCGATCTCCTCCTCAGCGCCAAGGACCGCGCTGAGAACGTCATGATCGTTGACCTTGAGAGGAACGACCTGGGGCGAGTCTGCCGCTTCGGAACGGTCAAGGTTACCGAGCTCGCAATTCTGGAGACATTCCCGACCGTTTTCCACCTTACCTCCACCGTTGTGGGAAGATTGAAGCAAGGCAAGAATGGCATTGACCTGCTCAAAGCTACCTTTCCCGGTGGCTCCATAACCGGCGCTCCCAAGGTGCGCGCCATGGAGATAATAGACGAGCTGGAGCCGACCCGGAGAAGCGTTTACACCGGCAGCATCGGCTATCTGAGCTTCGACGGCAACCTCGACCTCAACATCGCTATCCGTACATTCCTGGTGAAGGACGGCAAGGCATATTTCCAGGTTGGCGGCGCCGTGGTCTATGACTCCGATCCGGAGGCGGAATACCGGGAGACTCTGGACAAGGGCAGGGCGCTGGTCAACGCCCTGAATCTAGTAGAAGTTAGGGAGAACTGGTAGCGCAAGCCTCAAAACTGGTAAGACAAGGTTATGGGTAAATCATTCAAAGAATATTTCGCAGCCTTTGGAAAATGGGGATTTGCGTTGGCTGTATTTGTTATTGGCGATGCGATTGGCATAGTCCAATCTTTCGTACGTGATTGGTGGTTACCACAATGGGGATGGTGGTTAATTCTAGTCGGGGTTCTGTTATTAACGCCTTTTTATGCTTTTCACAAATTAAGAATGAAGCGAGATGAACTTCAAAACCAGTTGGATGGGATCAAGAACGCTCGACCACATATCGAATTTGATACGCTAGTCGCGCCGGAAACCCTCAAGGATGCGCGTACTGGTACTGTTGTGGGGATTCCCATTCTCGCTAAATTATTGGTCACAAATAAGCCTATATCTACGCTGGATAGAGTGGATGCTCCAAATGTAGCTGCACACATTGAATTTTTCGGGGAGAATCAAGCTCTGTTCCCTTTGATGGTGGGACGATGGGCTAATACTCAACATCAGTATCAAGGCGCCTTGCCGAATCAAGTGGCGCAAATAACACTTCATCCTAATGGACTTCCTGAACCCCTTCTCATTGCCTTAAAATACACTGACGAGGGACTGGCTTACGGTCTTAATGTCGATAATGAGAAGATGGCGGGTTGGCGCGACCCTAACAAGAACATCCCCGTTGGAACATGGCGAGTGAAAGTGCATCTTCAAGGCATCAATGTAGAGGAGCTAGCTTGGCTGACTATAACAAACAACGGGAGCGGAACAAACCTCGAATTGATGAGGCAGAACACCGGATGATACTCGTAATTGATAACTACGATTCCTTTGTCTATAACCTGGTCCAGCGCATCGGCGAACTGGGCTGGGAATCGGTGGTTTTCCGTAATGACGAAATCACCCTCACCGATATTGAGCAAGAGCAGCCATCTCATATCATTATTTCCCCGGGACCGTGCTCGCCGCTTGAAGCCGGCATTTCGAACGATGTCATCCGCTACTTCGCCGGGCGCGTTCCCATTCTCGGTGTCTGCCTGGGACACCAGTGCATCGGGCATGTGTTTGGGGGCCAGGTGGTGCGGGCGTCTCTGCCCACCCACGGAAAAAGCTCGCTTATCTACCATGATGGAAAGACCGTGTTCGAGGGGCTGCCCAATCCGCTGGAAGGCGGACGCTACCATTCGCTGGTCCTAGGAAAGGAAACTCTGCCCCCCGTTTTGGAACTCAGCGCCTGGACGGCAGACGGCGTCATAATGGGCGTCCGCCACCAGAAATATGTGGTCGAGGGCGTTCAGTTCCATCCCGAATCGGTCATGACCGAAAGCGGCTATGACATACTGCGGAATTTCCTGAGAACTACAGAATCGGTCCGGAAGGAGGGCAGGTATGGAAGAAATAGTCTACTTTAACGGCAAGTTGATGCCCCGCAGCCAGGCAAAAATTTCCGTGCTCGACTACGGATTTCTTTTCGGCTACGGGCTATTTGAAACGTTGCGTGCCTATGAGGGAAAAGTATTTCGATTGCATGACCACCTCGACCGGCTAGGTGATGGGACGAACAAGATAGGCATTCGTGTCGATATTGCGTCTATCGGGCAGGCCGTCCGGGACACGGTGAAAGCAAACAGCTTTGCTGATACGCGCCTTCGCATCACCGTGACCCCGGGCAAGGGCACAATGACGCCCAATCTTGATTCCTGCCGCCAGCCGACCATCCTGGTGCTGGCGGAAGAATACCATCCCTATCCGCCTGAGAAATACTCGCAAGGATTTAAGGCTATCATCTCCTCCATCCGGCGCAACAGCCTTTCGCCGGTCGCCTTTCTTAAGTCCACCAGTATCATGGAAGCGATGCTTGCTAGGCAGGAGGCGAGGCGGGCTGATGCGGACGAGACTCTCTTCCTGAACGAAAAGGGTTACCTGGGGGAAGGCACAAGTAGCAACTTATTCATCGTTGATAGGGGAGTGCTGAAAACGCCACGGATCCGGGCGGGCATTCTCCCCGGCGTCACCAGAGCAGTTGTCTTTGAACTGGCAAACCAGCTCGGTCTAATAGCCAGGGAGGTGTCTATCCGGCCGGACGGGCTTTTTTCGGCTGATGAGGCTTTTGTGACGAATTCGTTGATAGAGGTGATGCCGCTGGTAGAGGTGGATGGGAAGCTGATCGGTTCCAGGAAGCCGGGGCCGGTTACTGGTAGATTGATGCAGGCCTATGCGAAGACGGTCAGAGAAAGTCTTTCGGTCTGAACCGTCTACATTGACCACACCGACAAAGTCGGTGTCCAGAATTGTAACGCGCACTGAACTTCCGCCGGAATGGCTATGACGTCCTGCTACTGTGACCTTCGCCTCCGCTCAGGACTGCCTGATTATGGAGTCGCTCATGCGGCAGACGCGTGCCATCTTTTCAACATCATGCACCCTTACGATGTCCGCCCCCCTGGCGATGCCGATGGCGATAGCGGCGGCAGTCCCTTCAAGACGCTCGTCCGTCGGCAAGCCCAACGTCATACCGATAAATGATTTGCGGGAGGGTCCGATTAAGATCGGCCTTCCCAGCGCTTTCAATTCGTCCAGGCGGGCGATTATTTCCAGGTCCTGCTGCCAGGTCTTGCCGAATCCTATCCCCGGGTCCAGGATTATGTTCTCCCGCGGCACTCTCACCTTCAAAGCCGTCTCCATGCCCTGGCGCAGGGACGCCATTACCTCACCGATGACGTCTGCGTAGAAGGCGGTGTCACGTTTTATCGCAGCATCGTAGCCGCCCTTGTCCCGCTGGTTGCTCATCAGGATGAGCGGGATATTTTGCTCTGCCGCCAGCTCGGCAAGTCGCGGTTCCTTTTTGAGACCCCAGCCATCGTTTATCATCACCGCTCCTGAGTCGAGAGCCCGCCGCGCCACCTCGTATTTACCGGTGTCGATACTGATGGGAACAGATACCTCCGAAACCAGCCGTTCTATCGCCGGCACGACGCGGCGGATTTCGTCATCCGCCGAAATTGGGGGTGAACCGGGACGGGTGGATTCCCCGCCGATATCAAGCATATCAGCGCCCTGGCTCGCGAAGAGCTGCGCCTGTGTCACCGCCGCCTCCAGGCTGGCGATGCCATCGCCGGAAAAGGAGTCCAGCGAAAGGTTGAGGATACCCATGACGAAGGTCCGCTCTCCCCATCGGAACTCGGTGCTGCCGCATTTCGTGACGCCAAGACTCATGGCAACATTTTACCATATCCCGCCGCCACTCCTACCTCAATGACCGTCATCACCTGTTCTGTATTCCTCAGGTCATCAAAGACGAAATCCGCCCCCGCTTCCGAGATCTGTTCCCTGGAGTGGAAGCCGGTGGTTACCGTGATGGTCAGGGCATTGAACAGTCTGCCGCACTCAACGTCCCTGACCGAGTCACCGATGATGACGATGTCCTTGCCCTCAAACTTTTTCCCGGTGAGTTCTTTCGCTCGGGCAATCGCCATTTTCACCATCTCAGCACGGTCTTTTGCTTCCGTGCCGTAGAAGCGGTCCCGGAAGTATTTGCCAAGCCCGGTAACCCGGAAGACGGCTTCCACTATCTCCCTGGAGTCACCCGTGTACAGCATTACCAGGTGCTCAGTCTTCGCCAGTTCATCCAGGAGATCCCTGGCGCCGGGCAAAATATGCTTTTCACCTTCTTCTTTCGGCAGAATTTCGCAAAAGATAGTATCGTAGCGTCCCAGCAAGTGACGGCTTTTGGTCTGGAACAGGTCTGGTGGGACCTTTTTCAGCGCGGCCAATTCCCTGAAACACCATGCCAGGCTTTTCCCCGGAAAATCAATCTCGGTAAGCCGGGCGTCAAGATTGAAGAATTCCCGGAAAAGTCTCCTGGTTGCCTCATCGTGGATGGATATGAAATCGACCAGGGTCTGGTCAAGATCAAAGATAATCAGTTTCATCCGTCACCCTGCACCGCGCCAGTACCGTGTCAGATTGACCGCCATACTCATTTGTCATTCCCGCGAAAGTCCCGGTGCATCGGGAGTGGAGAAGGGAGTAGATTCCCGCCTGTGCGGGAATGACACGTCAATTATCTGGCGCCGCGCTAGATATGCGCCAGAAACTCCTTCCAGGGTGTGGCTAACAGGGTCTCGGTGGTTGAATGCCCGTGGGCGCGGATGATCATCGCCACCTTCTCAATATCTTTCGGGTCGCCGGCTTCAACGATGTCAACCACATCGAACCGCCCGAGAGTGGCGTAGCTTGCTTTCCAGACCACGCCCGGACAGTGGGTCTTGATCTCGGCTGACACGCGCTCGGCGAGCTTCTTAAATTCCGCCGGCTCTGAGTAGGCTTCGGGAGAAACACGGGAAAGGATGACATAGGTCGGCACGGTAGTACCTCCTTTAGTAGTTCGCTCCCGCCTTGTCGGGAACCACTGCGAGCTTACCGGGAATAGAACTCAACCACCATAGGCAGGTCACAGATGACTGGCACCTCGCTGCGCTCGGGCAAGCGGAGAAACTTGACCGTCATCTTTTCCTTATCCAGTTCCAGGTAAGGCACTGGCTGAGCAGACTGGATTGCCTCAACTATTCCTACCAGCTTTTGACTTTCCGGTCTTACCGAGACAACGTCCCCTTCCTTTAGCAGGTAGGACGGGAGGTCAACCCGTTTCCCGTTCACCCAGAGATGGCCGTGCGAAACTGTTTGTTTGGCTGCCCTGACTGTAGAGGCGAGGCCGCTCCGGTGAACTACGGCGGCGAGCCGTCTTTCCAGCAGTTGTACGAGGGCTTCGCTGACGTTAAGTTTTCCCGCGCGAGCGAAGGCGCGTGCCTTGTCAAAATAGTTCCGCATTTGCCGCTCATCGATGTCATACTGGGCGCGAAGCCTCTGTTTCTCCAGCAGGCGTACCTTGTAATCTGATGCCCTCCTGCCCCGGGGAGGGCGGCCAGGTCTCCTGACCGCCTGCTTCTTGGCCATAATCCTGGCTGCCTTCGGGGTAAGCGCTATCCCCAGCCTTCGGGAGAGCTTCACCATAGATTTCTCTGCCATCAAACGCACCTTCCTTTGTTCAGCCCACCACCTCCCTCGCAAGTCCGCCTATTCAAACTTTGCGCTAACTGCCATGTACAAGTCATAAAAAGCGGCAGCAAAATATTATAAATTCATAATATCACGATTTATTTGTTAATGTCATTTCTTTGACATGTAATATTTTTGTAACATTTCTTTGCAGGCTTTTATGATTTTTCCATTGCCCCCATGATACGCTACTGTTGAAGGGGAGCAAGACTTCGGTGAATTCCACCTGAAACTATATTGAAGGAGGCATTCAAAGATGGCAGTGCAGAACAGGGAAAAGGCAACCACCGGGATGCACAGAATCAAGGAACTGGAGCCGGCGATCCTTTCCAGATTACAAAACCTGGAAAAGCAGCTTGGCTGCTGCATTGTGGCGGTGGAACCGAGGTTCCCGGTCGCCCGGCTGACGCAGGAGCAGCTTGGAGAGCTTCAGGCCCTCGAAAAAGAGATGAAAGCCATTTTGATCGCCTACGCCTGCTAACTCGGCGGGGGACCCTGTGAGAGATGACGTGAGCCAAAAAGGCGGGATAAGCCGTATTCTGTCGCGTAAGAGTGAGCCGTTCGCCGACCGCCAGGAAGCTGGCAGGCTTCTCGCTCGCGAACTGATGGACTATCGTGGGCAGGACACCGTGGTGCTGGGTATACCGCGCGGTGGAATAATTGTGGCGCAGGAAATAGCCCGTCTTCTTGGTGCGCAGCTCGATGTGGTACTGGCGCGCAAGTTGCGTACGCCAGGGCAACCAGAGCTGGCAATGGGCTCGGTGGCTGAGGACGGCCGGGTCTTTCTGAACGAGGTTGTCCGTGACCTGGGCGTGACCCAGGCTGAGATTGAGCGGGAAAAAGTCTTCCAGATGGCGGAGATAAAGCGCCGCAACGAGATGATCCGCAGCGTTCGCCCTAAAGTTCCTTTAAAGGGGAAAATCGTTATTGTCACCGAT
This sequence comes from Chloroflexota bacterium, assembly GCA_016190825.1. Taxonomy (GTDB): domain Bacteria; phylum Chloroflexota; class Dehalococcoidia; order Dehalococcoidales; family UBA2162; genus JACPPV01. The sequence continues at coordinate 139,286 of JACPPV010000023.1, forward strand.
GATGGCGTGGCTACTGGTGCCACCACCCAGGCGGCATTCTGGGCGGTCCGCACCGAAGAGCCGGCTAAGCTCATTGCCGCTCTGCCCGTAGGACCCGAAGAAACAATCAAGGGGCTGGCCATGGATGTGGATGAAATGTTATGTTTGCGCACTCCCCCCTTTTTCGCGGCGGTCGGGCAGTTCTACCTGCGCTTTGAGCAGGTAGAAGATGAAGAGGTATTGAGCATTTTGCGAGAGGAACAGAAAAGGGGCGGGGACGGTGGGCACTGAAGCGCTGGCTGAGGCGCAGCAGCTTGCTGAGAAAGTGGGACATGTCTTCATCGCCACTGCGGGCAAAGACGGCTGGCCGCACCTGGCGGCAGCAAAGGCGATGAAGCTGATGCCCGGCGGGCGCGCTGAAGTGAACGAGTGGTTTTGCCCCGGCACTGTAGCGAACCTGAAAGTGAATCCCCGCGTATCTATAGTCATCTGGGACGAGTCCGGCGACCGCGGTTACCAACTCCTGGGAGAGATGGAAAAGATGATGGACATCGGCCTGCTGGACGGCTATACGCCCGAAATGAAAAGTAAGTTCATTATCCCGCAGGTTGAGAGCCAGCTCGTGCTACGCGTGGAGAGGGTCATTCCGTTCCGGCATGCGCCGCACAGCGATGTTGAAGAGCAGGAGGTAGATTAGGACAAATGACCGGAATAATCAAAGGCAGGGACAAATCCGCCGTAGAAGTGAAGGCGGGCAAGGTGACTCTTCAGGGCAACCTGGAGATACCGGAAAAAGCCGTTGGAATAGTCGCCTTCGCCCACGGCAGCGGGAGCAGCCGCCTCAGCCCGAGGAACCGTTTTGTGGCCGGGGCCCTGCAGAAGGCCGGCCTGGCCACCTTGCTCTTCGACCTGCTGACCGCCGAGGAAGAAGCTGAAGACGTCTTCACCGCGCGGCTGCGTTTTGATATTGACCTGCTGACTAAGCGTCTCATCGGCGGGACGGACTGGCTACTGGAGAATCCGAAGACCCGCGACTTCAACATCGGTTACTTTGGCTCCAGCACCGGGGCGGCAGCGGCGCTGATGGCCGCGGCGGAAAAACCGGATGTCATCCGGGCAATAGTCTCTCGTGGGGGGCGGCCTGACCTCGCCATGGCGTCTCTGCCGCGTGTTAAAGCGCCTACGCTCCTCATCGTCGGCGGAAGAGATTACCCTGTCATCGAAATGAACCAGGAAGCGCTGAACAATCTCAAGGCGGAGAAAAGGTTGGTCATTGTCCCCGGCGCCACACATTTGTTTGAAGAACCCGGGGCTCTGGAGCAGGTGGCTACTTACGCGGCCGACTGGTTTGTAAAGCATCTCGGCAAGAGCCAAGTCTAATCCTCAATTGGCTGCTTCCTGGAGACTCATCTGCCATTGCGGCTCCTACAGCAGACGGAGGTGGTAATCCGAAAAGATTTATTGAGATCGCCACCTCCCGGTGAATCGGGATTCGTAATGACAAAATGTGGGGGAAGATTGCCGGGGGCGGCTAGAATGCGAACGTGTGCTCTCGCAGTGACAGGTTGCAAAGTGTTCGTAAACGCTCTTGCAGCTTTTTGCGAATCTGACCTTACCTTTACAACCCCCGCGCGGATGCTGTATTCTTGCCCTAGATAGAGGAGAAAAACGGCTTGTATCAGGCACCGCGGGGAACCGTCGATATTCTTCCAGAGGAACAGCCTTACTGGCGATATATTGACGAAAAGCTGGCGAGAATCTGTCAGCTTTACGGCTACGAGCGCATTGATTTTCCCGCCTTCGAAGATGCAGGGCTTTTCCGGAGGAGCGTGGGTGAGGGTACCGATGTCGTTGACAAGGAGATGTATACCTTCGCCGACCGCGGCGGTAACCTGCTCGCCTTGATACCGGAGGGCACCGCTTCCGTCTGCCGTGCCTACATCGAGCACGGGCTGCGTAATCTTCCCCAGCCAGTCAAGCTCTATTACGTTACCTCCGTCTTTCGCTATGACCGTCCCCAGGCAGGCAGATACCGCCAGCACCACCAGTTCGGCTATGAAGCCATCGGGGATGGCGATCCTGCTCTTGACGCCGAAGTCATTGATATGGGCTGGCAGTTCTTTCAGTCGCTCGGCCTCACGCGCCTGTCCATGCAGCTCAACAGCATCGGCTGTAAAGCCTGCCGCCCGGACTACTTGGCAGCTTTGAAGGGTTACTACTCGGGCCATGTGGATGAGCTATGTCCAGACTGCAAGTCTCGCTTGGGCAGGAACCCGCTCAGGCTGCTCGATTGCAAGAAACCATCCTGCCAGGCGATCGCCGATGCCGCTCCAAAGAGCACGGACTATCTCTGCGCTGACTGCGCCAATCACTTCAGCCAGCTCCAGCGATACCTCAGCCTGCTGGGACTCCCCTTTACGCTGAACCACCGACTGGTTCGTGGCCTGGACTACTACACGCGCACCGTTTTCGAAATCCAGCCGGAGCTTGAAGGCGCCCAAAGCACCGTTGGCGGGGGAGGGAGATATGATGATCTCATTGAAGGGTTGGGGGGTAAATCTACACCTGCCATTGGGTTGGCGGCGGGTATGGAGCGGATAATCCTCAATCTGAAAAGACATGGGGTCGTCGTGCCCTCTTTGCCAAAGCCTCGCGTGTTTCTTGCCTGTCTTGGCGCACCCGCCAGGGACGAAACGATAAAGCTAGCCTCACAGCTCAGGCGGGTGGGCATCGAGGTGATCCAATCGCCGGGTAATAAAAGCCTTAAATCGCAGCTCAGGCAGGCTGATGCCATGGGTGCCCATCAGACGGTGATTATCGGGGACCGGGAGGTCGAGACCGGTACAGCCATCCTGAGGGACATGACCTCCGCAGAGCAGCAGACGGTGCCCATTATCCGGCTGGCGGAGGTGCTCTGCCAGACTATCAAATAGCGCCATGCGCAGGCATTTTCAGTCAAGCCTGACAGCAAAGAGGGATCAGATGTCTACGGTCGAGGAAAGCAGCAAGACCAAAATGTCAAAATACGCGTGCATGGACCGCGAATATATCTATGGTTCTGAACTGGGAGACCCGGAAAACGGTGTACCCCCGGGCACTCCCTTCGAAGACCTGCCAGATACCTGGGTCTGCCCTATCTGTAAGGAAGGGAAATATGCCTTCGCCAGGATGGAGTAAAGAACTTGACAAGCCAGAATGGCTTCACTATAATCATCATGAACAAGTTATTTCAGGCAGCTTTCAGTACCCCTGCAAAAAATTGCCCTTCTCGCCATTAAGGTTTGTTTTTTGGTTTCCCTGAATGTCAAAGTATATCTTTGTGACTGGTGGCGTTGTTAGTTCCGTAGGGAAAGGCATCGCTGTCGCTTCCATTGGCACCATCCTGAAAAGCCGCCAGATTTCCGTGACAGTACAAAAACTTGACCCCTATCTCAATGTTGACCCGGGAACCATGTCACCTTACCAGCACGGGGAGGTTTTTGTAACCCAGGATGGTGCTGAGACCGATCTGGACCTGGGCAACTACGAACGTTTCATCAATGTCTGCCTGACGGCAGACTCTAACGTCACCTCCGGGCAGATTTACAGCGCTGTGATTGCCAAGGAAAGGCGGGGCGATTTTCTGGGCGGCACAATTCAGGTAGTGCCCCACGTGACAAATGAAATCAAGAGCCGGTTCAAGAGGCTGGCGGAAAGCTCCGGGGCGGATGTGGTGCTTGTGGAAGTGGGTGGTACAGTGGGAGACATGGAAGGACAGCCCTTCCTCGAAGCCATACGGCAGATGAGGAATGACGTGGGGCGTGACAATGTGCTTTGTATCCATGTCACCCTGCTTCCTTACCTGGTTACAACACAGGAGCTTAAGACCAAGCCGACCCAGCACAGCGTTAACGAACTGCGGCGTATTGGTATTCAGCCGGATATTATTATTTGCCGTGCCGATTATCCTATCCCGGAGGCGATACGGAGCAAGATTTCCCAGTTCTGCGATGTGAAGCGTGAGGCAGTCATCCCCCTGGAGACGATTCCGGTGGTTTACGAGGTGCCGCTGGTGCTGGAAAAAGAAGGTTTGGGGATATTGGTCGTGGATATGCTGAACCTGAAGGGGGAAGCGCCCGATTTGAGCCACTGGGAAAAGATGGTAGCTTCCCACAAGGAACCCCACGAGCCGGTGAATATCGCTCTCGTTGGTAAGTATGTGGAACTGAAAGATGCGTATTATTCTGTCCGCGAATCGCTCTATCACGCTGCCCTCTATCATGATCGGGAGCTTAAGGTGACCTGGGTATCATCGGAAGACCTTGAGACGGGAGACGCTGATGTTTTATTGCGTTCAGCCCAGGGGATAGTGGTCCCCGGCGGTTTCGGCATAAGGGGTATCGAAGGAATGATCAAGGCTGCCACGTATGCCCGGGAGAACAATATCCCCTACCTCGGGTTATGCCTGGGTATGCAGATAATGGTTATCGAGTTCGCCCGCCATGTCTTCAAGTCTCCCCTGCCAAACTCCACCGAGTTTAACGAGCAGACCCCTTACCCGGTGATTGATCTGATGGAGAGCCAGCGAAATGTCAGGGAAAAAGGCAAGACAATGCGTCTCGGTAATTATCCCTGCAAACTGTGCGAGGGCAGCCGTGCGGCGGATGCTTACGGAGTGGGTTTGATTCATGAGCGCCACCGCCATCGCTACGAGTTTAATAACAGATTCCGGGAGCAGCTTGAGGGGGCGGGGTTGGTCTGCAGCGGGCTCTCGCCCGATGAGCAACTGGTCGAGGTATGTGAGATTGCCAGCCACTCATGGATGGTGGGCTGCCAGTTCCATCCGGAATTCGGTTCACGTTTGGGCCAGCCTCACCCGCTGTTCCAGGGCTTCATTGGAGCGGCCAAAGGTGTGCTGCGTGAAGGAGCGCAAACAGTGCTCCCGCTGAGCACGTAAGGGATTCTGAAAGGACAGGCAAGATTAGATGCGTATTTTTCTGGATACAGCAAACGTTGAGCAAATCAAACACGGGGTGAGGATGGGTGTAGTTCACGGCGTGACCACCAACCCCACCCTCACCGCCAAAGAAGGCAACGCCGACTACGAAGCTGTGAGCAAGGATATCTGCGCCCTTGTCCCCGGCCCGGTATCAATCGAGGTACTGGTGGAGGGAGTGGAACCGATGATCAAACAGGCAAGGCTGATTGCCGGTTGGGCGTCCAACGCCGTCGTAAAGGTCCCGGCGACTGCTGAGGGGCTGGAAGCAACCTCAACCCTTGCCCGTGAGGGCATCAAAGTTAATATGACCTTGTGCTTTTCGTTGAATCAGGCTGTCCTGGCAGCCCTTGCCGGCGCTGCGTATATCAGCCCGTTCGTTGGCCGGATGGATGATAACGGCAGCGATGGTATGCGACTTGTCGAAGACATTGTGACGGTCTATGAGAATTACGGTTTCAGTACAGAGGTCATTGCCGCCAGTATTCGCCATCCCCAGCATTGTGTCGCCGCGGCGATGGCCGGCGCCCACATTGCTACGATTCCTTATAATGTGCTGATACAGATGACCCAGCACCCGATGACGACGATCGGCATCAGCCGCTTCCTGGCTGACTGGCAGCGCCTGGCCGGAAAATAGCATGAACGCATTGGAGCAATAGCTTCAACCAACTGTCCCGCATGTTTGCTTTTTCACGCGGCGGAACCGGAAACTAATCATTATTTTAGGAAAAGGAAAAGGCCAGTAACGAAGAACTGGAAGGTGAATTAACATGGAAATCAATCAACTTGAAAATAAGACGGTGGAGGAGCTGGCAGATCTTGCCCGTGAGATGGGCGTAGTCAACCACACCGCGCTGTCCAGGCAGGAACTGATTGCGCGCCTGGCCCAGCCACCTCCCGAGCAGGAAGGGACGACCTTCTGCAGCGGTATCCTGGAGATAATGAGTGACGGCTATGGCTTTCTCAGAAACAACACGCTGCTGCCCAGCTCCACCGATGTATATGTCTCGCAGTCCCAGATCCGGCGCTTTGGCCTGCGCAACGGGGATATGGTTGGCGGACGGGGCAGACCCGCCCGGGCAGGAGAAAAATACTTCAGCCTCCTGCGGATTGAGTCGGTAAACGAGCTGAATCCGGAGCTTGCCAAGGGCCGTCCCCACTTCGGTCAGTTGACGCCTACCTTTCCAGATAAGCTTATCAACCTGGAGATATCCTCCAACGACCTTTCGGGGCGGTTACTCAACCTGGTGGCGCCGATCGGGCGCGGCCAGCGTGGCCTGATAGTTTCGCCCCCGAAAGCCGGCAAGACCATGCTTATGAAATCCATCGCCAACTGCGCGGCGACGAACTATGAAGATATTCATATCATGGTATGTCTCATCGGCGAGCGGCCGGAAGAGGTCACCGACATGAGACGTTCCCTCATCAGGGGTGAGGTCATTGCCGCCACCTTCGATGAGCCGGTAGAAAACCACACCCGGGTCGCCGAGCTGGCGCTGGACAGGGCGAAACGGATAGTGGAAAGCGGCAAGGATGTGATTATTCTTCTTGATGGCATTACGCGCCTTACCCGCTCCTACAACCTGGCGATGCCCTCCAGCGGCCGCACCCTTTCCGGCGGCATCGATCCCGCCGCCCTTTATCCGGCGAAGCACTTCTTTGGTGCCGCCCGCAACACGGCGGAAGGTGGCAGCCTCACCATAATCGCCACCTGTCTGGTTGATACCGGCAGCCGCATGGATGACCTTATTTACGAGGAGTTTAAAGGCACCGGCAACATGGAAGTCCATCTCGACCGCCGCCTGGCGGAGCGCCGCATCTTCCCGGCGATCGATATTGAGCACAGCGGCACCCGGCGCGAGGAGCTTCTGATGGACCAGGAGATGCTCAAGCAGGTGTGGCTGCTGCGCCGCATGGTCTCGATGATTTCCTCTGACTCCCCGAACTACGCTGAGGCCACCGAGCGCGTCCTCGACCGCCTCCGCAAGACCAAGTCCAACGCCGACTTCCTGGTTACGTTGGGGCGGGAGACGTAGAAATGAAATTCCGCATCGTGCTGGAATACGATCCTGAAACCAGGAGCTACGCTGCCTGCTGCCTTCTTCGATGTAACCGTAATCGTTTATCAACGCCTCGAAATCATGCAAAGAAACGTTTCGAACGTTCCTGCGTACCTTCTCCAATAATTTCTGCTTTCGAGGCATAATAGCTTTCCAGCAATTAATGGTATCAAATGTAACACCATCAATCAACTGGGCGATGTCCCCATTTTGAATCGCATCGCGGCTGGTCTGTATAATGAAGTGTGACCTCTTCACTCATCGCTGAACAATTGAAGCAAATGCCTGCCTGCCCCGGCGTTTACCTGATGAAGGACGCGGTGGGTAGCATACTTTACGTGGGCAAGGCGGCAAGCCTGCGCAACCGGGTAAGGTCGTACTTCGCCCCTGCCGAAAAGCTGACGCCCAAGATCCAGCGCATGGTCTCCCGCGTGCACGACATCGATTTTTTCGTTACCAACACGGACCAGGAAGCGCTTATCCTTGAGCTGAACCTCATCAAGCGCCACCGTCCCCATTTCAATGTGCGCCTGAAGGATGACAAGACTTTTCCCTTTCTCAAGATTACCCTCAATGAAGAATGGCCAAGGGTATACTTCACGCGGCGCGTGGCCGAAGATGGCGGGCGCTACTTCGGACCCTTTGCCAGTGCCAGGTCGGTCCGCGAGACCCTGAAAGTTCTCCGGAGGATTTTCCCCTTCCGCACCTGCACCCGGCCTATCGACGGCGCCGATTCCCGCGCCTGCCTGGAGTACCACATGGGCCAGTGCGTGGGTCCCTGCATTGGTGCGGTGAGCAGGGAGGAATATGCGAAGGTGATAAAGCAGGTCATTCTCTTCCTGGAGGGCAGATCGGAGGCAGTCCTCCGGCAGTTGAAAGCCAGGATGCAGGCGGCTGCCGAGTCGCTGGACTTCGAAAAGGCGGCGGTGCTAAGAGACCAGGTCCAGGCGATCGAACAGGTTATCGAGGGCCAGCGAATCGCTGCCACGGTGAGCGGCGAGCAGGATGCCATCGCCTTCACCGCCGAAAGAGACATCGCCTACGTGCAGGTTTTTTTCATCCGTTCCGCTAAGCTTATCGGGCGGGAAAGTTTTGTTCTTCAAGGCGCCAACTCAGAGGAGCCGGAGCAGATTATGTCCGGCTTCATCAAGCAGTTTTACAGCTCCGCCACCTATATCCCGCCGCTCCTTGCATTGCAGCATCCGGTGGAAGACAGGGCGACCATTGAGGCATGGCTGCAGAGCAAGAAGGGATCAAAAGTCCGCCTGCTGGTGCCGCGGCGGGGCAGTAAGAAACAACTCGTGGATATCGTCGCCGCCAATGCGGAGCAGGGCTTGCGTTTGATGAAGCTGAAACAACAGCTAGCTCACCCGGACTCGGCGGTTACGCTGGCCGAAATCCAGCAGGAGCTTCGTCTGCCGCGTCCGCCCGAAAGGATGGAGTGCTACGATATTTCGAATATTCAGGGTAAGTTGGCCGTGGGAAGCATGGTGGTCTTTGAGAAAGGAAAACCGAAGCCCGCCCACTACCGCCGCTTTCGCATAAAGACCATAGGGGGCGCCGACGATTATGCCATGCTCCAGGAGGTGCTGCGGCGGCGTTTCAAGCGGGGCCGCGAAGGCGAGGTCTCCTGGGCGGTCGTGCCTGACCTTGTTCTTATCGACGGCGGTAAGGGACAGCTTAACATGGCTCTTGCTGCTATGAAGGAAGTTGGTGCGGGAGATGTGCCGGTTGCCAGCCTGGCGAAAGAGCGGGAGGAAATTTTCGTACCCGAACGGGCTGGCCCCATTGCCCTTCCGGCGAGTTCGCCGGCCAGGCAGATGCTCCAGCATTTGAGGGATGAAGCGCACCGCTTCGCCCTGGGCTACCACATCAGTATTCGCCAGAAGGCGTCCCTGACTTCGGCGCTGGACTCGGTCCCCGGCATCGGTCCCAGGCGAAAGCGGGCTTTGCTGAGGAAGTTTGGCTCGGTCCGGGGCATAAGGGAAGCCACCGCTGAAGAGCTGGCTGCGGCGCCGGGGATGACTGGAACTCTGGCAAAAAAGGTGAAAGAATATTTATGAGATGTTTGCTACCCTCCCTTGTCATATATGCGAGAACATGCCGACAAAGTCAGGAGGCCTCAGCCCGAGTTCAGCCCGAGGGCGAAAACCCGACTTATCGGGACCACGGGCTTCGCCTTCGCAATGACATTGTTTCCATAAGCAATCTCTATCTATAATTATTCCTGGGAGGAACGTTATCAGACATGCCGGCTAATCTGCCCCCGCAGTATTTTGAGGCGGAAAAAGCTTTCAGAGAAGCAAAGGCCGCCGAAGAAAAATAGCCGCCCTCGAAGAAATGCTGGCAATCATGCCCAAACACAAGGGCACGGACCACCTCAAGGCTGAGCTGAGAGCCAGGATCGCCCGGCTTACCCAGTCTATGGGCAAAAAAGCCGGCGGGCATCGGGCATCAACCGTTATCCCAAAAGAGGGGGCGGCACAGGTCGCGGTCATCGGTCTGCCCAACGCGGGTAAATCCCAGTTGGTAGCCAGGGTGACCAATGCCACGCCTGAAGTGGCGGACTATCCTTTTACCACGCAATCGGCCACCCCGGGGATGATGGAGTTTCAGAATATCAAGATACAGTTGATTGATACGCCGCCCCTCGTCCCCCAGGCGATCGAGTTCTGGCTGACCAACCTGCTGCGACGGGCGGACGCGCTGCTGATTGTAATCGATCTCGGTGAAGACGTGCTTACCCAACTGGGAGCTATCACCGCAGCGCTCAAAAAGATGAGGATAGAGACCGGCCCTTGCGGGCCGGTGGAAGAGGAATTGGGCATCGTTCACCATAAGAAGGCGCTCATTGCCGCTAACAAGATTGATCTGCCCGGAGTCAGAGAAAAGTTTGCCTTGCTTGAGGAGAGCCTTGGGGATAGAATACCTGTTGCAGCCATCTCTGCCAGGCACGGCGCTGGCCTTGAAGAAATGAAAGAAGAGCTCTATCGGACTCTGGATATAATCCGCGTTTACACGAAAATCCCCGGTGAAAAGGCGGACTTTAGCGAGCCGATTGTTTTGCCGCGAGGCTCGACCCTGGAAGGCGCGGCAGACCAGGTACACAAGGATTTCCTCGCCAAGCTGAAATATGCCCGGGTGTGGGGTTCGGGGAAGCATGAAGGAGTCATGGTAAAAAGGGACCATGTCATGCAGGATGGTGATATTATGGAACTGCACATCTAGTGAGATGTTGTCAATAATAATTTTCATGGGGAGGAGAGGCTGTGAGTGTTCGTCCTGGCTGGTCTGACGACTACTGGAAAAGGATTGATAAAGACACTGCCCGAAAGCTGAGGACAACATGCCCTCGCTGCGGAAGCGAGCGAACTTACTACAACAAGAAGTTCGATACCTGGCGCTGCATCAAGTGCGAGCATTCCTTTGCCGTAAGAGGGCTGGGCGAGAAGGTGCCGTGGTGGAAACGCCTGTTTTCGTGGAGAATTGGACGGCGGCGTTCCCTTTGAGCCGTGATTGAAAACGTCCGTTGCCCTCACGAAAGACCCGCCCCGATGTTTGTTCCCAAATTGCAATCAAGATGACAGGCCGGAGTGTTGCAAGTGCACAGCCAGGGACGCCTGTGCACCGTTTTGATTGTGCCATTATGATAGCTAATACGACCAAGCGCTAGTATCTAGTTGGTTAAAAGGGCGTCATAGCAAAACCGTTCGCCCCCGTATCAAGTACGGGGCAGGCTCTGAGCCTGTCGAAGGGCGCGCCGATGGTTTCCTTCGGCTTCGCTCAGGACAGGCTAGCTCACCATGAACGGCGCATGTGTTACGCTTAATTATGAAACTTAGTACTAGACGAATGCGGCCACGCCCAGGGTCTCCCGTGCGATGATGAGCTTCTGGATTTCGGCGGTTCCCTCGTAGAGTTGCAGCCCGATGGCATCACGGAGGTAGCGCTCCGCTGGATACTCGTTGGAGTAGCCGTAGCCGCCATGAATTTTGATCCCTTTTTGCGCCGCCCGCACCGCCACCTCGGCGGCGTAGTACTTGGCGATGGAAGCCTCGCGTACAAAGTTCTGCCCTTTATCTTTCATGCTTCCGGCGCGGTAAACAAACCAGCGTGCCGTTTCGGTCTCGGCGACCGTTTCAGCTACCATCTCCTGGACAAGCTGGAATCCGGCGATGGGTCTGCCAAACTGCTTCCTCTCCCGGGCGTATTTTACCGCCGCCTCAATGCTTGCCTGCGCAACCCCCACGCAAGCGGCGGCAGTGCTTAGCCGGGCGCAGTCCAGCGCATACATCGCCACCTTAAAACCCTCGCCGACTTCGCCCAGCATATTTTCAGATGGTACCATGCAGTCTTGAAAGATGAGCTCGGCGGTATTTGAATCGCGCAGTCCGAGCTTGCCGTGAATGTTACGACTCGAAAAGCCGGGCGCACCGCGTTCTACCAGGAAGGCGGTGATCCCCCGGTGGCGCTTTGTCTTGTCTGTCTGGGCAAAGACCAGGGCAATATCGGCGATGCCGCCGTTAGAAATCCACATCTTGTTGCCCCTGAGGACCCAGTTGCTGCCATCGGGTCGCGCGCTCAGTTCAATGTCGGCGGCATCGCTCCCGATATTGGGCTCGGTCAGGGCGAAGCAGCCGAGTATCTCACCGCCAGTTGCGCGGGGGAGGAATCTTTGTTTCAAATTCTCGCTGCCGAAGCGCAGGATTGACATCTGGAACAGCGAGGTGTGCACTGTCAGACAGGTGGTGAATACCCCGGCAGAAGCTTTGGCAATCTCCTCGCAAATCATGAGATAGGTGACGTAGTCGAGCCCGGCTCCGCCGTACTCCAGTGGCAGCGGCGCACCGAGCAGACCTAAATCCGCCATTTTCTGCGTTATTTCGGGGCGGTAATGCTCATTCAGGTCGTCTTCCCTGGCGACCGGGCTGATTTCTCTCTGGGCAAAATCCCGGGCCAGGTTGCGGACCTGCTCTTGTTCACCGCTAATATCAAAATCCATCGCAGCGTATTCCTATTTCAGAGATTTTCGCAGCACTTCGCCCTACTGTGGACAAAGTATACACTCCGCCTTCCCATCCACCTCCTCTGGATTCCCGCTCCCGTATTGCTGTACGGGACAATCTTCGCGGGAATGACAAAGCGACCAATCCCTATTTCCTGTAATCATAGAATCCCCTGCCTGTTTTTCGACCCAGGTGCCCGGCCGCAACCATCTTTTTCAGCAGAATGGGGGGGTTAAGTTGAGTTTCCCTCAGTTCCTTGTACATTGAGTCGGCAATGGAAAGGATCGTATCAAGTCCGGCAAAGTCACAGAGCGCCAGAGGTCCCATGGGATGGTTCAGCCCCATTACGATCGCCTGGTCAATATCCTCCTTGCTGGCGTAGCCGGACTCGTATAACCGTATTGCTCCAAGTACAAAAGGCATGATCAGGCGAATGACGATGAAACCCGGCAAATCCCGCACCACGATAACTGTCTTCCCCAAAGACTGGCCGAAAGTATTCCCCAAACTCACCGTCTCATCGCTTGTAGAAACCGTTTTGACCAGTTCGACTAGCTTCATCAGTGGGACCGGATTGAAGAAATGTAGTCCCAGCACCCTTTCAGGGCGCCGGGTCGCGACGGCGATATCTATGACTGAAAGACATGAGGTGTTGGTTGCCAGGATAGCATCAGGAGGGCAGACTTTATCAAGCTGAGCAAAGATCTTCTTTTTCAGCTCAAGGTCTTCCGGCACTGCCTCGATTACCAGGTCACAGCCTCTGAAGTCATCAAAGCTCATGGTGCCTTTGATTCGGGAGAGAGCATCTTCTTTTTCTTCAGCCGTGGCACGGCCTCTTTCCACCGCCCGGTAGAGTGATGCCTTAATTGCCGCCAGCCCTTTTTCCACCGATTCGCCGCCAGATGAAGATGCGATGACATCATACCCCGCTTTGGCGCATACCTCGGCGATACCACATCCCATGAGTCCGAAACCCACCACGCCTACTTTCTTTATTTCCATAGTTGCTCTCCTTACTGAAATTTCATCTGGCCGTGAAATTGGCTTTCCGTTTTCCGAGAAAGGCGTCACAGCCTTCAGCAAAGTCCTCCGTCGTTGCCAGAAAGTCAATCAGTGTTTTTTCGAGTTCCAATCCGTCTCCCAAGGAACGCTCCAATCCCTGCGCCATCGCCTGCTTTGCCGCCCTCACTGCCAGCGGGGCCTGACGGCAAACCAGTTCTGCCATCTCCCTTGCCGCGGTAAGTAGCTGCTCCGGTGGCACAAGCTTGTTAATAAGGCCGATATGGTATGCCTCCAGAGCATTGATTGATTGGCCGGTGAGGATTATCTCGGCGGCCCTGGCCCGGCCGATCAGGCGGGGTAAACGCTGGGTGCCGCCCCAGCCAGGGATAAGCCCCAGTGATACCTCGGGACAGCCAAATACGGCGTTTTCGGAGGCTATTCTTAGATCGCAGGCGAGAGCCAGCTCCAGCCCCCCGCCGAGCGCATAGCCGTTAATAGCGGCAATCATCGGCTTCCAGAGGTCAAGTCCGCGAAGAATGGTAGGCGGGTCAGCCCATGGCTGGCCATGATTTTTCCTGATCGTCGGTAGCTTTGTCTTGATATCGGCGCCGGCACAAAAGGCTTTCCCGCCGGCTCCGGTTATTATACCCACCCACACGGTCTCATCATCCTTGAAATCGATCAGGGCACGGCTCAGCTCTTCCAGGCTTGTCTGGTCCAGTGCGTTAAAAGCCTCCGGACGGTTCAAAGTGAAAACGGCGATTCTGCCCTCTTTTGCGTAGTTAACAGTCATCTGTACCCTTGAGTCTCATTTTTCCGGCCCACCGCTTTCCCGGCATCCAGAGAATACAGTTTCCCCTACCCTGACAATCTTTCCTGGGAACCAATACTGCTAATGTAACTCTGTTACTGGACAAGCCGCACAATAAATGAAGCCCGTCCCCTGCGCACACGGCCGGGAACCCCGCTCACGCGGGGGAAAGGTTATTTCTTTTCATAAATAGAGACATCGGACTTTTTGAAGCCCATGTCCGTCAGGAATTTCTGCAATCGTTGGTCCTTGTCTTTGGCAACGCCGCGCATGATGGCATTATTGCGTTTGCACTCTCCGTAGAACGCCTCGACCAGCATCCGGCCGACGCCCTTACGCTGGTACTCAGGACTGACGCCAATCATATCAATCCAGCCTGTCTTCTTACGGCTTATCGGCATGTCTGCCGTCTGCATCAGTCGGATAATTGACTGGCTATGCTCTTCCTGGGAAATATTTCCCACCACAAATCCAACCACCTGTCCATCTGCTTCAGCGACAAAGCTCAGCTTCGGGTTGTGGACTGCCCAGTAAACCCCGAAAGAAAAAGGCCAGGTAGTCACCCGGTTTTCACCAAAGAGCAGGCCATCAATATAATTCACCCGTGGCAAGTCAGCCTCTTCCATTTTTCGGACTTTGACCTCTCCACTTCTTCGAACCATGATTATCTCCTTTCCGGGGTTTCCAAGATTGCGGGTATTTTACACTATTTTTCGGGGAGGGGCAACTGGTTTCCCCGGCTTAAACTCAATCTTTTTGAGATGTGATATAATAATAAGATATTGAGTAAGGTCTGAGAAAAAAAGTATCGCTCTAGTAAGAGATGCATAATCATAATCATGCCGCCGGGACCAGTCACCTGGCAGCAGCGGGCACCCGCCCGCTAAAGATGGCCCTATTTATCATCACGGGCATAATGGTCGCTGAGGTCATCGGGGGCATTGTCAGTAACAGTCTGGCGCTTCTGGGTGACGCGGGACACATGTTTGTTGATGCGCTGGCTTTAGCCCTCAGCCTCGCCGCCATGACCATGGCGCAAAAACCGGCAAGCCGCACCCGTACTTTCGGGTACCATCGCATGGAGATCCTGGCCGCTTTAGCCAATGGCATCACCATCGCCCTGGTGTCCGTTTATATCTTTTATGAAGCCTACCACCGGTTGCTGGAACCCCCGGAGGTGAAAGCACCGATGATGATTACGGTAGCGGTCGTGGGCCTCGTTGGCAATCTGGCGGCAGTATTCCTGCTCCAGCGGGGCAGCCTTGTCAGCCTGAACATGAGATCCGCGCTATGGCATGTTATCGGTGATACGGTATCATCGGTTGGGGTCATCGGCGCCGCTATTATCATTGCGCTGACCGGCTGGACGCTGGCTGACCCCGTAATTGCTGTCGCCATCGGCGCTATTATTCTCATCGGAGCGGTAAGGCTGATTCGGGAATCGGTCCATATTCTGGCTGAAGCGGTGCCAAAGAATGTTGACGTGGACAAGGTTGTCCAGGTAATCAAGAATACGGGCGGCGTGGATGACGTGCATGACATCCATATCTGGACGATTACATCGGGGATACATGCAATGAGCGCCCACCTGGTAATTGCCGATCAGAGGGTCAGCCAGTGTTCTGACGTTATCGATTCCATCAACCATAACCTCTCAGAGCAGTTTCAGATCAGCCATACAGCCTTGCAACTGGAGTGTGAGACGTGTCCCTCCGGGTTTGTCTGCGAGATAGAGAAGCCAAAGAACAACCACAATCACAATGGAGACGCGCCGTTACCTCGATCCCGGTCTATCGCTGAGCATTAAGATTCGCGGCTTGTTTCGCTAAAGCCTCTCTCCGGCTGTAAATGCAGCCACAGTAGTGTTGCCGGTAGAGGTTCCACTTCTTTGCCAGCTCCATTGAGCGCTTGAAGCCGTCTTTCTTCTTGAAGTCCCGCACCAGAAACCTATCCCCGCCCACCTCGTATCCCACTTCGTTAACGACCGCCGCCGATTTGGAGGGGCTAACTGTGAGGGTTGTGGTGACAGCATCCCAGCCTTTTTCCAGCAGGTAAAGGTAGGTCTTCTCCAGGCGCAGCCTGAAACAGACGGAGCACCTTTTTCCACCCTCTGGCTCGTTCTCCAGCCCTCTGGTCTCTTGAAGCCATTGCTCCGCATCATACTGACTGACTGCCATCGGGAAACCCATCTCTGCGGCTACGCGGCGCGCCACTTCCAACCGGCGCTCGTATTCGTCCGCGGGATGGATGTTGGGATTGTAGAAGAAACCGCATACCTCGTGCCCCTCGGAGACCAGCCGCTCAACCACGCCGGCAGCGCACACCCCGCAACAGATATGGAGGACCACTTTCACGGGAGAGACTCCATGGTGCTGATAACCTCGGTGAAGTCGTTAAAAGGCGTGCAGCTCATATTACCCTGGCGGCAGCGGTACAGCAGCGTGCCGGTAGCAAATACGTGATGGGAGCGGCTGGCCGGCGGAAAATCGGAGGTGCCGTTGCCCAGGTAGATGACGCGGTAACCTTCCTCAAGGAACGAACTGACATAGGAACCCTTGAAATTATCATCAAGGCAACGGCCATCTGGTCCGATGTAACTGACATCGAGACCCCCGGGGTGAAAAGTGGTCCGTGCGGCAAAGACCTCGATTCCATCAGCGCCTATGTTGCGAAGTATCTCCTCGATGTAAAAATCAAGGCCATTGCTGACGATGACAAGGCGGAAGCCATTCTGCCGGCAGTAGGCAACAAACTCCTCAAATCCCGGCCTTATCCTGACGCCTTCGATCGCGGCCTTGACCAGGCTGGCGCGGTCAGCCTTGACCATCGAGAAGGCTTCGGTATTAAAGCGCCCGACGGTTATCCGTCCGGCTTCATATTCCTTGAGACGCTCACGCCAGTGGCTGCTGGCGAAGATATCCAGCAGCATGAAGCTGATGTCGTCTTCGGTAACCGTGCCATCAAAATCGCACTGGACCAGAACTTTACCATTCCCCGCAAAAACCATTTTTTCTCCCGCTAAGTAATACATATTCATTATATGATTTGTGGTCACAATTGGGCAATGTAAGATATGGCTCCGGAGAGGGGCACGTTGTATACTGAAAAATAGGATCTGTATGACGGAGGATGAAAATGTGCTGGAACTGCGGCTGCCTGATGCCGGATGACGACATGGGCAATAAGGATAACATAACCACGGCGACTCTTCTTAAAGCGG
The DNA here is from genome assembly GCA_016190825.1 of Chloroflexota bacterium. Classification (GTDB taxonomy): domain Bacteria; phylum Chloroflexota; class Dehalococcoidia; order Dehalococcoidales; family UBA2162; genus JACPPV01. Next base: position 156,342 of record JACPPV010000023.1, read on the forward strand.
GAAAGGCGGCGGGGAATAAGAACCTGCAGGAGCTGGTGAAAAACTTCGTGCTGACATATGAAACACGGGTAAAGGGCACACCGGAAGATACGAAGCCAATCAAGTAGCGTCTTGCGCTGGCACCTCAGTTGCAAGACCGCTACATAATTTGTCATTGCGAGTCCCGACAAGTCAGGACTCGCAATCCGTGCGATTGCAACCCTGAGACGGATTGCTTGCGGAGTTCATATGGAGCGCAGGGCGTGCTCCATATGACAGGATATGATATTTTGTCATTCTCTGCCTCCTATTGCGTATTCCGCCGAAATCGGCCGCCTGGCTGGAGCAAAGTAGGCTACTTGTCCGGGTAAACCAGGCCATTCAGGGAGGGGCGCCGGGATGGCCTTAATCTAACTCAACTACTCGTTATTTACAATCGCCTCCTTCCGTTCAGTTTTGGTAGTTGTTTTCCGGGTGCGCATGGATTCCCCTTTCAGTTCTATTCTGTAGACGTTATAGAGCAGGCGGTCCATGATGGCATCGGCCAGGGTGGGTCGCCGATGTTGGGGTGCCAATCTCCGACAGGGCACCGGCTGGCAATGATGGCATACAGAAGACGCCAGAGCTAAGCACGGATATAGAATCTCGAAATCCGGAAAATTTTTTCATCTTGGAGTTTCGAATTTGTTTTGTGCTTGGATTTCGAATTTCACATTTCTCTCGTTTGTTGTATACTTTGCTTAGCCGGGATGCGGGAGCGGATAGGTCCCGGTGGGCTTCGCGGACTTCAAATCCGTCGGGGGGCGCTTATGGCGTCTTCGGTGGGTTCGACCCCCATGCGCTCCCGCCAAGAAACACTTGCTCACGAGACCTGATCTCTAAATAGTTTGACAAGCGGCATGTCTAGACGTAGAATATCCCCAATTTCGGAGGTGCTCATGTCAAAACGGAAATCGGTGAGGGGAGAATTCTGGGCAACTGCGTTCATCGTCGCAATAGTGGGATGGGCGCTCTTGGCTGACTGGTGGAAGGATAATTCCGCACTTGGATGGAGCCTACTCGGAGTAATGGTAATCGCTCTTGGACTGGTTCTATACAGGTCACCCACAGTCAGAGGGTGGTTGGGACGCACAGCAAGGGTTGCAGCCGAGAAGGCAGTCTTTGAAGACAACATTGCATCAGATAGAGAACCGATACCCCCTGAGAAGCGGAGGCAGGTACTAGCGAGGACAGACGGCAAATGCGCGGTCGAGAACTGCAATCAGTCCGTGCGTCCGCACATACATCATATAGACATGAATAATCGTAACAATGACTTCCGTAATCTAATCGCATTATGTCCGAATTGCCATCAGAAAGCCCATAATGGGGATTTTACTCAGAGTCAACTTTGGAACTGGGTAAACCGGGACTTCCAGCAATTCAAAAAGCGGAGAGCTTCCCTGAGGTCCCGCTGAGAAATCGCCCCTTTGCTCCCGCCAGAATCTCACTCCCCCTCCACCCCTCAGCCTCGCGTCGCTGATGCCGAGGTGGTGAAGTTCTGCTATAATTCTCTAAGGCTCGACTACATCTACATCTGCAGGTGGGTTAATGATGGAAACGCTCAGATTTGTCTATTACCAGGAAGGTGATATGTGGGTTGGCTGGCTCGATGAGTATCCGGATTACAGGAGCCAGGGAAAAACGCTGGATGAGCAAAAAGAAAACCTCAGGGATATATACGAAGACCTCAACAGCGGAAAGGTTCCCCACGTCCGCAGATATGGGGAACTAATAGTCGGGTGAAGAGAACTGAGCTTATCAGGAGAATCAACAGCCTGGGATGCGTTTTTATCCGCCACGGTGGTAGCCATGATTGGTGCCAAAATCCGGAAACTAGGTCTCTCAACCCGTTCCGAGGCATCGCGAAATTGCTGACAGCCTCGCGAAGCATGTTCTTAAGATGCTGGGTCCCTAACTGCACAATAAACAGGACCGAAACGTCTTCAGTCTATTCCAGGGAAAAAGATCGGGTAGCCAGGTTTCTTTAGTTACGGACAAGCAGTTACTCGTCCGCCTCCAGCTCCTTAAGCCTCGCATCGCTGATGCCAAAGTGGTGAGCGATTTCGTGGCGTAGCGTTTTTCTTACCTCGGCGTAGACTTCATCGGCATTGCGGCACCTGGCCTCGATGGGTTTCCGGAAGAGGGTAATCTTGTCTGGCAGCACCATGCCGTAATAGGTGGTACGCTCGGTCTGCGGGATACCCTCGTAAAGCCCCAGCAACTCCCCTGCGTGTTCCAGCTCCGCCTGTTCTATCTGCTCCGGCGTTGGGTAATCCTCCACCACAATGTCCACGTTATCGAGCATATCCAGGAACTCCTGCGGCAGTTCCTCAAACGCTTTGGCGACCATCTCTTCAAACTGTTCGTGACTTAATATCAAAGAAATCCTTCTCAGTAAGAAAGTACATAATTGTCATTCCGGTCTCTGCGATGGGATCAAGGGTTGCCACCCCAGTGGATTCCCGCTTGCGCGGGAATGACATTGTAGAAGACCTCCACGGTCGGTACGCTATGCCTCACCGGCCGAATCCCACGAGCGATACCAGCACCGTGATGATGCCAATAAGGACGAGATACCCCCCGATGATATAGGCGATTATCTTCGGCCAGACGATGATTATTATCCCGACAACTATGCTAACTATCCCGGCGAAAAGGCCGCCCGCCATCAGCATTGGCATTGTATTACCTCCTTATTCCCACTTTGTCATTGCGAGCCATTCTTCTCACCTGTCATCGCGAGCGAAGCGTGGCGATCCCAAAGGATATCCAGAGATTGCCACCCTTCGACAGGCTCAGGGCAGGCTGGGCGGAGTTTACACTGAGCCTGCGAATGTGCCCTCGCAATGACAACTCTAGATTTGCTCCATGCTAATACAGCGCCCTCTCATCTCCAACGCGGCGGGTCAACTTCTTCTCGTCCAGATGCTCGAGAATCGCCTGGGCGTACTTGCGGCTGGTATTGAAGAGGTCGCGCACCTCCGCCAGGGTAACCTTGCCATTTTTCTTGATATGGGCGATGATTTTGTCCACCATAATATTATAGGCGGACACGGAAAAGACCACCGAATCGCTAACCTTGACCACCTTCTGCTGTTCGGCGAGGAGATTGAGCAAATCTGGTTCGGGAATCTGGTCGCCCGGCGGGGAAAAGGGATTTTGCGCCAGGGACTTCAAAAACGCGTCAATCTTCGCCTGCTGCGCCGGGTTCAGTTTGACCTGATGAGACGGGAGGCGCACTGCCAGCCCTTCCTCGCCAAGTATACCTTCAGAAACGAGCCGGGGAAAGAGCTGGGGAGCATATTTGGTCATCCTAAGGCGGCTCGCCAGTTCAACCCGGGGCATGCCGCTCCGGACGGGATATTTGTGATGATACTCTTTCACTACAGCGGATGCTTCCGTGGTCAGTAGCGACCACCCGGACGATGTGAAGAATGCGCGGTGCTCGCCTTCGCCCAGCGCCATAGCCCGACCTTCCTGGATAAGCGAATCCATGACCGCTTTGACCTGACCGGGGGGCAGCTGGCTCTGTGCCGCAAGTTCCCGCAGTTCAAGAGGCTGTTTCGATTGGAGCAATACCAGAAGGCTGGCCTCAGCGGCACCCCCTTCCTGTGCCTTCAGCGCCTCGATGGTTGCCGGGCGGAAGCGGTGCACCCGCTTGGCGTGCGCCTCGATGACCTTGCCCCCCCCGAGCGTCTCCATCGGCGAGCGGATGATATAGTGGTCGCCTTTGACGAGCGCCACCGGCTCCTCCAGCACAAGCTGCGCCCAGCCGGTTTCTCCGGGCTGGAGCTTCTCCTTCTCCAGCAGGCGGACTTTCGCCATCGTCTCGGCGGCGCCGGTATGGAAGCTGACGGTCGTACTGTGTATCAGCGGGCGGCGGATGTAGTCCAGCAAGCGGAGCCGGGCGCTGAGGAGTGTTGTGGGTACAAGCCAGCCGGGCTTAGTCAAAACATTGCCGCGGACTACCTGGGTGGTGGTTATCCCGACTATATTGGCGGCGACACGGCTGCCGGGGGCAGCGGTGTTGACTCGGGCTTTGTGCGTCTGCAATCCACGCAGGCGCGATTTCAGCCCGGGCGGAACAATTTCCACTTCATCCCCCACCGAAAAGGAGCCATCGATAAGCGTGCCGGTAACGACGGTGCCCGCCCCGGCGATGGTAAAGATGCGGTCGATAGGCAGCCGCGGCCGCCCGATGTCCTTTTTCGGCTCGGTTTCAGCCAGAAGTCTGTCGATCATCGCTGCCAGTTGAGGCAGACCTTCAGAGGTGATGGCGGAGACTGGAACGATGGGAGCCCCGGAAAGGCAGGTGGGTTTGAGCAGTTCTTCGATATCACCGGCGACCAGTTCCAGCCACTCGTCATCAACCAGGTCTTTCTTGGTGAGTGCTACGATGCCGCGCTCGATGCCGAGCAAGTCGAGAATAGCGAGGTGCTCGCGGGTTTGGGGCATTATCCCCTCATTGGCAGCTATCACCAGCAGGGCGAGGTCTATCCCGCCAACTCCTGCCAGCATGTTCTTGACGAAGCGCTCGTGGCCGGGCACATCAACGATCCCGACTTCCTGCCCGCTTGGCAGCTTGAGCCAGGCGAAGCCAAGGTCGATTGTCATCCCCCGCTCCTGCTCCTCGCGCAGGCGGTCCGGCTCAATGCCCGTCAGTGCCTTGACCAGCGCCGATTTTCCATGGTCGATATGCCCCGCCGTTCCCAGGACGTACATATCTAAATTGTCACATAGAAAGGGCGGGATGTCTACCCGGAGGAAAAGACGCTTCAGCAAATAAGACAGGGGACACAAAATGCCGTTCGTGGTGAGCCTGTCGAACCATGAATGGCCCTTCGACAAGCTCAGGGCGAACGGGTTGATAAGTCATCCATGAACGATGCGGAATAACCAGATTACAAGAGACAAACAATTGACCGATATGCAGTTGGGTACGATCCGTTAACATTCATTTGCAGATGTCTATTGATTCATTTCAATCTTGTAAAGATAAGATAGACACAGAGCCGTGGTGATGAACCGTCGTAATCTGGCATCATTCTCATTCGAAATACCGGGATGGGAGCCGTTCGAAGAGGAAAACCCATAAAACATTTTGAGAAGCTCAAACTCATCATCCGTCAGGAAAGCTGTTGTCTTCAAATACTCTCGGTAGTCAACTGTAGCAGCATGAAAAGGTTTGGTGTACGTTATTGACATCCGACACCATATATGCCATTTCCGTCTATTTCACAATTGCTTTTAGGCTGATGGGTCTTACTTTGAATCGGTCAGTTCAAATAATCCCCGCAATTCCAGCAGAGCCTTGATTACCAGCTCATCCTCTTCCGGCGGGACGGAGCGGGGATCGAGGAGCAATGCATCTTCGCTGACGCGCCCGATGATGGGAGGAATGTCGGCCCGCAATCTTTGCGCCAGCGCCTGCGATGTATTCCTGCCCTGCTTTTTACCCGGGATCGCCACGAGCTTCGTCGGCAGGGCGCTGCCCGGCAGACTTCCGCCGCCGATCATGCTCTCACCATCGACCACTCGCGCCAGATCACCGAGGGCCTCTGCCCACTTTGCCGCCCTCTTCTCAAGCTCAGCCAGCGGCGCGGAAATCATCATCCATACGGGGATTTTCCGGGTTGCTTCGCCTTTCAGGTAGTGAATCAGCGTGGCTGCCAGTCCGGCCAGGCGGACCTTATCAATGCGCGATGCCCGGTAAAGGGGATGCTTCCTGAGCCTGTCAACGAGCTCCTTTTTCCCGACAATGATTCCAGCCTGGGGGCCGCCCATTAGCTTGTCACCGGAAAAGCAGACCAGCCCCACCCCGGCGGCTACGCTTTGCTGGACCATCGGCTCGGCGCCAAGTCCGAAGGCCGTAGAATCCAGGAAACAACCGCTACCCTGGTCATCGATCACCGGTAGGCCGGTGCGCTTGCCCAGCGCCGTCATCTCTCCGATGGTCACGGCGTGGGTGAAGCCAACAACCTGAAAGTTACTGGAGTGGACGCGGAGCATGGCCGCAGTGCGGGGGGTGATCGCCTGCTCGTAGTCAGTGATGTATGTGCAGTTGGTGGCGCCCACATCAATCAGTTTGGCGCCGCTCTGGCGCATGACATCGGGGATGCGAAAGCTTCCTCCGATCTCCACCGCCTCCCCCCGGGAAACGATGACCTCTTTCCTTCTGGCAAGGGTAGTCAAAGCCAGCAGCATCGCTGAAGCATTACTATTAACTACGATGCCTGCCTCAGCGCCGGTCAACTGACACAGGATCGGGTCAAGGTGAACGTCCCGTGAGCCGCGGTCGCCGCGCTCCAGGTCAAACTCAAGATTGCAGTAGCCACTAGCAGCAATCTCCATAGCGGCAATGGTCTCCCGGCTCATCGGCGCGCGCCCGAGGTTGGTGTGGAGAATGACGCCAGTGGCGTTGATCACCGGGCGGAGGCTAATTTGTCCCAGATGGCTAAGCTCCGTCTGAATGTACTCCACGATTTTGTCAAGGGATGCGGCGGTCTTGCCGGAGGCGACGACTCCGCGTTCCCGTTCCAGCCGCTTCCGCGCCAGCTCCACTAATACTTCGTGTGGGTATTCCTGCGCCAGCGCCTTGAGCCGCCCATCGGCAAGGAGGCGGTCCACACTGGGCAGACGGCGAAATTCAGTGGTCATAAGTTGGGTTTATTTTAGCATAAAATTGGGCGGTGTTGTTTGATGCTTGAGGCCTTGTAAACTCTGTGAAGAATTCGCCCGTCATCGGCTCTTTTCTAGCTTCTCCCGAGCTGTCGGGATGCTGGAACGACAAGAGGAGACGCGTTCAGCCCCACCTTTGCTTTCTCCATGCCGCAGTGCTAAAATGCTCAGGAAACCACTCTCTCAATAAACGGAGGAGTTAAATGACGAAGGAAAAGGGTCAGCGCCTGACCGAAACCGTCCGCTGCGCCGGTTGAGCTTCAAAATTGGGTCCGGCGGACCTTAAGATAGCCCTGGCTAATTTGCCGATAGTGTCTGACCCGAAGGTAATCCGTGGCATGGAGGCGATGGACAACGCCGGCGTCTACAGGCTGACTGATGACCTGGCTCTCATCCAGAGCGTTGACTTTTTTACACCCGTTGTCGATGATCCTTACGCCTTCGGCCAGATTGCCGTGGTCAATGCCCTGAGCGATGTTTATGCCATGGGAGGTACTCCGGTGACTGCCATGAACCTGGTCTGTTTCCCGACTGAGTCCATGGAAATCACTATCTTGAAAGATATTCTCCGCGGTGGCGCGGACAAAATGCTGGAGGCGAAGGTCGTGCTGCTGGGCGGGCATAGCATTGATGACGTCGAGTTAAAATACGGACTTTCGGTCACCGCCACCGTCCATCCGGAAAAGCTGTTGACCAACTCCGGTGCCAGGCCCGGGGATAAGGTTATCCTGACGAAACCCCTCGGTGCGGGAATTATTAGCACTGCTCTGAAGGCCGGGCAGGCCAGCCAGTCGCAGATTGCCACTATTACCCGTTCCATGCTGACGCTCAATGACAAAGCCTCAGCGCTGATGGTAGAGGCTGGCGCCCACGCCTGCACCGATATCACCGGCTTCGGGTTCATCGGGCATGTCTCACATCTCGCGCAGAACAGCGGCGTAGGCATGAACATCAACCTCGCCGCCCTTCCGGCTTTCCCTGGCGCGCTGGAACTTGTCCGGCGAGGGTTCTGCCCGGGCGGCCTGCAGCGGAACCGGGAGTTCTATTCGGGAAGCGCACAATTCGCTCCTGAGGTCCCGTCTGAAGCGCAAGATGTGCTTTACGATCCGCAGACATCGGGAGGGCTGTTCATCTGCGTCTCCCCTGATAAAGCCGAGGGGTTGCTGGGGCGGCTGAAAGCGGCCGGAGTGAGCGATGCGGCGATAATCGGCGAGGTGGTCAGCGAGCCGAAGGGAATAATAACGGTCAGGTAGGGTGGATTGGGAAGATTTGAGCGATTGGCAATGAAACCAGCTATAACGCAGTGGAGGTAGCTTATCGTGTCCAGCAACGGGAACGGCCACAATGGCTGGCGAACACAGCCCATGCACAGCTTCGGGGAAGTCGCTCACTTGGCGCATGTCTCTGTTAGCACTGTTAGGAATTGGCTGCAAGGTTATGTTACTCCACAAGGGAACGTTGAACCTTTATTCAAGGGACATCCAGACGAAGAAAAAGCCTGTTCCTTCTTGGAACTGATAGAAATCATCGTAGCTGCCACCTTCAGAAAAGCGGAGCGTAAATCATTCCAGACGGTACGCCGTGCCTACGACAACGCTCGAACAATCTACGAACTTGAGTATCCCTTTGCCCGTCTCGAATTGAAAGCTATCGGTGGGCACATTGTACACATAATGCGGGTTCCCGGAGCTGCCTTACGGGCTATAGACTCGCCAGAACAATATACGCTGCCTGACCTGGTGCAACAGATAATAAATGAGCAACTGGATTTCGAACGCGAATTGGCTAGTAGGTGGTATCCACTAGGGAAGGGCATTCCAATCGTAGTAGACCCCCGAATCAGTGCTGGATTGCCTACCATTAAGGGACGCGGTGTTACTGTCGATGCAATCTATAAACGTTTCAAAGCAGACGAGGCGATAAGATTCATCGCCAAAGATTTTGACCTTAAGTCTGAGATAGTTGAGCAAGTAATTCGTTTTAGGGAGAAGGTGGCTGCTTGATTCTCCTGTGCGTTGAGGATGTCGGTACTGGCATCCCCAAAGCTCTTACACTCGTTGGTTGTGAGGCTCACTCTTTGAGGGGGTTGCACATGGGTGGTTGGGATGACACAAGATGGCTGCCCGTAGCCGGTAAGAACAAATGGTTAGTGTTTAGCTTCAATAAGAAGATATTGAAAGTTCCTAGCGAACGCGAAACCATTATCCTTGAAAAGATGGGCATAGTTTTTCTCACGGATGGACAACAGCGTGCTCGTGCAACCTTGAAGCTCTTGCTTACTAAATGGGATACGCTTGAGCTATTGTGGAGCACTAATGAACGGCCCTTCGCTCGTTTCTTATCTCCTAACGGGCGACTTACCGACAAGTACAAGGATTATCAATTACTTGACTCTAAGGGCTAATTGCCCAAAATCTCCCCAATCTTTCACGGAGAAACCTGATGGCTGAAACTAACCAGAAAATCGAAAAGCTGTGCTTCAAGACGATTGAGATTCCGAAGCTCACGCGCGGGATTGCCCGGGATGCCACCGAGCTTATCGGGAATACTCCGCTGGTCCGGTTGAACCGGGTGACGCGGGGCGTTAAAGCCGAGGTGCTGGGCAAGCTGGAGTCGTTCAATCCTGTAAGCAGCGTCAAGGATCGCATCGGCGTCTCGATGATCGTTGATGCCGAAGCTAGAGGTCTTATAAATAAAGATACGGTAATCGTTGAGGCGACGAGTGGCAATACTGGCATTGCGCTGGCTTTTGTTTGCGCTGCACGGGGATACCGGCTTATTCTGACCATGCCGGAAGACATGTCCCTGGAACGGCGAAAGCTACTCGCCTTTTTCGGTGCCGAACTGGTGCTCACTCCTGAAGCCGGAGGAATGGAGGCTGCAGTAAAGAAAGCGGAGGAACTGGTGGCAAATAACCGCAACTACTTCATGCCGCAGCAGTTCAACAATCCGGCCAACCCGGAGATTCACCGACTGACCACCGCCGAGGAAATCTGGCGGGATACGGCAGGCAGAGTGGATATCCTGGTGGCGGGAGTCGGCACCGGCGGCACGATTACCGGCGTTACAGACGTGATCAAGAAAAGAAAGCCCGGATTCCGGGCAATCGCCGTTGAACCGGCGGCATCGCCGGTGCTCTCTGGTGGAAAACCAGGTTTGCACAAAATCCAGGGACTTGGTGCTGGCTTTGTTCCTGATGTTGCCCGAATGGACCTAGTGGATGAGATTATCAGGGTAAACGATGAAAACGCAAGCATGATGGCGCGGCGGCTGGCACGGGAAGAGGGCCTGCTGGTAGGCATTTCTTCAGGGGCGGCTGTCTGGGCGGCGCTAGAGGTTGCCAAACGCCCGGAGAACGAGGGCAAGCTGATAGTCGTCGTCTTCCCGGATTCCGGCGAGCGCTATCTATCCACGTGGCTTTTTTAGCGGTTGATTAAGCAAGTGTTCCGATCTTCCCTTCGCCCCTTCTTTGTCAATTTTACGTTAAAGAGGGGATAGCCTGCGGGAGAGTGACAGCATCAGACGGACCACCGCATTCCGATAAACGCGGTTCGCAATGACGGAATGGTGGTAATCATCCCCATTCCCTTGATTTTATCGGGGAATGTAGTTAAACTTGTGGACGAACAACATGAACGGCGTTTGGCACCCCCGGCCGGGTGACCGCTTCTATCATCCGCGGCGCATTTCCCGCTACCGCCTGAGACGGGTGCTGGGAATCCCGGCCCTTTTCAGCGCCGGCTACGGAGATGTTGGTTCCTCAATTTACTATGCTTTGGGGGTTGTTGCCCTCGTCGCTCTCGGCGCAACTCCTATTGTCCTCGGTATCGCTGGAATTCTTTACATCTTTAACGCCTTAACTTATGCTGAAGGCTCGGCCACCTTGCCTGAAGCCGGCGGCTCTGCCAGTTTCGCCCAGCAAGGTATAAATGATGTTGTTGGATTCATCGCCGGCTGGGCGCTTATGTTGAGCTACGTTGTCACCATGGCCATCTCGGCGTATACCATTCCACCCTACCTGGCTTATTTCTGGCCAGCGCTCAAAGAGCCGGTTGCCGGGACCGCGATATCAATTGGATTCATTGCCTTTTTGATGTTAATCAATGTGTTTGGTGTAAAAGAATCGGCAAGGCTCAACATATTCTTTATCGTCATTGATATTTCAACCCAGATAACGCTGGTAGTCCTGGGCATAATACTGATACTGTTACCCAATCCAGGGAACCTGTTCCAGAATATGTTCGGCGAGGGGAACTGGCCGTCCACACAGAATCTGGTCTTTGGCATAGCCATTGCAGCCCTGTGCTTCACCGGTGTTGAGACGGTATCACAGCTGGCAGCGGAGACACGCCAGCCAACGAAACGGGTACCCCAGGCTTATGTTCTCATGATCTTCGTCGTTCTAGTTCTTTTTGCCGGCATTTCCATAGTTGCCCTTTCCGCGATGACGCCACAGCTTCTTGGTGATCCCGTAAATGGCTGGGCAAGAGACCCCGTGGCCGGCATCGCCCAGGGGGTTTCTGACATCATACAGCCGCGGGAACTGGCCGCTTCAATCACTTCAGAGACGGAACTGGCTATTGTCCTTGCCTGGGTGTTCAACGGGATCCGCAATATATTACCTGTGCTGGTGGCGCTTTTGGCGTCTTCAATTCTGCTGACAGCAACCAACGCCGGGCTGATGGGCATTTCTCGCCTGGCATTTAATATGTCCTTCCATCGCCAGCTGCCCGCCGTTATGGGACGAATCCATCACCGTTTCCGAACGCCGTATGTGGGAATTGTTCTTTTTTGTTTCGTGGCTGTTGCTTTGCTTGTGCCGGGTTTTTTCAGTCCCGCTTTCTTTGAGGACCTGGGGGCATTATATGTTTTTGGCTCTCTCCTTGCCTTTGCCCTCGCCCATGCCGGGGTGCTTGCCCTGCGCTTGCGCCGGCCCGAGTTGCCGCGCCCGTTCAAGCTTGGCGGAAATATCAAAATCAGAAACCGTGAGTTGCCCATCACGGCGGTCCTCGGTTTAATCTCCACCCTGACAATATGGTTCGTGATAATTGTTATCCAGCCGTACAGCCGGTGGGCAGGCATTGCCTGGATGGCCGGAGGACTGATTGTCTATTTCTTCTACCGTCGCTCGCAGCACCTGCCGTTGACCCATATTCACCCGAAGAGTGCCCCCCCTCCGGAACCCGGTAAGAAAGAGACCCGCTCCGGACAGTAAGACATGTTTGCCGACGGTATCCAGGGTGTGACCGGGACAAACTGCCTAAAAAAGGTGGGTAAAGAGTATCCTCAGGCCGATGCCGATCAAAATGGTTCCGCCGACCAATTTTGCCCTCTTCCCCAGCAGTCCGGTGGCCTTCCGCCCGACCCATAAACCACCCGCGGTAATCAGGAAGGCTACCAACCCGATGGTAAGGCTGGCTCTAATTATCCCGTTTTCCAGGAAAGCAAAGCTCAAGCCGACGGCGAAGGCATCGATGCTGGTTGCAATCGCCAGGGTCAGCAAAAGGATGCCCCGCGAAATGTCAGTTCGCTCGCTCTTCACCCCGCCTTTTCGGGCAGATTCCCAGACCATATGACCGCCCACCACCGCCAGCAGTGCGAAAGCTACCCAATGGTCGTAAGTGGAGATTGCCTGGACAATGGAACGTCCGGCGAGCCAGCCGAGGAGAGGCATCACGGCCTGGAAAAAACCGAAGGTGAATGAAGTGCGGAGTACCTGGAGAGGAGAAAGCCTTCGCATCGAAACGCTGCCGCTAACGGCTACGGCAAAGCAGTCGGCTGATACCCCGATGGCGACCAACAGGACAGAAATGAAATCCATGACAAACGCGTTGCATTATAGCACGTTCAGGCACGCGGAGGCTATCGCCGTGACCGCGATGCGCCAGTATCTTGACAGCAGATTAACTCGCAGTATTTTGTCCAATTGAAACCCCGTTTTCAACATGAAATTAATGTCACTTGAACGCCTGACAGGACACTATTGCTTAGTTGCATAAATAAGCGTACCAACGACACCGTTCGCCCCCGTATCACGTACGGGGCAAGCTCTGAGCCTGTCGAAGGGCACGCCGATGGTTTCCTTCGGCTTCGCTCAGGACAGGCTAGCTCACCATGAACGGCGCGTGCTGTTGCGCGGAATTCTGCAACTTAGTGCTAGACCACCCGCCACCACTCGGCTTCAGAATAATCGGTAAGCTTGAATCCCCTTTCTTCCAGTGCCTTGTATTCCGCGGCGGCTTCAGGCTTGGACATAAGCTGTCCCATGAAGGCATAGAACTCGGCAATGTCGTTCATTTCCACCTCGCCGACTACCCTGTCCGAGCGCCCGCTCATATGGTCCACCAGGATGCGCATTTTAACACCGGGAGCATCACGCCGCATAAGTTGCTCACTGTCCTTCATGACCTGGGCGATCTGGTCAGCAGTACCCGGTTTACCGTATATGATTCTCCGCATAATGAATGACATAATGCCTCCTTCCAGCGGTCCGTTTTCGTTCCTCCACAGCAATGAGCCTGGACTTATTCACACCGATTATGAACTTCAGCCAATCCAGTTGTCAAAGCTGCCTGGAGCCGCAGGGTTAGCCGGGAAATCACCCCTGAGTCATACTTTTAGGTGATTGATTGCCCATGGAGGCGAACTTATGATAAAGACAGTTAATCGGCAACAACAAAATTTGAGTGGAGGTAGGGCCATAAGACAAGAGAATATGCACAGCAAAACGTCAAGGCAAAACAGTAGTAAACAAATATAATGCCGAAGGAGGCAAATAGAGTGAAAATAGGTTTCAAAAGAGGACAAAAAGGCTTTACCCTGGTGGAGTTGATGGTGGTCATGGCCATCATCGCGGTCCTGGCGGCGATAGTAGTCCCCCCCGTCACCGGCACCAAGCAGACCAGTTCTGAAAGCCAGGTCAAGCAGGATGCCAGCAATGTGCAGACGGCAGTCGGCAAATACAACGCTGATTCCAACCTGGCGGAGGAAATAACCGACAGTAACGACGAGACTTTCAGCACCCTGAACCAAATACTTGGCGCCGCTATTCCTGATGATACCGTAACTACAAGCAACAGGTGGCCGGAGAAGTTCGTACAGGCGGCTTACGCTACTGAGTTCCCTGAGACGGCAGGCACTGAGGACACCACAACCGCCAGTGTCACTATCCTGGACAAAGCGGGCATACAAATCGCTACCAGCATCGGCAGCAGCAACCTTACCGGTTTTCTCGCCACCTATAACGCGGTTGACTTTGATACCCTCATAGATGGGGGCTACCTCCAGCAGAAACCGGATGGCGTCGAAGCCATGTTCACCAACCAGAGGCCATTCCACAACTACCTGTGGCTGGTCAAGAGAGTTTCGGTTGATGGCGTAGACAATGCCGGCCGCGTCGTCGAGGTATACAGCCTGAAGAAGGTACAGAAGGGTTCCGGCAGCGCCCTGACCTACCAGAGAATCTACTAAGCATAAATTAGCAGGAGAGGAGAGAAGGAATAATGAAGCTGAGTTTTAGGAAGGGCGAGAGGGGGTTTACCCTGATCGAGATCATGATAGTGCTAGCGGTGCTGGCCATCCTGGCGGCGGTAGTCGTCCCGAATGTGGCCGGCTTCGTCTCCCGGGGCAAGCAGAGGGCATGGGCGGCGGACCGGGACATACTCCAGGCGGCAGTTGATAGCTGGCGCACCGATATCAGTAAGCGGTCGGGCAACAAATGGCCGGTGACGGACAACGTCACCGTCGGCGAGCCGACCACGAGCGGCGCTGACATCACTGACGACGAGGGCATGATTGACATCGCCAAGCTTTCAAGTGAGGGCTACATCAAGGGAGCTGATTCGGTGAAGTCAGCCAATACAACTCACCACACAACTGCCACCAACAGCGTGAGTGGCAGCTACGTCTGGTACATTGACTCAAACGGCGAAGTGCACTCGATATACTATGACGGCTCCGCCTGGCAGGATGACTTCCAGACCGATATCTATCCATAATCCAGATCGGGGTTAGAACCAGGAAAGGGACTCGCACACAGCGGGTCCCTTTTTTTGATGGCTAAACTCTGTTTTTTGCTGAACCTTCTTACAACCTTACCTTCGCCATCGGCAGTATGATCTTCACCTCAGTCCCCCGCCCTGGCGTTGACGATATGTTCACGTTTCCACCCAGGCTTCCGGCTCTTTCCCGAATGATATTCAGGCCGTGATAGCCAGGCACGGTCGCGGCTGATAAGGTATCGGGGATAAAGCCATTGCCATTATCGCTGACCGTCATCTCTACGTTTCGGGGGTTGCCTCCGAGGGTTATGGACACCTCGGTTGCCTGAGCATGTCTTCTGACGTTGGAGAGCAGTTCCTGGGCAATTCGAAATAACTGCAGCTCAGCCGTCGGAGATAACCGGAAAAAATCCTTGGAGACATCCAGGTGGGATATTATTCCGGTGGCGGTACTGAACTCTTTGGTGTACTTTGCCAGGGCAGGTATCAGGGGAACGTTTCTTACCTCGCCTCCCAGCTGGTCAATCGATTCCCGGATATCATCGTACGAATTCTCTACTACTTTTCGGATTACGGCTAACTCGTTCAGCGCCTGTTCGGAACTCTTTGCAGAGATTGCTTTACCGAGCAGTTTCGTCTGCATGTCAAGGTAACTCAGTGATTGGGCGATGCCATCATGTATTTCTCCGGCCATGCGGCGGCGCTCATCGAGCATAGCCTCGCTCTCAATACGACGGTGGATATTCAGGTTGATACGGAAAGGGACCAGCGCAGAGACAATGGCGAAAAGTGCATAAAAGATAAGCAGTTCAAGATTGTAATTTTTCATTATCCAGGAAAACCTCTCCATGAACTGCGCCAAAATAGTGTGGGACACAGAAAGAATGACTGAAGCGGTCAGCGCCATAGAGATGGCTATCCTCTCTTCAAAAAGAAGTGACGCTGCCATAATTGGGGTCAGCGAATATAGCAAAAAGATGCTGGTCACACCGCCGGAGTAAGTCACCAGCGCGATACAGACCAGGAAATCACCGGCCAGGATAATGTAGCTTGCCGGGCCTTTCTCGCGCCAGCGCAGGGGAGAGAACACTTTGAGGACGGTATATATGCCAAGCAAGCCCAGGATGATGTATAGCTGCAAATCCGGGAGCTCCGCAGCGCCAGATGGCGGGCCGACCCGAAAAAACAGCACAGCCAGCCCATACGAGAGGAAACGATAAATTGAAAGAAACTGGTAAATGTCTTTTTCGTGGCGGCCTGGCATGTGTTACCTCGCCACCTAGATTAGTATATTCCTCGTTATTGTGTCAAACTGGCATCAAATCTGAAGTTCTTTACAAAAATTGTACGACATGTTGTTTCGACAAAGGGCGTACGCCTGTCATTGCGGGTTCCGAAGGTAGTGGGGACGAAGCAATCCGTACGATTGCAGCCTGAGACGGCTTGCTTCAGGGAGTTTGCACTGACCCGGAACGTGGTGAAGGGGAACGTCCTCCAATGACGAATTACGCAACTGTCTGTAAAACTAAACACCAGTCCAAATCCGGACAGGGACTACCGGCTCACGGTTATGCTGAAGGCTGTTTCACTGACCATGGTAATGCTGACCCTGGGGAAACTCCCCTCCTTTTCAAAGGCTTTGGCGTAGCTGACAGCATCGGCGGGACTGTTCATTTCCCCCTCAAGTGTTATCTGGCCAGAACTCAGGACGATCGATCTGAGGCGGACGCCGGCGGGCAAAAGACCGGTAACAACTCCCAACGCATTTGTGAATTCGCCGCGCCGGGCAAGGATGGCCTGATGCTCCGCCTCAAGGGTTTTCACTGCTGCTTCGGCTTTGGCGACGTCATCCTTGAGCGCGCTTTCTTTGTTCATAGCCAAGCGGACCTGCCGGAGTTCCTGAGTGACCGCAGCCAGTTCGCCGGTCAGGCGCGTTGTCTCTGCATCGTTCCTGATTTTCAACTGGTAGGTTGGCAGGAGGCCGATCATAGCCACCGTCGCCGCCAGTGAGAAAAAAATGAGCTTTAACGACCAGCCGCGCCCACGGTACCTATCAGGAAGTATATTGAGACTCACGTCCCGGGGTCTCTCCCCGTGCAAAACTATCGGCACCTTTGCCAGCGCCAGCCCGATGTTCACCGCGTAGGAAGCGACTGGCATATCAGGCGGGCATTTCACTGGTGGCTCGAGCGGTAAAACGGGATGGTCTATTCCATCTTTTACAAGCTCCGTTACAGTAGCATCGCCTGACAGTTCTCCCGTCAGAAAAGCCGGAGCAGCGGTATTGAAAGGACTCTCCGGATGTCCCTGATTGTAAAACTCGATGGTCCTCAATATCTCTTCTGTAAGACGGCGGATATTGTCCTCAAGAGTCGCCCCATCCCCACGGGGTATGGTAGTCCGCATGATAGCAGGGACGCCATTTGCCAGCAGGATAATATTGTAACTACCTGGTTCCAGGTCTACGATCAGCGCATCCTGGAGACTAACCAGCCTGGTCAGCGCCAGCGGTTTGAGCCACATAATGTCAGGCCTGACTCCGCCCTTCGTCAGGGCTTGAACCTCGGCGTCCACAAGGTCGCGGGGCACACCCATAAGGAAAAACTCCTGCTCCCCGTTTTTGCTCCCAAGGGGTCGCCAGCTAAGGTAGAGCTGCTCCAGGGGCACCGGAATTTCACCCTTCATTGCCCGCTGGACGGCTTCTTCGACGAGGTCTGGTTCCATCAGGGGCAGGGTAAAGAAACGGTGAACAGAGCGAAGCCCACTAAGACTGACGATAACCTTTCCCTTCGGCGCTTCTAGCTGTTTGAGAAGGCGCTGGACAGCCTCTCCCACAGCTTCAGACTGCAAAATGACATCATTCTTGACCAGGTCCGGCGTCAATGTCACCCTGCCCCACTTCTCCACCCTGTCCCCTCTCAGCACAAGTCCTCTTATGCTGTTGGACTCGATGTTTATCGTGATAAGTCTTCTTCGAAAAAAGCGAAACAAGTCCAATTCCCTTTCTACTTGGAGTCAGAGGTAACGGCCTCCGGGGGCAGGGGATGGGCATAAACAGACAGGCTCAGACTGACTGAGCTTTGCGCCTGGTCAAGGGCTATATTAACCCTGTCTATGACAAGGGTTTTGAGTATACCCTCTTCTAGCCGCTGGATGAACACCCTGAGCTGCGAGAAGCTTCCCTCAGCCGCTACTTCGAGCCGCAAAACATTGTAAGTATTCGTACCAATTTTTTCGGATGAGATGGCCTTTGCCTGGAGAACAAAAGCCTTGACCTGGCTTTGCTGAGCCACCTGCTGGACCCAGTCCACTATTTCTGTATTGCTTAACACGGAGGGAAAAGAGGAATGTTCCGCAGCTACCTCTGAACGGGCAGCCGCCAGGCGCCGCTCCAGGTCATCCAGATTGTCCCCGGCACCCGACATGGCGGGACGCAACTGGTCAATCTGAAACGTCAATTCCCTTTGCTCCCGTTGCTGCCTGACATAGGTCGTCAGCAGAAAAACATAGCCTGCGGCAGCGATGATGATTACGAGGATGAACCAGGTGAGCAGTCTAATTCTCTTCACTGCGTTTCCTCTTTTCCCTTCGCGAGCGTTGCCCCAAGAATTTCTGTATCCGCTGTCCGAGCCTGTCCGAAAATACCATATTTGTCACCCTGAATCCCGATCAGTCGGGACGAAGGGTCTGGGAGTGGTGGGGTCCATGCGTCCAGTGCCCCGTCCGCCCCCAGATTCTTCGTCGTCCCGCTCCGTCCCGACCTAGTCGGGGTAAATCGGGACTCCTCAGAATGACAATTTTCGAACAGTTTCATGATAGTTGAGGCAAAATCCCCTCGCCATTTGAAAGTTTCCGCCGTAGAACCACTCACTCTACCTGCCAGGAAAGGATGGATAAGCCGGTGGCGCCGAAGACGGCGCGACTCAGAATAGTTGTTCCATCAGCTTGCGCAAGTATATCATAGGCGTACGGGCAATACCCCCCTCCTACAGGGGCAGTCGAGCCTGTAGCCACGGTGCTGACGCTATCCGGGACCCATGTCGCCCAGGCTTCATTCCAGTAGACGTCCGCACCCAGGATCACCCATGCACCAAAGCCCATTGTGCCTGTTTGGCCGCGGTCGACACTAGGCTTGGGCGATTGCGGTTGCGTTCCCCACACCAGTTTTTTCCGCGCCCCTTCGTTTGTTATCACCGGCTCCGGATCCGCATTGCCCAGGTTGGTAAGATTACTTGAGCCGTCCACATAAGAAAAGCCGGGCGGAAGCAAATCCCCAATTTCGTCAAAGTGTATTCTCGATGTGTCATTGTTGGTCACGGCGATGGTATAGGTAAAGGTTACGTTCTCGCTCACCGCCGCCGAACAGGACGATACAGTTTTAGAAATGATGACGCGGTTGGATTGTGTTCCCTCGGGAGGCGGCTGCGGCACAGGCGGAGACTCGATATAGGTGTAGGTCATGGTGACGTTGACACTCATGCCGTTAATGTTGTTTAGCGTGTAATTCGTCGTGGGATTCGCCAGGGTCAGGCTGTTGGCAAAATCAGGTTCATATTTCAGCCGCCAGAGGGCGTGTTCGATTCCTGAATCGGCTGAGTACTGCTCGATTATCGCCTGCCGGTAGGAACGGGATGTGAGCAGGGCAGTGCTGGAATGTCCCAGGAAAGGGACAACAACCAGTGTGCCCACGGCCAGTGCCACCAGCACCAAGGGCAAAGCCTGCCCTGAGCCTGCCGAAGGGGCCTGCCCTTCCTCGCCCTTACTGAAGAGGGCGTTTAACAACTGCCAAAACAACCCAGGCATTATGTCATTGCGAGCGTAGCGAAGCAATCCGTGAATCGGGTGACGGATTGCTTTGGGCTTCGCCCTCGCAATGACAAGGTCGTTATTAAACACTCTGCTGAAACGTTTTGACATCAGTTTCCTCATGATCACTAAGTGTCTCAAAATAGTATAGATTGCATATTAACCATACCGACGAAAGTCGGTATCCAGAAAATAGACGTCCTGCCTAGATTCCGGCTTTCGCCGGAATGGATGTGTTGTTGGTTGCTTGACAGCCTTCATTGCAATTGAGAAGTCCATTTTATTATGAGACTATTAGTAACTCGTTGGCCTCAGGTAGACCTTGTACGTCCTCGTCTCAGTTACTCCCCACCGGTTCACGGGCGAAGAGGTAATGGTCATGGTGATCACGCGGCCATCCAGAGTAAAGACGGCATCGGCAACATTCCGCGCCAGTACTATCTCAGAACCCCCGGCAGACCGGCGAAGCTCATAGAGAGGCCCGGAGCCTTCCAGTTCGTACTCGATCGTGGAGTTGTCCGATAAAGTAAGCTCCAAGCCGCTGCTCACATTGGCTGAAGTGGCCATCTGCCCGTCAAGGGCGAACCAGGAAGCGGCGTTCTGGACGTCATGCAGCGCGGTCAGCGTGCGGCTGCCGCTCTCAGTAACGGCGAAGAACTGGTATATGGCTGTGCCCGGCAGCCCGATAATCAGTCCGGTGATGGCGATAGCCACAAGAAGCTCAACCAGCGCCATTCCCCGCTGACTTTTCATCACCGGTTTACCTTGTAGTCCTCTACCGCGAGCAGGGTTGCCCCGTCCCGCGATACGGTGACCGTGACTTTCGTAATATTGTCGGCGATAGGACTGAAATCGATAAAAACATCGTAGCCTGGCTCACTGACGGCGGAATATGTTCCTGTTTCGTTATAAGAAACGGCCTTAATCGCCTCCAGGTTTGTGCGCGCCAGGCTCTGTGCTGTGGCATCCTGACCGGCGACGCGGACCGCCAGTGAGCCGGTTGAAAGGGCTGAAATTGCGGCAACTACGGCGGTCCCCAGTATGGCGACCGCAATCAAAGCCTCAACCAGGCCGGCCCCCCTTTCCTGCCAGACCAGGTTCATTTTATTGACCCCATAATGGAATATATCGGCATGATAAGAGAAAGGGCTATGAAACCCACCACCACCCCAATGAATACCGTCAGGGCAGGCTCAAGGAGCGAGATAAGGACGTTAATCTTCGTACTCACCTCCTGGTCATAAAAGTCGGCGATGGAGCCGAAGATTGAGTCGAGGGTGCCCGTTTGCTCTCCCACAGCCGTCATTTCTACCAGCAGGCTTGGGAACAGTTTGTTTGCCCCCATCAGTTGAGATAAGCTGTGTCCCTGAACAATGCCTGCCTGGACATCTTTTAACGCCTGACCGATGACCATGTTGCCTGTGGTCTGACAGGCGATCTCCATTGTCTGGTGGAGCGGCACGCCTGATTTCAGCAGGGCGGACATAGTCCGGCTGAAAAGCGCGATATTGCTCTGGCTCGTGATTGCGCCGATGGCTGGAATCCTCAGGATGAACCTGTCAAACACCATGCGACCGGATTGCGTTCTGATATACCAAATAGCCAGTATCCCCAGAGCAAGAAGCGTTCCCAGAAGATGAAATTTGTAACTCGTAAAGAAGTTTGTAATCGCGATAAGAAGCTTCGTTGCCAGGGGCAGCTCAGCACCAAGCCCCTGAAATAGCCCGAGTAACGGGGGTAAGGCCACAGTGAGCAGCAGAGCGACCACGCCCACAGCCATAGTCAGGACAAGGGCCGGGTATACCATAGCGCGCTTTATCTTTTGCTTTGCGGCCAGTCCTCTCTCCAGGTAATCAACCGCCTGCCTCAGAGCTGACTCCAGGTTTCCTCCTCGCTCACCGGCGCTCGCTATCTGGAGATATATGTTGGGGAACACGTGAGGATATTTGTAAAGCGCCTGAGAGAAGGAACTGCCCCCTTCTAGCTCCGCAGCCAGTCCGGCAACAAGCCTCCTGACGGCGCTGCCGGCAACCTGTTTCTCAAGGAGATGCAGTGCCTGAGTGAGAGAGATTCCGAACTCAATCAGGGTAGCCAGTTGCCGGGAAAAGGCAATAACCTCAGCCAGTTTGACCCCAAAAAATGTGGGAAAGAGCTCTTCAGCATTCCGCTTTGGCTTAGCTTCTTTGAGGCTAAGGATGCGATACCCGGCCCGCTGCAAAGCCTCCTCGGCCAACCCCTCAGCGACGACATCAATTGTGCCTCTCACGAACCTCTTATCGGCGGTGTAAGCTACATAATCATAAGGCATAGTTTTTCCCCAATCTGATCGAAGCAGGGGTTTGCCGCAGGCTTATTTCCAGGGAGAACAAAGACGCCTTTAATCGCGGTCAAGCAAATCAAAAATCAGTTAACTGAAACCACGTTGCGGAGCACCTCATACAGGGTAGTTGTACCGGCTTTTGCCTTGAGCATCCCGTCATGCCTCATGGTAATCATTCCTTCCCGCAGCGCCTGATTCCTGATTTCGCTGGGGCTTGGCTGAACCGACAACATTCGCCTGACCTCTTCGCTGACCTCCAGGCACTCAAAAATCCCGATTCTTCCCAGGTAACCGGTGCTGGCGCAATTATTGCAACCCGGCCCGGTATGAAAGACTGTGCGCTCTTCCCCCGTTTCTTCCCGGTAGGCGATGCATTCTTCTATGGGTGGCTGGAAGAGGGTCTGGCAATGGGGGCAAATACGGCGGATAATTCGCTGGGAGACAACGCCCAGCAAAGTCGCCGCGATGAGATATGGCTCGATACCCAGGTCCATCAGCCTGAAAAATACCCCGATGGCATCATTGGCGTGGATAGAGGAAAGCACAAGATGCCCCGTGAGGGCGGCCTGAATCGCCACCCTGGCCGTCTCGCTATCACGGATCTCGCCTACCAGGATCACATCTGGATCATGGCGCATGATTGTGCGCAGTCCTGAAGCAAAGGTAAGACCCGCTTTGGGATTGACCTGCACTTGATTGATATCCAGGAACCGGTATTCTACCGGGTCCTCAATGGTCATAATGTTAAGGCCGCTCCGGTCAAGCTGGCTGATCGAGGCGTAAAGGGTGGTGGTCTTACCTGAGCCGGTAGGACCCGAAATAAGTATCATGCCAAAGGGGTTCTTCAACATTTGGCGATATTTCTTGAGGGCTTCGCTCTGCAAACCCAGCTCAGCTAGAGAGATAAGGGCCAGGGATTTGTCCAGGATGCGCAGCGTCATTCTTTCGCCGTAGAGCGTCTCTGTGGTAGCCACACGGATATCTATGCTCTTGTCCGCCACCTTGATCGAGAGTTGTCCATCCTGCGGGCGCCGTTGCTCAGCAATATTCATTCCGGCCATAATTTTTATCCTGGATAGGAGCCGGGCATGGACATTTAACGGTAAGGAGAACGCTTCGCTGAGGACGCCGTCTATGCGAAAGCGGATGCGCAGTCTATCTTCCTGGGGCTCAATGTGGACGTCCGAGGCGCGGTCGCGGACTGCCTGCGTCACGAGCAGGTCAAGGATTTCGACGATCGGGGTCCGGGCAAGGATTTCCGGAGTGACCGGCGCATCCAGTTTCGCCGGAAAAGGAGTCTCAAAGTAGCTGACCTGTTTCTGGATCTCCCCGCCGGCACGGTAGCTACGGTCGATGGCGGCGCGAATATCGGTCGGAATACCCAGCGCCGGTTCCACCCTCATTTTACAGAGTACCTGAAGATCATCTATGGTCCGAACGTCATCAGGATCAGCCATCACCACGACCAGGGCATCACCAACGATATCCATCGGGATGAGGGTCTGCTTTCTGGCGATGTCTTCAGGAACCAACTGCAGGGCGCGGAGCTGGACGACGTGTCTGCCGAGGTCTATGAACGGCACATTTAGCTGAATGCTTTGCACCATTCCCAGGTCCTCGGGGGTAATCAGCTTCTGCTCTACCAGCACCTCACCGAGTCTTTTCTTTTGCTTCTGCTGTAGCTTGCTCGCATAATCGAGCTGCTCGGGTGTGATGAACTCCGCCTCGATTAGCGCCTGGCCCAGGTTCTTTCTCTGGGTCCCGTTACCGCTACCATTCCTGGGTTTTTCCTCTTCCATATTTGCTTCTCCCCACTGGATCCGGGCATTGCCTTTTGACATAATCTATACCTCCCCAGGGTCAGGAGCAATCACCCAAAAGAATGATTCTAGGATGAAAAAAGCTGGCGAGTACCGAATTGCATAACTAAGCTCTCTCATGCGCGCCGTTCATGGTGAGCTTGTCAAACCATGGGCATGCCCTTCGACAGGCTCAGGGCGAACGGTTTTATTGTGATGCCTCTTTTGTATAACTAGGTACCCGGTACTAATCCGCTGTCAAACTTTCAAAAGAAAGGTACAATCCCCATTGGGACGGACTTTCAAATCAACCATCCCCGCATCGTCATCCCCCCTTCTTGGCCAGCAAGTTTCCCACCCTTCTCACAATTTCCGAGGGGTCTGCCGGCTTGGGCAGGTAATCATCGGCCCCCACTTTGCGGCCAGTGGATATATCCGTCTCTTGAGCCTTGGCTGAGAGCATCAGGACGGGAATAATGGCAGTCTGAGGGTCAGCCCGCAAGCGGTGACAGACCTCAAAACCGTCCAACCCGGGCAGCATGACATCAAGAACGATGAGGTCAGGCTTTTCGTCCCGGGCCTTTTTCAATCCCTCCATCCCGTTTGAGGCGGTTATCACCTGGTAACCTTCGTGTTCCAGCGTGTAACCCACAAGCCTCCGGGCGCCGGGGTCGTCTTCGACTATCAAAATCTTGCTAGCCAATGGAGCTTCCTTCAGGCCGATCTTTCTGGTCGAGGCCTTCCGGGGGAACATATGGAGGGAGGGTGAAGCTGAAGATGCTGCCCTTGCCCAGCTCACTTTCCACCCAGATACGACCGCCGTGTCTTTCGACAATCTGTCTTGTGATGTACAACCCCAGCCCCGCCCCACCGCGGGCCATGGGGTCGCTTGCTCGATAGAACCTTTCAAAAAGATGCGGCATCGCCTCCGGAGGAATGCCGATGCCGTGGTCAATAACCTGTGCTTTCAGCATACCATCGCTGACCGCCGCCCTTACGACGACGTCACTGCTGTTATCACTGAATTTGATGGCATTCCCGAGCAGATTCGTCAGCACCTGCCTTATCCGGTCCTCGTCTCCGTAAACGTCTGGCAGCGGCGCTTTAATATCCAGTTTGATAACAATACCTTTTTCGTGGGCTAAGCTGAAAAATCCCGCCGTTACCACGCGGATTAGCCCTTCCATCATCAGCGGTCCCTTTCGTATCTTGAACTGCCCCGCTTCAATAGACGAAACATCAATCAGGTTATTGACCAGTTTGCTGAGATGCTCGGCCTGCTGGTCTATAATGGAGAGGAACTCTTTCTGGGTCTCAAGGTCGGGGACTTTGCCCTCCAGCATAAGTTTGTTGAAGCCAGCTATGGAGTGAAGCGGGGTGCGCAGTTCATGGGAAATGTTAGCCACGAACTCGGACCTCATGCGGGCCAGTTCTCTCTCCTGGGTAATATCATGGATTACCTGTATTTCTCCCAAATGCTGGCCAGCGTCCTCGATGACTTCCGACGGCGAAAGCGTCAGAACCCTGGTTTTCGGTCTTTCCAGGGACAGCATTTCCACCGGCCGCTCTACCGTGTTCAGAAAGGCGAGCAATGGCTGTAGCTCTTCCGGGGACTTGCCAATCACCTCCGATGCCTGCAAGCCGGTCATACTCTCCAACGCCGCGTTAAAAATGGTAACCCGGCGGTTCTGGTCGACCGCTATCAAACCATCGGACATGTGACTGATGACCCTCTCCAAGTTTTGCTTCTCCATCTTCATCTGCTCAAAAAGCTGCCCATTCCTGATGGCCGCGGCCACCTGCTCGGCCATCATAGCCATAATTTGCCTCCGGCTGTCGTCAAAAGCGTTTTCCGAAACAGACCCTACGACAAGCGCCCCTATTGTTTCCTTTCCAACATCCAGGGGCAGACAAAGAAAGGACTTCATATCTGTATTGTCCCCGATGGTATTCCCAACATCCCAAAAGCTGCTTTCCACTGTGATAGCCGTCTTGTCCAAGCGGGCGAAATCTCCCGGAAGGGCATTCATCGCATCAAGGATTTTCTCAGTGAATCTGCTGGCGATGGCTTCCCCGCCGGGACGAGGTACTTTTACGGACAGTTTCCAGGGCTGATGATGGTCAGCGATATCCCTCACCAAAATGCCGGCAACATGGGAGGGAGCAACCTTCAGAAGGTAATCGAGAGCAAGATTAACCGCCCGGCGGCTGTCTATATTGGCACCCAGATCCTTTGAAAATTGGTAAAGCAGGTTGGCTTCCCCTTCCAGCATCGCTTTTTATCTCCGCGAATCCAATTTGAAAGATGCAGACCCATTGAAGCGCTTATAGCCCCCAACTAAAAGGGGGCTATGCCTCCAGCTCCTGCGGTCAGGCACGATTTGATGATTACTACTATTGCTGGGCTGTTATTGTCCCGTTTTGAGACCAGGTGTACTCATATTTGCTGTAATCGGTACCAACCGGGCGTAAATAGATACTGAAAGGGTCAGTTCCTGCAATAGCTCTTGGCGTGCCAGAATACTCAGTAATAGTGGTAAGGTTGTTTTTCGCCATGTAGGCATCTATCGCCGTCTGCACAGCATTTTTCTCAGCTAACATCGCTTCGGTTTTCCCGGTACCAATGAAACCGGTCAATGCCGCCACAGCGACTGCGAGCAGCACGCCTATAATCCCCACCACTATCAGCAGCTCTATCAGTGTGAACCCCTTTTCTTCCCGGCGAACCATTTTCAGCATATGACTCTCCTTCCCTACTCCTTTTTGTTGGTCTTTGTTTTAATCCGCTGGCATCAAAATAACATAATACTAATGAGCCAACGGCAGAATTTATATCACACTGCAAATATCAGTGCAAGTCCTCAAAACTTATTAAAAACATGCAAAATTGGTCTACTCATGCTTTGCATCTGCGCACAATGTTACTCCGCAACAGTTCAGAATACCGGATCCGATTATTTGCCTAAAATCATTCGACCAAAGGCTTCAGCTGACTGATACCTTTGCTACGTTTGTCTGAGCCAGCACTTTTTGACTTTAGCCCAATTGATTTGTCCACGTTTCACCGCAATCGTAGTCTTCTTTCCGGGGTCAATCAATCACCCGAAAGTATGACTTTGGAATGAAAATTGCTTGAGTCTGCCTCAACTCGTGCCTCTGCCCCGCAACGGTAAATCTATGATCCCCGGCTGGATACTGCCGAGTCATCAACGTTCAGCAGATAAGGCTGATCGCAGCGAAGACCGGCGGTTCAAATTCTCTCGGAGTCGCCAACTTCCTGACTCCGGTCCCCGGCTTACCGAAACGCTTCTGCCGAGGTTGTTTAGCAACTCACCCAAGCCGTTCGTGGCTCGCCACCGACCCTCGCCACAGGTGGTGAGCCGTTAGCCTGCCCTGAGAGCAGACGAAGGGAACCACAACTGCCCTTCGACAAGCTCAGAGCCTGCCCCCGTTCCCGTGTCACGCACGGGACAAGACTTGATACGGGGGCGAACGGAGTTATTAAACGCTCTCTCTGCCCTGTTTTGCAAAAATGCCCTTTTTGAGTTATGATTACACATATTCTCATTCTGGGAAGATAGCGGCATGAAGAAACAAATGGCTACCCTTATCTCCAATGTTCTGAATCCCTTTCTTGTCGGCCTGGCCATCATCCTGTTGCTGTCTTTCGCCTCAGCCGCAAATCCCGCCGACGCTCTCAAATGGGCGCTGGTTGCCGTAGGCCTGAGCGTGTTCCCGGTTTTCGTCATCGTCGTGTACTTGCTCAGGACAGGGCGTCTCGATAACCTCTTCGCTAACGTCCGCGAGCAGAGAACAAAAATTTACGTGGTGAACAGCCTCTGTGCGGTTGCCGGCGTCATCATCTTGGCTTATCTTGGCGCCCCGGCAACACTCGTAGCTGTATTTGCTACCGGTTTAGCGGCAACCATAATCTTTATGTGCATCAATTTCTGGTGGAAAATAAGCCTGCACACAGCCTTTATTGCCGCTTCCGCGATGGTGCTTGTCATCCTGTATGGCTGGGTGGGTGTGCCAACGATAACGCTGATCCCCCTGACTGCATGGGCAAGGATTGAATTGAAATCCCACTCCTTCGCCCAGGCGGTTGCCGGAGCGCTCCTCGCTGCGGTAATCGTCGTTGCCGTATTCTATCCGCTGGTCTAGTGTCCTGAGCCGCTGAAACAAAAAGACTCCAACCATGCGTTGGAGTCTTTGACTTGTCTGCGCGTTTCTTGACGCGCGTATAAAGGCTTCACTCGGACGAACTTTTCCCGCCGGTACCGACTGGCACCGGACTTTCAGTAGACTTAGCAAGTCTCTTCAGCTCAATCCGGTAGGCGCATTGCAGACATTGCTGATGCCAGGTAGACATGTCCTGCTGTATGAACATGTCCCCTCCGCATCGAGGGCAACTCTTCAATTTCCACATCACCATTTGCCTCACCCCCTCATCATTGGCAAGATGTAATTCATTTACAAAGTATTTTAGCCAGATGTGGCAGACAAATCTGTGACTTTTGTCCCAATAGGAAAAGCAAGCCAGATGCGATACCACGATATTTAGTATGACTTTGATCCTGAAATCAATGCCTGGATAAACTGACAAACATCTAAAATGTTACGCCGTTAAGGCGTGGCAACCCAGTGCCGGTGGAACCTCCGCCGAGAGTGTGTCTGAGTAATGCTTGATATTGTAATAATCTGCCTATTTGTCTGAGCAATAATACACATACGCTTGCTGCCATGATTTGTGCTTTATAAATTATGGTGAGTGTCGGTCATTCCAAATATTACTTGGGCACACTCTCAGACACATTGAAAGGGGCGCTGATGGTGGGGGCCAATCCGAGGCTGGTGGCGGTCAATGCGTAACGAAAACCAGCGAGATCGATGGACAAATGTGCCCACGTGGCCACGCCATTCACGGCATTGACCGTCTTTGTGCCGGACAGTATAGCCCCGCCTGTGCCGGTGCCGGGAGTGATAGCCAGCGTCACGGGTGCCGTGGAAGTGGTCACTGTATTCCCGTAGGAGTCCAGTACGTTCACTTTGATCTCCTTGGTGAGGGTTGATCCAGCCTCAAATCCAGCAGGGACTTTGGTGAAGGCAAGCTTCGTTGCCGCGCCGGGCGTCACATTGAAGGAATTGCTAATGGCTGAAGTCAACCCACGACCGATGGCTGCCAGGCTGTAGTGAGACCCAGCCAAACGGATCGAGAGGTCAGTGAACGTGGCTACCCCGTTTACCGCGTTAACCGTCGTTGTTCCGTATAGCGTTGCCCTGTCACCGCTGACAATTAGCGTCACCGGTGCCGTAGAAGTGGTCACAGTGTTGCCATTAGCATCTTCTATTCTCACTACCGGTTGGACGGGCAGGACTGACTCAGCCGTAGCCTCAACAAGCTCCGTCACAAAAACGAGTTTCATTGTCTCGTTAGATGACCCTTGGGCCAGTAAGGAAGTTCCTGTTGGTACGGGTGAAAATCCGAACGGCGTGGGAGAATCAGTCTTTGTTCTTCTATTACCGGAAGCGACCAGAATGGCCGCTAGTGTTAGTACCACTGTGAGAGCGATTAATAAATATTTCTTCCTCGTTGATACCTGAAAAAACTGATTTCCAGCAGTCTGCTGAGACCGCCCGGCGGGTCTTACCGTGGAAGGGGTTTCTGCCGGACGGTTCTCGTCAGAAACGGCCTCAAGGTCTTCTTCCACGAAGCGGGCAGCCGGACGTAAGCCTCTCCACTCAAATCTCACCATGTACCAGAAGCCACTTGAGCGCTTCGAAGGAGGTGAATAACTCGAAGGGCTATCATCCACCATCCCAATTTGACCTCTATACGGTGAATGGGAAACCAAACGGACTTTTACTCTATCGCCTTTATTGAACTTTGGCATATATTTCCGGCCCCCCGCCAACAAAAATCCTGTTATATAGGTCTACCCCGTAGCTGGTGTCCAGTGGCTCACCATTAGTCAGCCTGTAAGTTCGGGTTCCGTCCGTCTTTCTTTCAGCACGCAAGAAAAGAGCCTCATTCGTCCTTGCTTCGTAGAGCTCGTGCGCAAACTGATACAGATGAGATACGAAGATTACCTTGACCTGCCTCTCTATCATAGCAGCTACTATCTGTCTCGCAATCTCTGATCCTTCTATCTCGTTCGTGGCGGCAAACGTTTCGTTAAGCAGAACCAGAGAATGGGCGGACAAATGGTCTGCAATTTGACTCATGCGGCTAAGTTCATCATCCAATTTGCCGCTTTCCATAGAGACGTCTTCCTTGCGCTTAAAGTGTGTGAAAAGCCCTGTGCACAAATTGGCACAAAAAGAACGGGCTGGAACAAACATCCCGCAATGCATCATCATTTGTGATAGGCCTACGCTCCGCAAAAAGGTCGTCTTTCCACCCTTGTTAGCTCCGGTCACTATGATGAGACTCTTGCTATCGGCATTGATGTCGTTCGCTACCACCTGTTGTCCCATGCTCAGTGCCAGGGAAATGTCATAAAGCCCCTCGGATGAGAATATGCGCTCGCCCACCGCGGCAACCACAGGAAAGCACGTTGGCTCACCCAATTCGGCAAGGCGCTCATGCAGATTGACACAGCCCAGGTAGAATGCGAGTTCGGTCTGCAATGTAACAAGGAAGTTGAGAACGTGGTCTACCGATTGGGCAGTGGCATTGGCCACTGAGTTGATCCCCCTGTTCCTAAGCTCGCCCAGTTTCCTGATCGCAGTCTCATCTTGGTCATTGATACGGAAGGTGTATGCTCTTGGCCCCCTGCTGAATACCCGTTGGATCCATTTCTTCTGGTTGTTTGATTTGAGCAATACGTAGTTGCTGCCCCGGTTGCCTTTCCCTAACTGTGCGCCGATCAGAACTTCATCTCGCAAACTCAACTCCCAAAGATGCCCCTCAATTTCTTCCAGGTATTCGCTGCTAATCTCTCCCTTGATTCTTGCGAAGAACTCTTTAAAACCCTCCGATTCAAATTTACCGGCATCTTGATCAGCAACGCTCTTCAGTGTTTTCAGCGTACCCAGGAATACTTGTAAACTTTCGACGGCACGGAAGAGAATCGACCATGGGGAGTTGGCAAGGCCTGCGGCCCAGTGGGACACTTTTCTGTCTCCAATAACGCTAACCGCGAGCTCGTACAGTCTCTTTACCACAAAGGGATTCTTCAGACAATCCCTGAGGACTGCCTGTCGGTAAAATATGACGTCGGGTCCGTTACCGAAGCCTGACAGTAGCGCGCTCTGTGCCACTCGGTGTAGGAACTCGTCGTCATTGGCCATGGCGCTGGAAATGGGAGCAAGTTGGAGGTCCTGGATCAACTCCGGGCCGTTCCAAGGCGCATTTTGCTCCAGATCGAAGTCTCGATCCTTGTACATCAGGTAGACTTTCACTATTTTATTCGCTCCTTCAGAGACTTATACGTCAGGCCATACTTTTCGGCTATTGCCGCCGCATAGGAGAGCCCGTATGGGGGCCTCCTTACGATCTTGTACGTACGCAGTGACGGATTTTGGGGGGCCACCATGCTAACCATGCTCACCGCCTTGTCGCTGTATGATGCTAGCTCCTCGACAAACGTTACCCACACACAAAGCAAGTCTAACTGGCTTAGACTTTCCATCACCTTTTTACTTAGGAAGACAGCATCTTTTAGCGTCGTGGAAGTCAAAATCTCGTTAGCGATGACGATGCTGCGCGACGTAGCCTCGTCGAGAATGCCATGGATCCTCGTGAGATCATCTTCCAGTTTACTTCTCAGGTCCTCAACGGTTTCTTCTTTTTCGAAATGGGTAAATAGCCTGTCGAACAAGAAGAGTTTTGCTTCCTTTCCCGGCACAGGGCAGCCTAGGTTGGCAAGATAGTGCGACTGTCCAAAGATGCGCGCAAAAGTCGTCTTTCCTCCCTGGTTCGGCCCAGAGACCACGAATATGCGCTCCTTGCCCTTCATGAAAAAGTCATTGCATACAGTAGGCCTGCCTTCGGGAATAAGCTTGTTGGCCAAAGCTAGATCAAACCCTTCCAGCTGGGAGATTTCTTTGTTTGTCTCTGAGACTTCAGGATAGCAGAGTTTGAGCCCTGCCGCCTTGATGGAATTAATAAATTCCAGATAGGCGACATAAAACTGTATTTCGCGGTCAAAATCAGCGATTTTCTTATCAAGAAAGTCTACGTTCTTTTCACAAAAATCATACAGCTCTTCAAATACTTCAGGATATAATTGAGCCACCGCCTCAAGAATCACTGCCTCCATGTCGTTCATGTCTGCCGGCTCAGAAAACGTGATCCGGTAATCCCTAGCTCCTCCCTGTTTGAACCTCTCGAATGTCTTCTCCACTTCTGCGCTGTAGTCCCCCTTAGACTCGCGCTTTCGGACGGTGAAGTTCTTTCCTTTGATATGTACGCAGTAGTCCACTCCAGCTAGATTGGCCCCCACTCGCTGTGTTTCTGCTGCAAAAGACGTGAAAGGCTCTGATTTTACGTAGTCTCGTAAGTATTCGCGGAACGCCAGGAACCCCCGCGATTTCAGATCTGCTGCCGAAAGGTCACGATAGAGAGAGCTGACTGCGTGGCAGTAGGCATCCACTGCGTCCAGGAACCACCTTTGCTTCTGGAGCTGGTAGGAAAGCCTTTCACTCCGCGCGAGGCAATCACGCATAGTGTGCATCCGTTGCGCAAAGGCCGCTATGATCCTGGCAGGCTCTTGTCTTTCAAGTTCCTGCATTACTTCGTGACGGTATTCGATGGCGCCGATACGTTTCAGAGCAGACCAGAAGAAGGGCCTCAGATTGTATTCTTCCTTGCCCAAGGTAACCGCTTCCGCAATCTGGTCAAGATTCAGATCAGCAAAAAAGCCCGGCAGCTCCGGTTTTTTCATTGGCCTGTCTTCAGGCCTCTCGAACAAAATGCTTTCAAAGCTCATGGAGTGATCCTTATATGCAAGTTACCGTGAAGCAGATGGCCATTGATTCCGTTCGTGCCTTTGGAGAACAGAAAGGCCTTGTCGGCCTGTGAAAGTTTCAGTCTCTCCATTTGGTATTGCCGGCCATGCTATTGAGCGTCAGCGCCCGACTGAATTATACCAAGAACTTTTTATGCAGACAAATTTCAGGTTACTGGACAAACCCTATAATCGGCGAATTGCTAGCAGCTTCTCCGAGCAATGGATGGATTACTGGAAATTAGGACTTTCAAGAGTCGCTCTCTTTTTGCCCCTTTCCGGCTCCTACATAGTAGAGGGGTATAAAGATGGCAGGGGCGAGCTTGGTTCTGCAATATCCGGACTGGCAGGCGGGGAGGATACGGCTGCTAGCCACTACGAAAAGCCCAAAGGCACTTCGAGCCTTCCGCGATGCTGTAACCATGGTCGATAACCAGCCCTACCGCCTCACCCTTGAATTCTGCAGTGTATGTTTTCTTCTCCTGCTCGGTCAACTGCACACCTCCTGGCGCTCATTTTACTCGACTCTTCTTGAGGTGTCCGTTCTATTAGACCACATCAGGAGGACACCCGGCTGGAGAACAGTCGCTGCTTGTTCTTACCCTTGCGTAAACCGCGTTTACCCATCCCCCAGTATGGTTTGCCAGCTTTGATAGCCGTTTTTCCCCTTTGTAGCAGTTGTTGGAGAGGACAGGCAGATGGCTGGTGGCCGGCCGCCGACCTGGTTAATTAGCCAGCTTGTGCGGGTTGAGTTTGACAAACCTAACCAGAAAAATGTAGCTTTATATAAAGCATGTCTTTCTCAAATTAAGCAGCGGTGGACAGGGCAAGGGATGTGGGAAAAATGCATCAGAATCGCCGGAGTCCGGGTCTTTAAACGGTGATGGCTGGCGCCTTCTGTTTAGGCAGACTTAACCGGACAGGTTAGTGAAGATGGGGATGCGATGATGCAGCTACGAAGGATGTCACCCATTATGGGAATGGTAACATTGTTCTTTGTCACTGGTCTGGTGGTTCCTGTCTTTATGGCCTGCGCTTCTCCGCAGGAGCCGGCATCCCCTCCGCCGCTCCCTCCTTTAGGTGGAGACAAGGGAAATCCGAAGCTGAGCTCTCAGCTTAACCAGCTTGTCCAGGCAGAGAGCCGAGGAGAGGCTGTGTCGTTTGCGCAGCAGCAGAACATCGTGCTTGTTGACAGGAAAGTAAGGGTAGTTATAGAAACCCTACCTGGTCAGCTCGAGATGGCAAGGCAAGCTGTTGCCAGTGTTGGGACAGTGGAGGCAAGCGATGAAGGTCTGCTTCAGGCGATTGTGCCGGTTAGCAGCCTCAATTCCCTGGCTGAAGAGCCCGGCATCAAGTTTATCCGGCTTCCCATGCTGCCGGTGCCCGGTGCCAAGGATGATAATGCTCAGCAGTTGAAGACGGGGGAGTGATGAAACTACTCAAATTAGTCCAGCTATTGGTCGTCGCTGCCCTGTTATTGAGCGCATCCCTTTCTTACTCGGAGCCATTACCTGTTTCCGCCGCCGATCCTGAACCGCAGCCAGTACAACTTCCAAAGAACGCCAACCCGAAACTTGATTCGCGGCTGAATCGTGTGCTCAAGGAGCAAAACGACAAAACGACGTCCCGTCCAGCCCAGCAGAATCCCGATGAAGTTGGGACTGAAACTGTGCGCGTGATCATCGAGACCTCAGCCAACCAGATGGGGCAGGTCCGGCAGGCGGCATCAGGACTCGGCACTGTTGAAGCCAGCGACGGCAACCTGCTACAGGTGAACGTGTTGGCGGGACAACTGGCGGCGCTGGCAGACCTGCCGGGCGTGCGCTTTGTCAGGACGCCTTATAGTTTTGTGGAGGATGTGGTCAGCGAGGGCGTGGCCGTCATTGGCGCTGATGTATGGCAGAACGCCAGCTACAATGGCAGCGGTGTCAAGGTAGGCATTGTTGACGGCGGATTTGCCGGTTACACGACGCGGCAGGCTGAGGGCGAGCTGCCGGCCAGCATCACTACCTGGTGGGCACCAAGCATCGGGAATGAGGGAACAGAAAAGCACGGCACGGGAGTAGCTGAGATTGTTTATGATGTTGCTCCCGGCGCCCAGTTCTACCTGGCGAACGTGGATACAGAAGTCGACCTTGGCAATGCGGTCGACTGGATGATTGCCCAGGGCGTCAATGTCATTTCGATGTCCCTGGGCTGGTATCCCGGGGGTCCGGGCGACGGCACAGGTCCGATAGCTGTGATAGTAAACAGGGCACGCGCCGCTGGCATCCTCTGGGTGAACAGCGCCGGAAACTCGGCACGAGAACATTGGCAGGGGAATTTTGTTGACACCGACGGCGACACGTGGCATGAATTCAGCCAGCCCTCCCCATTTGATGAAAACCAGTCCATCTTTGTTCAGACTGGAGCCTCCATAATCGTTTTCTTGAAATGGGACGACCCCTGGGGAAGCTCGTCCAATAACTACGACCTCTATTTGACTGATAATCAGAGTATCATCCGCGCTGCCTCTGAAGATGTTCAGAATGGTAACGATGACCCCGTGGAAGCTCTCCAGTTTACCGGTGCGTATACCGGCTTCTACAGAATATGGATCAAGAAGGTCGGCAGCCCGGCAGTAAGAAACTTCCACCTGTACAGCCTTGTCCAAACCCTGGAATACCAGGTGGCATCAGGCAGTCTGACTGTGCCCGCCGATTCGCCAAATGTGATGACGGCTGGTGCGGTTTACTGGAACAACGCGGGAACGATCGAATCTTTCAGCTCGCAGGGACCCACCACTGATGGCAGGACCAAACCCGATATTGTCGCGCCGGATGGCGTCAGTACGCGCGCTTACAGCCCTGGAACGTTCTCCGGCACTTCCGCTTCTGCACCTCACGTGGCCGGCGCGGCGGCGCTGGTGAAGCAAGCGTATCCATCATATGACGTCGTCCAGATACAGGCCTTCCTCGAAGGCAGGGCAGTCGACCTCGGTGATGCCGGGAAGGATAATGTATTCGGCAGCGGCAGGCTGAGCCTCGGCTATATGACTCCGCTAGTGACCACCGATGACGCCACCACTGTCAGTCATAACTCAGCCAGCCTCAGCGGAAACCTGACTTCTCTGGGCACGGCAAGCTCAGCCAACGTCACTTTTCAGTGGGGGGGAGAGTCAGAAAACTATACTGCCAGCACTATCATTCAGACAATGAATACCACCGGCAGCTTTAGCTCCGATTTAACCAGCCTGTCGGCGAATACCACCTACTATTTCCGGGCGAAGGCGAGCGGGCAGGGCGATGCGTATGGAGTCGAGAAGAGCTTCACTACGTTAGCGATACCCGTTCCCACCGGGCTGGTCAAAATCTCCCTAGACAATAACCCTTTTACCGCCTTCAAATGGAACGCGGTTGATAACGCTACTGCTTATCAAGTCATGGTGGACTCCGGCAACTGGACGGATATCGGCAACCGGCTGACCTACGTCCAGCCCACCATCTTGGGCAAAGGCAGCCACACCTTCCAGGTGCGGACGAAAGACCTGTGGGGCAGTGCCAGTTCGGCAGCCAGCTTGAGCTTCAATGTGACCGTGACGGCGGACCTGGCGAATACAAAGATCGCTTTCGTTTCAAACCGTGATGGGAACATGGAAATATACGTGATGAACACCAATGTGACTGG
Source organism: Chloroflexota bacterium (assembly GCA_016190825.1). GTDB lineage: Bacteria > Chloroflexota > Dehalococcoidia > Dehalococcoidales > UBA2162 > JACPPV01. The sequence continues at coordinate 192,583 of JACPPV010000023.1, forward strand.
AGTGAACCGGCTCACGACGGACACCTCGCACGATTCTTATCCATCATGGTCGCCTGACGTGAGCAAGATTCTTTTTACACCCAGTCGTGACGGACAACAAGAGATTTACATGATGAACAAAGATGGATCCAACCAGGTACGCCTGACCAATTCTCTTGGCTCTGACTTCGAATCGCGATGGTTTCCAGACGGCCAGAAGATTGTCTTTACATCTAGCCGAGATAACAGTTACGAGATTTATGTGATGAATGCTGATGGAAGCGGTCAAACGAATCTGACAAACTACCCAAATCCGAATCTCGCTTATAATCAGGGAATAGACTGGCAACCAGCGGTATCCCCGGATGGCACCAGAATTGCTTTTGTTTCAACCAGGGGAAGCGTCCCTGGAACATCCCAAAATCTAGATATTTACCTCATGAACGCAGACGGGTCTGATGTTGAAAGGTTAACTAGCCATGAGAGCAGTGACGAGAACCCATCATTTTCGCCCGACGGCAAGACGGTCGCCTTTAACTCGCATCGGAACACGTATTCAGAGATTTACCTGATGGATGTAGATGGCACTAATCAGCGAAGGCTAACCTACAGTGCGAGCAGCCAGACCGGCCACAATTTGAGACCGATCTGGTCTCCTGATGGCTCCAAAATACTGTTCGAAAGAGCAACTAATGGCGTCCCGCGAATCTATTCCATAAATCTGGATGGCACCGGTGAAACAAATCTTACCGACTCCATGCCCGGGGACAACTTCTTTCCGTCATGGTCCCCCTTCCTAACTCCACCAACCGTAACTACCAATAATGCCGCGAATATCACCTACAGCTCGGCAGTCCTGAGCGGCAACCTGACATCGCTCGGCACGGCAAGCTCAGCCAACGTCACTTTTCAGTGGGGGGGAGAGTCAGAAAACTATACTGCCAGCACTATCATTCAGACAATGAATACCGCCGGCAGCTTTAGCTCCGATTTAACCAGCCTTTCGGCGAACACCACGTATTTTTTCAGGGCGAAGGCTGCCGGTGACGGAGCAGCGTATGGAATCGAGAAGAGCTTCACCACTTTGCCCACTACCCCGGTGGTGAGCACGGATAATGCCACGGAGGTTACTTTTAGTTTCGCAATATTGAACGGCACCTTGACCTCATTCGGTACGGCAAGCTCAGCCAATGTTTCCTTCCAGTGGGGGTTGAATTCGGAAAACTATACCGGTGAGATTTCTTCGAACTACACATCGATGAACTCTACCGGCGTTTTCAGCGGTAATCTGACCGGTCTCAGTCCGGCCACTACCTATTATTTCAGAGCCAGAGCGGTCGGTGATGGCGCCGGCTACGGCGAAGAAAGAAGCTTCACGACCGCGGTTATTCCCTCCCCATCGGTTATCACCGATGAGGCCACCAACATTACCTTTACCTCTGCGCAACTTAATGGAAACCTGACCTCTCTGGGCACGGCATCTTCAGTTAATGTATCTTTCGAGTTAGGCGTCACTTCTGGTAACTTCACCGGCTATACCGTTCCTCAGACAGTGAATGCCACTGGCAGTTACTCGTTTGCCCTGGGGAGCCTGTCTCCCAACCAGACTGTTTATTTCCGGGCGAAGGCGGTCGGCAATGGCACCAGCTACGGTGAGGAAAAGAGCTTCACCACACCAGCGGGGACAGCGCCATCAGTGACAACTGATAATGCCACCAATATTACCCATGATTCGGCTTGGCTAAATGGTAGCCTGGCATCATTGGGCACGGCTGACTCCGTCAATGTCTCTTTCCAGTGGGGAACAAGCCCATTAACCTATACTGCCGAGACTACTGCCGAATCAATGAATGTAACTGGTGATTTCTATTTCATCCTAGACAGTCTATCCGCTAACACAACCTATTATTTTCGGGCGAGAGCCCTTGGACATGGCACATTTTCTGGAAGTGAGAAGAGCTTCACAACGCTGCCCACAACCCCGCCATCCGTTACTACTGAGAATGCCAGCGATATCAGGTTTTATGATGCTCGCTTAAACGGTAATCTATCTTCCCTGGGTACAGATGCCTCAGCCAATGTCTCCTTCCAATGGGGAATTAGCTCTGACAACTACACGGTTGAGACTCCTGTACAGACAACAAACATTACCGGCCCCTTCAGTGCCAACCTTACCGGATCCCTCTCTGCTAACACCACCTACTATTTCCGTGCAAAAGCAGCCGGGCAGGGCACTGGCTATGGCGAAGAATTGAGTTTCACTACTTTGCCCACCACTCCGCCCGATGTCATTACGGGAAACGCCACCAATGTGAGCTACTTCTCAGCGACTCTGAGTGGCACTCTGACGGAACTCGGCACGGCGGCCTCAGTCAATGTCACCTTCCGGTGGGGGACGAGTTCAGGAAATCTAACCTCCAACACTTCTGTCCAGACAATGAATGCTACCGGTCTGTTCTCCCTTGACCTGGGCGGCCTGTCAGCCAACACAACCTACTACTATCGCGCCCGGGCGGAGGGCCACGATTCTGACTCCGGCAGCGAAAGGAGCTTCACCACCCTGGCTACAACTTTACCAACCGTGACTACTCTAGGCGTTGCCAGTGTTACATCGAGCGGCGCCAGACTGAGCGGGAATCTCACTTCTCTGGGTACGGCTGACTCGGTCAATGTCTCTTTCCAGTGGGGAACAAGCCCGGAGAGCTATACTGCCGAGACGGCTATACAACCAATAAATGCAATCGGGACTTTCCAGGCTGACGTGGCGCTTTTGGCGAGTACTACCTACTATTTCCGCGCTAAAGTCGCCGGGCATGGCGTCGCGTTTGGCGATGAGATGACCTTCACAACATCGGAACCACCGCCCCCATCCAGCGGCGGTGGAGGTGGCGGTGGGGGTGGGGCGCCATCTGGCATCATAGCGCTTGGTGTAAACGGCTTCCTGGGAGTAGGTCCACTCATCAACGCTATCACTGGCGTTACTCTGAATGCTGTGAACCTCATCTCTACGGATGGCAAGGCTTCGGTTGCCATCATAGCCAATACCACCATGCTCATGCCGACCGGACTGGCGGTCACCGGCCTTTCTGCGATTGTGGCTGAGCCTCCGGCTGAGCCGTCGCCCGGGGGCGCCATCATTCTCAACTATGAGTTCGGGCCCGATGGGGCTAGGTTTGACCCGGCGCTTACGATTGTGATGAGCTATGCCGACGACCAGCTACCATCTGGGTTTTCAGAAGCGAACCTGTACCTGGCTTTCTGGGATGGCTCGGAGTGGGTACAACTGGCAAGCATTGTCAATCCAGAGGACAATACGGTCACCGGGAAAGTGGAGCATTTCACCAGTATTGCCTTGATTGCGGGAAAACCGGCTCAACCTGTTTCGGTAGTGCAACCACCACCTTTTACTCCAGATCCGACGCCTGATCCGGCTCCGGCGTTTTTATCACCTCAACCGTTGACTCCGGAACCTCAGCAGCCGTCGGCTGTTGAGCCCGCTCCTGCCCCGGCGCCCGAAGTACCACCGGTGCCGGATAGGGAAGCGACTTCGGAACCGATTGTGGGTGAGCCATCGCCTTCCGAGGCGGCGCCCATTCCTACCGGCGTCTTCTCTTGGTGGTGGATTATCGGTGCGGTCATTGGCGTGGCGATAATCGGCGGCGTAGTATACAGAGTACTGCGGTCAAAGGTGAGGCTGACACCCGAAAAATAAAAGCGGCGGAAATACAGGACCCGGGAAAGGTTTACCCTTTTTCTGAACTCCACGATGTTCGGTCAACTTGAAAAAAACACCTTGTCCATTCCGGGTGAGTTGCCGGTGAGATATCGTCAAAAGCAACGGAGCGGGGCGTTTATGCCGTCACCGACGTGCTATTGACAAGGGTCGGGATGTCTTCTATACTATCACCAACAATTGAATAGCGTAGGTGTCGGTGTCCCGGCGCTTCCAGTTTGACTGGGAAGATCCGGGGCTGAAAAGGGAAGCCTGTCAAAGTCAGGCGCGGTCCCGCCGCTGTAGCAGGGACGAAACCCGGGATAATGCCACTTTTCCGATGAATCGGGAGGGGAAGGCGCCGGGAAGTAGGTTGAACTGAAAGCCAGAAGACCTGCCGACAAGTTACCTCGTGGAAAGGGCCTTATCGGGAAATGGTAAATCCCCCGGCCGAAAGCTTAAAGGCTGGGGGATTCGTTTTTAGCACCACATAGATCCCTAGACTTAATAAGCTTAAGTTTAGGGATTTTTTTATTGGCCTCGAAAGTGTGGAAGGGTGATGTAAATGGGATTTCTATTGGCTTTACAGTTTTTGACCAGGGTCCCCATCACAATCCCCCGTATTGTGGATGACAGGGTGATGGCGCGGTCCCTGTCCTATTTCTCCCTCGTTGGCTTACTGATTGGCGCAAGCGCTGCCGGACTGCACTACCTGCTTAGTCTGGGCTTCTCACCGACGGTAGCCAATCTGGGCGCAATCATTTTTATGATCTTCGTGACAGGCAATCTTCACGGCGATGGCCTGATGGATACGGCTGACGGCATTTTCAGCGGGCGTCCGCGGGCCCAGATGCTGGAAATTATGAAGGATAGCCGGGTCGGTGCTAATGGGGTGACGGCTGGCGTCCTGGCCGTGTTGCTGAAAGTTGTCCTATTGGGCGAGATGGATAGGTCATCGCAGATGATGGCGCTGGCAGTGGCGCCGGCACTGGGCCGCTGGGCGCAGGTATATGGGGCTGCCCGCTACACCTATGCCAGAAGCAATGGTGGAACGGGCGCCTTTACAGCTCATGTGGGCTGGCGGGAGCTGATTATCAATTCAATAGTGGCTGCCGTGTTGGGTCTGGCGCTTTTGAGGATGCATGGATTTATTCTCCTGGGGATTATCCTGGCCGGCACTGTCCTGTTTCACGAGTTCATCAAGAGTAAACTGGGCGGTATTACCGGTGACACACTCGGCGCTGCCAATGAATGGATAGAAATATTGGCTCTCTTAGGGATGGTTCTCTTGCTATCACCCAGGTTTTAGAAAGGTGCGAAAGATGCGCTTATCTATGGAAAAGGTACTAGCCGGCATTCGACCAGTGGACCGTGCCTGGCGGCTAAAAGCCAGAGAACGGCTGAATGACCTGGCCATTCCGCGCAACAGTCTGGGGTATTTGCTGGACCTGGCGGAACAGTTGGCCGCTATTAAAGAAAGCTTGAACCCTTCAGTAGCCAGGAAAATGGTGGTGACCATGGCTGGAGATCACGGTGTTGTAGCTGAGGGGGTGAGTGCATTCCCCCAGGAAGTGACCCGACAGATGGTAAGTAACTTCGTTGCCGGGGGCGCCGCCATCAATGTTTTGGCAGAAATGGCCGGCGCTGGTGTTACCGTGGTGGATATGGGAGTTGCAGCCGACCTGAGCGCTCTGGCAGAAAAACAAAAGATACTTTCTTATAAAATCGCCTATGGTACACAAAATATAGTCAAGGGTCCGGCAATGACCCGAAAGCAGGCGGTCCAGGCGTTGGAAGCCGGCATAGAGATTGCCGATCTCTTTGTAACAAACGGCATCGAGATGCTGGGCACGGGAGATATGGGTATCGGCAATACGACGCCCAGCAGCGCGATTCTGGCAGTGTTTTCCGGCCGACCTCCCCGACAGGTTACTGGACGGGGAACAGGGATCAGTGATAGCGCTTTTGATAACAAGGTCACGGTCATTGAAAAGGCTATCGCTCTAAACAAACCGGACCCAAGAGACGCTTTGGACGTCCTGTCCAAAGTGGGCGGCTTCGAGATTTCCGGGATTGCCGGGTTGATTTTAGGCGCAGCTTACCATCGCATTCCGGTGGTGATAGACGGGTTGATTTCGTCCGCAGGGGCTTTGGCAGCAAAAAACCTGGCGCCCAGTGCCGTCGATTACATGATTGCAGCTCACCAGTCCGTAGAACCGGGACACCAGTACATGCTGGAAGCCCTGGGGCTTAAGCCGATACTGAATCTAGACCTGCGTTTAGGAGAAGGCACCGGCGCGGCTCTGGCCATGCACATAGTTGAAACGTCTTCCCGGGTTATCAGCAAAATGCTGACTTTTGCTGATGCCGGTGTCACCGGACCACAGAATCAGGAGCGTATGGCACATGCATGATCCGCAGGATATGAATCCCCAATACCTGGAAGACCTGGCTACAGGCTATTGGTACTCCGAGGTGCTTTTTACCGCCGTGGAACAGGGACTTTTTACACGGTTGGAGCCTGACGGATTGTCCGTAGTGGAACTCGCCAGGCAACTAAACTATGATTTGGAAGCTTTGGAACGGTATATCCGTGCTCTGTCTGCTTTAGGACTCGTCTTTGAGGCCGATGGGTATTGCGCCAATACGAAGCTCTCCCGAAAATACCTGGTCCAGGGTGGCGAGGCTTATCAGGGCGACTCCATCCTCTGGCGCAAATATCTGGCTGAGAATTGGAAAAGCCTGAACCGGTGCCTGGAAAAAGGCACGCGGGTGCTTCTTCCTCCCCAAAATGAGCCTGAAGAAGCCGTCGAACAACGCCTTCGTCGTTATTGCTGGGCGATGGACTGCATTGCCAGGAACAAGATCGAACAAATCCTGCCATTTTTTTCGAGGCTACAGCTACGGGGAGAGATTCTGGATGTGGGTTCGGGCCTGGGTGCCTTTTCCGTTGGGTTCTTAAGGCAGTTTCCGGATACAAAAGCAGTCCTCCTGGATATGCCTCAGGTTCTAAAGTACGCAGAAGAAACCCTCTCCGGCCAGGGTTATCAGGACCGCATTCGTTATCAATCCACCAACGTACTGGAGCCGTGGGGTCTGCGAGAAACAGGATACAGCGTGGCCATTCTCTCTAACATAGTGCATGCCTTCGGCGAAGCAGAGGTTAGGCACGTGCTTTCTGAAGCGGCGGCCTATCTCGCAGATGATGGCTTTTTGATCATCCATGATTTTTTCATGGAGCATTACCCGGAAAAGGCGAGCTTATCGGATCTGAATATGCTGGTGAATACCTATAACGGCAAAGTTTACACATCCGCCCGGATACGGCAGCAGCTAGGAAGCGCCGGCTTCATGGTGACGGAGCTAATTGCTCTGGGGTCAGACACAGCCGTTCTGGTGGCAGCCAGACAGCCGCAAAGGCTGGCTGATTTGTGCCTTGATCCTTTGCAGCAGATGTCGGCGCAGATACAGACTCTGGGTTTTCAAGTGGTCAAGCCAATTGACGTAAGTGCCATAGCCGTATCTGAGTGGGTTGGGCTCAAGTGTGAATTTGGCTGTGACTTTTTCAACGCTTCGCAATGTCCCCCCAACAGTATCGAACCGGAGAAAACACGGGCAATGCTGAAGGATTTTTCAAAATGCCTGCTGTTGCAAGGCCCCCCACCAACCCCGGATTTTCAGAGACTGGTGCTGCAAGCGGAGCATACAGCTTTCAAAAAAGGATATTATAAGGCCTTTTCACTCTGGGCCGGTCCCTGCAGCATTTGCCCGGAGTGCGGCGGCAAAGAGAATTGCCATAATCGGAGCAACGCACGGCCTTCTATGGAAGCCGCCGGCATCGATGTTTTTGAAACTGTTCGTAAAGCCGGGCTTCCTTTGCAGACATTACCAGGTAAGGATGATTACGTGAAATATTTTGCCATACTGTTATTGGAGTAACGCTGGTGAAAGTATTGCTGGTCCAGGCGCCATCCGTTGAAAGCGCCAGTTCTGAGCGTGTATATCCCATAGGCATTGTGCTCCTGGGGACCCATCTCAGTAGGGCAGGGTACCAGGTGGCACTGTTTGATATGAACATCGAAGCCGATGCCTATGGTGCTTTGAAGGCTAAGCTGCTGGCCGAGCAACCGGACGTCGTGGGACTATCCCTGAGAAACATCGACCCACTGGCTAACAAAACAGCCTCTCTGATACCGCCCTTTGTCGTCACCGTGCGCATGGTGCGCGCGGTCTTGCCCGGCACGCCAATCATCGCCGGCGGGGCCGGTTTTTCGCTGTTTCCCGAGCGCATTATGCGGGAACTGCCGGAAATCCGCTATGGTCTGAAGGGGGAAGCGGAGGGCAGTTTCCCGAGGCTATTGGAGGATTTAGAGCGGCCCGGGAAAATTCCAGGCTTGTGTTACCGGGAACATGATCGGATGGTAATCAATCCGGTAGTTCCAGACTCTAGCTTTGAAGATTATCTTGTGCCCGACAGAGACTTGCTGCCCCCGGTCCTGTACCGGGGCATCAACAAGTATGCTCCGGCCTTTGGCGTAGAAACCAAGAGGGGCTGCCCCTTGCGCTGCGCTTACTGCGTTTATCCCCAGCTTCAGGGCAAAATATCACGCTGCCGCAAGCCTGCTGAAGTGGTTGACGAGATGGAAATGCTCCAAGCCAGGTACGGCCTTCGGGATTTTCATTTCAATGATCCCGTGGTCAATCTGCCTGGCGGTCATCTGGAAGAAATCTGCGAGGAAATCCTGAAGAGAGGATTACATCTCACCTGGACTGGTTTCTTCCGTGAGGATGTAATGGATCCGGAAAAAGTGAGGCTCTATGAGAAATCCGGGTGCAGTTGTTTTTCCTTTTCGCCCGACGGTCTTTGTCAGAGCTCCCTGGAGGTGCTTCAGAAGAACCTGAAAGTCTCCGATATTCTCAGAGTCGCTGAACTGACGGCGCAAACCGATGCGGTAGTCGTGTACCATTTCCTGACCAATGTGCCCGGAGAAAATGCTGAAACAATTCGACAGGGTAAAGCTTTGATTGACCAACTGTACGATATTCACGCGCTAAAGAAGAACCTCGGCGCTATGGTATTGAATAACATCCGGATTATGCCGGGGACACCCATCGAAGCCATCGCCAGAATGCAGGGAGAGATTGACACGGATACCGACCTGCTGTACCCCGTTTACTATAATCCCCAAAAGCACAGGACTTTAAGGTACGAGTTGGACACCTATCAGATGACAAAGAACGTTTTTATGTGGCAAGGAGTGGAGGCTTGATATGAAGGTTTTACTCCTGGAGCACCCCCGGCAGATCGCTCAAAATAGATGCAACGACATCGCCAATGCCCCTCTTGCCTCCAGTTTGATTACCGGCTGTATCGCCGGTCTGCTGGACAGCCTGGGACATAATGTCAGGATTGCAGAAGGGTTTTTGGATGAGATGACCTACGAGGAAATATACCAACAGGTCATCGCTTTTGCCCCGCCGGTGCTGGGTGTCCATATAGTCTATAACTGGGAAGACAACCGGCAATTGTTTGCCTTTCTGAAACGGCTGAATGCCGAAGGCCTGGTCGAGAAAATTGCAGGCTACGGGTACTATCCCACCTTTGCTTATCAGGAGATTCTTAAGTCCTGTCCCGAATTTGACGGGCTTATTATTGGCGAGCCAGAGCAAACCTTTGCCGAGTGGCTGGAAACCGGCGCACCTGTGCCAGGCATGGTCTGGGTGGATGCCGTCGGACAGACACAGATGCAGCACCGCGAGGTGAATCGTGACCTTGATGCGCTGCCAGACCCCATTCGCTCTGAAGCCATGCTGCGTATGGGGGAGGTCAATATTGAAAGCAGCCGGGGCTGCTACGGCAGATGCACCTTTTGCTATATCAACCCCTATTACGGGGCCGGTCCCTGTTGGCGGCCTAAAAGCCCGGAGCGTGTGATGCAGGAGATAGACCGCATCATCGCTCGGCATGGAGCGGTGAAGTTCTACTTTACCGACCCTAATTTTTTTGGCCCGGGGAAGCAGGGGCAGGCGCGCGTGACGAAGCTGGCGACCATGCTCAAGGAGAGGAAAATCCGCTTCGGTATCGAAGCCCGGGTTAATGATATCCACCAGGATACTATTGCTGCCCTGGTGGATGCAGGCCTGGAGGAATTGCTGATCGGTCTCGAGAGCGGCCGCAATGATTCACTTAAGCGGCTGAAAAAGATGACCACGGTGGAGCAGAACGAGAGAGCCTTGCGTATTCTGCGTGCCAACGGCATCGAACCCAGCGTGGGCTTCATCATGTTTGAGCCGGATTCTTCCCTGGCAGATATTCGCACCAATTTCGAATTCCTCAAACGCAATCGCCTGCTGGACAGAGTAATTACTACAGCCAACGTACTGTATCACCCGCAGATTATCCTTCAAGGAACCGAGGCGTACCGAGACCTAGAGCAGGAGGAACGGCTCATCCTTAAAGACACGACCTATGAAGGTGAGACGTCTTATTTGATTCCCGAGGTGGCCCATCTGGCGCAAATTATCGGACAGGTTACCAATTACTTCTTTGTCATGATGGATGAGGTCTGGAAGGGAAAGCTCCAGGAGCCATCGAAAGCTGCAAGCCTTTATCAGGATATCAATCATCTGCTGGTCAATTGTTTCGAGGAAAATCTAGGCCGATTGGAAGCAGGTGAATCCATCAATGAAGCGGCAGCGGAGAAGCTTGTTAGCGAAGTCAAGGTGAAAATTAAGTCTGTTTTCGAGCGGTTCTCCAGAATGCCGGCCGCAAACAAACGAAACGGTTAATGAAACGCAGGAGGGGAGACATGTCATTGTTAGAAGAGGCCACAAAAGGAGTCACCATAGAGCAACTACAAGCCGCTGCCGTCGCTGAAGGTGTATCGGTAGCAGTAATCAGGGAGGGAGTGGCCGATGGTACCATCGTAGTGCCTTGCAATCCCGCTCACAAAGGGCTGAGGCCAATGGCGATTGGCAAGGGGCTACGAACCAAAGTGAGCGCCAGCATCGGCCTGGACAGCAAGGACGGCACTGTAGCCTGTGAACTGGAGAAGCTGGGGGCAGCCCTGTCAGCCGGAACCGATGCAGTGATGGACCTCAGCGCCACCGGAGATATGGACTTCGCTCGCCGGGCCATTCTGTCGGCATCGCCGGTGCCTGTAGGCACCCTGCCTTTATATCAGACAATTGCTGAAGCCAGCCAGAAGTATGGCTCGGCCTTGAGAATGACACCGGAGCATATGTTAGAGACAATTGAGCAACATGCTGCTGACGGCGTGGATTTTCTGGCGCTGCATTGCGCCACCACCATGGAGACCGTCGAATGTGCCAGGAACGAAGGACGCATAGACCCCCTTGTCAGCTACGGGGGTTCCCATCTTATTGGCTGGATGGTCCATCATAACAGGGAAAACCCCCTCTATGAAAACTATGACCGTATTCTGGAAATTGCCGGGCAATACGGGGTCACTCTCAGTTTGGCGGATGGTATGCGTCCGGGCTGTCTGGCAGATTCTTTGGGCGCCGCCCAGGTACAGGAACTAATCATACTGGGTGAGCTCGTAGGCCGGGCGCGCAAAGCCGGGGTGCAGATTATGGTCAAAGGGCCCGGTCATATGCCGTTAAATCATATCAAAGACACCATCACGCTGCAGAAAAGCCTTTGCAAGGGAGCGCCATATTTTGTTTTCGGACCACTGTTGACTGACCTCGGCGTTGGGTATGACCACATCAATGCTGCTATCGGCGGCGCTATCAGCAGTTGGTATGGCGCTGAATTCCTGTGCTATGTCACGCCTGCCGAGCATATCGGCAATCCCGATGTTTCGCAGGTACGGGAAGGCGTCATTGCCGCCCGGATCGCTGCTCACGCCGGAGATCTGGCCAAGGGCATGCCCCAGGCAATTCAATGGGATTTGGATATATCCAACGCCCGGAGAGACTTAAATTGGATCGAGCAGATCAGATTGGCTATTGACCCTCAATATGCCGAATATATCCGGAAGACTAGAAACGAGGGCGAGATTTCCACCTGCGCCATGTGCGGTAAATTCTGCGCCATGGCACTCATCGCCGAACATCTGCATTTTGACAGAACTGTATGTTAATGGTGTTTAACGATGTCAATGCGAGACATCCGCCGCAGCGGAGGCGTGGCAATCTCGGTTCCCTCGACTTCGCTCAGGACAAGCTTTGAGGTCGCCACGCTGCTTCGCTCCTCGCAACGACAACGTTATTAAAGGCCATCTCTGTTAGCACTTTTTTTATTGATATTGATTAGGAGGGAAGACATCTATGACACAGGTATTGAAGGCCCGCGCCGGAAAAATAACGGAGGAAATGGAAGCCGTGGCGCGATATGAGCAGGTAGATGTGGAATATGTCAGAAACGGGGTAGCGGAGGGACGCATTGTCATTCCCAGAAACATTAGCCGTAAACCCTTCCGATATTGTGGCATCGGAGAGGGTATGCGGGTCAAAGTCAATGCCCTCATCGGCACCTCAAGCAACCGCGATGATATGGCCTCGGAGGCCAGAAAACTGCGCGTCGCCCTTGATGCAGGCTGTGACAGCGTCATGGACCTGAGTACCGGCTCCAGCATTGATGCCATGCGCCGGCAAACCTTGGGTATGGCCGATGTGGCGGTAGGTTGCACCACCATTTACCAGGCAGCAGAGGAAGCCATCGAAAAATATGGGTCCATCGTGGAAATGCGCGATAAGGATATTCTGGACAACATCGAAAAACAGGCAGCGGAAGGCATTGATTTCATGGCCATCCACAGTGCGTTCAATAACTCTGTGTTAAATGTAATGCAGAAAACAGGCCGCGTCACCTGGGTAGTCAGCCGCGGCGGCGCTTTTGTTACTGGCTGGATGCTGCATAACAACAAGGAGAATCCTCTGTTCGAGCACTACGACCGCATCCTGGAGATTTTGAAAGCCTACGACGTTACCCTGAGCCTGGGGGATGCCATTCGTCCCGGCGCAACGGCGGACTCCCTGGATGGCGCCCAAATGCAAGGGCTGCGTGTGCAGGGTGACCTGGCTAAGCGCGCTCAGTCCGCTGGCGTTCAGGTTATGATAGAAGGTCCCGGACATGTACCCCTTAATCATGTGGAAGCTACCATGAAACTGCAGAAAAGACTGTGCAATAATGCACCATACTTCATATTAGGTACTTTGGCGACGGATATCGCCCCGGGCTACGACAACATCACCGGTGCCATCGGCGGCGCTTTCGCTGCTTCCTGCGGGGCAGACTTTCTCTGCTACCTGACGCCCGCCGAGCATTTGGGACTGCCCCTGGAGGAGGATGTGCGCACCGGTGTCATCTCAGCCAGGATAGCGGCGCAGATTGGAGACGTAGCCAGAGGGAACAAACAGGCTATTGCCAGAGAAAAGGAAATGGGTCGTGCCCGTGTCGCCATGGATGTTGATCGGCAGATCAAAGCAGCTTTAGCACCACACAAACTGATTGCCGCTAAAGAAAAGGGCGGCGGACAGCACTTGTGCCCGGCATGTGGCGAAGACTGTGCAGTTCAGGAAGCTGCGCGTTATTTCGGTATTGCATAGCATCAGAAAAGAGTGATTGCTCAAAGCGCCGCAATTTTTCTGATCAATCATGTTTCGCTATTTGACGAATCTGCAACACCATGGCTTTCTCGTCCGATGGGGAAGTCGGCCACCCCATCCGAAACGCAGGGCAAAAAGCCCGGGCCAGCCGGATTTAACTTTACCGACGAATGTTCTCAAGCCATAATTGCAGCTGTCCCCGGAGGCTCACCTGTAGACTCACTTACTCAGCTTGGAAAACGCCCCTGCACAGGTGAGGAGGGCGTCAAGATGTTATCATGACGTTGCCGGTGCCTTCGACTCGGCAGTTGATAGACACTTCAGCAGCAACGGAATCATCTTGCTATTTTTCAAAATCTGAATCAGAACGTTAATCCCGGAATGTTTCTGCTGCTATGACTTTGACTACCCCGCTTTGAACCTCAAAAAATACAGCAATCCTGCAACGCTCTTGGCATCGCAGATGCGGCCGGAAGAAATCATTTCAGATATCTGGTTCACCGGCATCGTGACCACCCGAATTTCCTCCGTATCCTCGGCGTGAAGCTGGCTCGGAACAAGTTCCGTCGCCAGGAACAGGTGCAGGTACTCGGTACAGTAGCCGGGTGCGGCGTAAAATCCGCCCAATCTCTCTATCTTCTGCGGCTCAAAGCCGATCTCTTCCTTCAACTCCCGGCGCACCGCTTCCTCCGGTGTTTCTCCATACTCAATGCCGCCGGCGGGTATCTCCAGCAGCGTCTTGCCGGTGGCGTGGCGGAATTGCTCCACCAGCAGGACGTTGCCCTCCGCGTCAAAGGGGACAACTGCTACGCAATCAGCGTGTTCGATAATCTCTCTGGTAGTTTCGCGTCCTCCCGGCAGGCGTACGGTATCAACTCGCAGCTTCACCGCGCGCCCGGAATACACTGTTCGGCTGGATACAATCTCTTCGTCGAGCAAGCTATTCTCCTTCCGTAGACTCTAGGCCCTAAAAGAACGCAATTGCAATAGCCAGCAACAGTAAAATTCCACCGTTCATTTTGGGAACATACTTTTCGAAGCGTGCCAGACGCGGCTGCATAATGCTGTAAATCTTGACTCCTGTGAAAGTCACTGCTATCAGCCCCAGGAGCACGGCCACCCCGTAAGAAATCATCAGGATCCAGGCATTCACCCCGGCGGCAACCAGTGCTAGCAGGGCGAATTCTTCTTCATGGGCAAAGCCGAGGAGGAAGGCAAACGATGCCAGCCCCCAGAGGCTCAATGCCACCTCTTTGGTATGCTTGTGCGGGTGAGCATGTTTTTCTCCTCCCGGATGCTCATGCTCGTGCTCGTGACCAACCTGCGGCTGATCTTCATGGAAATGGTCGTGCTGCCCAGCCTCCTTTGGTTTTTCCAGGAAGAGTCTGACGGCGATTAGTACCAATACGGCCGCCGCCGCGTATTTCAGCCAGGGCGCGGAAAAATCAAATGCTTCCTGCAGCACAATGTAGACGATAACGACGGCTATCGATGATATCAGATGCCCGATGCCGAGTATACCTGAGCTTAGGATGGCGTTAAGGACGCGGTTCTTCTTCCTCATAGAGTAGAGTACGGCGACCGGCCAGCCGTGCCCCGGCTCAACGCCATGAAGAAGCCCCACCGTTATTACACCCAGATATGCCGGATCAATCATATGAACATGCCCTCCACTCAGAAGTTGGTTTATGTTTCAACAGAGCAGATGAGGGCTACCTCATCACAGTTGGGGAATTTAGAGCAGCGGTAGCACTCCGTCCATACCTTGCGCGGCAGTTCCATCTTGTCTACCTCGGCAAAACCGATCTGACAGAAGAACTGCGGCTGGTAAGTGAAACAGAAGACGGACGGGATACCGAGGACACTGGCTTCATCAAGGCAAGCCTTGACCAGCTCACTGCCGATGCCCTGACGCTGGCAATCTTCGGCAACGGCGAGGGACTTGATCTCCGCCAGGTCAGCCCAGTTCACATGCAGGGCGGCGCAGGCGATCACCCGCTCTTCCTGCCGCACGACGAAAAAGTCGCGGACATTCTCGTAAAGTTCGCTCAACGGACGCGGCAGCATGAGTCCCCTTTCCGCGAAGGCATTTACCATCTGGTGGATCCGGGGGATATCGCTGATTCGTGCTTTCTCAATTGTAGTAGTCAATTTCATTGTTTTCCTCTTAATCTATTTTCCAGAGTAGTATAAAATGAAGTTTCGGGATGAATCCGCAGAAAGCGGACGGTCTTTCTGCTGCGTCTCACGGTCACCTTGGCGCCAATAGGCATGGGCAGGTTCATATGGCCATCAATGCTAAGCATGGCAGGATTAGTACCGGACAGGCACAGGCCAGTTACAGTTCCCTGCGGCAACACCAGCGGATAGGCTGAAGCCAGGTGTGGGACTACCGGGACTAGTAAGAATTCTTCTGCCCGGGGATGGAGAATCGGTCCACCGGCGGCCAGGGAATATCCTGTGCTGCCTGTAGCCGTTGCCGTAATCACGCCGTCGGCGCGGTAGGTAGCAAACCAGGCACCGTTGATACTCACGTCGACGGTGATGAGGCGCACCACCGCCCCCCGCGCCACCACTACGTCGTTCAGGGCGAAGAAGCGCTCCGTCGGTTCAGCGTCAACCCCGGTTGGCGAGATCTCTGCTTCGAGCAGGCAGCGCTCATCAATCCAGCCCTCTCCGCTCAGCAAAGCCGGTAGTTTTTCCATCACTTCTTCCGTGCTCAGCTCGGTCATGAAACCCAATCTCCCGAGATTAACTCCGGTAACGGGTGCGTCCGAGGCCATAGCAACCTGGGCTGCCCGCAGGATAGTACCATCTCCCCCGACGGTAAGAATCAGGTCTGTCCCGGCCGCACGGTCCCTGGCGACCTGCCATTCCCACGAGGAAGATATCCACGTTGAAATGCCCCGGCCGCCGAGGAAACTCTCTAAGTCGCGACCCAGCGCGATAGCAGCTTCCTTGAGAGGATGATACAGAATGCCGACTTTCTTCATAGCCATGATGGGATAATTATAGCTTCAAGGGAGGTGGGGAGTAAAGCGAGAACTGGTTACGTCTCTCGATGAAAAAGAAACCATTCTTTGGCGAAAATAATTGATCCAAAAGCCATACCGCGTAATATGATGATGCTCCACAGTGCCCTTCATGAATATTACAACGGCATGTCTTACCATGACATTGAAGAGAATATAGACACACGACGAACGATGATATTTCGCACGTGGCAGTCGTTAAGTGGGTGAACAAATACACTGACAAAGCTATCAGGGCAACCAAAGACCTGCATCCGAAAGGGTGATGTTTGGATAGCTGACGAAACTTACATCCAGACTGACGAGAAGGGCACTGACCCGAAAGGGGTCGTCTTTTGGGACATTATTGACGCCAGGACCCATTTCCTCTTAGCTTCTCGGGTAACCACGACACGGGGCAAGGCGGACGCAAGTCGTCTTATGGAGTTGGCCAGAGCAAAGGGCTTGGAAAGCACCAAAGATGGTCATCACTGACAAGCTGGCAGCCTACATTGACGGGATCGAAATGGCTTACGGAGCGGATGCTGAACACCGACAAGGCTTGCCCTTTAATGTCCAGAATAATACTTCGCTGATTGAACGCTTCCACAACTCACTGAAAGAGCGCACAAAGGTTATGCGTGACCTGAGAGATAGGGAATCCCTGAAACGATTTACCGATGGCTGGCTGGTGCACTACAACTTCCTCCGCCCGCACCTTGGCTTGGGACTGAGACCACCACTAAGCATTACCGACAGGAGGTGAGACTGTCGGATATTTACGGAGAATACAGCGCAAGCTTGACAAGAGGCAGGTGATTTCGTAAGCTTTAGTTTTATATATAGTGCATCGTCTGTTATCAACTATTCGGAGGCAACGTGGTTTCTGCAGTATCCCCCGATTCTTGGATAGAATGGAACATGATACTTTTGCTGAGAGCCAGCGCCTTGCTGCCAAGCGATTGATACTGATATGATTGATGCCATCGAGATAGAAAAGGAGACAGGGAACACAAGGGCATGAACTACATCGTTCTGGTCAAGCAGGTACCGGATATCAAGAACATCCCAAATGAAGCCTGGGACTGGGAAAGAGGCACGCTCAAGAGGGCGTTCCTCGATAACGTCTGCAATGAGCTGGACAAGCAGGCGCTGGCTTTCGCAATCCGCATGAAGGAGCAGCGGGGCGGCAAAGTTATTGCCCTGACAATGGGACCTCCGTTCGCTGACGAGGTCCTGGTATACGCCATGTGCGTGGGGGCGGATGCCGGAGTCCTTTTGACAGACAGGAAACTGGGCGGGGCAGATACCGCTGCCACGGCCTATCCCCTGGGACAGGCTATCAGGAAAATAAAAGAGGAGATATTCAACGGCGACCAGAACTATATCATATTCAGCGGTATGCAGTCTGTTGATGGAGACACCGCCCAGGTCCCCGCCCAGGTGGCGGAGGAGCTTGGCATCGCTCATATCGCTTATGCCACGTCATTTAGTTTTGCTGATAAGGAACTGCGGATCACTCGCATAACCCGGCGGGGCAGCCAGACAGTTGCGCCGCTAAGCTACCCCTGCATGGTTACGGTTACTGACTGGACTCACCCGCTTAATGCTTCTTTCATCCGCACGAGGTGGGCGCAATCGCAAAAACTTTACACATGGAGCGCCGCCGATGTGAAGGCAGAGGAAGCCCGCGTCGGGCTGGCGGGCTCAAGAACCACTGTGTTCCGAATCTTTCCGCCTCGGGACGTAAGCAAGAGAAAGTGTATCATGGAGAGTGACGCCTCAAAATTAGCCCAGATGATAAAGGAGACCTACGCCAGTAAGCTGGCTGCCACAGAAGAAGCCAAAGAAGAGGTCACGTATCACCTTCCTGAAGGGAAAACGCCGAGCTATCAGGGCGAAGTGTGGGTCTACGCCGAGCAGGAAGGAAAAGAAGTTAACGCTGCCTGCCTGGAGTTGTTGGGAAAAGCGGTAGAACTGGCACGCCAGCTCAAGGAGAAGGTGGGGGCGGTCCTGGTGGGTGATGGCGTCAGTGGCATAGCGAAAGACCTCATCGCCTACGGGGCGGACAAAGTCTACCTCGCCGAACACCCACGCCTGCGCGAGTTCTTGCCAGTGCCCTATGCAAAAGCGGTCTCGGAGATGGTGGGGAAATATCTCCCCCAGATAATACTGTTCAGCGCTACGCCCCTGGGAAGGGAGTTGGCTCCCCGCGTGGCGTACCGCTCCAATTCGGGGCTGACGGCTGATTGCACCAGCCTGGACATAATGGACTTTAAGAGGGGCAGCCAGGAACTGTTTGCCATACTGCGGCAGACGCGCCCGGCCCTCGGCGGAAACATCATGGCATCCATCATCACCCAGCACTCACGGGTCCAGATGGCTACCGTCAGACCCGGCGTAATGCGAGCGTTAAAACCGGACTACCACCGTACGGGCGAGATCGTTGAGTATTCCGCTAACGTCACCGATGCCGACCTCGGCGTCCGGATTATTTCTTCGGAACTTCGTCCGCTTACCTCGGAAATAAAGGATGCCGCAGCCATCGTCTGCGGGGGGGCTGGCTGCAAGACAAGGGAAGGATTTGAAAGATATATCCGCCCGCTGGCCGAAAGCATGGGAGAATTCCTCGGCACGGAGGTAATGGTGGGCGGCTCACGCGCCGCCGTCGAAGCAGGTTTTATCGAGCGCAGCCACCAGATCGGGCAGACGGGGCAAACGGTCAAGCCTAGAATTTACGTGGGGGTAGGCGTCTCTGGAGCCGTGCAGCATCTCACCGGTATGCAGAACTCCGATATCATCGTGATCATAAACAAAGATCCCAACGCACCGATCTTCAGGGTCTGTGATTTCGGGATTGTCGGAAACATGGAGGATGTCGTCCCGAGGTTAGCGCAGGCATTCAGCGCCGAGAGGGTGGAGGTGGCGGCGTGAACGAGATGAACAAAATGGATGCGCTTTTTGTCGGCGCCGGGCCCGCGAGCCTGGCCGGCGCTATCAGGCTCAAGCAGCTTCTTAACGGAAAAAACAGCAACGCCTCGGTGGTGGTCATCGAAAAGGCGGCAAAGCTGGGCCAGCACAATCTTTCCGGTGCGCTTTTCGAGGCGGATGTCCTTGATGAACTGCTCCCGGGCTGGAAAGAGAGGAAAGAGGTTTTTGTCACCAAGATGCTGGCTAACAGCGTGGAAAAAGACGAGATGATATTTCTCTTTGGCCAGGATAAGGCCGCCCGGTTGCCGGAAAGCCTGGTACCGTCTTATATGCATCACCGCGGCAACTTAATCATCTCGGCGAGTGAACTGGTCAACTGGCTGGGGGGAATCGCCCGGCAGCTCGGCGTTGAGATTTACACCGGTTTCGCCGCGCAGAATATCGTCACCGGAAATGGTGCGGTCAGAGGCGTCAAGCTGGGGGACAAAGGACTGGACAAAGAAGGCAACAAGATGTCCAACTATCTGCCCGGTGATGTCCTTGAAGCCGGGGTCACCGTATTTGGCGAGGGCTCCCTTGGGCTGCGAGCCGGTGAAGTGATAAAAGAGTTTGGGCTGGACAAGGGGCGGAACCCGCCGGCGTATGCCATTGGCGTCAAGGAGATAATCCGCCTCCCCGAAAAAAATAATTTCGGGCCAAACCGCGTGATACATACCTTCGGCTTCCCCAACAGCAAACTGACCCCCGATGTTTACGGCGGCGGCACCCTTTACAGCATGGGACCCAACCTGGTGGCGGTGGCGATTATCCTGGGTCTTGACTGGCGGTACAGCGATCTGAACCCCCAACTCGAGCTCCAGATTTTCAAATCTCATCGGCTCATCAAAGAACTCCTTCAAGGCGGCGAAGTCATCGCTTATGGCGCCAAGACGCTTCCAGAAGGTGGGTATTATTCCATGCCGGAGGTGGTGGCAAACGGCGCCATGCTAATCGGGGATTCGGCCGGTCTTACCAACCCCAGCAAGCTCAAGGGTTTGCATTACGCTATGAAGTCGGGCATGCTTGCGGCAGAGACAATTGCCCGGGCGATTGAAGGTCAGGACTTTTCCCGTGAGACTCTTCGCACCTACCAGGAAGAGCTAGCAAAGAGTTTCATCGGGCAGGACTTGCGCGCTGCCCGGAACTACCGCCAGGTGTTCGCCGCAGCAGGACGGGCGGGCATATATCTCGGCGCCCCCCTCTCACTGGTTCAGCAGTGGCTTCCAGGCAAAGTGGGACTCAAGCCGGACTACGAAGGCATGAGGAAGGTGAGATTGAACCGCAAGTCCACCGGTATGCTCGACCGCCTGACCGAGGTGAGCCTGTCAGGCACAAGCCACCGGGAAGATGAGCCATCACACATCACCTTTGCTGATCCGCAGGAATGCGCGCGCTGCGGAGAGAAGTTTGGCTGTCATCCCTGCGAATACTTCTGCCCTGCCGAGGTTTATGATTTCCAGGACGATAAGCTTGTTCTCAGCCCGTCCAACTGCGTACATTGCCAGACCTGCCGGGTGAAGTGCCCGCTCCAGGTGATACGATGGAATATCCCAGAGGGTGGCGACGGCCCGAGATACAAGATGATGTAGTATCATGATCAGCAAAGATGCCCCATCTCCTTTGCTCTTCCTTAGCTTCGGACCCCACCTTTTCCATTCTGAGCACGCCTCCCATTATTGTCCTGTCATATGATATCGTTCTTGGAAGCGAGTCAAATAACGAAGCCGTCCGTAAAACCGTTATTTCTGCCCCAACAAGTCGAGAAATTCCAGGATACGCTGCTTCCAAATCATGGTCTCTGTATTGCGCCTGACCCGTGCCTGATACGGTATGCGAAAAAAGATTCATCATAATGATAAAAGCGTTGACCTCGCACCTTAGAACAATTAGACAAGTTCCATGATATGAAACTGTCAGCCATTGTGTTGACACAACGTGGTGGGTATGGTATTCTGTTTACAAAGTTGATGATGTTGGTCAGGAATGGTGACTTAGATGAAGATTTCAACTAGGGGGCGCTACGGGACTAAGGTGCTTCTGGACCTGGCTTTGCACGAGGGGGAAGGGCCAGTTTTGTTAAAAGATATTTCCCACCGGCAGCAAATTCCTCTGCATTACCTGGAGCATTTGATTACCCCCCTTGTGGCAGGCGGGATTATCCGGAGCAATCGTGGCGCCAAGGGTGGAATCTGGCTCGTCAAACCACCGGAAGAGATTAAGATGAGTGAGGTTATTCCGTTGCTTGAAGGCTCTATCGCCCCGGCGGAATGCGTGAACAATCCTCGACTGTGTGAGCGTGCGAATTCATGTGTAACGCGTGACATATGGAGGGAGATGCAGAACGCTATGACCGGCGTTCTGGATGCAATAACATTGCGGGACCTGGTCGAAAGACAGAAAGGCAAGGAGAGTCCCCAAAAGACTATGTATTATATCTAGATGTCCGCTGATGGTGATATCGAAAAACATGGAAAAGGAACTGGCCGGCGCGGGGATTGAACGCTATTCGCGGCAGATTATTTTCCCCGGCATCGGCAGAAATGGGCAGGCAAAGCTCTCGAAGAGCCAGGCAGTCATTATCGGCTGCGGGGCGCTTGGGTCGGTTATTGCCACAACACTAGTTCGCGCCGGCATAGGTAAAGTGAAGATAGTCGATCGTGATTTCATTGAGCACCATAATCTGCAGCGGCAGGTACTCTTTGATGAGGATGATGTGGTGAATGCCTTGCCCAAAGCCATCGCCGCTGAACGGCATCTCAGGCGCATCAATTCTTCAGTAGAAGTTGAAGGGATTGTCACCGATGTGAATTTCACCAACATCGAAAAAATCGTTTCCGGCGCCGATGTAATCCTGGACGGGCTGGACAACTTTGAGACCAGGTTTTTGCTCAATGATGCCTGTCTGAAGCATGGCGTTCCGTGGGTCTACGGCGGCGCCATTGCTGCCTCAGGGATGACCATGAACATTTTCCCGGGCAAGCCACCCTGTTTCCGCTGCTTTGCTGCCAGTCCTCCGGGATGCGGAATGCTGCCCACCTGCGATACCGTCGGTGTTATCGGGCCTGCTCCGTACGTTATCGGTTCGCTCCAGGCGGCAGAGGCGTTGAAGATATTGGTCGGCTCGACGAGTGTTAATCGCGGGCTTACTCTGGTTGATGTCTGGAACGGGACTTTCAAGAGCATTGAGATTAAGGTGCGAAGTGGTTGTCCCGCCTGTGAAGGGAAGTATGATTTTTTGGAAAGCAAGTTCGGACTGAAAGCCGCAGCTCTATGCGGTCAGAACGCTGTACAAGTCCTGAGCACCAAGGCAGGGGTGATATCCTTTGATGATCTGGAGGCGCGTCTTAAGGCGGTAGGGGCTGAAGTAACGACCAATGACTTTATGCTCCGGTTTAGTTTGGACAGCCATGATATGGTTGTTTTCTCCGATGGCCGCGCCATTTTGAGAAATTCCACCGATGAGTCGCTGGCAAAGGGACTTTACAACAAGTATATTGGGACTTAAGTCAGAGTTTTCTTTCGAGTTTCAAAATAAAATGGAGGCAGGTTAGGTTAGTGAACCATAGACTAATGAAAGAAGCCCGCCGGTTGCACCTAGATTTTGATAATCTCAAGAGCGGGGGATTTATCAAACAGACGCAGGAGAACCTTTTCACGGTGAGACTGCGCTGCCCCGGCGGGAAGATAACCTCACCACAGCTGCGTAAAGCGGCTGAGATTGCCGAAAAATACGGGCGGGGAGAGGTCCATACCTCTTTCCGGCAGTCTATCGAGGTGCCGTTTGTGCACTATCAGCATTTTGACGCTATTATGGATGAGCTGAAGGAGATCGGTTGGTCGGTAGCTTCATGCGGTCCACGCATTCGTGTACCTACGGCATGCGCCGGTTGCACCTATAATCCCAATGGCTTGATGAACACGCAGGCGATGTGCCAGGAAGTGGACAAGCGCTATTTCGGCACGGAAAGCGGCCACCACAAATTCAAAATTTCTTTTTCCGGGTGTCCCATCGACTGCGCCAGGACACGGGAAATGGATCTCGGTTTTCAGGGAATCGTCGAGCCTCAGCTTCTTGAAGATGTCTGCAATTCCTGCAATCTCTGTGTCCTTGCCTGCGAAGAGAAGGCGCTGAAGTTGGTCAATGGCCTGCCGCAAAGGGACATGAGCAAGTGCAACTATTGCGGCGACTGCATAAAGGTCTGCCCGGTCAATGCGATGGTCGAAGCCAGGAAAGGGTGGCTGGTCCGTGTCGGCGGAAAGCACGGCAAGCATCCATACTTCGCCTACGAAGTCGCCCAGTTTGCCACAGATGAGCAGTGCCGCGCCCTCATTGAGAAGACTATGCCCTGGTACCGGGCCAACGCTAAGGGGCGGGAGAGAATCAGCTCCGCTTTCGAGCGTATCGGTCTGGCGAGGTATATCGAAGAGGTAGTAAAGCCTCTGGGCATGGAAGTAATTGAAAAGCCGGAAGGCCGAAAGAAGTTCTGGTCGGCGGGAAACATGTATGAATAAAAGAGGCGTTAATGACAGGAGATAAGAGGCTGGTTCTTCGCCTCGCTCAAAGAACAAAATGGTACGAGACCAGTCGAGTCAGCACTGAGCACATAGAGTAAACTTTACTTATTCAAACTTTGTTCAATTAGCGTTTATGTCTTAAATAGATTGGGGAGGGATTCGATGGAGAATAACGGTTTCAACCATAACCTGAAGGTTTATTCAGATATTACCCAGCTTATTGCCAGTCTGGAGAACCCCACTCCGCTGGTCAGGGTAAACCGGCTCAACTCAAACAAGGACTTTCCGCTGTATCTAAAGCTGGAGCGGTACAATCCCTTTGGCTCGGTGAAGGACAGGATCGCTCTTGAGATGCTCAGGGGGCTGGAGCTCAAAGGCCGGACCATAGTGGAGCCATCTTCGGGCAATACCGGCATCGCCATCGCCTCCATCGCCAACGCGTGGGGTGTGCCGGTGGAGATCGCCGTGCCGGAGAGAATCCCTGAGGAAAAGAAGGTGATGTTGAGACTTCTCGGCGCCACTGTAACCGAGGCTGACGATGCCCTCTGCCCTCTTTTTCCCACCGAAGGTGCCCGTGGCCTGGTGAATGCGCTGGTCAAAAGCCCGGCTACCAAGGACAAGTATGTCAGCCCCAATCAGTACGAAAACGAGCTGAACCTTCAGGCACACTACCGGGGCACCGGGCCAGAAATATGGCGGCAAACGGAGGGGAAGGTCACCCATTTCTTCGCCGGATTCGGCACCTGCGGCACCATAACCGGCGTTGGCCGTTACCTCAAAGAGCAGAACCCGTCAATAAAGATCATCGGTGTGGAGCCGTCTTCTGCAGATCACCGGCTTCCTGGCCTTAAACGGATTACCGGACTGGCTGAAGAATATATCCCCAAAATTCTGGACCGTTCGGTAATTGATGAGACTGTCGCTGTAGATGATGATGACGCCTACCGGGCGGCGATCGGAATAGCCAGGAAAGAGGGGATCCCCGTCGGACCGACGACCGGCGCCATTCTTGCTGCCGCCCTGAAACATGCGAGAACGGGCAAGGGGCTGGCAGTGGTCATCTCTCCGGATGACGCCTTCAAATATACCAGTTTCTACCAGCAGTTCCTCGAAAAAGAGCCGGAGGTCGTCTCGGTAGAGGAATATGACTTGTGCGGTTACATTTGCCCGATCTCGAAAGTTAAGGCCATCGAAGTTATCGAAAACATGGGGGAAAGAAAATCGGCAAGACTGCTGCTGGGAGACATTAACTCCCTGAAGAATGTGGCGCAGGAGTTGAAAGCCCGCGGTATCAAAGCAACTTTTGAGCAGGCTGAGGACTCAAAATTCGTGATGACCTTTACTAAGTAATTCTAAGTTGCAATCAAGATGGCAGACTGGCGTGTTGCGGCCTCACCGGCGTGGACGCCTGCGCCGTCGTTTTTATTATGCTATCATGATAGCTGATACCAATGAGCGCCCTACTGACTGAAAAAGGAGGGAGGAAGAATGGCCAGGAGACAGGTAATGTTCACCTTCCCTGAGCAACTCATTAAAGAGCCGATCATATATGATCTTGGTCAGCAGTTCAGTGTGATAACCAACATCCGCCGCGCCGATGTGACCGAGAAAAAGGGGTGGGTGGTCCTAGAGATGGAAGGGGCGGAAAAAGACATTGAGGCCGGGATCACCTGGGTTACGAGCAAAGGGGTGAGGGTTGACCCGGTGGCTGGAGATATCGTCGAGGGATAGGTAATGAAAAGAGTTTATCTTGATTACGCGGCAACAACGCCAACCCGCCCGGAAGTGGTAGAGGCGATGCGTCCCTATTTCACCGAAGCTTTTGGTAATCCCTCTAGCCTTTATTCCTACGGGCAGGAGGCGAAAGGGGCGATCGAAACGGCGCGGACAAAAGTAGCCGCGTTGATTAACGCGCGCGCGGAAGAGATTTTGTTTACCAGTGGTGGCACTGAGGCGGACAACCTCGCGCTGGTGGGGGTGGCTTATGCCAGTGAAGGCAAGAAGGACCACATAATCACCAGTATGATTGAACATCACGCTGTGCTGGAAACGGCAAAATTCCTGGAGAAACGGGGATTCAAGATAACCTATTTGCCGGTTGACGCATACGGTATGGTCAATCCGGATGATGTCCGGAAGGCGATTACGCCGAAGACAGCGCTGGTATCCATTATGCATGCCAATAATGAGGTGGGAACGATCCAGCCGATTGAAGAGATCGGGCAGATAGCGAAAGATGGGGGGGCATATTTTCATACTGATGCTGTGCAGACGACGGGACACATCGAGGTTGACGTGAACAAGCTCGGCGTCAACCTGCTCTCGATGTCGGCGCACAAGCTTTATGGGCCGAAGGGGGTGGGCGCGCTTTATGTTCGGAAAGGAACACGCATAGCGTCTCTTATGCACGGAGGAGAGCAGGAAAGGCGGCGGCGGGCTGGCACTGAAAACGTGCCTGGCATTGTCGGCCTTGGTGTGGCGGCGGAGCTTGCTGGCGAAGAAATGAGAGAAGAGGCAGAGCGCCTTATCGGGCTTCGCGACCGCCTGACACAGGGATTGATGGAGCGCATCGAGCATCTTCACTATAACGGTCATCCTTTAAAAAGACTGCCGAATAATGTTAGTATCTGTGTTGGATTCATCGAGGGAGAATCCATGGTGCTGAATCTTGACCTGGATGGTATATGCGTTTCAACCGGCTCGGCATGTAGCTCAGCGAGCCTTGAACCTTCGCACGTCCTGGCAGCCATGGGTCTGCCACCGGAGCTTGTTCACGGCACGCTGCGGTTTACGATGGGCAAATGGACTACCGAGGGTGATATCGAGCGGGTTTTTGAGGTTCTGCCCAAAATCGTCGCCAAACTGAGGGCGATGTCACCCCTGCTTAAAAGTCCCAGATAGGAGATATGGAATGAGTGATGTCTGGCGTTTATACAGTACCAAGGTAATGGAACATTTTAAGGACCCGCGGAACGTGGGCGAAATCGAAAACGCGGACGGCGTCGGCCATGTCGGGAATCCCGTTTGCGGGGATATTATGGAACTCTATATAAAGGTTGACAAAGGCATTATTACCGATGCCAAGTTCAAGACCTTTGGCTGTGGGGCGGCTATCGCTACCAGCTCCATGGTCACCGAGATGGTAAAAGGGAAAACTCTAGATGAGGCTTTGAAGATAACAAATGCTGCCGTAGCTGAAGCGCTCGATGGCTTGCCGTCAGTCAAAATGCACTGTTCCGTTCTGGCCGAAGATGCGCTGAAGCTGGCGATTAATGACTATTATAAGCGGCAGGGGATGGTATCGAAAGTGGTAGTGCCTGAAGCTGAACATGACCATCACATACATGATGAAGAAGAGAATTAACAAAAGAGTTCTTTCGTCATTCCAAGACCACTCAACTTACCGAAAGACTTTAACCCGAGTTCAGCCCGAGGGCGAAGCAATCCGGTAGGGTAGGAGCAGTTTCTCGCCAAAGCTAACCCCGTTCATTCCCGATTATGTCGTGATTTAGGGTGAACCCGTATTACGATACAGCGTGGCAATGACAAGTAAGAGTTTGTAGGCCGTTTATCTTCCATTACATCTGTTCAACCCGCCTTTTGCCGCGTTTGTCTGCTATAATAATAAAAGATTTGTTTTGAAGGAGAGCAAGACTTGGTGCAGAGTTTCGGGATAGGAGAAAAGGAGATCAGCCGGGCAATAGTCTCGGAGTTCTCCAGACAGTTTGAAGAGTACATAGAGAGTGATTGCATTATCATTGGCGCGGGTCCCAGTGGATTGATGGCTGGCAGAAACCTGGCGCGGGCTGGGAAAAAGGTGCTTATTGTCGAGCGCAATAACTACCTCGGCGGCGGTTTCTGGATGGGTGGCTATCTGATGAACAAGCTGACCATCCGCGCGCCGGGGAAGAGGGTACTGGATGAGCTCCATGTTCCATACAAAATGGTAAGCGAAGGGCTGCTGGTAGCTGATGGCCCCCACGCCTGCTCGAAATTGATTGCCTCTGCCTGCGATGCCGGAGTCAAATTCGCCAACCTAACCAGCTTCGATGATCTGGTCCTCAGGGCAGACAATCGGGTTGCTGGCGTTGTGGTCAACTGGACTTCGGTCAAGGCGATGCCGCGGGAGATAACCTGCGTTGACCCCATCGGCCTGGAAACGAAGATGGTAATTGATTCCACTGGCCATGAAGCGGAAGTGGTGAAGAAACTAGAAGAGCGCGGGTTTATCAAGACCAAAGGTTTTGGTGCGATGTGGGTTGAGAGGTCGGAAGGACTCATCGTCGAACATACCGGCGAAGTTCACCCCGGGCTGGTTGTCACCGGCATGGCTGTTGCCACTGTTTACGGCCTGCCGCGGATGGGACCCACTTTTGGGGCGATGCTGCTTTCCGGTGAGCGGGGCGCAGAGATAGTTCTCGAAAAGCTGCGATAAAACTTTGCCAGGTAAATGGGTTGTATCTGACACCTCGCTGGCTTTTTTGCATGTTGGCCGTCATCGTATTCCTACTCCTCTTTTGTCCTTCCCGCCCCTGCTTTCACAGGGGTGAACTCCGGCGAGCATCCGAGAAGAGGTCCGCTGGATACTCGCTTTCGCGAGTATGACAAACAGCACACAAGTTGGCGATTTATGCGGAACACCACGCTTGAAGGTATCTTCCTCTACGACGATGGCATAGCTGGTACGGTCGACATGGATATTGTCTCCATCTATCTGCGGGAGAAGCTCGGGGCGGCGCTCACGGTAGAAGCGAGAGGCAATCCCTTTGCTTCTTGTCCAGGGAAAATTCCCGCTTTTGCCCGGAAACTGGCTTCGATCAAGCTCCGCGATATCCATCGCTCGATGACGCCTGCCCCGGAGCCTCTCTATGGCGAGGTGCAGTTCGAAGAGCGGAAGATCCTCGGCAAGACGAAAGCCTTCGGCATTATCTATGAGGGGCTTCACCTGATGAGGATCTATGCCGACCTTATCCCGTCTGATGAGCGAAGAGTGAGCCAGGTCCACATTTTCCTGACCAATCGCCTCTTCGCTACCTGGGCAGAGGACCGGAGATACCACGCCCGCACCAGTCTTTACGGCTTTCCTTCAATCATCTCCACCAGCGGTCTGGTTGAGGCTCCGGCCAAGCCCAAAGAGTATTACCAGCTAAAGCAACAATACGAGATGTTCGGACGGGACCTGCTGGAGCTTAATGAGCGGTTCAAAGGCAGGTTCCTGGATTACGATGACACTCGCATGACGCAGGTGGTGAAGGGCTACGTGATGCAGGCGGTCTTCTACGCCCTCACCAGCGACCCTTTTTGCGAGGATAGAGGATGTAAGCTGTTTAATGCCCACTGGCAGGAAGATCTTCTCCACGCCCAGATCGAAAACCAGTATGATTTTTGTGAGAGGCATGAGAAGGTACTACGTAATGTCAGGTCAGTTTATTGAACGAATTGAACGGGCGACCGTTCGATGCTGAAATTTCGGACTTAGTGTCACCCCTATTGTGGGTGTTCGAAAGTGTGAAGTGAATGCATCGGTTTTTCATAACAGAAGAAATCAAGGATAATATCGCCGTTATCTCTGACGCCGCCCAGTTCCATCATTTGAAACATGTTCTGCGGTTAAGAAGCGGCGACGAGGTCATCGTCTGCGACCGTCACGGTGACGAGTTTGTTTGTGGTATTACTGATATTCAGCAGGGGAAGGCGGTGCTGGCAGTCAGGGAAAAAAGAGCGGCTCAGGTCAGGAAAGTCAGCATCACTGTAGCCTGCGCTGTACCCGGAAAAGGGAAGTTTGATGAAATAGTAGACAATCTGACCCAGCTGGGTGTTGACGCCGTCATTCCTATGGAAACAGAGCGTGTGGTCGTGAAGTTTGACGATGTCAGGGGAGAAGCCAGATTGAAGCGGTGGCAGAAGATCGCCCAGAGCGCTGCGCGGCAGAGTCAGAGGAGTACGGCACCGGAAGTCAAAGGGATAGTGACGCTGGAAAGTGTCCTCTCGCTGGCACAGCAATTCGACTTAAAATTGCTGCCAACTCTTTATGGCGAGAGAAAGCACATAAAGGAAGTCCTTGCTGAGGCGCAGGCAAAAAAAATACTTGTGTTGATCGGGCCTGAGGGCGATTTTACTACCGGGGAGGTTGAACGGGCGAAGAGAGCAGGTTTCATTCCGGTCTCCCTGGGTGATTCCGTCCTCCGCGTCAGCACGGCGGCAACCACCATCGTCAGCTACATCATGATTTCCGAAGGATTTTAGCCTCGATGCAACTGGTGTCACCGCAAAAAAATACCGCAGGCTAATTACTAACCTGCGGTATCTTGATTTACCGGGTCTAGTTTACCGTCCAGGCTGGACTTTGCGGTAACAATCGCTGCAGTAAACCGGTCTGTCACCACGTGGCTCAAAGGGGACTTCGGTCTCTTTGCCGCATGCGGCACATACTGCCGGGTACATCGTGCGACGCGAAGAACCGTAGCCACCGCCGGAGCCTCCATTCCGCTGCGACTTTCTCGTCTGGCGGCATGAAGGACAGCGCTTGGGCTCATTGGTGTAGCCCTTCGAGGCATAAAACTCTTGTTCCGCAGCAGTGAAGGTGAAGCTGATTCCGCAATCGGAGCACTGGAGTTGCTTGTCCTGATAACTCATTGAATGACCTCCTTTTTATATATTAGTTCGGCCGGTCATCCAATGCCTGAGTAACTTTCGGCTGCCCGAAGCCTGCGATAACCATAACCAACTAACACAGTATATACCAAACGGTCTATCTTTGCAAGACCCATACCCTGTGCTCGTTCATATGATTAGCCACACCCGTCCCCTTCTGTCGTTATTCCAAGAATAGAAACGGAGTCAGTTATCCTAGCTCCTGGTGGGGACGGATCGTGTTATAGACGGTCTCCCATTCTAACTGGTCATGGCGTGTCTCGGCAAACTCAAAGGGGCTATCGACCACCTCATAAAACTCCTCGGTATGGATCCGGTGAGATCGCTCCACCCCACCGTTCGCTTCGGGGAGCGCAGCGGCAACACCAATAGTCTGATTCCCCGCTGCTGGCACTCATCCTCAAAAACAGACTCAAACTCGGAGCCGCCCGTCCACCTGTATTGCCTTCACTGGAACGGACCTAACTGGGATGACGATGAATCCCTCCCAACGACCACCGAACTGCGTATACTTGGCTTTGCCGAAAGCATCAGCAGCTATGGCACAAAGGGCTACATCTACGAAATCGCTGTTTGAGAGGCTGCCAATATCAAAACCTTCGCTCATGAGTGCTTCGCGGCCAGATCCCACCTTTTGTTTTACTGCCGCTGGTCTCCCGAGGATGGCGCACACGATTGCGCGCGAGAATGTCTCGATACAAATTTCTGCCTGTGATCACGTTCCAGTTGCCTCGACGGTGCTTTTGATCGAGCCGTGCTCAAGGTAGACCTGGTAATCGCCCAGGCTACCGACCCACGGATCGTGGGTTACGATGATGATGGTGTGGCCTTCCATGTGAAGCTCCTCGAGCAGTTTCACGACAATCTTCTCGTTAACTTCATCCAGGTTACCCGTCGGTTCGTCTGCCAGGACCAGCCGGGGGTAGTTTATCAGCGCCCGGGCGATGCAGACCCGCTGCTGCTCGCCGCCGGAAAGCTGACCGGGCATATGATTGGCGCGATTCCGTAGCCCCACCCTTCCCAGCGCCTCCAGAGCCTCCGCCTTGTCCGCCATGCTGTGGTAGTATTGCGCGATCATGACATTCTCCAAGGCCGTGAGGTGGGGAATGAGGTGGAACTGCTGGAAAATCAGCCCGATTTTATCACGACGGATCTCCGTCAGTTGCCGCTGATCGAGCGAGGATAGGTCTGTTCCATCAAGTATGATATGTCCCTGCGTCGGCGTGTCCATGCAACCGATGATGTTCAGCAGTGTCGTCTTGCCTGAACCGGAAGGCCCCATGATGGATACCCATTCTCCCGTTTTCACCGAGAGGTTTACGTTCTTGAGGGCGTGCACGGTCCCGTAGGTCTTCCACAGGCCCTTTATTTCTATCAACTTTCCCGATCCTGCACCCATAATTACTCTCCTTTGAGCACAATGGCCGGCCGAATTCGGCTGGCGAACCGGGCGGGCACGAAAGCAGCCACCACTGCCAGCCCGGTAGCGAGTGCCACTGCAAGCAACAACACCGGCAGGCGCACAGCAATTGACGAGTGAAACACGCTTTGCCCGATGCCCTGTGCGACCAACAACCCCAGCCCCCAACCCAAAATTCCGCCGGCCAGTCCCAGTACGGCGCCTTCTATCATGAACTCCGCGGCGATCTCGATATCCTGTCTTCCCAACGCCTTCTTCAGGCCAATCTCCAACCGCCGCTCCATGACCGCATTCATCATCGTAATCGCCAGGCAGAGAAGCGTCAATACCAGGATGATCGCCACGGCGAACAGCACCAGGGACTCAATTCGCCGGAGGATCTGTCCTTCGGCCTGTGAGATCTGCCGGATGGGACTGGCGGTCAGAGCCGGGAACTGGCCTTGCAGTTCCTGCGTGACGCTATCAAGCTGCGCGGGGGTGGCAGCGATGCTCAGGTACACGGCGTTCGCCATCCCTGGTTTTTGCAACAACTCTCCGGCCACATCCAGGTCCACCAGTATGAGGTCGTCCTCTTTGCCCCCTGTGCTCACGATACCGATAACGGTAACATCCACCTTTGAAGCTGTGGCGGTGAGCGTAACGCGGTCTCCCGCCTTGATTCCGAGCCTTTTGGCGACCGTTTCACCGACGACTGCCGGATGTTCTCCGACGGGGGCGCCGGTTGAGCCGGTTATCTTCCAGTATGGGCTGGTCTTTTTCACCTGCTCAAAGTTAGTTCCGGCAAGTAGCACGCTGCGGGAGCCGACGCTGGCATCCCCGTAAAGGTACGGGGCATAGCCGATGAGCTGGTCGGGTGGCAGCTTTTTCTGAATTTCTGCAATTTGGGCGAGGAACAGATAGGGGTCTTTCTCCGGAAACGCCGGAGACAACACCAGGTTGGCGCCATAGGCCCTCAACTCCCGGGTCATCTTCTGGCCGACATCAAGGTAGACATTCGCCAGTCCGGAAACAATCGCCACACCAATGGTGATGGCTGTGAAAGCGATGGCCACCCTTGACCTCCGGCGCGCGAAGGTCAAGGCGATGAGCCGCAGCAGGAACCAGTGTCTATCCATTGGCGAGACTCCCCACGAGGATTCGCGCCGGTTGCAATTGTGAGATCATTCGCGCTGCCGACAAGCTGCCAAGCAGCGCCACACCCGCAGATACGGCAAAGGCGGCGGGAATGGCAAGCGGCTTAAAACTGATGCTGGTGCCGAAGATGCTCTGCCCGATAAACGTGCCCAGCCCAAATCCCGCCCAAAGGCCGATGATGCCGCCGATTACGCCGATGAAACACGCTTCAACGAGAAAAAGCCGGATAACACTCGAGTTGTGCGCGCCGAGAGCCTTAAGCAGGCCGATCTCACGGCTGCGCTCGAGCGCGGTCGCGCCCATGAGGCTGGATATGCTGAGGACGGAGATCACCGCCGCGGCCAGCGACAAGAGGGACATGAGCGCCTGAATGCGTGAGAGGATAGCCCCCTCTGAATCGGTGATCTGGCGGATGGGCCGCGCCCAGGCGCCCGGAATAACCTCTTCGATCTGGTAGATCACGGAATCGATGAACGGTGAACAATACCACGTCTCGAACTCATCGCGACTCAAGTTGTCCGGTCCAATCAGCTCCGCCTTTCGTGCCAGGTCATTCCTAGGCATGGTGAGGGCGCTGACTTCAATGCTCGATATTTTGCCCTTGCTTTCGGTAGCAGCTTGAAGCCAGGCAAGATTGACCAGCACCTGCTCATCTTCTTCCCCGCTTGAACTGAGTACCCCACGTATTTTGAGCTCGTACTTTTTTCCACTGAGAACTATCACCAGGAAGTCACCTGGCTTCAGCGAAAGTTTCCCGGCCAGCTTTTCCCCGACCATGGCCTCGTTGGTCCCGAAATCAGGCCAGTCTCCTTCCGCCTGCCACCAGGACTTGATGTCCCTTACGCCCGTGGTGACGGTCTCTCCGGTGGGGATGACCAACAACTGCCGGAACCATGTACCTGTTATAATGACCTTTTCACCGCCGGGCAATGCTGCCTCAGACTTGAGGTACGGGGCAAAGCCGATAATGTTGTGCTTCCAGAAGATCATCTTCAGTTGGGGTATGCGGTCCTCAGGCAAAAAGCTTTGTCCACCGCCCATAGGGCTGAAGTCACCGTCTTCCAGTTTCTCCACCTGCGGCGTCACCAGGATATTCGCGCCGTAACTCTTTAGTTCTCGGTTGACCTTATCGCCAACATCCATCGCTATGTTCAGGGTGGCTACCGCAAGAGACGTCCCAAGGGCGACGGTAAGTACCGCCAGCGCCTTTTTGCGCCAGCCCCTGGAGACCGAACGTTTCATCATCGTCAGAAACATTTCGACAAACTCCTACCGAGGGAACACCTTTTCTGCTTTCTCCAGATCATCCATCGGAATGGCAACGAAGTGATTTTCAAAATGATAGTTCAGGGGTATTGGATTGCATCCGCCGGGGAAGCCGATCGTGGTCTTGTTGATGGCGGCATTGCACCGGTTGCAGACCACGTTATCTTTATCCTGCCTATAGCCTGCGACTCCGCAGAAGTCGCAGGCATCTAGACCCACGCCGTACAACCCCGAACCTTTGTAAGTCACCAAGAAGTGCACCGGCATGTTCCCGCTGGTGGTGAATACGTAACGGTGCAGCCCTCCGGCAGCCAGCGATTCTTCAGATATTTTCACTGCTCCGTTTTCAGCGGCAACGGGCGTCGCCGGGGATAGCTGCACCGGCCGGTTGCCGAAGTATGCGTAGGCACTCTCACCGATCACTATGAATAGGAGCGTAAGGCTGACTACGATGGTGAGGTCCTTCATTCGGCTGGCATCTGCCTTGATTTTCCGCCGCTGGGCGGGGTTGAGGTCCCGGGTCGGCTCCCTCCATCGCCATTCACGAAAGGCCACCAGCATCAGACCTGCCATAGCAGCCAGCAAAACATAATAAAGGACTCCCCGGTAATTGACCATGAAAGCCACAGGACGGAATATCCAGTCGGTCAGGGGTATCATTCCTCTGACGAGCATGATTTGGAGCGCAGTCACGGTGTTGCCAAGAGAGACGACAAAAACGAAAGCCATCGTGGCGGCTATAACCCATTTTCGTTCTATTCGCGAAGCCACGCGGTACAGAATAGTTCCTGCACTGCCCGAAACGATAAGTGCCAGCAACACCGGAAAGATTTTCGTGGCTGGCTCCACCCCTGCCAGACTGTCGCTTCTCAGCAGTTCCCGGGCAAGCGCCAGAATCACTTCCATGGCGGGC
Source organism: Chloroflexota bacterium (assembly GCA_016190825.1). GTDB lineage: Bacteria > Chloroflexota > Dehalococcoidia > Dehalococcoidales > UBA2162 > JACPPV01. Next base: position 227,733 of record JACPPV010000023.1, read on the forward strand.
ACGGCAATAACCGCCAGTGCCGCCATGGAAATCAGCGCTGAGACGGAGCGAGAAGGCGTTTCCGTTTCTCCGGGGTCTTGGGTCAGCAATGCACTGAGCCACCAGAGCATGCCTGCTGCCAGAATTACCGCGATGCCGCTTACAGCAAGATCGACGGCCTCCCGGTTTCCGAAGGCAATGATGCTATACGTCAGACCCGCGCTGACAACGACGAGACACAACGCGCCCCATTTCATGAATAAAGACAGCCCTTTCTGCGCACCGCCCCGAAAGGAGGCGGATAACAGGGCTATCAGGAACGCTATCTCAATTCCGCTCTGCAGCGCCGAAATCAGTGTCTTTATCAAACAATGCTACCCCTTGCCGCGCTTCGACAAGCTCAGGACTGTCCTGAGCACGCTCGCTGCATTCAGTGCAAAATCCGCGAATGGGGCGAATGGAGTTGGCAGATAATCTCGGTCACCTAGAACTTGCGTGGCAAATAGTTGAATTCCCAGCTTACCTCGATAGGCTGCCTCCAGAAGCGTCCCGGAACACCAGTCTCGCGGTCGATGTGCAGCAGGTATCCCTGCTTTTCCGGAGACTCAACTATGAAGGTCAGGCCGTATTTGCCAGCGCCGGACATCTTGATATTGGCACCATAGTGCGGGCCGTCACTGGCGTTCATTGGCATGAAAGCCCCCTCTTGCATCTGCCCGTTGTCGAGATTCTTTATCCGGTACTTGACAGTCAGGTAAGGCACCCACTCGCCGAAGCCGAACCCGGTCTCGTTGTCCTTCAGAGCGAAGATGTCCGCTTCAAGGTGAATGTCTGCTTCATTGATTTTCAGTCCCGCCTTATCTGCAGGCTCCATTTCCACCGGTTGAAAATAGACGGCGGCAATGTTCAAGCCACCTTTTTGTATTTCATCGCCGATGGGGTATTCGACAAATCCCGCCTGCTGCCCGCCTCCTCCCGCCGATTCCGTGTTCGCGCCGGACGGCGCCTGGCTTCCGGCGCAGCCAGCCAATACCAGCCCGGCCAGCGCCAAAACTGCGATTGATGCCACCAAATGTTTTCTTTCCACTGTTTCTCCTTCCCGTCGCTCCTTGTTTCTTGCTTATTTTTGCGGCTGGTGCCTGGTTACATGGATAAGCAGTTCTGTAGGCGCCTTTCTACAGGCTCAGCACGAACGCAATTACTTGTATGCCTGCTTTTGCAACTAAGCACTGTTTTCTGCCTTCCCACTATCCTTAGTTTTACCGGACGGCCGGTTCAAAAACTGGTAGCCCAATCCTGTGACCGCAACCAGCAGTAGCGCTGATTGAAGCGCTATCCCCTGCCAGGTGGGATATATGCCCAGAAAACTAATCACAGAGAGACCATCAATCAGGCTGGTCGCGATCGTTCCCGCCTCCTGCAACTCCCTTATTCCTTTTCCGGCAAAGACGAAAGCCATATAGTACAGGAGAATGCCCGTGGCAATGAAAAACGGCTTGATGGGTATCTTCAAGCTGCCCCACCGAATGATGATGAAAATAGCCACGATCGCAACCGCTCCGGCTGCCAAGCCCAGCCCGATAGCGCCAATCTGGTTGCTTGAACTGGAGACCAGCGCCATGTAAAACAGCACCGTTTCGGCACCCTCCCGGTACACCGCCAGGAAAGCGGCCGACCACAGGGCGAGCGTGCTCCCGGTCGTAAGCGATTGAGCGACCTTGCTCCGGACGTATTCCTGCCATTTCTGCGCCTGCACTTTGCCCAGCAGCCAGAAGCTAACCGAGAAAAGGACCGCCACCGCCAGCAGCATGGTGACCCCCTCCAGCAGTTCCTGGCTGGCGCCGCTGATATTGAACAGGTATTTCACCAGTATAGCGGTGGCAACGCTGGCCAGAAGCGCCATGATGGCGCTCTGGTAAATGATGCGCACTTTTACGCTATTTCCGGACTTCACGAGGTAGGCAACCAAAGCCCCGATGATCAGGATCGCCTCGAAGCCCTCCCTGACAATGATGAAAAAAGAAGTAAGAAATCCTCCGGCGGCACTCCCCTGGTCGCCGCCCTCGAGGCGGCCCACGTCCTCCCGGATCATCCCCATTAACTGGTCGACCTGTTGCCTTACCCTGATCGCGTCAGCGTCAGAACGGATAAGCTGGTTGAGCCCAGTGAAGCCATATTCGACTTCAAAAGCCCGCTTTGACGAAATGCTGAGGCGGATCGCGGCCTCGAGTCCACTGCTCTCAAAGGCGTCGAAGTAGGCATCTTTCGCTAGTTGCATCGCCTCCTGTTTGTCTCCCTTCTCGTAGGCGGAGACGGCCTGCATAAGAATCCCCTCGATTCTCTCCACCGGAGCGTCCCATCGCGAAGTACGTCCGTCCAGCGGCGCACAGGAAGCCAAGGCCAGCGTTATACCCGCGACGAGCCCCGCGAGAAGCCATTTTAAAGCAGTTTTACCCATAGACCGGTCAATACCCCGGATGTAATCAAAAAAGAGGACACCCTGACTGTCCAGGCGTAAAAGCTGTTTCGTTGTTGGTGGTTAATACTCATTAGCCCGCACCAAGTTCAAAAATTAGTATATACTCATCATGAGCCGCTGTCAATAGGTTTTTCGCTATGTGGGAGTATCAGAGAGAAAGAGACGATAGGCAGAGCCACCTGACAACATTCAACGTCGTCCGGATACAGCCGTTATTGTGACAATCAACAAGTGATATGCTGGCGGTATTTTAAGATAATGCAGTAAGAATACTTGTTTTTATCCTTCTAACATGGTATATTTTTGTTACAAACAGTCAAACGGAGCGCAGATAAGTGACGACAGAAACAAGAACCGAGGAAATCATGAACAAATTACACGAGGCTGTGTTTAACTTCGATGAGGCTGAGGCTATAAAGTGGGTAAGGATTGGACTGGCGGAGAAGGTAGACCCATTCGAAATGGCGATGGATGGCTTGTGTTCCGGAATAATGGATGCCGGTGAAGCCTGCAATTGGGAGGAATACTTCATGCCGGAACTATTGCTGTGTGCTGACGCTCTTTATGCCGGGCTGGATATCCTGAAGCCAATCATGGAAAGATCGGGCAGAAAAGCGGCGGTAAAGGGCGCATTAGTTCTGGGTGTAGTTGAGAGTAGTACCCACGGTATCGGCAAGATCGCACTTCACAATGCGTGCAAGAAGTTGCTCAAGGTGATGTTCGAGATTGCAGGCTGGCAAGTTTATGATTTAGGTGAAGATGATTCGCTGGATAGGTTTATTGAGGAGCAGCTCAACACTGGGGTCGAAATCATTGCTATATCGAGTCTAATGACAACCAGCATGTTGGCCGGACCACAGACCATCAAGAAATTGTGGGAGCGAAATCCTAAATGCCGTGTTATGGTTAGCGGGACCCCATTAACACGGGCGGAGGCTCAAAGGTACGGAGCTGATAGTTGGACTGAGAATGCCGGCACCGTTTTTGATAAGACAATTAGGCTGCTCAAGATGCTTAGAGATGAGGAACTGAAGTAGTAGGACGTTGCTAAATGCTTACAGCTATCGTATTAAAGTGCAAAGGAGGGTATTGAGATGGTTAGCACGAAGGTAAGGACACGGAAAGCGACAATGAGTAATAAAGAGAGATTCGAGGCCCTGTTAAGGAGAAAGAGACCAGACCGAGTGCCTTTCTGTCCGGGTGGTGGAGGATTTGTGTCTATCCATTCTGGTGGGACCATCGCTGACCAGTACACATGGAGCCCAGAAAAAATGTACGAAGCCGAAAAGAAAGCCTGTGAAGAGTTTGATTGGCTCTTTCTTCCGAATTTAAGGATGCGCACCAACCGGGGGCAGTTTGGTGGTGAAGTTAAGTTGCCTACCAGTAAATATTCTCAAGCTGAGTACACGGTCAAATACGCCGCCGAAACCCCGGAAGAAGTGATGGCGATGAAAATACCCGATGTTAAGACCTGTTTCTCTCCTGAGGCAATTGATTTTTACAAGAGGCTATACCGGGATGAAAGCAGACCGTTTCCGGTTCTTTCCTTCGGCTGTCTCAGTGTGATGAATACAGCTGCGGGGATTGCTGGCTATGACAGGCTGTGCCAGTGGATGATTAAAGCGCCGGAAGTTGCTCACCGTTTGTGTCGGTTGGCGGCTGACCATCAGTTGGCGATAGCCCAGTATGTTAAGGATATTTTCGGGGTGGAAGGAATGATGCCGACAGGGGCGAATGCGGCGGCGTCGAATCAGCTCATATCACCGAAGCATTTCGAGCAGTTTGCCTTACCCTATCTAAAAGAGGTCCACGAGAAAGTATTGGCCATGGGCTTCAAGCACCTTCGCACCCACCCTTGTGGTGAACAGAACCGGAATCTGCCGTATTGGCAACAAATTCCGTTGGGTGATCCAGGCATTTTTTACGTAGGTGACGAAATTGGACTGGATACGGCAGAGAAGTATTTGCCTAAGGATATCATCGAAGGTAACTTAAGTTCGACCATCATCCAGATTGGCACGCCGACCGAGGTCTATGATGAGGCACGAAAGGTTATTGAACAGGGCAAACGTTTATCTACCGGCTTCATCTTACGACAAGCTTGTACGCTGCCAGCCCTGGCACCGGCAGAGAATCTAATGGCGATAACCCGAGCCCTCAACGACTTTGGCTGGTA
>JACPPV010000003.1 GCA_016190825.1 Chloroflexota bacterium
GGCCGGAACGTATAGCGTCGGGAAGTGAAGTACCGTATCAGGAAGAGGCAATCATCGGTTATGTGCTCAGTGACTTTACGCGGGAAGAAAAGAAGATCATCGATGAAGCTGTACCCAGGGTGAGCGAGGCGATCGAGTGCCTTATTACCGAAGGCCTGACAGAGGCCATGAATAAGTATAATCAGAGCAAGGAACAGAGCGTATAGAGCAGAGGCGGGAGATGAGCGCTGCATGTCACAAACAGGGGGCAAATCCAGAAAGGGACACCATTCCGTTGGAAAACGGAATCCAGAGTGGTTCCCTTCTGGATACCGACTTTCGTCGGTATGGTTAGGTTTTTGGGATACAGTGGCCGAGAAGAACGAGGAAAGTAATGGGTGATTACTACGTGTACATTCTGGCCAGTAAACGCAATGGCACTCTTTATGTCGGTGTTACGAATGATCTCGTGAGGAGAGTTTATGCACACAAGAATGATTTCGCTGAAGGATTCACCAGGAAATATGGGGTGCACACTCTTGTGTATTTCGAGGAAGGTGGTAGCCGGGAAGGTGCTATTCAACGTGAGAAGCAAATCAAGGAATGGAAAAGGCGTTGGAAGATAGAACTGATCGAGCGGGTGAATCCCGAATGGAGGGATCTGTACCAGGAGATTCTGTGATCTGGATTCCGGCTTCCGCCGGAATGGTTTGTATATATTGAACACGTCGTGGTTAGATGTGAGATTTTAGTACTTTGGGGGTGAACTGGTGAACACAACTTATCAGCCAATCGAGTGGCTTGGCGACCGGGTGAAAATCCTCGATCAGACAAAACTGCCGGGCGAAGAGGTCTACCTGGAAACCCGCGATTACCGGGATGTAGCCATTGCCATCAAGGAGTTGAAGGTTAGAGGGGCGCCGGCGATCGGCGTGGCCGGGGCTTATGGAATTGCCGTCGGCGCGCTGGGAATCAAGGTTGAAATCAGGGAAGAGTTCCTGAAAGAGCTTGAAACTGTTATCGAGACCATCGTCGGCACCCGTCCCACCGCCCGCAACCTTTTCTATGCCGCAGAAAGGATGGAGAAAGTGGTTCGACAGGCTCACCACAAGGCGGCGGAAGTGGGGAGAAACGTGGCTGCGATTAAGAGGGCGCTGGTGGACGAGGCCATCCGGATACACCGCGACGAGGAAGAGGCCACCCGGAAACTGAGCGAACTCGGCGCCGAGCTGATAAAAGACGGTTCTACCATTCTCACCCACTGCAACACCGGGCCCCTCGCCACCACCGGCTACGGCACGGCGCTGGGCGTGATTATCCGGGCGAAGGAGCAGGGCAAGAAGATAAAGGTCTACGCCGATGAGACCCGCCCCCTTCTCCAGGGCGCGCGCCTCACCGCCTGGGAGCTGATGAAGGCGGGGGTACCCTGCACCCTGATTACTGATTCGATGGCTGGCTACTTTATGAGCCGGGGCGAGATCGACTGCGCGATTGTCGGGGCGGACCGGATTGCCGCCAACGGGGATACCGCCAACAAGATCGGCACGTATACGGTGGCGGTGCTGGCGAAGGAGCACGGCATCCCGTTCTACGTCGCCGCGCCGACCACGACCATTGACCTTTCGATTGCCTCCGGTAAAGAAATCCCCATCGAGCAGCGGAGCCGGGAGGAGGTGGCTTACTTTGCCGGCATCTGCGTTACCCCGGAGGACTGCGAAATCTCCAACCCCGCCTTCGATGTCACCCCGGCGAAGTACATCACTGCCATCATCACCGAGCGTGGTATAATGAGGGCGCCGTACGGGGAGGGGATGGGGAAGTCTTCGCATCGGTGAAGCGAGGTCTAGCGAAACGATGTGGATATACTACTTACTGGCTGGAATCACAGGGTTAGCCATTGCGCTGATGGAATTCTACGTCCGTTTTCTGCCAGCTTGGAGAACCAGCAGAGCCAAGAAGCAGGAGACAATAGAATTAGTGGGGCAGGCGATGGAGCAGACCATCGATAGTGCAAAAAAGTACGAATACATTTACTTCAGAGGGCAACTGGATAGCGGAGATTACACATATGAACTTCGTGCCTTGATTGGAGAGCTCCCTATCTCCAAAAAACTGTCTAAGAAACTGGGCGAACTTGAAGAAAAATTGGCTGCCGAGTATAACGAGTGGCTGTTTGAGTGTCTAAACGTCGTCAGGGCAGAAATTGGAATGCACATGGGCAAATATCCGATTCTTGAACAGATACTTAAGGATTGTTTTGGGACCTCGCCTGAAAATGTATTGGACAATTGTGGCGTCTGCCAAGCGGTATTAGAGGGATACCTTACTTTTGAAAAAGCGAGAGAGGCCGTGCTGCGGGACCGCTGGGAAACTCAAGTCAAAGTAAAAGTTCCTTCGGGTGAAGAAAAAACTGTGCTGTTTAAGGATTTTCTAGAGGGAAGCGATTTTCACAGCTTAGTCAAAAAACTTACAGAATTGCAAGAGCGGAAATCAATTAAGGAACTGAGAGCTGCGCGCTCAAAGTTCCTGGAAAAGGCACAACTTATTCTCAGAGAAGTTTCTTAGCGCCCCATGCCAAAATCGGGGTGATTGAAAGAGAAAGACTGACTTACTAATGTTCTCATAATAGTATGGCCGGCAAATCAACCATACCGACGAAAGTCGGTATCCAGAGGAGTGGGAGCGGCTGGATTCCGGCTTCCGCCGGAATGGTTAATATTTCTTAACGTGGTTTTATAATGAGTGGGCAAGAACGACATCTGAGAAGGTCTCATGCCACAGCCACAAGCCAAGAATGGATGGTTAGCGGGGGAATAGTCTCCTCGTGTCGTCGAGCTTCAAGTTCGCTATAATAGAAATGCGAAGGGAGGATGACATGAAAGTAAGCGAATTAACCATCGAACAACTCAAGGTCCTCATTGACGAGGCGGTGCAGGATAAACTGGACGAAATCCTGGGTGACCCGGATGAGGGGCTGGAAGTCAGAGAAGAGATTATTGAGAAGCTGAAAGCTCAACGGAAACACAGAAAGAAGAGAATTTCCGGGGAAGAGGTAATGAGGCAGTACGGCCTGGAATCCAAGTGAGCTATCGTCACGAGTGGCGTCCGGAAGCAAAGCAGGCGTTGGATCAGCTAGATACGACAATTATCCATGCCATCCTCAGGCGGGTAAACTGGCTCTCCTTGAACTTCGATAAGATTCGGCCTAAGAGGCTAACAGCGCATCTAAAGGGTGACTTCACGTTAAGAGTCGGCGACTACCGGGTAATCTACTCGGTCAACTATCGTGATAAAATCATCATAATCCGTATTGTCGGCCACCGCAGTACCGTCTACAAAGATAGATAGTTCCTGGAAGGAGGTCTCATGCCTGAAGCCAAAATCGGGGTGATCGGGGGGAGCGGGCTGTATGAAATTTCCGGGATGACCGGTGTTGAGGAAGTCAGCGTCAGTACTCCCTTCGGCAAGCCGAGCGATAGCATTGTCACCGGCAAACTGGAGGGTGTGGGGATCGCTTTCCTGCCCCGGCATGGCAGGGGGCACCGCATCATGCCCACGGAGTTGCCATCGCGGGCGAACATCTACGCCCTGAAATCCCTGGGGGTGGAGCATATCATCGCCATCAACTCGGCGGGCAGCTTCAAAAAGGAGATCAAGCCCGGCGACCTGCTTATCCCGGATCAGCTCATCGACCGCACCCGGGGCAGGCAAAGCACCTTCTTTGGCGGAGGTGTCGTGGCTCACGTGGGTTTTGCGGAGCCTTTTTGCCGGGAACTGAGCAAAATATTATGTGAGTCCGCAAAGGAGGCCGGTGCGGATGTCCATCCCAAGGGCACCATGGTCGTAATGGAAGGTCCGGCCTTTTCAACCAGGGCTGAATCCCGCCTTTACCGCTCCTGGGGGGCGGATATCATCGGCATGACGGCGTTGCCGGAAGCCAAGCTTGCCCGCGAGGCGGAAATCTGCTATGCCAGCATCGGCTGCGTGACCGACTACGATAGCTGGTGGGAGCCGGGGGAGCCGGTTACAGTCGAGATGATCCTGGGCACCATGCGGAAGAACATAGATATGTCCAAACAGATAATCAGGCTGGCGGTTAGCCGCATATCAGATGAGCGCCATTGCGCCTGTGGGCGGGCGCTGGAAACAGCGATTGTTACGGCGCCGGACAAGATATCGGCAGAGACCAGGAAAAAGCTTGAACTGATAATCGGGAAGTATGTGAAGTGATGTTCCAGTTCTTGTCATCGCGAGGAACTAATTCGTTCCTCCGCCGAAGGACTCAGTGTAAACTCCGCGACGTGGTGATTTGCCCCATTGTCATTCCCGCGCAGGCGGGAATCCAGGTGGGGTGGGGATGGTGTGCCCCACCCGGAGTGTCTTGTTTCGCAGGATGGATTAATAAACACACTCTGTATTTTTCGGAGGTGGAGTCATGCTTAATGTAGACTTTGGTTGCCGGGCGACGATGATCGGCAGCATGCCTCACAAAGACCCGGTCGAGGCATGCGCTGTCGTGGCGCGCTATCTAAAAGATTTCCCGGCCTGGCCGCAGTTACCAAATCGCTCTTTTCTGGAGAACATGTATGCCCAGTTCAGCCAGGGTTTTCCGGACATTGTCGTCGAAGAAAATCGGATCTATGTTGACCGCGCTGTCGATTCGACTGCGGCGCTGGGGGCGCTTTACGTAGCCTATCTGGAAAATGACATCGGCAAATATCCGATTACTCCGGACTATGCTGCCGGGCTGCATTCGTTTTCGTCTCTATCCGGTCTTGGTCCGCGGGCGGCAAAGGGGCAGGTGACCGGCCCGGTAAGCTGGGGGCTGACCGTCGCTTATTACACGGGTTCCTACCCGCGCCCGGTGCTTTTTGATGAGACGCTTTCTGATGCCGCCGCCAAGCTGCTCAGACTGAAGGCGGGCTGGCAGGAGAGAGAGCTAAGGAAAATCTCTCGAAATACCATCATTTTTGTTGACGAGCCGTATATGGCTTCCTTTGGGTCCGCCTTTCTTGCCATCTCGCGGGAGAAAGTCATCACCCTGCTCAACGAAGTGTTCGCTGGAATCAGCGGGGTGAAGGGAATCCATTGCTGCGGGAATACGGACTGGCCGGTGCTGCTGGGCACGAATACGGATATCATAAACTTCGATGCATACAACCACGCGCAGTCGCTCAGCCTGTACCCTGCGGAGATAATGGAGTTCCTCGGGAAGAAGCACGGCGCGATTGCCTGGGGAATTGTCCCCAATGAGGCAGTCTCACTGGAAAAAGAGACCGTTGCCAGCCTTAAAGACCGGCTGGAGGAAGCGATAGCGCCGTTTACCCGTATCGGTATTCCCTTCCGGCAGCTCCTTGAGCAGGGGTTATTAACGCCGAGTTGCGGGTTGGCCGGGCTGAGCGAGGATGGAGCAGTCCAGGCACTCGAGCTGCTCGCTGGTCTTTCGGCGGCGATGAGAAGCCGCTATCTATAGGGTATGCCGTTCTTGCTTGACTACTGAGTTCCTTATTCTAGTGTGGTGCATCTAACGCTTCGTTAGTACATTGTTAACCATACCGACGAAAGTCGGTATCCAGAATATGAGCGACTCCACTTGGATTCCGGCTTTCGCCGGAATGGAACGCTACTAACGTTATTTCGGATTCACTACACTAGATTAGTTTACGCGTATCACTAACCGCGGCTGGCGGCTTGGGCGGTCGGACAAAAGCGGCCATGATTGCCGAAAAACCAATCGTGACGGCGACCAAGGTGAAGGCACCCATATAGCTACCGGTCGTATCATGGACCCAGCCAAAATAGATGGGGGCAATTATGGCGGCAGGTGTTATCAGTGCCTGTGATACCCCCGTAATGGAACCGATAGCCTTTCGTCCAAAATAACGCCCTTTCAATGGGTTTACAACCGCAGTGCTGAGCCCTGCTCCCACACCGTAGATGAGAAACCAGACCCAAATCATAGTTACCGTTGGATAGAGCAGGAAAATACCAGTACCGATAGCTTCGAGCGAGTAAGCAGAGGCCATAACAAAGCGCATCCGGTCCTTGCGGATACGATCAAGCAAGACCCCACCAAAGAAGCGGGCCGGCAGACCGACTAGAACTCGTATTGACACCATGCCAGCGGCCACCATCGCGCCCAACCCGATATCGGTGAGAAAAGGTATGGAGTGCAGGTTAAGTGCCGGCGCCGCCATTGAGCGGGCTATCTGGACGATTGTCAGTAGCCAGAAGGTTGGCGTTCTCAAGGCTTGTCTCAGGGTAAACTCGACCTCATAGACCTGGGCGGCATACTGGACGCCCCGGTCAAGCATTGGCTTGGTCGCCGCCTCAGTTGTCTCCACTTTAGCTCCATCAGGGAGCAGACCGTAATACTCCGGGCGGCGCTGTTTCACGAAAAACCAGACCAAGGGCAGGCCGACCAGCAATACTAAAATTCCACCGAACACGCAGGTCATCCGCCAGCCACGAGTAATTATCAGCCAGGTAATCAGGGGTAGCCCTATCACCGCGGAAAGTCCGGATAGAGTCATTTGTGTCCCCTGGGCGGCGCCCCTTTTCCTGACGAACCAGTTGGAAATTGCTGTTCGCAGCGGTGTGGTTGTTGTCATGTTTTGCGCGATTCCGAGCATAACTCCCCAGACGAGATAGTAAGCCCAGAGTGCGTGGATGTAGTTCATCAAGATGAGAGCGATACCGAAAACAATAACGCCGCTAAACATTATCCAGCGGGGGCCAAATTTATCGCTCATCCACCCAAGTAGAGGTCCTTCAATCCCCCCCTCAAAACGGCCGATACTCTGGACAACCGAGGTGGCTGCCCGGCTGAAGCCCAACTCCTCCGATATTGGTTTGAACAAGGCGGATAATCCCCAGACCTGGTAGGCATTTTGCATCATGGCAATGATACCGCCGCTCAAAACCAACCACCAGCCGGGGAAGACTGCAGATAATCTTCGTTTGATGATCAAAAGTAACTCTTTCTGGCAGAAAACTTAATGCTACCAGTAGCTCCGAGCACTATACCACTATGGATTGATGCTGTCAATGCTTAGCAGTGTCTGTGCAGAAATCCAACAGTCCATGTAAAATCATGACATGGGAGGTACAATCAAAAGGTGTAGAAATAGTTAGCGGCAGCGAGTACTCTTTCTGTAGTTGAGAAAACAGCAGAAGGAGCACTGGAAGCACCTGCGGACAACCAATGTCGTGGAATCACCCTTTGCCGCGCTCCGCCTCAGGACTGACGCCGCCAAGCGGTACAAGAAGGTGGAGAACGCCACCGTGGTGCTCTGGAAGATGCTCATGCTGGCGGAACGAAGATTTCGGAGGCTGGACGCGCCGGAAACTGATGGAAGTCTAACCGGGACTCGGTATGGAGAAACACGGGAAAGAACAGACCTTCCTAATCTAAAGTGTCTTCCTTAAGGGTTCACTCCAACCAAGAAAGGGGAGGACGATGGTAACTGAACAAAAATCATTGAGGCAACTGGCCAGCGAACTAGGGGTAAGCAGAATGGTAAGCAAAGTGGTAAGCAAATTCTGGCTCCCGAGGTAGGACTCGAACCTACGACCAAACGGTTAACAGCCGTCCGCTCTACCGACTGAGCTACTCGGGATCGCGTTTTCCGCCACAGGGTATTATACCAGCAGCATTACCTCAGGACAACATCCCTTTGGAGACAGCCCTGACCTGGTGATGTCACAAATTTGTTATATTTTCACTCCTTCTTTTATGATTTCTTGATTGCCGTCTCGCTATGATTGACGCAGCAGCATAAAGGGGGGTGACCCGTTATGGTGAGAGTAGCAAAGAGAGAGACAAAAGCGCAGCAGGGAGCAAGGAAATGCCTGTCTCAGGTGCCGGAGGAGCAGGTTTTTTGGTGCCATGATGGCCGCGTCCTGCGGGACGTGCGGGAGTTGGGCGAGGCTTTGATGACCATGAGCGATGAAACTTTCGCCTACCACAGCAACCCTGAGAAAAAGGACTTCAGCAACTGGGTCAGGGACGTAATCGGCGACGATGTGTTAGCCAGAAGACTGGGCCTTGCCATAAATAAGGTTGAGGCGGCCAATGCCGTGGCCAGCCGGATCGCCGCTCTGAACAAAAAACTGGCCTAGGTTGTTCTCTGCCCGGGAGCCTGTCTGGCATTTTTCGAGTAAGAGCACCAGGGTTGAAGTTCGGGCGAAAATGTGTCAAAATAGTGGCTGATGGGGGCACCAGACTCCGCTGGATACTCCTCTAAAGGCCTGCTTCCGCAGGTGTCGGATTCCTAGCCAGAACCTGTAAGACCCAGTCAGTAAGTCCCGATTATTTTTCGAAGGCTATTATTGAAGGATAGGTGATGGTAGGACAAAAACTGGTCACAATGATTAGTCCCTCTTTGCCTGGCGACCCGTGCATCTTTCTCTCATCGTCCGGAGAATTGGGGTGTGAGGAAATCCGCTACCTTCGCAAGAATCAGGAAGAGAAAGAGCCTTCCCTGTTGTGTCCCACAATCGAGCAGTACGCTGGCTGTGCCGTGGTCTCGCAATGCCGTTTGGCGTTGGTATGGCATCATACCCGGTGAAAAATAATTGTCAGGAGGTGAACAATGGGGGGAGTCCTGGCTTTAGTTCTAGCTGGCGGACGTGGGAAAAGGATGGATATTCTTTGTTACGGTCGCCCAAAACCGGCCTTACCTTTTGCCGGCCGGTACCGCATCATCGATTTCTGCCTGAGCAACTGCCTTTCTTCCGGCGTTGAGGATATCGCAGTCCTGATTGACTACCAGCGTTCTTCCATGGCCGATTATCTGCGGCGGTGGCGCCAGGCAAATTCCGGCCTTGCAGACCTGGATATTCTGGTGCCGGAAGCCGGTTCCTACGCCGGTACCGCTGACGCTGTCTTCCAGAACCTGGAATATCTGCAAAAGCATGAGGCTGACACCGTCCTCATCCTGGCTGCTGACCACGTTTATGAGATGGATTACCAGCGCATGTTTGACTCCCACGAGCGAAAAAGTTCCGAAGTCACCATCGGCGCGGTAACCGTGCCAATCGAGCAGGCCCACCGCTTTGGTCTCCTTTCAGCTGATACTACCGGACGGGTTCAAAGTTTTGTTGAGAAACCCAGGCTGCCGCAGAGCAACATGGCTTCAATGGGCATTTACGTGTTCAATAAGAAGGTCCTGTGCGAGCTTTTGAGTCAGGATGCCGCCCGGCAGGACTCAGCTCATGATTTTGGCTACAGCATCATCCCGGCAGCGATAGGACGGAACATAGTTTCCGCTTTCAGGTTTGATGGCTACTGGCAGGATATCGGTACTGTTGAAGCATATTATGAAGCTAACATTGATTTGATACGTTTTCGTCCGCCTTTCAGCCTTGGAGGAATACGAAGTATCCCCGTTGAAAACGGCGGCCTTCCGCTGGTGGACACTTTCCAGATGGGCGCCGTGGATAACAGCCTGGTCAGCGCAGGCTGCATTATCAAAGGGCGGGTGGAGAACTCTGTGCTCTCCGAAGGCGTATGGGTTGATGAAGGCGCGGTTATCACTAACTCTGTACTCATGGCGAACACTTTTGTTGGCAGCCGCAGCACGGTCGATTCCTGTATCATTGATGAAGGCGTCAATGTCGGGAAATTCTGCCAGGTAGGTTTTGGTGCCGCCCTGATTCCCGGGAACTGGGAAGTGACTGTTGTGGGAAGTGAAACCGTCATCCCCCCTTATGTTACCATAGGGCGCAATTGTAGGGTGCTGCCTCATGTCAAACCGGGGGATTTTCCCAGCAGATTTGTGCCATCAGGTTCTGTTATCGCCCCACGGTCTTCATCTGATTCTTCCCAGATGCAACAGATGGACTGATACGGTGGTTCGCCGGCCATACTGGAGGTAAAAAGGTGTACGAAAGGTTGCTTGTTCCGTTGGACGGGTCTCTTGTGGCAGGAATCGTGCTGCCATATGTTGTCGAAATAGCAGCGAGATTCAATAGTGAAATTGTCCTGGTCAGCGTATCTGAGTCCAAAGCTCCCGATGTTGACTATTTGTACCGCTCTTACCTGGAGCACGTTTCCGAAGAGACGAGGTCACGGCTTCGCCTTTTTCAGGTAGAAGAGTCCGAAGCCGCGGTACATGAGCACGTCCTTCGGGGCCACCCGCCTTCCGAGATTCTGCGCTACGCTGATGAGGTTGACGCCGGGCTGATAATCATCGCTAGCCGGGGAGCTGCCAGCGGTGGGCCGTGGCTCCTCGGGGATGTGGCCGCCAAAATTCTGCGGGCGTCCACCCGGCCGGTATTACTGGTTCGGACTCCGGCGCGAGCCGAAGTAATCCAGCAGCGAAGCCTGATTAAAAAGATACTGGTGCCGCTGGATGGGTCGAGGATCGGCGAGGCGGCACTCCCTGCTGCTGAAGCCATGGCGAAACCGCTGGGCGCTGAACTGGTACTTTTCCAGAGCGTGGAAGCGGTGTTTCAGGCCGCTCCGTATAACGTCGCCTTTCCGCGGCAAACACCTGATGAAAGGGTACAAGGTGAGGCGCACGCCTATCTGAACGGTGTCAGCAAGCTGCTCCGCGAGCACGGACTGGTGGTTTCGACGGTAGTTGAAACAGGGCCTGCGCCCGAGAGGATTATTGACTATGCTAAAGCCAACGCCATTGATGTCATCGCTATGTCAACACACGGGCGTTCGGGCATCGGGCGCTGGGTGTTTGGGAGCGTCACCGATAAGGTACTGCATGCCGGCGATACCGCGGTACTGGTTGTCCGCGCTGTCCAACCCGCCCGGGGGAGATGAAAACCGCGAAATCCCTGAAAAACCTGACATCAGAATATCTCACACGGGGTGAAGGATGCGCTTTATCGTATGGGCGCTCCGGCGGTCGTGCTATCAAGCAACGTGAGGCTATTTAGCATCTCGCTCAAACCGTTCGTGGTGAGCGAGACTGTTCCGAGTTTGCCGAAGGAAATCATGAATGCCTTTTGACAAAGCCCGGGGCGAACGGAGTTTGCAAACGCACTCCAACCTTATGTTCATCTTTGCGGGAACCGTATGCTATAATTTTCAATATCACGGAACCATTCTGCCAGTGCCATGATAACGTTCTTCGCGACAGTAACCGAAAGCTATGACGGGAGGATAAAGATATGAGTAAACCCATAGTGTACACCCTGAAAACCTGCCCTACCTGCAACCGATTGAAGGAGGACTGGTCCAGCCGGGGAGTGCAGTTTGAGGAAAGACAGGTGGATGACAATCAGGAGTGGCTTGATGAAGCGCTGAAGTATGGCGACGCTGTGCCGATCGTCGTTTACGAAGATGGCAGGATCGAGTCCGGCTACGGAAATATGATTGGCTGACATGTCGCTTAGGCGGCGTGACCGCTTGGTGTCGCATAGCAACAGTTTCTTGAAAAGGAGGTGCGCAATTGAAACAGAGCGTTGTAACCGAGGAACGGTTTAGTTCGGGTCTGATTTACAGCGACTACATTGCCGGGATAAAGGTGAACAAGGAGCAGTTCGAAAATAACTACCATATCTTCACGCTTACGACTGAAGAGACAGATTTTTTCCGCAAGGCGGCCGGTATCCCCGGCGGTGTCGCCAGGATACTCGTTCTGGGCGAAGACTGGTGCCCGGATGTGGTCAGGGGTATGCCCGTTATTGCGCGGATAGCTGAAGCCGCCAGCATCGACCTCAAGGTGTTTCCGAGAGACCAGCACCTCGACATAATAAACGAGTTCCTCAACCAGGGACAATTTATGTCGGTCCCAACGGTGGTGCTTTATACCAAAGACCTCCGTGTCATCGGCGTCTGGCATGAGCGACCGAAGATAGCTGACAAAGAGCGGGCGCGGATTGAGGGCGAGGTAAAGGCGCAAATGGTCGATGCCGGCGAGCAAGAGATACGGGCGGCAGTGCGGGAACGGATGTCAGCTATGAACCAGGCGTTTCAGAGGGCAACTGTCGGGGAAATCCGTGAGCTGCTGGCAGCCAAGCTCGGGATGTGATTTTATCCCGCACTGCCCCTCGCGCCATGATAGGGCATGGCCTGTCACGGTGTCGGTAACATGCCCTTCGCCAGCTCAAGAAGGGAAGCTTCGTTGATGTTCTGAATCTCAATCCCCGGGCGTCCGTTGTTTTCCAGCACTATAACCTTGTTTTCCCGGTCAAGGACTATGTCAACCCCGCAAATCTCGATGTTTGTCAGCTTTGCGCATGTCTGCGCAATTTCTTTAATTTCGTTCCATTTCGGCACGACGAAAGATGGCGGAATGCCGATTTCTTTGAACGTAAACTCCTTCCTTTCCTTCTTGGAGTTGACGTGGGTGATTCTGCCCGTTGCCATGTCAATGCCTATGCCGAGGGCGCCGCGCGCCAGATTGGAGCGCCCCTTCGATTTCAGTGTTGGATAGCGGAGCATAGCCATCACCGGCGAAAAGTGGCAACAGAAAACACGGATATCGGGGAGGCCAATCACCTCCTTATTTTGAAATCGCAGGTCCGGAGAGGGAAAAATCCGTTCTTCAATAATAGCCTGGTCTCGCTCGATGAACCCGGAAAACTCGCCATCGAGTATCTTCCTGACGTGAAGTTTTAGCTCGCTGGAGGAGTACGGTTCGCCGGACGGGTTCACAAAGAGGTTGCCTTCTCTCCGCAGGAGAATGATACCGATACCCCCCATACCGCTGTTCGGCTTGATGACAAACTCATCCGGGAACGCGGGGATCAGCCTCATATCGGTGAAGTCATGGACTACGTGGTAAGTGCGCGGCGTCGCCACACCGTTGGCTTCCAGGAGAAGCTTGTAGGCGGCTTTGTCTTTAGCGAGCCGTAAAGATTCGGCGGAATTCAGTTCTCTTATCAGGTGATTTCTGAAATTCATGCCCAGCGGGACGTGGTGAAAAAGTCCCCTCGGCTTTGTCCGTTCTGACATGTCGGGATTACTTGTGAACATGACCTCTTCTCAGAAACTTAAATCTGACCAGTTCCGTTAGACGAAGTCCAACGTAGTTTCCGGCGCCGATGACCGCCAGTACCGAAGCCATGAAGACCACCAGCAGCATCTCAGGCGATTGCTCCAGGAGAAAGGAGCCATAGGCGAAGAGGATGATTGCCAGGGCAAAGGTGGCAATGAGCAGGGGCAGCGCCTCAATAAACCGGTGCTCCTCAGCCGTCCTGGAAATCTGCTCAATAAGCAGGGTAGTGACTATCAAGGGAAAGAAAACGTCAGCGAAGGAAACGGGCAGGTTGATTGGCAGGGCGGAAATACCCAGCAGCGCCAGGACCAGAACGAACATGATAACGGCAAGCTCGGCGATGTTCGGTAATCGTAAGTGGTTGAGGACAAGAAGCTTCACGCCGATACCGACGGCCAGCAGCGAAGCGTAAATGAAAATGCCCGGCACAATATCCGTTGTGAGCAAGGACAAGGCTATGATCACGGGAGCGAAAATTCCGTAGCTCCGGAGGCCGATCAGAAGTCGGACCACCACAACCAGCGATGCCATGATGGGAACAAGCGTCACGATATCTCTGATTCCCAGGCGCCCTCCCGCTACACCCGGACCGGCAAAAGGAAAGAATATCACGGCTGTCATTCTTTTCGGCCGGGACAGGAACTCCTGTGACGGGTCAACGATGAAACCGGCCAGGGCGTCTCTGCCGATATTCATATTGGTGACAAGCCGGGCGCGGTCAGCCAGTGTGCCGGTTACGGAAATGCTGCGGTCAGCCAGCATGAAGGTGAGTCTGACGGTGTCTCTTTCCTCGACCCCTTCCGTGGTAATTATTCTAACCTTGTTGCCCGTTGGCTCCAGGCCGATAGAGCGGGCAAAGTCTATATCGATGGACGATGTCTCGGCGCCGGTATCGATTCTGGCTGTGACCGTGACTTCGCCCACCGGCGTGAACAGTATTATGTTTTCCAGGTTTCCGAGAATGTTCTCCCCTGAGCCATCTGGTATTCTACCGGCAGGGACAAGCAACAGCCAGGATACCACGGCGATAACGGCGGCAAGGAAGAGGCTTACTACTATCCGCTTCGTCATCTGCAAATCATATCATTCTTTGCTGAGCCTTCCAATTTGGACATCATAGCTGAAACTGCTGGGATGGGATGTTAGCACGTAGTCCAGTCCCGACCATGCGAGCGTTCCCGGGGCAAGCTCTCTGCCCCGAAATAGCCTGGCGCCGGGCACCCTTTCTAGGGAGAAAACAATTTCGTTGCGCCGGTCTATTAGGGAAGCTTCATTAGCCTGTACCTCTTCCCATGTGCCGATAGCCTCTCCATTTTTCACCGTTCCTTCTGAATCGCGGTACGAATCGAAATGGCTGGCGCCTTGCTCATTGGTGATGATAATCTCTATGTTCCTGTGCCTGGGCAGTTCACTCAGGTCCATGTCAACTGAGATTAAGCCCTGCCGATTATGGATAATGTAGGTAACGGCGACAGTCCCAAAAGTAGCCGTCTCTTCGAAGGCTCTTATCAGCCCCAGCATCTTTCTCAGGGAGTGGCCGGTTCCTGAGATCAAGCCCCTCGCTGCGGGATATTTCCGGTGTAGCCGGGAAAACCATTCGTTAGCCCAGTAAAGTGGGGGCCAGTCCAATCTCTTACCGTTTTTGCTCCGTAACCTCTGTGCCAAATTGAGATGATAATTGACCCTTATCATTTCTCCGCGTTTCTGCTGGACTATGCTGGCATATCCCGGCAAAACTGTTTCGTATCCCAGTTTGACTATCGGCACGCCGAACCCTGTCCCTTCTTCCACCAGTTCCGCATCCTGGTAGGCAAGCGTGAGCCCTTTCTGTATCCGGTCAAAAGAGCAGGCGCATGGCAAACCTCCGCAATTAAAGAGGACTGATACCCTTCCCATGGAAACACTGATCCTGTTTCCCGATTCGCTTTCCCTCGTTTCCATACGCCGCCCTTTCCACCAGAAAGTATTTCATTTTAGATGGCTTTATCCACTGTTACCATTCTTCTCTTCCCCCTCAATAATCGTACGGTGGTGCTCCGGCAGCCGCCGCAACGGTAATCTGGGCGGTGACAGGTGGGCTCAAAGGAGTGTGGTCGTTATTGACCAGCTGCACCCCGAAGGTATGGGTGCCGGCGGGTACGTTATCCCAGGTGGCCGAAGTGCCGGGAGTTGCCTTATAGGTGCCGGCGGCTGATACTGCGGGTTGACCGGGGGTGGTAGGGATGGTCACATCCATGTAGTAATGCAGGTGTCCCTTGCCGACGGCGGCCGCGCCGCCGGGAGGCAACAGCTCAAAATTACTGACC
>JACPPV010000025.1 GCA_016190825.1 Chloroflexota bacterium
CTGCTCAAGAAGGGGGAGAAGAAAGACCTGGATGCCGGCTGGAAGATCAAAATAAAGCAAAGCGAGCCAAGAGCTTCAATTCTCGATGAGCTGTGGGAAAGCTCCGCCCAGCCGCAAAGACTGCCGTCAACGGCGAAAAAGCCGACCAGGCATGACGTTACGGTAGAAACCTGGCAGGAGCGAGACAGGCTGGGGATATGGATAACCGACAAGCGTACTGACAAAGTGATTGCCGTGTGGTGGGACGAGGATGCCAGGGAGATGTTCGAGCAGGGCTTCTTCAAGCCGGGTGTCCCCCAGCGCACCACTGAGAAGTCATCCAGAGCGTTTATTGATAGCGTCCTCGATTATGCCGAGAGTGTGGGACTGTTGGTCGGCGGCAAATACGTGGCACAGGCAATTAAGGATGCCTGCTACTGGACCGCCGTGAATAAAGACTCCGGAGAGATAACTGAGAGCTATGCTCCCTACACCAGCTCCGGACGTGCTCTGAGAGGCGGTAAAGCCTTTGTCTCCCGGCACTGGCAGGGACCGGTGGTGGTCGAGGTATGGAGACAGCCTGGGCGGTATTCCGAAGGTCTCACAATCGAGCCGGTGCTATCGGAAAAATTAACTCTGCAGAAAGCACCGGCTACGATCACCTCTGGAGGGAAGCCGACCGGCACCTGCTATGCGGATGCCTGGAGATTCCTGATCAAAGAAGAGGAAGGGAACTTGGTACACGGCACGGTCTTCAGCGGCGGCCGCCGGACGGGACATGCCTGGGTGGAGACTTTAACCGGCTGGATATGGGAGCCGCAGACCGGCAGGTATTTCACAAATCTTGGATTCAGGGACTCCTTCGCTCCGGATGGAGAGACTCGTTACACCGCCGAGCAAGCCGCCGTCATGGCGGCACGCGCTAAACATCTCGGTCCCTGGAATGAGCAGGAAAGGCGGCGCTACCTGAAAGAAAAATCCCCGGCTGTAATCCCCGAGCAGCCGCGCCATTCGAAGTCTAAGGATAAGTTTGAGTTCCTTCCCGACAGCCCGGAGTATCTGGCTTACACCATCGATGACATTGGATACCGGGACAGGATTGACTCGGCTTTTCTTAACGCCATCGCCAGGTCAAGGGGGAAATGATTATGACCGTGATTGCAGCACCCCCGAAAATCCTGACTATGGACGAATACGAAGCAGAATGGAAGCCCCAGGGCTGGCAGATTATCATCATCGGTCCTACCTCCACATGGCGGCAGGAGTGGGGTGAGTGGGAGGCGATCAGGGACATCGTCCAGAACGCCCTCGATGAATGTGAATACTACACGCATGGCTATGACGATGAAGGGTTGTATATTCGCGATGTGGGTAAAGGCATCGCCGTTGCCGATTTCCTGCTCGGCCCGCCCAAGCTCAAGCCGGATCATGCCCGGGGTAAGTTCGGCGAGGGCATGAAGATTGCTGCCCTCGCCCTGCTGCGCCTGGGATACTCGGTGAGAGTCGAAACCCAGGGCAGGGTGCTGTGGATTGTCTTCCTGGAACAGAAGACCAACGGCCATGCCCGGACCCTGGCAGCGCTGTGGAAGCCGAACGGCAGAAGACATGGTACCGCCTTTCATATCATCGGCTACCGCGGCACCGCCTTTACGGACAGGTTTGCCGTAAACCTGCCGAGGAAATCTATCGTCGCCGATGGACCGAGTTTGCTCAGCCAGCCTATCCGCCGCTTTAATCAGCTCATACAGCACAAGTTCCCTCCCGTTGAGAGTGAGTTCCCAGAGATGGTGAAGGCAGTGGGAACGATTTTCACCGGCCAGTCCCGGATTTATGCCCGGGATATCTATGTGCGGGACATCAACAGCCCCTACTCCTACAACCTGTGGAGCTTCGATATGGCGCCGGACCGCCACGGCCCGAAGAACGAGCCTGACCTGTGGACGGACGTGGGCCGGCTCTGGAGTTGCGTCACTAAAGCGGAGCACCTGCAGGTGTTCCTCCAGATGGTGAAACAGCCGCCGGTAATTGAGGCGGAGGAGAGCCACAACGTCAACATGGGCTCCTGGGATATGGGGCGAGAGCCGGTGACCGGGAAGGACTATGCCGACTTCATCCGTGAAAACGCCTCGGTGTGGCGGGAAGCCTGGATCAAAGTTATGGGTGAGAATGCAGTGATCCGAACCGATGCCCGCTGGGACGGCATGGTCAAACACCTGGGCTATGAATCGGTAAGCGTCCAGTCGTACGTCAGGGATACCCTGGCCCGGGCGGTGACCACCGACAGGGAGCTGATCAGGACATCCCAGGAGCGGCTCCGTGAGGTGGAGGTCATCGCTGATGAGAAGCTGGAGCACCGCTTCCGGTCTCATCTCAACCTGGCCCGTGCCATAACACGGAAGGTGTTCACCTATTCGCCACCATCCGGAGTACATGTCGCCGTCATCCCTCCGGCAAGCGACCGGGTGAGGACCGCCGGCATGTACAGCACGGCCGTCGGGGAGGTCTATATCTCGCTGGAAATGATGGGGCGGGCGCGCTCCATGATCGATACCCTGGTGCATGAGCTGGCGCACCACCGGCAGTACCGGACCATGGGGGAGGCCGAAGACCTTACACCGGCGCATGCCGAGTCTATGACCTATATCGCCGCCGAAGTGGTAAAGGTTATTGCCGGTGGTGATCTCGATGATTTACTCAAGGAGGTGGTCTGGTGATGTATCGCACTCCCCAGCAGCAGACGAATGATGTTATTGGCTTGGGCATGTTTCTCATGCTTATGGGGCTCACAGTCGGGCTGGTCAAATCGGTAGTGACCGATGAACCGGAGCAGCAAACGAAGCTTTTACCTATGAACCTGTCCAGGAAACCGGCGGTTACCGTCACCTGCCCGATATGCCACAAGGTAATCGAGATCCCGGAATACAATAACACCACCAGGTCCGATGCTTTGAAAAGGCATATAGACAGGGAGCACAAGTCAACGGTTTTACACCCTCAGGCTCTTCCCTTTGAGAGCGGCGAGAAAGTCCCGCCACAGTACCTCGACCTTATCAGATGGATAGGCGAACCGCTGCCGTCATACAGCCTGGCGGGGGATCTTCTGCCGGCAGTGGAGACCGAGATAAAAGCCCGGCGGATTGACGAGGTCTTGAAGCAGCTCAAGGAAGGCGTGGAGGGCATCCAGGACAGCTACCAGTTCCGGCTGTTTCTCACCACCATGTCGAAATTCCACGATTACAGCATCGGCAACCAGATACTTATCATGCTCCAGAAACCTGATGCTGCCCGGGTGGCCGGTTTCAACACGTGGAAAGATACGGGGCGCTGGGTCAGGAAGGGTGAGAAGGGTATTGCTATCCTGGCTCCGGTCATGCCGCGGAAGCAAAAACCCGAGGAAAGGGCACAGGATGAAGCGGAGACTGATACCGAAATAGAGCCGCGCCCTGTTTTCTTCAAAGTGGTTTATGTCTTTGATGTCGGTCAGACCGAGGGCAAGCTTTTGCCCGAGTTTGACGTGCCGGTGCTGACCGGTGATGCCAATGAAGAACTGTTTGTCGACTTACTTGCTCATATGAGACAGAGGGGCGTCAGTGTGGACTTCGAACCGAAGTCACACATGGACCCTGGAATAAAGGGTTATTACAGTCATTCCGGCATCTGGGTACGCCCCGAGGAGCCGAGGGCGCAGCAGCTTAAGACTCTGCTCCATGAGGTTGCCCACTACTACTCGGAAGGAGTATTTCATATTCCTCGGCAGGATGCGGAGACCATCGCCGAAAGCGCTGCCTTTGTCGTCGGCGCCCACTTCGGCTTTGACACCGGGGTGAGGTCGTTTCCTTATGTGGCGCTTTGGGCGAAGGATAAGAAAGTCCTGGAGAACAATCTCGGCGCTATACGTCGGGTCTCAACCACGATTATTGACTCGTTGGAGCAGGGAAGGTAAGGGATGAGCCTGCTGCTAAAAGCAATTTCTGAAGCCGGGCTTGTCTTCATCATCGATGCGGGCGGTTCGGCAATTAGCACAGGGGAAAAAGGACATCTGGAAGTGCCCTTTAACTGCACCGTGCAGCAGGCGTCGATACTGGCCGACCAGACAGGCTCTATCAAGGTAGATATCTGGAGGGATGAATATAGCAATTACCCTCCCACTAACGGGGATAGTATCTGCGGCGGCAACGAGCCTGAGATTACTGGTGGGCGGAAATACCGGGATGGTGTACTGACCGGCTGGACCAAAGCGCTTAATACAGGGGATATCCTCGCTTTCAGAGTGGACAGCTGCACGGCCATCACCAGGGCAGTTATCTCTCTGAAGGTGGTCAAGAGGTGAAGAGAAAAGAATGGCAATCGGAGACATCAGGAACATAATTGACTCCCTGGATTTTGACCTTTATGGAGGTGTCCTGCCTAAAATTCTTCACATCTCCGGCAGCACCTATGCCATTGTCTACCAGGGCTACGGCAACGATGGCTACCTGGTCACTATATCCATAGAGGCAAGTGGAACCATAGCCGGCGTAATCGGCTCGCTGGAATTCGATACCTCCAACGGTGCCCATCCCTGGATTATCCACATAGCGGGCGATGTCTATGCTATCGCTTACGTCGGGCCGGGTGGCAACGGAACCATCAAGACCCTCACCATTCAGCCTGATGGCACTATCGGAGCCGTGGTTGCCACCTTTGTTTATGACTCTGGCTCCAGCATTATCGAGCCGGTCATAGTAAATATCTCAGGCAATGTTTACGCCGTTTTCTACGGAGGTCCGGACAACGATGGCTGGCTCAAAACGATCACGATTAATGATAACGGCACAATCGGAGGCATCATCGATACCCTGGAGTTTGACACTGCGTACGGCGTCTACTCCGATCCGATTAATGTTGGTGGCAGTGTTTGGGCTGTAGCTTATACTGCCGATGCCATATTCGGACCGGGCAGGATTAAGACTATTTCCATCGCAAACAACGGCGTCATTGGAGCGATTACAGCCTCTTACGATATTGACAGCAACCAAACGAGCGCCCCTGCCATTATCCATGTCTCGGGGGATGTCTATGCTATTGCTTATGGCGGCCCGGGGCGTCACGGATGGCTTAAGACACTGTCCATTTCCGGGGGTTCTATCGGTGCAGTCATTGACTCGATGGAGTTCGAAGCGGTCTACGGCTGCAACCCCTGGATCGTCCACGTTGCCGATGATGTTTACGCTATTGCCTATGATGGCCCCGATGGCGACGGATGGTTAAAGACGGTTTCCATCAACGGCAGCGGTGTTATCGGAGGGGAAATGTCCTCACTGGAATATGACCCCGTTGACGGCAGGTATCAGAGCATGATTCATGTTTCAGGCAACGTCTATGCCATCGCCTATCTGGGGCCCGGGAACGACGGCTGGCTGAAGACAGTTGATATTGAAACAGTTTCCCCCGCAGTTTCCAGATCGCAAGCCTGCATCATAGGTTGAAAAGAGAAGAAATGGCATTGGAGCTGAGACCGAATAGAGGAGGATTTCTAAGGCCGTTCGGCTGCGGCTGGTTTATCCGGGAGTATCTCCTGGGTAACGGGCCGGAGGGATCGCGCGCCATCGACCCGCAGCAGGGCGCTCCCCAGGCTGACATCAACTTTGAATATAAGGAGGCGCTGGCCCGGGCTACCGCCAGGGAACGTGCAGAGCGGATTATCAGCCGGATGGTAGTGAGCGGCGCCGACGTCACCGAAGAGCAGGCAGACAGAATCTACGAGCGCGAGCTGAAGAGGGTGTCTCGTAAGTTTACCCACATGCGGTACCATTCATTCCTGATGTACTTTGGCGTGCTCAAGCGTCTCGAATGGGTGGAAGCTACCCGGGAAACCGAACCTTCCGCCATGCAAGATAACTACCCGCCGGCTCCGGAGCGGACTTACTACCGTCTCACAAAGAAAGGCGTTGAAGCTGGGGATGAACTCTGGTCCAATCCCCTCTTTACGCTGTACCCTGAAATTGGCCCCAGTCATATGAAGCCTCAAGATTGATATCTTGATAGGATCAATGCACGGCTCCAGGTTTCTGCTCTGTTCACTATTTTTGCATTAATCGCCACAGAATTCGATTGACTATTTGAACTCCGCGGTTCTATTCTAAGCAAGGGATTACAGGGTGAATGACGGAGTTCCTTATGGTATAGCGGGGTGGGTAAGAGCGCAGGGTAAACTCCTTTCCCAGCCTGGCGATCCTCTTTCGAACAATACATTCAACTTTCGTTGATAGTTTCATGACTGGGTTTCAGGAGAGCATTCCAGCGGGTCTTTCTAACAAGACGATAACCATCCGATGGAAGATCTCAAAAGCAAAGGAAATTGTTCCGAGTGGACTAATATCAATGCTCTTGACAATTTTAGTCCACTGTGCAACAATTCTAAATGATTCTTATGATTACTCGTAGGTGGACTAATGGCAGATATAACGCGTGACTTCGTCCATTTATCTCGGCTAGCATTAGATAATCGCCCGGAGGACGTCGCCATGCTGGTTCGCAGGACTCTATCCAGCGTACTGAAGCGTAGACCGGACTTGGCGCCAGATATCACTGATATACTTAGCCGTCTTTCGAACGTCACGGCAACCAGGTCTGCACTGGATCCTCTTCCGGTTGATTCAGACTCTCGGCTAGAATTGCTTCGTAGGGAATACGACCCACAACCAGAAGTTCAGCCCGTCTGGCCTAAGTCAGTCGAATCGTCTTTGTCTGAGACCGTATTGGAGCGAGGTCTAGACAATGAACTGCGCCGGATTGGTGTTCAACCTACAAGGTCCCTCCTTTTCAAAGGGCCTCCAGGCACTGGAAAATCATTGGCAGCCCGTTGGCTAGCATATCGACTGCATTATCCTCTTCTTACCCTTGACTTGTCGGCTGTAATGAGCAGTTTCCTTGGTAAGACTGGCAACAATATACGCGTTGTGCTAGACTACGCTCGACGAAGCCAGTGTATATTGCTTTTAGACGAATTTGATGCAATTGCCAAGCGAAGAGATGATGCTGCCGAGGTCGGAGAGCTGAAAAGGCTAGTAACCGTACTCCTCCAAGAAATCGACTCCTGGCCGCCATATGGCTTGCTGGTCGCAGCCACAAACCATCCCGACCTCCTTGATCCGGCAGTCTGGAGACGCTTCGACCGTGTGGTCGAGTTCGTATTTCCAACAAGACAAGAAGTGCAAGTGCTATTGACAAGTCTGCTTCCCTCGTCTGAAATTGCTGAATCTTTCGTTGTGCTTCTAAGCCATATTTTGGATGGGGCTTCCTTCGCTGATGTCACCAAGACGCTTTCTGCGGCCAAGAGGTATGCCTTGGTAAGACGATCGAAGCTAGACGAGGCATTGCTAGAGGTAGCCATGGCAATCGGGAATGATAGAAGCCACCGTGAGAAACTTGCATTAGCTGCCGTGATGCAAGATTATGGGCTGTCGCAGAGGCGGATCTCTACCCTTATTGGTGTGTCAAGAGATACAATTAGGAGCCATGCCTCTGGTGCGCAGCTTGATCCGTCTAAACGATCTGGCCAAAGAGGGAACGATGCCGCGAGATAACAACTTTCTTATCGGCTATGGTGAAAGGCTCACCTTCAACGTAGACGTACCTACGGGTGGCAGTGCGAAGAATATGCCGTACGATTCGACGACAGCGAAGTTCCGGTTTACGGAAAGGCTCAAAGTAGCCAACGAATACTTCAGGGCTCTCCCTACTGACGCCTGCCCCGGAAACCGTGGGGTGGCCCTGCTTACTATGCACCCGAGATTCATGTCAAAGAGTGATTTCCCTAAGTCCCTCTTGAATGCTGTGGGACTCAAGGCACTAGGCAGTCGGCCGCAGATTGTAACGCCCGAACGCTGGGGTATCATTCAGCACCCGGAGACTGCTCAAACGGAACAAATACTTGTGTCGGGTCGACGCGATGCGTTTTACCAATTGGCGGATTCGCTCCAAGGCTGGAGACCAACAATGGGAGCCATGGTAGATCTGAGCAAAGTGGAATCTATTTCAGCATTCACAGCCGAATCGAAATTAAGATCCATACCCGAGGACCGTTCGGTCGTATTGCTGGAAGTTCTCCTTCATAACGCCGACGACCAGAGCATCATAACATCTTTCCTAGATTATGCATCCTCTAGGGGCGAGGTTTTTTTAAGAAAACGTAGAGACATCGGAGGGTTGACCTTCATTCCGGTTGAAGCGCCTCGACAGAATATACTGGACATTGCTAGGTACTCTTTTGTGCGTGTGTGTAGAGGTATGCCATCACTGAGGCCGATATACCCGGGTTTAATCCGCTCCACACCTGCGATACGTGTGACGCTACCAGTGGACAAACCGATGGACGTCGAGTTCAAGGCCGTCATCTTCGACGGTGGAATACCCAAAGCGACATTAGCCGACCTGTCAAAATGGGTTTCACTCAGCGAACCAAAAGGCATCGGTCCGGCCGTTCCTGCTTACGAACAGCACGGTCTAGCCGTCACAGGCGCTTTTCTATTTGGAGTTCTTTCCAATACTAAGCCCGCTGCTCAGCCAATTTGTTCGGTCGAGCATGTTCGCGTTATCGACCAGCGAGATGCGTCTTCGAATGATATGGAGTACGTCGACGTCATCGAGCGTATTACAGACCATCTTGATACCCACCCGAATCATTACAAATTCGTGAACCTCAGCATCGGTCCAAGCATCCCTATAACCGATGATGAGGTCTCGTATTGGACTCTTGCACTCGACCAACGGTTTGCGTCAGCCGACTCGGTTGTCGCGGTGGCAGTGGGAAATAGCGGAGGCCTTGACCATGCCAGTGGACTGGATCGTATTCAACCACCTTCCGACGCCGTGAATGTGCTGTCCGTCGGTGCCGCAGATAGTAATGGGCCCTTCAACTGGGGCAGGGCCTCGTACAGCTCGGTTGGCCCCGGCCGCAGTCCAGGTCTTGTCAAACCCGATGGCCTCGCCTTTGGTGGCTCTACCACCGAACCTTTCAATATTCTTCACTCTGTTTCAGTCGCGGTCCAAACTTCTGGTACCAGTTTTGCTGCCCCGATAGCGCTACGCTCTTCGGCTGCTATATCCGCTCAGCTTGGTCTCGGTCTGAAGCCGCTTACCGTCCGCGCACTCATGGTGCATCAAGCTGAAGATGGTGGTCATGACCGTTCAGAGGTCGGATGGGGCCGGTTTGAAACAGACCCAGCCCGACTGATCACGTGTCCAGATGACAGTATGACTGCTGTCTATCAGGGCGAACTGCCAGTCGGAATTTCTCTCCGAGTGCCTATCCCGATTCCGGCCGATGATCTCAGCGGATATGTAACAATCACTGCCACACTCCTAATAGCACCCAATATTGACCCCGGATTCGTCGGTGATTACACTGAGAGTGGGTTTATTGCGGTATTACGCCCCCATTCTCAGCGTTTTACCCATAACCACGGCAAGAGATCAGCTCACCCCCGAACAGTATCGTTTTTCTGCGAAGGGGGAATGTACGGTAAAGGCGAATTTGAACTAAGAGAAGGCGGACTAAAGTGGGAACCTTGCGTCAGGCGGTCTCGGCGATTCCTCGCTTCTTCTCTTTACAAGCCTTGTTTCGACATTTACTATCACAACCGAGAAGACGGATTGCCTGCTGAGCAAGCTCGGCCAATACCTTATGCATTGATTGTGACGGTTTACGCCCCCAAAGTACCTAACCTGTACGACTGCGTGGTCCGCACCTACGCTAATGTGCTGGTTCCCATCCAGCCCCGCCTACGCATACGAGTTACCACGTAGTTTTTCGATTGTGGTCTGGGGATCTCTGGCTCTGAATGATAGGCTGTGTTTCCGGCGGCTTTCTTTCATTTTCTACTCCTTCTTTCCTTGTTATTTTAGGAGCAGAACCCGATCTTAACAAGCTGTCCGAATTCTGGGGACCACCTCAAGAGTCACTGCGATTGTATGATTGAACGCCCCATCTTTGATTAGCTTATAAAAGGTTCTTCTGAGAAAAAGCCTCCCCGAAAAGGGAGGCTTTTTCTCTTTTCATTTCTTCCTCCCGCCCTAAGGAGGGGACGATAAACGTGCTAGTTCTTCTGAGGGAATAAAATGTATTTTTGTTGGACAATGAAGCTAAACACGCACAAAACACGAAGCACTTTAACAACCGAATACGAAGCAACAAAGCCCTGACCTGAACGCTTGCCCGATTGAAAGGGGGTTCAAGCGTGGTAACGACTACTTTATGCTCTCCACAAGACGAAAACCCCCTATCCTATGACCGCCTTGACGGCGAATGGGCACAATGGTTTCGCACCGCCCAAAGGTTTGAACACAA
>JACPPV010000024.1 GCA_016190825.1 Chloroflexota bacterium
CCTTACAGTGTGTCGGGGTGGTCACCCTTGCCCTGGTCAGTGAAACTTGGCACATTGCACCCTTCGTCATCCTGTATGGACTGGGACTTGGGGCAACGATGCCGATGCGTAACTCTCTTGTTGCGGACTATTTTGGCAGACAGAGCTTAGGCACGATTCTCGGCTGGCTGATGAGCGTGACGATGGTCGGAAGCATTTTGAGTCCAGTAATAGCCGGCTGGTTTTTTGATGTGACGGGCAGTTACCGTTTGATCTTCATTATCTTTGCGTTGCTTGCCACAATATCGGTTCCGGCAGTGCTTTTGGCCAGAAAACCGTTGCGGGACCACTAAGTTGCTGAGTAGTACCCTCACCGACCTCCTCTTTCGCCTGGGCCTGTGCATTGTGTCCGGGGACTGTTCAACGCAACAATAGGTTGCGTTCTGCCAAAGACAGGGAATTGGTCAGGTCCGATCTTCGCAGGGAGTTTCCAGCGGCAGCCCCCTCTTCAAGTGAAGCTCTGACTTCGTCGTTTAGTTTTCCATCTGCGTTGGAGTCCATCACAGCAGTCCACAGCAGGGCAGCCGCTCTGCTCACCGAAGCTGCGGCGACAGAAGTGCCCGTTTTTCGGCCGTAAGCATTGCCGGGGAGAGTTGACCACTTTTCGAAACCGGGAGCCGCCAAGTCAACCCAGTCACCGAAGCTCGAGAGATGGCCAAGCTACCATCAGGGGCTAGAGCGCTTACTGCAATGGTGCGTGAATAGTAGGCGGGATAAACGGGAAAATTGCTGCCCCTGTTGCCGGCGGCGGTGATGAGAGCGCCTTTGTTCCAAGCATAGTTACTAATGGTCTCATAATTGTATAGACGCACTCTTTAGTCTCAAAACACGCCTTTTCAGTCGTGGGCGAAGGCCATATCGAAAGTAATTTGTTCGTCCAGATTATTATGAGATTACCAGTATGTCCTCTGGCTTGACACAGGGTGTTCTGCCGGTATCATGCGATCCACCATGTCATATCACTGGGTCTGCAAACCATTGCCAACCACAAGATTCCTGTTGAACTTTCAACGGCCGGCTGGGTCGTTACAAGAACAATCAGAAAATGACAGTTTCGCAATCTTATAAGACAAGGCTGCATTAGGACTAGTATTTTTCGTTAGATATGATATACTTAGCAAAAGATAATAAAGGGAGTATTATATGAAGCTAAAAGTAAGAAAAGCGACGATGAATAATAAAGAGAGGGTTGAGGCATTGCTAAGGAGAGAAAAGCCGGACCGAGTACCGCATTGGCCTGCTCAAAATCGGGGCTTTGTTTTCCTTTATAGCGGTATGTCCATTGCTGACGCCTATGCCTGCAAACCGAAGGTGGCGTACGAAGCTCTGAAGAAAGCGGCTCAAGATTTTGATTGGGTCTTTGCTCCTTCATTGCTTACTTCTCGTTCCAGGGATGCCTTCGGCGCTGAAAGAAAGTTACCTACCAGTAAATTTTCCCAGGCTCAGTATGTGGTCAAGTACGCCGTGGAAACTCCGGATGACGTGATGGCCCTGAAAGCACCGGATGTTAGAGATGTGGCTCCTATCACTCAGGAGATGATTGATTTATACCGATGGTCATGTCAGGAGAAGCTGGACAACAAACCATTTAACATTACCATTGGTGGTATTAGTCCGTTAAACACCGCCGGCGGCATTGCGGGCTATGACAAACTGTGCCAGTGGATGATTAAGGCGCCAGAAGCCGCCCACCGCCTAGTGCGGCTGGCGAGTGACTATCAAATTGCCATTGCTCAATACTACAAGGATACCTTTGGCGTCGATAGGATATTACCTGTGGGTTTTACGGCGGCGGCCTCGAACCAACTGATATCCCCCAAACACTTTGAGCAGTTTGCTTTGCCTTATCTCAAAGAGGTTCACCAGAAGGTTCTGGCGATGGGTTTTAAGCATCTTGATGTCCACATTTGTGGTGACCATAACTTAAACCTGCCCTATTGGGCACAGATTCCGATGGGCGACCCGGGTATTGTTAGCGTTGCCAACGAGATTGACCTGGAAAACGCAGCCAGGTATTTCCCCAACGACATTATCGAGGGTAATCTGGAGACGACTATTATCCAGTGCGGCACCCCGGGCGAGGTCTATGAGGCGGCGAGGAAGGTTATTGAACAAGGGAAGAGCTTATCTAATGGTTTTATTCTCCGTCCTGCCTGTGAGCTCCCGCCTCTGGCGCCACCGGAGAATATGCATGCGATAACCCGAGCCCTCAACGACTTCGGCTGGTATGATTAGGCAACGTTAAGTAAAGTAAAAATGCATTGGCAAAGCTAACACAAGAATCGGCGGCGACGGCGGGTTGCTTCCGGATTCGCCCGTTGAGTTGAGTCAGCTACTTATTGGCCCGGCCGAGCGCTATGACGTCCTGGTTGATTTCTCCGGACTCAGCGAGGGATCCACGGTCTACCTCATTAACGAGGGACCCGATGAGCCATTCGGCGGCGTCCCGGATGAAGACTTCTCCATGGCGAACCCGCTTTCCTCCCCCCAGCAAGCTGGGGGGTATCCAGCGGGACGTTTTATGACATATGCGTTAGTTAAGCGGTGTAATTTGTTCCAAGTCACTTCCGGGACAGGAAACTTGTACCATTCATCTTCGCTAGTGGGACTTGTTCCGTGTGAGGCTGAACGTTGTCAGCATAAACACGTATTGACATCCGTGAGCTTTTCGTCTTAACTTCAATTATATACACCTATCTGAACCAGGTTGTGACAATATCTGCAGGCCACTGAAAATAGACGAAAGAAAGGGACGTTATGACAGAACTTATGACTCTTGAAGAGGTTGCTGGCTACTTGCGTGTCAATGAAAAGACAGTCTACCGGATGGTCAGCGAAGGCAGCATTCCGGCGCTGAAAATCGGCCACCTGTGGCGATTCAAGAAATCGGTGATAGATGACTGGCTTGACCAGAAGGCCAGGGGCACCAGTGCAAGGATTCTTGTTATCGATGATGATGAAGGAATCTGCTCCCTGGTCCAGGACACACTGGAAGGGGAGGGACATGAGGTAGCTGTAGCTACTGAAGCCATCGAGGGGTTGAAACTGGCGAAGAGCCAGGACTTTGACATGATTTTTCTCGACCTGAAGATGCCGGGGATGGATGGCGCCGAGCTCTTCAGACAGATAAGAACGGTCAAGCCCAACCAGCCAGTTACGATCATTACCGGGTTTCCAGGGAGCGAGCTGATGAAGGCGGCGCTTGCCTACGGGCCGGTCGGCATAATGAAGAAGCCGTTCGGGGAGTCCGATATTATTACCGTCGTAAACAGTTGTCTTCGCTGTGGAACTCCGGCTAAGCAGAAGCCAGCGAGGAAGATAGCCCTGTAGAATTTCGGCAAAACGGCAAGCCGTCACCATAAGAGAGATACGGGGGAGGCCAACCAACGAAATCGGGCAACAGAGAGCGCCCGCAGACAGTTCGCCTGGGCCGGCGTCCGCCAGTTCTGTAGACCCCGGTTGGCTTCACCTCCGTAAAGAATATTATGTTAAACGTCCCAAACAGTTCTGCCAGGATGAGGGTGGGCGGCAGGCGGTGGATGCTTCTGTTTTATCTCTTCGCCTTCAGTATTCTAGCCATTTCTGTTATTTATTTTTTTCTGAGCGTGGGAAAACCGCACTTCGGAGTCACGCTGGCTCTAACGGACAGGGGCTGGGAAGTCCGTGACCTGGATTCCAACGGGCTGGCAGCCAGGGGCGGGGTAAAAACAGGAGACCTCGTTGCAGAAATCAACGGGCAGCCCGCAGACCGGTTCTTGGAACGGCAAAAGGATAACGGCCTTGTCATCCGCGCCTTGTTTGACGAGATGTCCTTCACGGGCGCAGAGGGGCGCGTGGAATCAATATCCCTGGCGGGCAAATCACCATCCAGGGAATCTTTGTCCCAACGAGCGGCCTGGTTTATCGTCTCGGTAATGTTCTGGACCATCGGCTTCTATGTACTCTTTCGAAGACCGAAGAACGTAGCGTCATTGCTGCTATGTCTTTCGGGACTGGCTTTCGGACTGGCGCTGACTTCCGAGGTGGCATCAGCGGCCGGCTTACCTCTGTCGCTCCAGCTTGCCGTGTCTGCCGCCATTTTTGGCCCGTGGCTTCTCCTCCATTTTTTCCTCGCTCTTCCGGAAGAAAGGACCTGGGCCCGCGAAGACCCCCGGATATACCTCATTTATCTCCCGGCTACCATCACGCTGGTCCTCTTCTTCCTGATTGGCTATGTTGATGGTCAGCCGGTGCGATGGTTCCGGACTTTCAGACTATTCGAATACGGAGCGGGATTTCTGGCGACTCTGGCGGTAGCAGCTATTAACTACGTTAATGCCGGCTCGCTGAGGACACGCCAACAGATGAAAATTGTGCTCGTCGCCTGTGTTGCCGCCCTGGACCCGTTTTTGGTCCTGACTTTGTTCCCCTCGGTAATATTGGGGCGGAGCATTTTACCTTCGGAACTCGGCATCCTGCTCATCGGATTCATTCCCCTGGGAGTGGGATACGCCATGGTTACCCGTAAGCTGATGGACATTGATATTTTCATCAGGCGGGGGCTGGTATACGGTCTGATAACTGCATTGATGAGCTTGATCCTCGCCGCCGGGATTTTCTTCGTCCTGAGATTCCGGGGGTTGCTCGGCCCCTCCGAAGAAGTCCTGATAGCTCTGGCATTGGGCGGCACAGCCACCGCCCTTTTCGGACCGGCCAAGAACTTCATCGAGACCTCGGTGGACAAATTTTTCTACAGGGACAGGTATGATTACCGGCAGACAATAAATATCCTGACTACCTCCTTAAGAGGATGCAAGGACTATATCGAAACATCCCGCCTTATAGTTGGCGCAACGCTGCGAACACTCAACCTGACGGGCGCCTGCCTGTTCACCAGGAATCAGTCAAGCTCATTTGAGATAAGCGCCTCGCAGGGAACGTTTGCCTCGCCACGGAAACAAGAACACCTGGAAACCCTGGTGTCACTGCGGAATGAAAGAATAGAGTTTCCCAATTCAGCCTCATCCGCTGATCCCGAGGTTGCATTTCTGATTCCCCTCGCAGCCGGCGACAAAGAAGTCGGCATCCTCTGCCTGTCACAGAAGGCTACCAGGCAGGAGTTTTCCAGTCATGACATTTACCTCTTGCAGGGCATTACCTCCATGGCCGCCGTAGCTTTGCTCAGCGCCGAGCTCGCCCGTGACGTCAGCCTGACAGATACTTTCGTTTCGGTGGCATCGCATGAGCTTCGCAGTCCGCTGACGGCTATTATTGGCTACGCTGAGCTTTTGCAGCGACCGAACCTGCCGGAAACCACCCGGAGAAGATGGCTCGAGCATATTATCAATGGTGGGAAGAGGGTATCCGCAATGGCGGACGAGATGCTGGATGTCACCCGCATCCATTCAAGAAAGCTCACTTTTAATCTTGAGAAAGCGCACATAAACGATATCCTTATGGAACCGGTATCCATGATACGTGAGAACACCGCGATGCATGACTTCGTCATCGAGGTGGCCACGGGCTTGCCCGAGGTCATCGTGGACCGGGACAAGTTCGGTCAGGTCATGGTCAACTTGCTGAGCAACGCGGTCAAATACAGCCCCGGAGGCGGACGCATCACAGTTAGCGCTCAGAACGATTGCGCCAACCATCGCGTAATACTTGGCGTGCACGATGAAGGCATCGGGATTGCCCCGGAAGACAGGAAAACGCTTTTCACTACCTTTCATCGTATTCAGCGCCCTGAGACCCATGGAATCAGGGGAAGCGGCCTGGGGCTCTATATTGTCAAGGAATGGACTGAGGCGATGGGCGGTAAAGTGTGGGTGGAGAGCGAGTTAAACAAAGGCTCAACGTTTTTTGTTGCGGTCCCGGCACAAAACTCTTACACGAGCCAGGATAGTGCGTAGTAACTTGATTGCAGTGATGGCCGTGACGGTCTCCTTCGCCGCGCAGGGGCTTTGTATCAAAAGTCCTCCTGTTGTCACCCTGAGCGTAGCGAAGGGTCTGGGAGTGGTGGGGTCCATGCGGGCACAATGCCCCGTCCCCCCCCCCCCCCCCAGATTCTTCGTCGCTTCGCTCCTCAGAATGACATTTGATACAAGACTCCGCGCAGGAGAGAGATGGACTGTACGGGTACTGGCAACGCGGTACTGGAATAAGTTGCCGCAGCGGGTTCAGGCTATGATCGGAAAGCTATTGATAATCGAAGACGAAGAAGTTATGCAGGAACTGCTCACGGGAATATTCGGCGATTGCCCTGAGTTCAGCGTTCTCTATGCCACGGATGGCGAAGAAGGCATCAGAATGGCACGGCATCACAGACCTGACGTCATTTTGCTGAGAGCCAGGTTGCCCAGGATCCACGGCTATGATGTGTGCAGGATACTGAAAGCGGACAGAGCCACATCTCACGCAAAAATACTAATGCTGAGCTTCTACTCCCGAGGCTTAGACCGGCGTAAGGCAATAGCGGCAGGCGCCGATGAATATATGACCAAACCATTCGATCCGGTTGAACTACTGGAGAGAACGCGGGCATTGCTGACCGGCAAGTAGGCAGGCCGCCCGCAGATAGCCAGCGCGAGCCCACGCTTATTTGGATGCCTTCATCAAGGCGATTACAGTCTTGCCATCCTGGGTGCTTATCCAGACCATGGCAACATCAGCATCGTTGCTCTTGGAAAACATGCCCCATTGTGTACCCTGCATGTCAAACCATCCCTGTTCCTTCCACCCTTTGGCAGCCATCTGGTTGTTGTAGAAGTTCCCCACCTTTTCAGCGCTGTCCCTGGTATCATAGTAGCGCCATTCCGCCCTGGTGTATTCCCCCTGGGCCGGTGGAATTGCCCAGGCTGCTTTTTCTATCTGTCCCGCTCCAGCGTAGATGGGCATATCGTTCCAGTTGAACAGGCCGCTGGACCTT
Organism: Chloroflexota bacterium; assembly: GCA_016190825.1. Classification (GTDB taxonomy): domain Bacteria; phylum Chloroflexota; class Dehalococcoidia; order Dehalococcoidales; family UBA2162; genus JACPPV01. The sequence continues at coordinate 6,947 of JACPPV010000024.1, forward strand.
GTATCGCGCGTTGCGGCCGCCCCCGGCTCCGCTGCCGTCCCGGGATTTTTCTTTGCCCCACAGCCTATGGCGCCGGCGCTCCCCAGCATCAACAGGACAAGCAATAATGATAGTGCTATTTTCATATTTCACTCCTCCGTCCGGCTTGCGCCGGACCCCGACCATAGGTTCTCTGAACCAGTTATTTCCGCGCGGTCTGCTTCTCGGCAAAATCACCGGCGATAGGCAGCTTCATCTTCTGCCCCTGGTAGGCTTTCATCATCAGGACTATCCACATGACCACCGCCAGAACACCGATAAGCCAGCCAATGATCCAGCCGATTATGGGTATGAAGCCAAGTAAGATGGACACAACCGTAACCGCCCCGAAAAAAGCCGTGGACTGCATGGCATGAAAACGCACAAAATCGTTTTCCTTTTCGATGACAAGGAATACAAGGCCGCTAACCCAGCCCGCCACGTAGCAGAGCACGCCGGCGATGTTTGCCTCGAGCCCGATACTGGTCTTTCTATTTGCTTCCGTCATTGTTCTTGCCTCCTTTTTAGAAGAATTTGTTGGAGCGTTTCGGAAGACATATCCTGTCAATTTCGCGTAAGGTTCCAGGTAATAGTGACAGTGCTGTCACCCTCCCCCCTGGTAACGCTGCCCGCCAGAAAAATGAGCTTCTTTTCCCCATCAAACATGGCCAGTCGCAAACTCCTTGAGCGTCAGGGAGCAACCTCCTCCCGGATACGTTGCCATTTCCAGGGGGAAACCATGCTTATTGCCCGCCCGGGACCGGCAAGACGGGTCTGCCGACGCACCTGAGCACCTCTGGCTGCCTTATTTTGAACACAGTCATCTATATTTCGATCGCCGGAAGCCAGAATTTTCTATTATATCACTCTGCCATGGCAATTGTAATTATTTGGTGATACAAAGGCAATCGTCCAAAGTGACTATTTATGCCTACGCAGTTTTAACTTGTGCGAGGATGACAATAGCTGCGGAGGTCAAGAAGCGCCGGAACCGATTAACCCAATTTCAGGCGGTCGCTGCGGGAACGTTCGGGTCTGCCCCGGCGGTATTCTTCCACGTACCTGGCGAAATTCCAGGCGGCGAAGAATTTCTCTGCCGCTGTTCTGCCTGATTGATAGAGCGCTTCGCTTTTCGCCCGTGGAATATCAAATTCGGTGGTCTTGACGCCGAGAGTGGGTATCGGGACCGTCCGGACGAAGTTCTCCTCCTCGATATACCGCGCATCGTGGGCTTCCATCATGGTAGAGAAGAGGGCGGCAAACAGGCTGATCGGCCCCCTGACCCGCCGCGGCGCGCCTTCTTCAGGCTCAACCAGTTTGAATCCAAAGGTGGGCCACTGCGGTATGCCTCCCTGGGTGTCAAATAACCATACGGGGAAGTTGCTCAGCAGCCCGCCATCCACGATATGGCATTTTTCATTCGTTTTCATGTTTCTCAGTATCACCGGTTCGTAGAAAAACGGGATACTCATGCTCATCCGTACCGCGAAAGCCACGTTCAGGTCTTCAGGCTTGATACCGAAGTCGGCGATATCCTGGGGCAGAACGAGCAGCCGTCCACGCGAGACGTCAGAAGCAATCACGTTCAGCCTGAACCGGTAGCGGAGGTCATCCTTAAACTCCTCGATGATGAGATCGCCGAAGGTCTCGATCCCTTTCTGTTTCAATAATCCCGTGATCCAGCCCTCGAGATACTTGCCTTCGTAAATACCCTTTTCAAAAACGAGGCTGGCAACCGGACCTGCCACGGGAATCTTGTCCAGAAAGCCCGCATCCTTGAACTTGCTGTAGTCCAGGGTCCCCATTATCTCTCTCAGTTCAACCCCGGTATATCCGGCGGCGAGCAGGGCAGCCACGATGGCCCCGGCGGAAGTACCGGCCAAGTTTGACCAGCGGTACCCTTTCTCTTCCGCCACAGCGACCGCGCCGGCGAGGCCGATGCCTTTAACTCCCCCGCCTTCAAAGACCGCATCCGCTACCAGATTGTTCCCGGTACTCATTTGACCCTCCAGTTCCTTTTCAAGAGTAGCCCGGAGCCGCCCAGCTTGCTTGATCCGGATTACGGAACAGCGAGCACCCGCAGCCCTGCTTAATACTTTATCCTGAAATATCCGCCGTGCATACTAGCCGAAAGGATAATTCCGGCGTTACATGGTACCGGGTATCAGACCTGAAAGCTCTCCCCCCTTTCAAGATTCCGGTAAAGGGAAAGGTAAGTCCCGTTAAAAGAAAAATCGTCCTTCCGAAGGATGTGCAACCGCCCTGACAGGCATAGCATATAGAAAACGTTGAATAATGATGAAAGCAACGTGCAGTTCCCCACTTCCGGTTTGGCTTCCCCGGATATAGCATGATCTCCCGGGTTACAGGAGGATTAGATATTTGGTTCCTTCATTGACACCTTGAACCATGTCAAGAGTAGCTATTATGGAATTTACGGCATCGGCGGGCGATGGTTAAATAAAAGATGGGCGGCCTGGCAAGAGGCCGCCCACAGAAGGCTCCACAAATATGCTGACTGGCTGGCCAACTCTTTGCTGCCTTCATTTTTCATTATGTAACAGGGAAGACTATTTTTCAAGTTGACCCGCCCAGCCGATGCAAGACACTCACGCCTTTATTCCACCCAAGGTCGAGGGGGATAACATGAGATAGGAATTAAAGGGAAAAAAGAAAAAGGAGAACGATCTGACATGAAGAAACTAATAACTCTTACAGTGGTGGCGGTGTTGGTAGTGGGACTAGTTGGTGCCACAGTAGCCTACGGCAGTGGCATCCGGGCTTCCAAAGCTACTGCGAAAGTCAGCGAACTGACACTGATTGACTGGCAGCCGGCGGAGCCCGACCCGGTCAATACCGACAACATCCCCGCCGAGGACTACGCGAGTGAGTGGACTACAATCCTGACCCAGAACATCAAGACCCCAAATCAGAAGGACCTCTTCGTGGGAGTCTCCCTGGAGACAGGCCTGTGGACCAGGACCCTCGTCAGAAGCAAGGCAACAGAGAGTGAGCCGTTGGGAGACTGGGATACGTCCAAAGCACGGTCCAGGATCCTGGTACGTGTCCTCGTGGATGGACAGATGGCAACCACGTCCCTAAATGTACCGCAAGCCGGTGCGGCATTCCCGAGAGCGGTAACCTTTAACGACCGGGAGCAGACCCTTTCGGCGAAGTTCATGGGCATATTCACCGGAGATGACCTGATCGTTACTGAGGACCCAGTTACCGGTGAACACACGGTTACCATCAACTATGACACCCTTGATTACGAAGAGCTTGACCTTATCCTCAATACCCTTACTGCCAACAGCTTCAACTTCGTCGTCGCTGATCTGACGCCGGGCAACCATGAAATCGAGGTGCAGGCGCAGATCCGTGCCAACGGCTCGGCCGAGAATGGCAGCTACCAGGCGATGGCACTCGTGGGGCAGGGCTCCGTAGTCATCGAGTCAGTCAGGATGATGAAGGGTGAGGACTACCTGGACGTTCCAGAATAGCATTCCCACCTGCTGTATCCTAAAGCCATACCTCAGACTCCGGGGGCCGGGTTAGAGGCCCGGCCTCCAGAGACAATCCCTCGAATGAAAACGGGAGGCACGAAAGAACGAAGAGAGCTACTACCCAATCTAATAGCCCCGGTCGATGGGCAATTATGAGAGAGCCTGCAAAAGGAGGTGCATAAAGAAAAACCATAACTATGCGATGCCGGGTCCGCATCAGACCTGGCACAAAAAAGGGGACAGTCTTCGCACAGTTAGAATTCCGGAGATATTCCGGCAATATGAATAAGGAGGAAAGCTGAATGAAAAGATCATTTTTGAGCATCGTCCTCATCATCGCCCTGGCATTAAGCCTGACAGGGGTCGGGGTGGCCCTGGCCCAGCCGGGTACCCTGCTGGGGACGGTGAGCCTGCCCGGCAACGGGGATTGCTCGGTAGCCGGTACGTTTGACGGCACCTATTACCTGACGATGGAAGGAGGTTTCGGAGTCGGTTGCGCCGGTAACCAGTTGCAGATATTCCAACCCCCTGTCGGTGGAAATGGCGCGGCGACGCTGGTGGCTACAAAGACCCTGGTGGATGCCGGCGGCAACCCGGTAAACGTGAGCGCCCTGTCCTGGGACGCAAGCCGCGGGGAGGTATGGGCTGCCTTCGGAAGCCTTTCAGGTAATATGTATCGAATTGCCCTTGGGGACAAGACTGTGACCGAGACCAGAACAGTAACGCCGGTGTTCACCTACAGCGTTTCCGGGATTTCCCTGGTCGACGGCCTTGCCTGGGACCCCAATGATGACACTCTGTATCTCAGCCCGGATGTTAACGCGAACGTGTACCACTTCTTGGTGGATGGCACGTTGTCGAACACCGTGACCCCCAAGAACGCCGCCGGAGTGGCAGACGGCAGCGTCAGCGGTGTGGCCATCGGCGCCGGCAACACCCTCTTCATCGGTCGTGACGGCAGTGCGGAGATACGCCTGGTGGACAAGACCACGGGCGATTTTATCAGCACCTTCGCCACTACCTCCGGCCGGGTGGAGGACCTGGTATGCGATCCGGTGACCTACGCTCCGAAAGAGGCCATCCTGGCCAAGGACGCCTATGGTTCAAGCGGAGCCGGCGGCGGACTCGGTGACGAGCTCTATGAAGCCTTCGAGGTGGAAGAGGGCACCTGCCCGCTGGCGGGAGACCCTGTCGAGGTGGAGAAGCACTACACCTTCACTGACGTCGCCTTCGAAAGGGACAATGATGGCGACGGCCTCTTCAACGAGGACCCCCCTGATGGGATAGATAACGATGGCGACGGAGACATCGACGAGGACCCGGTAGACAATCCGGACGGGACATCGCTGGGCACCCCCCTGCCTGTTGATGGTGACGGCAATTTCGTGCTGGAAGCCGTGGTCAACAGGAAGGGCATTGTTACCAGCTACAACCCGGGCCAGTACTACGCCGTGTCTACGGTCCATGTGCTCCAGAACGTGGACAGTCTTATTATCGAGGAGAACTTTACCGACTGCCTTGACATCGGCATAAGCGCTCTTAGCCCGGAGAAAGGCGGCGGAGGCGTGGTGGTCGTCATCCTCGATGACCTTGGAACACCATTGCAAATCCTCGATGCGAACTCGCCCGAGGTTGATGCCGTGGGCGGTGTCGCCACGGTCACCCTCGGCCCTATCGCGGGCAACACCACCATCCTGGTATACGTCAAGTTCAGCCCGGGACTGAAGGGACAGGAGTGGCCAGGTGAGCTGACGTGTGAGAACACGAACAGCGCCACTGTTGGTGACTTCACCGATAAAGACCAAGCCTCACTCAAGGTAATCGAGAAATAAGAACCGGAGCCTTGAAACAACCCGGAAACGGGGGCGTAAAACTATGCTCAACTAGTGAAAGGGGGAGATACTTATATCTCCCCCTTTTTTTTGAAAGGCTGATGTCTCCCGAAAAGTAGAGCAATAACCGCCGCTTCAATGCCCCGGTTGACGGGTCATCAAAGAGACTTTGAAAAAAGGAGGTGGTCCACATTGCAAGAAACGCATACATCCTTTCTCCGGTCGCGTGGTTGGGCTGACCATAAATGGTACGCTCCTCTCACAGGCCGGAGACCCTGACCCTGAGGTGACACATATAGGAGGCTCATAGATGAAAAGAATATTGTACACATTTCTGGCAATCATACTGGCAGCTTCCCTGGGCCTGGCCGGCGGCGCGCCGACTAAAGCCTTCCATGAAGGCGGGCTGGTGCTGCTCAGCAGCAACACCTACACCTGGACTGACCCGGCGAGCGGGGGAGTGGTACATATTACCGAGAACGTGTACGAAGGCGTCCTTCTCGGGAGAGAGTTTATTCCCCATGACATGACCTGGGAATATACAGTGCACAACTTCTCTTACAATCCAAGGGTATTATTCACCAACGGGTTCAGCGGTTTTCAGATCATCTTCCCTGGACCCGTGCCTGAACTCTACAACAAGACGTCACCGGGCATTGGCGGCCCCTGGCTGCAGAACGCCTTCAGTGGAGTAGTTAATGGTATGGAATGGGATGCTCCGCTGCCCGGCGTGGGAATTATGCCCGGCCAGCGCGGCGTATTCAGCTTCGCCACCCACGAGCGGGTACGGTTCGAGTGGAGGGGGGCAGGGGGTGGACGAGGCCCGGGAGGGTGGGGTCACACCTGGGGAGAGATTGAGCCAATCATCGATGCCGATGGTACGACGACCGCATTGAACGGCCTGGGTGTTCCAGCAAACGTCCAGGTAAGAATTGGCAGCCCGCTGACCAGCTGGCCGAATCCCGGCGGATTAGACGTAGAAGGCATCGACTGGCTCGACAACGACTGGGATGGTGTCAGTCCCCGCACGTGGACAGCTGGCGACGGTCTCCACGTTGAAGGGCCAGCCTATCCTGGAGCTATCCGCAACGCGCTCCATGACGCTACCGACCCGGTTGTGCTGGCACCTACCCCCCTCGGAGCAGCGGTCAGTGTTGACCTGGAAGGCAATATCGACTTCGGCGGTGGCTCCGGCGTAGACCCGCGTTTGAAGTATTACAACGCTAACGGATTAACCAACTGGGACGATCGTGAGGACATAGTGCTTGACCTGAACATGGATGGCGTATTCGGCACCAACACCCAGACCTTCATCTTCCACGGTCCCAACTCGGCGCCCGGCAGGCTATTCAATGAGCTGGGCATCGTGGAGTCAGCCGGTGGTGAGATCGCCAAGAAGGTGAAGTACATTGATCCCCCTCGTGACCCGCAGGGTAACCCTACGACGGCGGATGGAGACGACATCATCGAGGTCGGTGAAGAGATACGCTTCTTGATGGTCATTCAGGTGCACAACCCCACCGGCGCGCGCTGGACGGACGTGGTGGTGGAAGACCGCCTCGGCGCCGAGCTTGAGAGTGGGCCTGTTCCTGACGGGGTTCCTAACCCTAACGCAACGCAGGGCGCCGCGACCACTTCGACACAGGGCAACTCGAACAAGCTCTTCCTGAAGTGGGAGGTCGGCGACCTGGGGCCGGGCAAGACGGCCAACCTGGTATGGAGGGTCTCGACCGACCTGAACCCGGCAGGCAAGCAGGAATACACGACTGCTGGCACCTACGAGTTCAACTCCGGCGTGGTACTTAAATTCCTGGTTGACGGCAAGCAGAGCAGCTTTGAGACGGGCAGCATCCTGGTTACCGTGGTGGAACCGGACTAAGAATGAATGCCACGATGACAGTGATGCCATTGTGACAACCGGGACTGCTCAAACAGAAGGGGGGGAGAGTTGCCTCTCCCCCCCTTTTTGCTATTGCTTTTTACTATTGGCAGTCGCTGAGTGGGCGGGGAACTTCCATGCTCCGTGTTTGTCCCACTTACTTGCAGTCCACGCTGTCGATAACGACATCGGCGGTGACTTCACCATTGGCGTTAACAGTCAGGTGTACTGTTTGGTGGACAAGGAAGTTATTGCCCGTACCCTGGCCAATAATCCGGAAATTGTTAACGAACGTGACCTCGCTGGCGCCGTTCGTAAGGTTAAGCTCTTGTCGGGTAACGCCGGTTCCCCGGTAGTTGGCGCCGGTGGTCAGGCCCGTGCCTGAAATCCCCTGCGGATTGTTGCTAGCGGAAAGGTGGAACCCTCCGGCCTCATCCTCGGTGACGGTCACTAACACATGGAGATTGCCGGAAAGGCTGACCAGTTCTCCCGCGCCCCCATTCGCGCAGGGAACGAAGACGAGCACGTTAATAGGTACAGAAATATTCGTCACTACTTCAGCATTCGCCGGAACAACCGTCCCTATCGTGAGCGCCACGCCCATCAGTACCGCTGTTGCCAGTCTCTTTAACCTTTTCACCTTTTTCCTCCTATGTATTACTCTGTGTCAAGTAATGTACTCATGGTCTGTTGAACCTGAAGCTACCAGAACTGTATCGCCTGAGTTGTCACCCCCTTTCCGGCACGGGTGACCGGCATGAATTTCACTGACAAGAAGAAGGGGGGAGTAGCAGCGCCCCTCCCCCCTTGCCCAGCTTGACCCCTTGCGGTCTGCTGACTTTCTTCTGTCTAGATGGGATTCCCGTGAGCGTCAATACCTCCGCCGAGGTTGTTCAACGCGTCCAGGATGTTCTTTACCGCTTCCATGACGCCCCTGTCTCCACTTGCAAGAGCGTCATTAACGTCACTGATGATCTGAGCCTCTGTGAGCGAGTACTCCACTTCAGGATGGGCCGCGTTAAGCAGGGCGGCTACGGCAGCGCGAAGAAGAATCTGCGCCATGCCCTTCACGCCATTGCCGCCTTTGAATTCCAGGGCCTCGAGCAGGGTCTTGTTATCAAGACCGAGGCTATCCGGAACGTCAAACACACTTTCCAGCGTCTGGTCCGGGCTGTAGGTCACCCACAGGTCGGTGTGGTTCTTCCAGAAGCCGGGCGTGAGTCCTTCGTTGCCCGTTATTATGACCGAAGCCCTCGCCTCGCGGGTGAGCTCATTGGGCAAGCCATCCACCTGGTATACGGTAGTGATGACATTAACCAGCGGGCTGGGATCGCCAGACTGGATGTTCCTGGTGGCGGTCACAGTCGCTGACTCACCGGGCGCCAGCGAAGCCGGGAATGAGCTGGTAAGGTCGCCGATCAGCGTGTCAACGGCCGATATCCTGTTCAACTGCACGTCACCGGTGTTGGTGATGACAAATGTATAGGTGATTGGGTCACCAACCGACGCGCTGGACAGGCTGGCCGCCTTGGTCAGCGTGTAGTCGGGATGCACCAGGTCAACGGTCGCCGAAGCGCTGGCGGTCACCGTGATGCTCTCGAATGTGCCCGACACGGTAACGGTGTTGACCAGCGGGTCAGGATCGATGGGCAGCACGGTGCGCGGGAAGATAGCGGTCGCACTTTGTCCGGGTCCCAGCACAGGTGGGAAGGAGCCTGAGATGTTACCCAGCAGCGAATCTATGACCGTGATGCCGGTCAATTCGGTGTCGCCGGTATTGGTGATAGTGATGGTATAAATAACCTCGTCACCGGCTTTGGAGATTTCCGTGTTCGCCGTCTTGGTCACCTCGATACTGGGATTGGCTATTATCACCCTGGCGCTGGCATCGCGGGTGAGCTGGTTAGGCAAGCCATCCACCTGGTATACGGTAGTGATGGTGTTGTCCAGCGGATTGGGATCGCCAGCCTGGATCGCTCGGGCTGCGGGCACAGTCACTGAATCACCGGGCGCCAGCGAAGCGGGGAAGGAGGCGGTGAGATCGCCGATCAGCGAGTCAATGGCTGATATTTTGTTCAACTGCACGTCGCCGGTATTGGTGATAACGAACGTGTAGGTGATGAGGGTACCGACCGAACCGACGGTCGGGTCGGCGGTCTTGGTGAGCGTGTAGTCAGGATGCACCAGGTCAACGCTCGCCGAATCGGTGGAAGTCACGGTGAGTCCGAGTACGTCAGTCCCCGTGACGGTGACGGTGTTGACCAGCGGGTCATCGTCGTCAGCCAGTGTGACGCGCTGGAAGCCAAAGGTCTCACTCGCCCCGGCGGCCAGCGTGGCAGAGAAGGGCGGTACAAGGCTGCCCAGCAACGAATCAACGACCGTGATACCGGTCAGTTCGGTGTCACCGGTGTTGCTGACAGTGATGGTGTAGGTGACAATGTCGTCGGTCTTTGACAGCAGCGGGTCTGCTACCTTGGTCACAGCGATGTCAGGTTGGATGACGGTGGAATTCCTCTGTGTGGTGGCATCAATGCCGTCACCATTGCTGTCGGTGCCTGTGGCATGCAGGGTATTGATGACTCTGTTGACCCCGCCAACGACAACGATGTCAGCGGCCCTTACCACGTACGTGGTAGTGAAGGTGTTTGAGTCGCCCGGCGCCTGGACAAGATTCGTGGCCAGGGTTACGGTCGTCCCGTCAGGCAGAAAGTCATGGACGACAGCTAACGTATTGGTGGCTGTGTTGGTCGCCGGGTTCGCCACCGTCAGTTCGTAGGTGATCGTGTCACCGACGTGGTAAACGTTTGGAGAGGGCGGAGTCACCTCTTTGATTAAGAGTATCTGCGAAGCCAGCACCGGCGCCGTCGCCATCGGGATCGTCAGGGCTACCATCGCTAGCGCCGTTAGAACTGATAACAATATTCTTTTCATTTCGACCTATCCTTTTTGCTATTTTCCCGTAGTCTGTGTTTATCAATTTGGCAGATAGACCGTGTTGTCTGCCGTAGTGCGCATTCTTTCACATGAGCCACCTCCTTTTGCCGTCTTGAGAGTTCGTTTTTCCCCCTCTTTCCGCAATCTGCACGGGTATAGAAGCATTCTTCCGCCGGACGGCGACAAATCGGAGAACTACTGGTGCAGTTCAATCTATATTCTGTCATTAAAGCCTGTGTTTTTAATCCCTCCAAAGGACTATTTGCGGCTTAACAAAAATTAAAAAAAAACATATCTGCTGTTGCTTCCAGGCATAAAAAAATCAACGTGAAAACCCTTCCTTTGAAGGGTTACGCCGCCCGGAAAAACGCAGTAACATCGTGGATAGTAGCGCAAGACGCCGGAGAGGCAGGCGACTGTCCATCCGTTCAAGCGAATACTTCAGCCCCGGGTCGAGGGGCATAGCAAGTCTGAAAGAAAGGAGGTGATAATGAATGAAAGCACGGAAACTGATGATGGCTTTGCTGAGCGCAATCCTGCTAATCGTCCTGGTAGCCGCGCCGGTTTCGGCGGACCCCAAGAACGAGGGGACGCTAACTGAGAGGAACCCGAGGAAAAACGTGGTCCGGGACCCGCTCGCCGGAACCGCCGCCGCCCCGGATGCGAAGGGCTGGGTGGTATTCCCCTGCGAGTCCCTCGCAGGGTTCGAGTACAGCATTTCTATCAAGGGACTGGCGCCCAATACTACCTACACGCTGATGGCGGTTGCTCAGGAAGAAATCTTCGCAGGTTTTGATGACGCCGGTAACCCCGTTTTCTTGCCCACGTCTGACTTCCCGGCACGCTATGACCTGGGAAGCATCACTACCAACGCCGGGGGCGAAGGCGAACTGGACAACGGGCTGGTCCCCCTGCCGCCCGGCTTATATGCGTGGGACATACAGGCATTTGACGGGGACACGCAGGTGTTGCAATCGGCTATTGACCCGGTCTTCGGTCCTGATTTCGCCGACTTCATCGTGTGGCCGGAATGGCCGTAGTGCGTAGTACTTAGTTTCGGAAAAGGCATACAAATAATCCCGTTCGCCCCCGTATCAAGTCTTGTCCCGTGCGTGACACGGGAACGGGGCAAGCTCTGAGCCGGTCGAAGGGCGCCGTTGTGGTTCCCTTCGGCTTGGCTCAGGACAGGCTGGCTCACCATCAACGGCGCATGTGTTACGGTTAATGATGCAACTAAGTACCAGGCGGAGCGGTGGCGGGACTCAGGGGGACTCGTTGGCCCTGACATGGCCATAATCATAACCATAATAGGTCGTGCCGAGCATACCGTAAAGCGTTTCCAGCACGTAATCATAATAGGCAATCCATCGCGCCTGGAATTCCCGGTCGCCCACGCTCTCGATCGGAGTGACGCTGTCCCATTCCAGTCTTTCCCACCAGTAGACATGGCTGTACCGCGCATATTGGACAATCTCGATGGCGCGCTCTATTTGCTCCCTTTCCGGAGTGACCGCGCCCCGGGTCTCCGGCCGCCTGGCCATCGAGCCGGATATCAGCAGCCCGGCCGCAACCAGGATCATCACAATTGCTACCAGTAAGCGCATCGTTCCCACTCTTCCAGTACAGACCATTGCTTTCATTGTGGCACCCGGCAAACAGACATTTAATTGTGCTTAGGGACTATTTCCGGCTTGAGAAAAATTAGAAAAATAGCGTCACAGGGCTTACGCAGATTAGTCCGCCGATACTTCGAAAGGCGTATACCCGAATAGATAAATTTGCCGCACCGGAACTGTCCTTCGGGATGATTACAGCATTTGAAAGATGGGATAACATCAAACCATAGCGCCGGATATTCCGCAGGACACCGGCGGCGCGAGTCTCAAGAAGGAGGTGACACAGGAAAGAGTCCTGATGAAATCGGGACCGCGCTTTCCGGTGGAATGATGTGAGATGTGAAAAAAGAAAGAGCAAAGTAGCGCACCTCTAGGTAGACCGGAAACCGACTGGAACGCGTATCAAAAAGTAAATAAGGCAGGGTGCGGTGAAGAAGCGCCCGCCAAAAAGCAATAAAAGGAGGACAACAGGTGAAAAAGATCAAGAATTTCTTTCGGATGTCCCCAAACAACAGGAACAAGGGTTTCACGCTGATAGAGCTGCTGGTGGTGGTAGCTATCCTGGGCGTCCTGGCGATGGTTGCCGTGCCGAACGTGGGCAGGTTCATCAAGCGGGGCAAGACTGAGTCTTACAACACCGAGCTGCACAATATACAGACAGCCGTCCTGGCATTGATGGCCGAAGATTCGGGTGGCGCGCTCGCAGGTAGCCTGGGTGTTCAAATTAATGACCTCGACTCTGTGTACGGTTCAGTCAATACCACGCTTACTGTTGCCACGTTCACGACCGGAATAAATAGCGATGGGACCGTCAAAACCGACGCTAAATACACTATTCAGTCTGATGGCAAAACAACCTCAGATAAGGTTCCATAGTTCATGACGGCTCTCCTTATGCTGAAGGCGGCATGACAGAAACGGGTCCCCTTACCCCGGGACTGACCGGGGGAGGGGACTGCCGTTTGCCGAGGGGTTTCTTCTGCTCTAAGAACGTTTGGAGACCAGGCCGGGAGGGAACGGGATTTCCCTTCTCCAGAATTTATCTCCCTTTGAAAAAGGGAATAACCCAAATTGATTAAGCAAGGGAGGACGGGAAAAATGAGCCGGCAGCCAGAATTGCCGCCCGAGCTGGATATTTTCGGCCCGCTGGTGAAATGTAGTGCGCTGGTAGCCGCTGGCCGGCTGGGACTGTTCCGCGCCCTTGCCGCGGGGCCGCGTTCCGTGCCGGAAATAGCCGATGAGCTTGGCGCCAGCGAAGACGGCATCGCCCGCCTGGGGGAGGCTCTCGCTGCGTTGGGCTATCTTGAGGTCGTGAATGGCCGCTATGCCAACGGCGTGGCGCCGCGCGCCTGGTACCGGGGCGCCAGCCGGGCTGATTACACGCCGTTCCTTGAGTTCATTGGAGACGCGTGGGGGATTTTCGGCAAACTGGCTGACACCGTGCGGCGCGGACGGCCGGAGCCAGACATGCGCCGGTTCATTGAAGAGCATCCTGAGACGGCGCGGCGCTTCTTCCGTTACATGAAGGCGAACGCGCAGTTGCGCGCCGGGCCGATAGCTGACCTGGTCCCCCTCCCCCACGGCGCACGGCGGCTGCTCGATCTCGGTGGCTCCCACGGACTCTACAGCATTGCCTACTGCCGGCGCAACCCCGACCTCCGCGCCACTGTATTTGACCTGCCAGCGGCATTGTGCCAAACGGAAGCGGACATCGCCGCGGAAGGACTATCCGCACGAATCAGCGTTCAGCAGGGTGATTATCTGGAGGATGATATCGGCCGCGGCTATGACGCCGTGCTATGTCCCGGCATGATAGAAAGCAATTCCTGCGAGGAAAACCGCCGATTGTTCCGCGCTATTTCCGGGGCGCTGGACCCGGGGGGGATGGTGCTGGTACTGAGCCATGCGAAACTGGAGCCATTCGACCCGGCAAACGCCGTCTTCAGCCTGGTCATGTTTGCGGCTTACGGCACGCGCACATACACCTGGGGGGAGATTACCGGGTGGCTGGAAGAAGCCTGTTTCGTGGATTGCCGGCGGATAGAATGCCCCGGCGGAGTCACTATGATTACGGCCACCACCTCCGGCCAGGGGACCGAGCGCATTGGCCAGATGGAATACCCCTACTGCCCGAAAGGATAGAGTCTACTGGTGGAAAAATAGCCGGTCATTCCGGCCTCCTATCGCGCAGTACAGATTCACCCGGAACGGTTCACCGTGAACGGCAGCAGGGGCGGGAATGACTGTTCGGGTTGAGATTGGACCGTTCTTCTACGAGGAGCTCGCACAGTTTGAACTACGAAAGGCTAAGTTCATCCACTCCATCAACTCGTCAATACTGAGAGGATTGGTAAGGCCGCTCGCCGAATTAACGTCAACCCCTCTGACCCTATCTTCTCCTGCCTGCCAGCTCGTCAGCAAGATTGTCGGGACGGAACTCCATTGCCTGACACGGAGTGACAGAGGCACGCCGATCAGTGTCGGCGGCATGGCGTCAACGACGACCATTGCCGGCTTCAGCTCGGTCAAGACTTCCTTCAGTTTGTCTCCGCTATCCTTCATCTGCACCAGCCGGCAACCGAAACGCCCCAGGTTCGCACGAACAAAATCAAGCAATTTGGGGTCGCTGCTGAGTATCAGTATGCATTGTTTTTCATTCCCTTCTGCCACTACCATAGCTCTCCTCGCCCCCCACGTCGTTAGATTCTTTCTTATTTCTTATACTTATATGGTAAGACGAGCCGGCGGTAGAAGGCTATTCTGCAAAAGTAGGATTCGTGGTCTAAATGCAAAAAAAGAAATATAGTCCTTTGGACTATGCAGAGGCGACCTGTGGGAGAATGGCAGTGTACGGGAGCCGTGGCTTTGCCTCAGAAGTAGCGGTTTATGCTATTCTCAACAGCACGCCGCGTTCGGTGCAACTCCAGTGAACTGAAAATGGGCTGGGTCTGCTCCAGGATGCCCGGCAGGCTACACATCTTTTAGCAGTCCCTTTGCCGTCGCCACGCCCACCGCTCCGGTGCGGTTCTTGGCATCCAGCTTCTCCAGGATGTTACGGAAATGTGCTTTAACTGTGGTCTCGCTGATATAGCATTTGGCCGCTATTTCCCGGTTGGTGGAACCCACAGCGGCAAGCTGGAGTATCTCTTTCTCCCTGGGGCTAAGCCGGGCAATCCCATCCTTCTCCTTATCCCTGGAGGTGCGCCGGAACTCTTCCACCAGTTTCGTCGCCATCGAAGGGGAAAGGACGGCGTCACCGGTGGCTACGAGACGCACCGATTCGATCAGGTCAGAAATCTCTACAGTCTTTAGCAAATAGCCCGCGGCGCCGGCCTTTAATGCGCGGGAAAGATCGTCTTCTCCCTCGGACATGGTTATTACCAGCACGCGGACCTCGGGTAGTTTCTGCTTTACAAGCGGGATAATCTCAATACCATCGACTTCCCGCAGCGCAATATCTATCAGGATGATATCAGGATTAGTCTCAGTCACCTTTTTTACCAGCTCAGGGCCACTGGCGGCCTCGCCAACCACTTCAAAATCAGGATAGTTGTTCAACACCGTCACGATACCTTTACGAAAAACCGGGTGGTCATCCGCCACAAACAACTTTATCATGCAATACCTCCTTACCTATTTCTGCTGCGGCCAGGGACCTGTCCTATGCAGGGCAAGTATTGTCCAAACGATATAGCAATTATTATACCTTTGTCTCCCGATGAGATATCTTTGGTAACACCACACTTATACTTACGCCTACTATTGTCCTAATTTTACCGATTAACAACAATCCGTCTTTCAAAGTATTCCATTATGTATGTATTACTTAGCACTGATTGTATGATATATTGACATTGTCCGAAAAAACACGTATACTGTTTTTAACTGCTAAGGACATGACTTGCCAATCATACTTACAATAGTAAGCAAAATAGCATACATGGACATCCTCCTTGGGTATGGGTGGAATGGATAAAATCAATGTTGTCATAGCTGATTCCAGCCCCGCTTTCCGGGCCGGGTTGCGGCGGTCCTTCACCGATGAGAGCGATATAAATGTTGCTGGTGAAGCCGTTGATGGTGAGGAAGCAGTAAAACTGGCGGCGCAATTGCAGCCTCACGTCGTCCTGATTGACGTCAAGATTCCGGGGCTTCAAGGAATTGAGTCCGCCAAACAAATAAGAACAGTCTCCCCGAAAACAGCCGTGCTGATCCTGTCAGACTTCCACCAGGAGTCAGAGATAACCGATGGTTTGCACGCCGGGGCGTCCGGCTACCTGTTGAAGACGGCGCCTCTGTCTGCAATCATCAGCTCGATACGTGTGGTATCCGCCGGAAACTTCGTTTTCGATACGCAGGCAACCGCCAGAATACTGCACAAGCTCAATACCCATGACAACAACGGCGATACGATACAGATGCTGGCTAACCGGGAAACAGGTGGTCAGGTTTACCGCAATAGGCCTTTCCAATAAAGAGATCGCCAGTGAGATGGGCATTAGCGAGCGCACTGTGCAAACCCACCTTACAAGGATATTCAAGAAGCTTGGCGTCGGCTCCCGAACGGAGATGGTGCTGTATGCCTTAAAGGAGGGGTTAATAGCCATTGGAGACCTTCCCGGGAAAAATAAGAATATAACAGACTCCACTGGAAAAACAGGCCTTAATCATAGACTATTTTCCATGCTTCTTATCTCCGTAGCTGTAAATTTGCCCCTGCCGAGTACCTTGCATTTCCTGTCCTCGTTTCCGTTATAATCGTTCCTCTCATCAGACCGGCCCTGCTGGCACAGCCCCGGCTCTTTCTCTCCGGGAGGCTTTCAAACGTGCGTTGCCCGACCGGCTTTCTACGCCTGACCGAAATGAGTAGTACCTTTTCGTCCTCTCGGAGAATACTCTTCCTAAGTCCGCAACGTTATCATCTTATTAAGCAGTTAATCCGCCAGTCCTGGGGTTTTGGCGGCGCTGTGTGTGGTCATAGGGAGGCACAAGTTGGGAGCGACAGATCCGAGAACGGAGGACGGAATTCATTTCGACCTCAATACATACCAGGTCCAGCCTAAAGCGCTGAACCTGGTCCCGATGGCTATCGCACAGAAGTACAACGTAATACCGCTGGCCATTGTAGACGGCGTTCTCCAGATTGGCATGGCGGACTCACGTAATCTGCTGGCGCTCCAGGAACTGGCCGCAGTTTCCAAGATGAGGATCGAGCCCATAACGGTGCCGGCCAGCCAGATCAGGCAGGCTATAGACCACAATTACCGGGCTTACGGCGAGATTCAAAAGCAGTTTGCGAGCGTCGCTCCGCCCAATGCGTCAACGACGGCACCGCTCGCCGAAGATGTGTCTGATGCCCCGGTGGTCCGCGCCCTGGACCTCATAATCTCCGAAGCCGTCAAAAGCCGCAGTTCGGATATTCATATTGAGCCGCAGAGAGACAGACTGCGGGTGCGTTACCGGATTGACGGTATGCTCCATGAGACCATGTCTCTACCCCTGACTGCCCATGCTCCGTTGCTCTCCCGCATCAAGGTAATGTCAAACATGGACATTGCCGACCATCGTCCCCAGGACGGGCAGTTCACAATCAGGGTCAGGAACCAGGATGTGGATATAAGGGTAGCTACCATTAACACAATATATGGTGAAATGGGGTCCCTCCGTATCCTGGATAAGTCCTTCGCCGCGCGGGACCTCTCTGAACTGGGCTTCACCGGCGATACCCTTGAACAATATCATGAAATGCTGAAATCCCCATTCGGGATGATACTGGTCACCGGGCCGACGGGTTCCGGCAAGACCACCACTCTTTACGCCTCCATCAACAGCCTGGACCGCAAAGGACGCAAAGTGGTTACCATTGAAGACCCGGTGGAGTACCGCTTCCCGGATATTAACCAGATCCAGGTTAACCCCAGGGCCGGCATCACCTTCGCCAACGGGCTCCGCTCAATCATGAGACATGATCCAGACGTCATTATGATAGGAGAGATACGTGACCCGGATACGGCGGAAATAGCCACCCAGGCGGCGCTGGTGGGGCGGCTGGTGCTTTCTTCGGTCCACGCCAATGATAGCGTAGGGGCGCTCTTCCGCATTCTTGACCTGGGCATCGGCCCGTTTCTTATTTCAGCAACGCTCAGGTGCGTTGTTTCACAAAGAATGGCGCGCCGTGTTTGCCCCCGCTGCCGTGAATTGGCGGCCGCCCCCCTTGAAGCCCAGGTAGCTTACTCGAAGGAGATGGGGGAGGAGGTAACGCAATTCTATCATGGGCGGGGGTGCAACCTCTGCGCCAATACCGGTTACTTCGGACGCACCGTTATTTCCGAAATGATGATCATGAACGAGGAACTAAGGGCGGCTTTATTGTCAGGCGGTGATGCTGACGAGCTACGGCGCCTGGCCAGAAAATCAGGCATGGTAACAATGTGGCGGGACGGCATGATCAAGGTCAAAGCAGGCATAACCACTCCTGCGGAAATCTTGCGCAGTATTTTGTATACAGGATAGGAAAGATGGAATATCAATACGTTGCTATCACACCCGAAAGTAAAGTCCACAGGGGGACCCAGACCGCGGCCAACAAGGATATCGCCGCGAAGCTGCTGGCGAGCCAGGGCTACAGGGTACTGACAATCCGGCCACTCCCTGCATTCTTCCCCAGAAAGGAGCAGTTCCTGCGGTCTGCCGGTAACATATCGCCGAACATCGTTATTCTGTTTTCACGCCAGCTGGCGCTGCTCCTGGAATCCGGCACTGACCTGGTAACTGCGCTCGAGCTTCTGAAACTTCAGGCAACCAGCAAGCAGATGAAGAACGTACTGGCCGAGGTGATTGCTGACCTCCGCAAAGGTGAGCGCCTGTCCGAGGCCCTCAGCAAACATCCCCGTGTTTTCTCAAGGATGTTTGTCCAGACAATCGCCGTCGGCGAACGGACCGGCGGCATGGATGGGATGCTGAGGCAGATAGCTGAATACATGGACAGCGAAGCTGCCGCCGCGAAAGAAGTCAAGAATGCCTTAAGATACCCGGCCTTCGTCGGCGTCGTCGCTATCATAGTACTTGCCATTCTGACCGTTTATGTGTTGCCCGCTTTCTCAAATCTGTACCAGGAACTGGGGGCTGATGTGCCTGCAGTTACGAAAATGGTATATGCGATGGTAGCCTGGTTTAGCAAATACGGCGTGTATCTCCTGATTTTGGTTGTCTCTGCCGTGGTCGCGATATATGTCTATGGAAGAACTCCAAACGGGAGAGAGCAGCTTGACCGGATAACGCTCAAGCTGCCAGTCATCGGGCGGATCGCTCATCTTAGCGAGCTCATTCGCTGCTGCCGCAGCATGTCCATACTGCACAGGAGCGGCCTCCCCGTGTCTGATATCCTGGGCCTGGTCATCGAAGCCAGCAATAACACGGTGATAAGAAACGCCCTGACACAGGTCCACCAGGATGTTCTCAAGGGACGGGGCTTGTCCGGCTCCATGGCCGGGAGCGAATATTTCCTGCCGATGATGGTACAGATGGTGGGGGTTGGAGAAGCATCGGGAAACCTTGACATTACACTCATGTCTACTGCTGAAAGCTACGAGACCGAGCTTGCGGACCGCATGAAGTCCGCCATAGAGCTTATCCAGCCCATCATCACCGTGGTCATGGCGTTAGGAGTGGCACTCATTGCTGCCGCCCTGTTTTCGGCGATGTATTCCATCTACGGGCAACTGGGGTAGGGAGTCTTAAAATGTTATCGTTAGTTAGAAACCTGCGGGGAAGAGAAAAAGGAGGCACCCTCATCGAGGCGCTGGCTGCCCTTGGAATCATGGGGTTCATTGCTGTTGCCTTCATCAGCACCCTGGGGACAGGAGCCAAAGCTACCGCAATCGCCAGCGAGCAGACAGTTGCTGAAAGCCTGGCCCGCAGCCAGATAGAGTACGTTAGGTTCCTCAGCTACGCGAACTCGTATCCCCTGTCCCCCGAACTTGAGGCGAATAAGCCGGCGGGCTGGAACGTGTACACTACCTGGGTACGCCCGCCAGGCAACGAAGGTGACTCTGATATACAGAAGGTGACGGTCACTGTAACCCGAAACGACAGAACGATACTCTCGATAGACTTCTTCAAGGTATACAGATGAAAAGCAAAGCTGGATTCACCCTGCTGGAAACCGTGGTAGCGCTGGCAATCGTCGCGATGATTGCCCTTGGCGCGACTGCCACCACCGGGCACACCCTCAGGGTCACGAAGCTCAACAAGGAGTGGTCAACAGTTGTGCGCCAGACGCAGAACGCCGGCTACTGGGTGAGCCATGACGCCCTGATGGCGACGACCATTATGGTCTATGACCCGCCAAACGCCAGCAACGAGACGATCATAATGAAGTGGAGCGATTGGGAAAATGGGGACCTTTATACTGCGACCTACTTCCTGACCGGGTCCAAGCTCGAGAGACGATACAGGATTACTGACAGGTTTGAGAGTGTGGTATTGAAGGACATCAGGACGCTGATCGCCGAAGACCTCATGGATTTCACCCCCGAGCTGGTCAGCAACAATTCCACTCTGACACTATCAGTTGAAGCCAGCTCAGGCACGAAGCATACAACGCGCAATTATGAGGTCACCCCGCGCCTCCTGTACTGACTTTCGAAGGGGCATGACATGAAAGGCTTTTGGAAACAACTGAAAAACGAAGGTGGTCAGGCATTACCCGTGGTGCTGGTGGCGCTGGTGCTGGGCAGTCTCGTTATTGTCCCGTCCGCCAGTTACGTCTCCACGAACGTCAGGGCGAGAAACATGCTGGAAGAAAATGTGAAAGGCCTTTATGCTGCCGAGTCCGGCGTTGAATACGCGATGTGGTGGCTCTTGAACGGTTGGGGCGGTAGTGATAACCAGGACGCCTTCCCCGCCGGCCCTGTTACGTTGCCTTACCTGATTAACGGTATGACGGTGGCCTATAAGGTAGAGTTTGTCCCCTCGCTGGCTGGTGTGAGTTTTGACCAGCCTCATCTCGACTGGCTGCAATTCTCGCAAGACTCGTCATACGACGAAAGTACGGGTATTTATTCATACACGTTGACCATGACGGAAGCTAAAAAACCGCAGAAGGCGGTGAAGCTGGACTGGATCCAGCTTAATATGCCGGAGGGATTCGAGTATGTCCTCAATTCCGCCAATATCACTTCCGCCAGCGAGAACAAAACAATCGAACCTCAGATATCGGGTGGGGGTGCCGACCAGCGTCTGACCCTCGGATGGCCCGAGCTGCCGATAGATCCTAAGAAGAATTATCCTGATATCATGACGCTTGGCGATAAAGATCCTCCCGCTAATTACTATCTCAACCTGCAACTAACGGGACCACCGGGCCTCCACCCTGCGCCCGCGAAGGGAACGTTTGGGATGATTGGAATTCAGAGCCAGGATATCGGCGTAGTTACCACAGCCTGGCCTTTCCGTATCGAGGCCTGGGCAACCAACTCAAGGGGCGAACAGGCAAGGGTCCGTGCCGGCGCCTGGTATGAGAATGGCAGTATCACACTCAGGACATGGCTCATAACTCCCTGAGGAATGGAGGAACAGTAGATGAAATTAGAAGTAAGCATAAGCAGAAGGTCACGGTATGTGCTGGGAGCAGGCGCGTGCATTGTGGCTCTTGCCATTATCGGCACAATGTATTCCAGACAGACGCAGGAGCAGGACCAGCTAAACAAGGAGCTGGATGCGGCGCAAGCACGGCTCGCAGCGGTGTCGTCCACGACGCTTTCTGCCCGCCAATCAGACCTTGACGCTCAGCTTATCAGTCTGCAGGCTGACATTGAGTCGTTCAAAAGCCAGCTCAGCCCTGAGGTAATCAGCCCTGATATCAGCGATGCCCTGTTTGCAACCGCCAGAGAGAAGAAAGTTGAAATCACCAGCCTTTCTTCTAACTCCAGGGCAAATTCGGAGGTAGAAAATGTGCCGGGCTTGATCTTGCCATTAACCCTTTCGGTCAAAGGAAATGTGCCCAGCATGCTTTCCTTCGTATCTGAGCTTGGCGTGAAGTTCCCCACAGGAGTGGTCAGAGCGGTCGATTTGACCATCCACACCGGCAACGTGTTGCCTTCCGCGAACATCAACCTGGATATTTATGCTTATAAAGGTGACTAATATGAATAAGAACGTTACCAAAACGAAAGAGAACGCTCGAAAGATCGAAGAGGCTAGGAAACAAGCGATGAAGGTTGCCAGTATCCAGGCCAAGGAAAAAGCCAGGCAGGAGGCTCAGAATGCCCGCAGGGCAAAGGAGGCTGAGAAGCTGGCCCTC
Organism: Chloroflexota bacterium; assembly: GCA_016190825.1. Classification (GTDB taxonomy): domain Bacteria; phylum Chloroflexota; class Dehalococcoidia; order Dehalococcoidales; family UBA2162; genus JACPPV01. Next base: position 29,032 of record JACPPV010000024.1, read on the forward strand.
AAGGCCGCCAAAGTCCAGGCTCAAGAAAAGGCCAAGCAGAATGCCGAGGATGCCCGCAAGATGAGGGCCGCCGCGAGGGCTGAAAGGATACGCAATTTGAAGAGAAAGTTGGCCGAGAGCCCCGCAATTCTGCGTGATAAAGTTGGCCGCCTGTTTGCCAGGAGAGTAATCACCCTGTACTTCGGTGATGATAGTATCAAGCTGGTAGCTGCTAGAGGCAGGAGCATCGAAAAATGGGATACGGTGACGATCGAGCCGGGGCTGGTCAGCAACGGAGTCATTACTGATCCTGCCAGGGTTGGCACACAGATAGAGCAATTATTTTTAAAACACTCTTTACAGCCGAAGAGAGTCATCACCGGCCTGAGCGGTCTTCACGCCCTTTCCCGCATCATGACTCTGCCCTATTTGCCGGCAAATGCACGGGATGAGGCCGTCCACCGCGAATCGGAAAGGGAACTACCAATTCCTATGGAAGATATTTACCTTTCCTGGCAAGTTGTCGGTACTACGCGCACAGATATGAGAATCTTGCTCATAGCCTACGCCCGTAATGTTATTGATGCCCTGGCGGCGACCCTGCGCGAGGCAAAGATAAAGCCTTATGTCATGGACCTGGCGCCGCTTGCATTGACAGGAGTGGTGGATAAGGCAACGACGGCCGTCTTCGATGTCAGGGAGGGCGAAATTGATATAGTAATTATGATTGACGGAGTTCCCGAGCTGATCCGCAGCTTGCCACTCCCCCGTGCAAGGTCTTTGAAAGAGCAGCTACCCATAATAAGAGAGGAACTAGAGCGGACCATCAGGCTATATGTGCCGGAAAAGCCATTGCAGGGGACTTTGCCAATATTTGGCTCAGGAGAGATCGACTCCGCTGCTTTACGAACGTTGTCTGAAGAGCTTGGTCAGGAGATTAGGCCATGTTCTCCGGCACTGGGTTGCCCTGATGGTCTAGCTCCGGCCAGCTATATGGTCAACATGGGGCTCGTTGCCCGGAGACTGGCACCGCCAAACGGCGTCCATCCGTACATCAATATCAATGCGCTACCCGTGACTTACCGTCCGGCAAGTCATGCCCCGCAGGTCTTATCTATCGCCGGAATCGTTCTTACCGTCGGTCTGGGAGCCACCGGCGCCGTTTCCCTGCGAACCATGGCTGCGGAAACCACAGAGTTAAGGTCCACGCTGGAAACAGTCAACCAGTTGGTCGTCCAAAAACAAATAGACCTTGCCGCGCAGCGAAAACAGGTGGCTGAACTGGAAGGCAAGGTAGCTGATGTATCACAGACCCGGTCCAGGTTCGCCGCGGCCATCGATAGGTTAAAGGGAGGCCAGGCTATCATACGTGACGACCTGGAGCTGGTAACCAGCTCTCGTCCCACTTCGATCACTCTTACTTCCGTCAAGACTAGCGCACCCGCTTCCACCAGAACAGGTGGTGATGTAATAGTAGAAGGAAGATCGCCAGACGAAGCGGCCATTAATGGTTATGCCAGGACACTGCTCAACAGTAAACGCTTTAGCGATGTTGTTATTGCCAGCCTGCGTGACGACGATGCTCCATCAGCTACCGGAGATCTGGACAAGCTTTTCCAATTGATATTAAAGCGGTAAATACAGGAGAGTGAATTATGATGGACATTACATCATTGGTCTATCTGGCGGGCTCGGCCAAGGCGTCCGATATACACCTCTCGGTTGCCGGCCCGCCCGTACTCAGGATCCATGGCACGCTTGTCCCGGTGGCTGACCACCCAAGGCTAACGCCGGATGACGTAGAAATGGCTCTTCTCCAATTGGCGTCAGAGAAAGAGGTAGAGGCCTTTCGCAATAACCTGGAACTGGACTTTGGCCGCACGTTCCCCGGCATCGGCCGTCTGCGGTGTAATGCCGCCCTTCAGCGGGGCACAATCGCCCTGTCAATGCGTCTGGTACGTGATAATATCCCGTCATTCGAAGAACTTCACCTGCCTGAGATGTGCAAAGACCTGGCACAAAAACCCCTGGGGCTAGTGGTTGTCAGCGGCCCTACCGGAAGCGGAAAGTCAACCACACTCGCGGCAATGATTGACTACCTTAACCATAACCACAGCCGCCGCATAGTGACGATAGAAGATCCGATGGAATATGTCTTCTCCGATGACCGGTGCACAATCATCCAGCGTGAACTGGGGAAGGACACAACTTCCTTCGCCCAGGCATTAAGACACGTGCTGCGGCAAGACCCGGACATTATCATGGTGGGTGAAATGAGGGATATGGAGACGGCAGCAGCGGCGCTGGCTATCGCCGAGACAGGGCACCTGGTCCTGACAACTGGCCACGCTCCGAGTGCCTCCCAGGCAGTTGAACGCGTCATTGACCTGTTTCCCGTTTCAGAACGCAATTTCGCCCAGACCAGGATGGCTTCACTCCTCGTCGCGATTCTCTGCCAGAAACTTATTCCTACCGCTGACGGCGCCGGGCGGGTACCCGCGATCGAACTTATGCTGGGTAACACCGCAGTAAAGAACGTCATCCGGGAAGGAAAGCTGCACCAGCTGCCCAATGTGATCCGGACTTCTTACCAGGAAGGTATGCGAGTGCTGGACCAATCGATGGTGGACCTGTATTCGCAGGAGCTGATAAGCGGTAAGAGCCTGCTTTCTTACTGCAACGACCGCGTTGAGGTAGAAAAGCTCATTGGCGATATCAATCTCAAACTAAACGGCAATCGGGAGCAGGGATCCATTTATTCATTTTCATCCCAAACATAGAGGGGACTCTCTCCATGGACTCGCCCGGCATCCGCCGCGCCAGAGGAAAATCAGCGGGATAGCCGGCGGCTGGCATATGGTTATCCCGTGCGGGAGCTATGTGCTCTTTTCTTTCAACTGAATACGCCTGATATCCACTTTCCGCACAAACCCTCAATATATCTATGAGTGTTTTCGCCCAATCTGTCCATCACTCGCAGAGGAATTCTGTATCAAAGTTTTAAGAAAAAATCGTCCTATTGAAGCATGTTTTCCAACGAGAAAATAGACTAATGTAAGGCATCACGCGATGAAGGAGGAATGTCATATGAGGTGATGCGCAAACGGTGCGCGGCGTATCCCGGTCCGCATTGTCTACTGTATGTTAGAAGGGAGTAAGGAAAATGACCAAAATAATTATAGCGAGTTTACTGGCACTAGTCCTGGTGGTGGCACCAGCGGGATCGGCCCTGGCTGTCCCGACGCATAGTCACACACTATGTACACCAGGTGAAGACCCAAGCATTGCTGAGGGAGTTACTGAGAACGCGCCTCACGATGCCTTCGAGAATTTTCATGACCTGGTACATGTGGGACAGCCGAGAGATGCGTTTGCTGACCCCAACAATCCGGTGGAATTTCAGCCACGGGGAGGAACGTGTCCGTAGCCTGGATAGGCGAACGAATGGTGCTGCCAGCAACCTACCCGAGCAGGCACATATCTTGTTGTCTACCGCGTTAGTGGTCATTTTCGAGATGGCAAAACTGCTATCGTGACCGTCCGGTAACGGCACCCCAGGGCGATCGGTAGATGAAACCCGCGGCTTGCCGGGGAAAAGCAAACTCAAAACTTAAGAAAGGAGAAGACCGCATAATGAGAAACCTATTTACTGCGATTATGGTTGTAGCGCTGGTACTTGGCTCCACGGGGGCGCTTGCTTACGCTGCGCCCGGCAAAGTTACCGAGAAAGATACACTTAAGCTTCTGGCTGAGGTACGCCAGGCAACAGACAAATACCATGACGTAAGCGTCGCACTGGCCGATGGCTATACCAACGATCCCCTTGGCACCGGACCTCTTCCGTGCGAGCCAGCCATGGGCATTCATTACGTGGATTTGGAGCTGGCTTCTGATCTTGACGTAGATGAGATGACGCCCGAAATCTTGCTGTACGAACCGACCGACGAAGGGGCCAAGCTTGTTGGCGTGGAATATTTCGTAGCTTTCGTTGGTCAGCCGGCCCCTGTTCTGTTTGGCAGACCGATGAATGGCCCGATGGCGCCTCATGGACCTGGGATGCCGCCCCATTACGACCTGCACGTCTATCTGTGGGAGGGCAATCCAGACGGCGTCTTCGCGGAGTTCAACCCCAACGTTAAGTGCGGGGACTAATTCCGGCGATGCTGGAGGTTGAAGCCAACAGGGCGGTGCTCTCGACTGGGCTACTGGCACCCTCAAAGAGGCAGCCGCCTGAACCAAGGAGATGAAGCCTACGGCGAACATATTTTTCGGTCGGACTGAATATGGGTGGGAGCGGGATCATGCTCTCAAGTATGGACCATTCTCACTAGCAGCTTGCTTTGATTGCCAGGAATATCAGACCGGGCTGGCGTTGTGTCAGCCCGATCTTTTTGTTTGTCGGGAGGTGGCTCGACTATACAGAAGGCGTGCTTTGTTTCAGCAACCAGTATTCCAGGCTGTCCGCCAGGGCAAGCCAGCTTGCCTCGATGATATTCGTTGAGCTGCCAACGGTGCGCCATTCTTTATCGCCATCAGATGATTCGATGAGGACCCGGACCTGGGACTCGGTGCCGGTGCTTTCTTCTAGGATTCGCACTTTGTAGTCTACCAGCTTGACCGGCGCGATGTTGGGATAATACTGGATAAGCGCCTTACGCAGCGCCTGGTCAAGCGCATTTACCGGACCGTTGCCTTCTGCGGCGGTGTGTATTATCTCCGTGCCGACCTTGACCTTGATCATCGCCTCAGCCAGCGTTTCCTCCAGATTGTTCCTGGTGGGCGCACGCCGCCGGGTTTCGATGACAACCATGAAATCAACGAGCTCGAACGGAGCTTTGTAGTCCGGCCTGGTCCGGTGAAACAGTAGTTCCATGGATGCTTCAGCGTTGTCATACTGGAAGCCGCGGCTCTCCAGCAACTTGACCCGCTCCAGCAACTTCCTGACCTCCGTCCCATCTTCCGATAGGTCGATCCCGAGCTCTCTAGCTTTGAGAATGATATTCTGGCGGCCGGATAACTCTGATACCACCGCCCTCCGCCGGTTACCCACCTGTGCCGGATCAACATGCTGGTAGCTGTTAGCCCATTTTGCCATCGCGTGAACGTGGAGTCCGGCTTTGTGGCTGAAGGCGCTGGCGCCGACATAAGGCCGAAACGGGTCGGGCGCCAGATTCGCCGCCTCACTGACAAAATTGGAGACCTCCGTCAGTCTGGCCAGTTGCTCATCGGTAATACAATCTATGCCCATTTTCAGCTTCAGATTGCCGATGATCGAGCACAGGTTCGCATTGCCGCATCGCTCCCCAAAACCGTTAATCGTGCCCTGCACCTGGATGGCGCCGGCGTTGAGCGCTACCAGGCTATTGGCTACCGCAAGCTCACCATCGTTATGGGTGTGGATTCCCAGGTTAACGCCAGTCGCTGCCTTAGCCGCTTTGACGGCCGCCATGACTTCGCTGGGCAGAGCGCCCCCGTTGGTATCGCATAATATCAGGCAGCTTGCTCCCGCCTCCTCCGCCGCCGTTAAACAGCGCAGGGCGTAATCCCGATCGGCTTTGAAACCATCAAAGAAGTGCTCCGCATCAAGGAAAACGGTCAGCCCCTTTCCCTTCAGATAGCGGACAGAATCGGTAATCATGCTTAGGTTTTCTTCCAGAGATGTCTCTAGCACCTGGGTTACCTGCGGCGCCGAGCTCTTGCCGACGATTGTGACTGTTCCCGTACCAGCGACGGCCAGCGCGTTGAGGTTGGCATCGGCTTCCGGCCTGGTGTGGGCGCGGCGGGTACTGCCGAAGGCAACTAGGATGGCGTTTGCCAGTTTCAGCTCTCTGGCACGCTGGAAAAACTCCTCGTCCTTGGGATTGGAGGCGGGCCAGCCGCCCTCAATATAATGAACGCCCAACTCATCAAGTTTCCTGGTGATATTCAGTTTGTCCACCACGGAGAAAGAGACGCCTTCGCGCTGAGCGCCATCCCGTAGTGTGGAGTCGTAAAGTTGAATTTGTGGCAACTAAGAACCTCCCACCATTTTCGCAATCACGTCACCCATCTCTTTCGTTCCCACCTGGATTTTGCCCTCGCTCATTATATCATAGGTGCGGTAACCTTCGTCCAAAGCAGTCTCAATGGCGTTCTCTACCGCCCGGGCTTCTTCTACGAGGTTAAGGGAATAGCGCAGCATCACGGCAGCGCTGAGAATCGTGGCGAGGGGGTTCGACACGTTCTGTCCGGTGAGAGACGGTGCGCTGCCGTGAATTGGCTCATAGAGACCAAAGATGCTTGTTCCTTCCCGTGGCACGCTGGCCAAACTGGCAGAGGGGAGCATACCCATCGAGCCGGACAGAACGGAGGCTTCATCGGTGAGGATGTCGCCGAAAGTATTTTCAGTGACCAGCACATCGAGGGACCTGGGATTCTGAATCAGCCGCATGGCGCAGGAGTCAACCAGCATGTGCTCAAGCTCAATATCGGGGTATTCCGCTGCCATCTCAATGGCTATCTGACGCCACAGACGGGAAGTTTCCAACACGTTGGCCTTATCCACCGAGATTAGCCTCTTTTTTCGGCTACGGGCGAGCTCAAAGCCCACCCTGATGATGCGCTCGATTTCCTGCTCGGAGTAAGACATTGTGTCCACCGCCCGTCGCCCGCGGGAAGTAACCCACCGCCTCTTCGGACGCCCGAAGTAAAGGCCGCCGGTCAGTTCCCGGACAACGATCATATCCACGCCATCAACAACTTCCGGCCTGAGATTGGTGGCATTGATTAGCGTGGGAAAGACCTTCACCGGGCGCAGGTTGGCAAAGAGTCCTAGCCCCTTTCTTATCGCCAGGAGACCATCCTCCGGGCGGGTCTTTGCCTGCGGGTCATCCCACTTGGGACCGCCGACGGCGCCGAGCAGCACCGCCTGGCAGCCCTTACACATCTTCAGTGTGTCCGCGGTCAGCGCCTCTCCGGTCTTATCAATTGATACCCCGCCGATCAGTCCGTGGTGCAGGCTAAACTCGTGGCCATACTTTGAGGTAACGGTTCGCAATACCTTGACGGCTTCTTCCAAGACCTCCGGGCCGATGCCATCGCCAGGTAAAACAGCTATATCAAACTTCATGCCAGAATCCTCCTGAAGAATAGTCTCTTACTTATCAGACTCTCATTTTCGCTTTTTTCTCCTTCGAAAGCAAGCACATTAGTTAAGAGGTTGTTTAGCAACTCACCCAAGCCGTTCGTGGCTCGCCACCGACCCTCGCCACAGGTGGTGAGCCGTTAGCCTGCCCTGAGAACAGACTAAGGGAACCACAACTGCCCTTCGACAAGCTCAGAGCTTGCCCCGTACGTGATACGGGGGCGAACGGAGTTATTAAAGGCTCTCTTACTTAATGTCATTCCCGCGAAGCCTATCCCGTTCACGGTGAACTGTTCAGATAGCAAATTGTACGGATTGCTTCGGCACCGCGTGTCTCGCAGTTACGAATTATGCGGCGGTTTTATGCTTCGGGACACACTATATTGGTCTCGCAGCATGATGGCGTGTGACGGTCTTGGCAGGCTCTCAAATCATCCCTCATCTTACCTAGAGGCAGCATAGAGTGCGATGGCGCCGAACAGAAACTGACGGGACGATACGCGGCTGAAACCGCTCCGCGTGAGCATTTGCTTGATTTCCTCTGGGGGATAGAAACAGGCGGCCGATTCCGCGAGATAACGGTAGGCATCGAGGTCGCCCGAGATAAGCCAGCCGACAGGAAGCACCCACCAGCGCAGGTAAAGGTGGAAAAGCGCTTTCAGCAACCGGTTTTCAGGCTGGCCCGTTTCAAGGACAACGAACTTGCCTCCTGGAGCGGTCACTCTGAAAATTTCAGCGAGATTGGCTTGCGCGAGCGGATTTTCGCAGAGCAGGTTTCGAAAGGCAAACGAGACCATCACGCAGTCAAAATATCTATCGGGAAAGGGCAAGGCATCGGCGTATCCCTTGATGAATGATGGTTTTCTAACGAGCGGTGCCGCCTTTTCCATTGCAAGGTCCAGCATCGGCTGGCTGCAGTCCAGTCCGGTCACTTTTACGGCGTAGGTTGCCCGACGCATGAGGTTGACTGTCAGTTCGCCCGTGCCGCAACCGAGGTCGAGCACTGTGCTTGGCACCCCTGCCAGGCATTCCCGGGTTGCTTCCTGCCGCCAATGATTGACGCCGCCCCATGTTAAGACAAGATTAATCAGCTCGTAACGCCGCGGAATAGCCGAAAAAATTTCCTGCAGGGGCTTGGCAAACACAGCTTTTCGCATGGCGCCGGACATTTCTGACTCAGACTTTCTGCCCGCTTTGACGGCTGAAATTCGTTTCATTGTATCACCGCTTTGCGAAGCCATCAAGGATCTAGCTAGGTGAGCCATCCGCGAAACTGTCGAATACGCACGTAAAGCAGCAAAAGAAAAAGGGTATTTACCCCGATCTTTCTGGTAAGATAGCTTTGATAACCAGCAAAAAATACGCAGGAGGAGGGAATGAATACCCCGTGCACATTATACAGACTCCGCTCTTTGATTTCGACACCTTCATCGCGAAAAAGGCAATGACCGTCTGCTAGTGGTGCTAGCTCGGTCAGGTCTTTGACCATGACCATGGGGCGTCCCTCCTTTCAGCTTTTACTCAACTGACTAGGATACGCCCCTCTTGTTTTTACACACAATAAGTTACACTACCGACGCTTACAACTGTTTGACAAACACATCATTGTGTCTTACAATTTACCCAAAGAGATATATCGTTTTATTGTTTGGCTCCTTGTGCAGGAAGGTGCTCATGACTAGCAGACGTCATCATTATGAAGAAGAATTGTACGCAAGGCTAAGGCGCCGCCGGCTATTCCACAGAGGTGACCTAAAGTATGTTATCCTGGAGCACCTGAAGGATAAGCCGAGCCACGGATATGAGATCATCCGTGAACTTCAAGAACGTTTCCACAGATTTTACCGGCCAAGCCCGGGCAGTATATATCCAACGCTTCAGATGCTCGAAGAAATGGGCTATCTTACCGCTAGTGAGCAGGAGGGGAAGAGGGTATACGCCATCACCCCGACCGGCAGTGCCTTTCTGGAGGCGCGAAAAGAGCACGAGGAAACAATGAAAAGCCAGATGGACAAATGGTGGAATCCGGAGAATATTGAGGATGTAATTGACGTAAGGGTCCAGCTTGAAAGGCTCATGCAACTGCTCAAAGTTAAGACCCGAACTGCCAGCGCAGAGAGTCTTGGACATGTCCGGAAGGCGCTTTCCGATGCATGTGATGAAATCTCGAAGTACTAGTCCCGGACCCAGGCTAAACTGCGAGGCAGCCAACTGGACCAGACAATGATGTAGGCGATCTCCCACGGACAAGGACAGCTATCCAATGAGAAATGTGATGAGGTTAACAAAGTTCGCCGGGAAATACTGGGTATGGCTGTTGGTTGCGTTCGTGCTGGTAATGGCGAGCACTGGTTTCAGCATTATTATCCCCCGGATGATAGGCGATGCGCTAGATGAGGCGCTCGGCTCCCAGGAACAGACTTTCCTCTTCATATCGGCAGCGGTTGTGGTCGGCACCAGTGCCTTGAGGGGACTCACAGAGTACGGGAACCGGTATCTGGACGAAACAATCTCTCAGAAAACTGCCTATGACATCAGGAGCGCCATCTTCAAACGACTGCAACGGCAAAGTTTTGCCTACTATGATCAAGCGCAGACTGGGCAACTGATGTCACGTGCTACGGTGGATGTGGAGGCTGTACGAATGTTTTTCAGCCAGGGCTTACTGGCACTGTCCCAGATGGTCGTTATGATGATCGCCATCTCCATTATTCTACTGATGATGGACTGGAAGCTGGCTCTCCTCACGCTGGCTTTTGTGCCGGCAATCGCCTGGCGAGGGATTACAGTTGGCAATCTGCTCCGTCCTATCTGGCTCAAAATCCAGCAACTAATGGCATCTATGGGGACAACTCTTGAGGAGAGTCTCACCGGAATAAGAGTCGTTAAGGCTTTCTCGCGGCATAAGGAAGAGGAACGCAAGTTCACCACGGCGGCAAAACTCCTTTATAACGAGCATCTCAGAGTTGCTCGGGTACAAGCGTTCAACGTGCCGTTGCTTGCCTTTTTGATAGCCGTGCCAACAGTTGTCATTCTCTGGTACGGTGGGCGCCAGGTGATAGCCGGTACCATGACCTTGGGCGATGTAACGAAATTCATCCTTTATGCAGGTATGATGGCGATGCCTGTCCGTCGCATGGGGATGATAGTCAATCTCTTGTCTCGCACCGTTTCAGCAGGGGGGCGCATTTTCGAAATACTTGATAGTGATTCGGCCGTCAAGGATAAGTCCGACGCAACTGAGCTAGAGAAGGTAAAAGGGCAGGTGGTATTCGAAGGCGTCAGCTTTGGTTACGGTTCGGTGGGGACCATACTCGAGAATATCAGTTTTCGCGCACAACCCGGCCAAATGGTGGCTTTACTGGGGGGCTCAGGCAGCGGTAAAAGCACTCTAGTAAATCTCATCTCCCGATTTTATGATGTCACGGGTGGACGGATTACCATTGACGGAATCGATATTCGCGATGTGACTTTGGCTTCGCTGCGCAAGAATGTTGGCATTGTGCAGCAGGATGTTTTCCTGTTCTCGGCTACCGTTCGGGATAACATCGCCTTTGGCGCGCCGAATGCCAGTATGGAGCAAATCATAGCTTCAGCCAAAACTGCCCACCTGCATAATTTTATCGAAGGCCTGCCCGATGGCTATGATACCTTGGTGGGTGAGCGGGGGGTCACGCTCTCCGGCGGTGAGAAACAACGCCTGGCTATCGCCCGCACCCTGCTGGTAAACCCGTCTATCCTGATTCTGGATGACTCCACCTCCAATGTGGATGCCGAAACTGAGGTACTGATCCGCCAGGCGCTGAACCGGTTGGTCGAAGGACGCACTACCTTTGTCATTACTCACCGGGTACCCCTTATCAAAAGAGCCGATCTCATTCTGCTGCTCAAAGACGGGGAAATAGTGGAGCAGGGCAAACATGATGACCTCATTTCCAGACGCGGACTCTACTGGCAGCTATATGAATCACAGCTCATCGCCATCTCTAGGTCCTGAGGAAGATCAATAAGGAGAGATATGTTTTACGGTGGAGGTGGTCCGTTCGGTGGAGGCGGAGGTATGGGAGGTGGCGGCCGGCGGGGGTCTCTGGACGCGGTTAGCGACGTAACCGGAAAGGCATATGACAGCCGGGTACTGGGCCGTGCATCCAGATATCTCACCAGGGTTAAACCATGGCTCGCTCTGGGGCTTGGCGGGTCACTGGTCCGGACTGCAGCTCAAGCAGTTACGCCATTTTTGATCGGAGTAACGATCGATAATTTCATAAGGACTAAAAACCTCAGTGGTCTGGGACTCATGGCCCTAGTGTTGCTGGGGGTGCAGCTGGCAATGTGGGGTAGCCAATACGTGCAGACCATTTCCCTCTCCTTTGCCGGCCAATCAGTGCTTCTCAGAATGCGTACCGACCTATTTAGTCACCTGCACTCGCTTTCGATGAGCTTCTTCGACCATAACAAAGTTGGACGGCTCATGTCCAGGGTGCAAAACGACATCAATCAACTGCAGGAAGTGCTGACCCAGGGCATCGCGAACCTGGTCACCAATGTGGTGCTTCTTTTCGCGATAATCGGATTCATGGTCACCATGAATCCTCGCCTGGCTTTGATTGTGTTAAGCGTGATACCTGCGCTTGGCATAGTCATGGCAATATGGCAGAAAAACGCCAGGAAATTCTTCACTAACTCACGCCGCGCCATTGCCGAAGTCAGCGACCAGATCCAGCAAGGGGTGTCAGGTATTAGAGTGACCCAGAGTCTTTCTCAGGAAGAGGCAAATATTGCGAGGTTTGACGGGGTGAATCGCGCCAACCTCGATGCCAATATCAACGCTGCTCGGCTGATGGCTCTCATGGCGCCCACCGTCCAGATTATGACTGGCGTTGCCTATGCCCTCATCATCATCTTTGGCGGCCAGCAGGTGCTCGCTGGCACTATGGACGCTGGATTCCTGGTGGCTTTTCTGCTTTACATACAGAGATTTTTTGATCCTGTCATTGAACTGACAATGATGTATACCCAGTTGCAGCAGGCTATGGCTTCTGGAGCGCGGGTTTTCGAACTCTTTGACGTCAAGCCTGCCATTAAAGATAAACCCGGAGCGGTTGATATGCCCGCAATAAAAGGCGAGATCAAGTTTGATGGGGTTAGCTTTGCATACGAACCTGGCGTGGACGTCCTTCGTGATATAACCTTCGCCGTGAATCCCGGCGAGACGGTAGCGGTGGTAGGGCGGACCGGGGCGGGGAAGAGCAGCTTGATCAGCCTTTGCACGCGTTTCTATGATGTCACGAAAGGGGAGATCACCATTGACGGCCTTAACCTGACTTCGGTTACCCAGGAATCGTTGCGGTTCAAGATTGGCATCGTACCGCAAGATGCTTTTCTTTTTGCCGGAACAATCGAGGATAACATTCGCTATGGGCGCCTCGATGCCGGACGGGAGGATATCATACAGGCAGCGAGGGCAGCGGGTGTACACGAATTCATTACCCGTTTGCCGCATGGGTATGACACTCCAGTGGGAGAGAGAGGTGGGAATCTCAGCGCCGGCCAGCGTCAGCTCATCTGCCTGGCCCGGGCAATTCTGGCAGATCCACCTATCCTGATACTGGATGAGGCTACCTCTAATGTGGATACTAATACCGAGCGTATCATGCAGGAATCCCTCCGCCGCCTGACTCACGGACGGACCTGCCTGGTCATCGCCCACAGGCTGTCTACAGTCACCAACGCTGACCGCATCATAGTCTTGGAGCACGGCAAAATCGCTGAGATGGGCACTCACCAGGAACTACTGGACAAAAAAGGCGTCTACTACAACCTGTTTGAAACTTTGAGAGCAGTGGAACAGTGACGTTAACGCGCGGCTTGTCAAGGTGCTTTAGCGCAGGCATTATTTCTCCGATGGTTAATTGAAAAAGTCGGGCACTGGATTCAAGCCGTTCCTTCCGCAGGCAAGCGTCCACAGCCGGGTTTGCCCGTTGTGGAAGATCGGTCTATAATTCATCCGTAGACCACGGCTCTTTCCCACTCTTTATTCTTTTGCCAAACACATTGGAGGTGTATTGTGACAAAGAAAGGAAAAATCGGACTCTTGACCGGGGGAGGAGACTGTCCGGGGATAAATGCCGTTATCCGGGCGGTTGTCAAAAAGGCTATCCTTGATTATGACCTGGAGGTCATCGGCATCGAATACGGCTATGAAGGCGTCGTTCACAATCGCTATCGGAAACTCAGGTATAATGACGTCTCCGGGATAATTACGCTTGGCGGAACGATACTCGGCACCTCGAACACGGCAAACCCTTACGCATATGCGACAAAACGGGGGGACAGGCTAGAGTTTGAAGACCTATCACAGACAGCGATTGCCAATATCAAAGCGCTCGAACTGGATTGCCTGGTGTGTGTGGGCGGGGATGGCTCACTGACCATAGCCAATAGACTTTCCAGAGACGGCGTCCCCATCGTCGGGGTGCCAAAAACAATAGACAATGATGTTCGGGGAACTGACGTTACTTTTGGCTTCGATTCTGCCGTGTACGTGGCAACTGAAGGCATAGACCGCGTCCATAGCACGGCACAATCCCATCGCCGGGTGATGATTGTGGAGGTCATGGGACGTACTGCCGGCTGGATCGCGCTGTATGCGGGTATCGCCGGCGGAGGAGATATTATACTCATTCCTGAGATTCCTTACGATGTTGATCTCATAGTGGAACGGATCACCGATAGGAATAGGAACGGCAGGCGTTTCAGCATCATGGTGGTTGCGGAGGGGGCTAAACCCAAAAATGGAGATACCGTCGCCCGTCGGATAGTCGAGGGAAGTCCGGAGCCGGTCCGCCTTGGTGGTGTGGGCTTTGTCCTGGGGTCGCAAATCGAAAAACTGACGGGGATGGAAACCCGCACTGTGGTTCTGGGGCACCTTCAAAGAGGCGGCACCCCGACTCCATTCGATAGGGTGCTGGCCACCAGGCTGGGAACCGCGGCAGTTGATATGGCTATGAACGGGTCTTACGGGAAAATGGTGGGAATCCAGGGCGGCTCCCTGGTTGAAGTGCCCTTAGAGGATGTTGCCAGAGGACCGAAAAATATTCCCCGGGATGAGCCGTTGTTGCGGGCTGCACGTTCGGTGGGGACCTGTTTTGGCGACCGGCCGGTCCAGTCCGGGCACCGCTTTTAAATCCTGACATTTGATTGTATCTTGTATCCTGGTTGTTGGAATTTGTTTCGAGTTTCGTATTTCATGCGAGGCAAGACAATTTCTGTATGCTCCGCTGGTAAGCGGCCGGTTTTTAGGCTATCATAGGTTGCAAAAATGCGGAGGTATGAAAATGACAACACCGAGACCGGTCACCTGGCAAACCATCCTCGAGACCCACGTCCCCGGGCTTAATAAACAAATAGCGGAGCTCAGGGAATCAGTGCAGGCAGACGGAGCCCTTTCTGCCAAGACAAAGACATTAATGATGATGCTGTGCGACGCCCTGCTGGCTCATGCCGACGGCGTGGCGAACATCGCCCGGCGCGCCCGCTCCCTGGGAGCGAGCGAAGAGGAGATCGCCGAAACGCTGGCGGTGGCCTTCCTGATGGGCGGGTTACCCGGACTGGTAACGGGCGCCAACGCGTTCAGAGATTAAGCCCAGTAAAGCGGGGCACGTTGAAGCATTCATCTAACGGTGGGGGCCTTTCCCTCCTTAACGGAGTGTTAAGCGCCCAGCAGCTTCAGTACCTTATTGGTAAAGGAGTGACTTCGTAAGCCCGGCAGCAGCTTGGCAGCAACAAACCGGTAGAGCTTCAACCTGTCCAGCACCAGGAAAATGAAATATCTTCTGGCGCGGGGGGCAAGGATACTCCCACCATACTTTCTACAAAGAAGGTAGTCTTCGCGGTATCTTTGCCAGTTTATTCTTATCTTGCGGGGGTCCGTTGAGAGCGTGAAGGAGTCTTCATGCCGTCTCTGGAGAAAAAGTGTATTATCCATGCGGTGCATCGGGAACACCTGCGCCACCCGCAGCCAGAAGTCGAGGTCATTCCCAAGTGTGTTGAAATACCCGACCTTTTGGATGACCTCACGCCGGTAAAATGCCGCACCCATCACTATATAGTGACGGTCGTTGATCGCCTCATTCGTGTCCCAGTCCTTCACCGGATGCTTCCCGATAATTTCGCCTGTTGCATTGATAACATCCGAACCTCCAAAAACAAAACAGGCATCCTGGTTTGCCTTGAAAAAGCTGACTACCACCGCGATGGCATCCGGTTCGTACAGGTCATCGGAGTCCAGCCAGCCGAAGATATCGCCCCTGGCCATCTTCAATCCCCGGTTCAATGCTTCGCCCACCCCTTCATCCCGTTGTGAAACAAACCTTACCCTGTCCGGGTAGCGCGACTGGTAGCCTGCCAGCATCTCCAGGGTGCCGTCCGTTGAGCCACCGTCAACAAAAATATGCTCGATGTTCGGATAGCTCTGTGCCAGGACGCTCTGAATGCATGTCTCCAGGTACTTTATGCCGTTGAGTACCGGAGTAACGATACTTACCAGTGGACTATCAAGGTGTTTGTGTGTCATTGGCCGTTTCCTATTCAAGCATAACCCGCGGTGGCATAGCCGCTCATCGCTTCATCCAAATTAGCACAAAAACGAGGACAATTCTACATCGCCATGAGGTTGTTTAACAACTCACCCAAGCCGTTCGTGGTGAGCCGTTAGCCTGCCCTGAGAACAGACGAAGGGAACCACAACGGCCCTTCGACAAGCTCAGAGCCTGCCCCGTACTTGATACGGGGGCGAACGGAGTTATTAAACGCTCTCTCGCCATCGCTATTGACAAACCGCAAGGGTTATGGTAGTCTTTCTTCAAGGATAAGACCAGAACATGATAAGTAACAGGACTCCCCAGTACCGATATTACTACTACTTCGCTTTTGCGGAGCGCACCGGCTGCGCTTGGGGGGTTGCGGCGTAAGAATACGTCTGAAAGAGACTGTATCCAGACCAAGAGAAAAAAGAGACCCTCCCAAGCGGAGGGTCTTAGCATTTTAGGGTCAATAACGAATTAACAGTCACCAAATAACGGAGGAGAGAAACAATGATTATCATGAACACCGATGCCACCGAGGAACAGATCAACCGCGTGGTCGAAGAAATCAAGAAGTACGGCCTGCGCGCCGAAATATCCCGCGGCGCATTCAGGACTATCATCGGGTTGATCGGTGACGAGAGGAAGGCGGACATCGAACGACTGGGAGGCCTGCCGGGCGTAAAAGAAACCAGGATGATAGAAACACCCTACAAGCTGATAAGCCGGGAATATAACAAAGCCTCCGGCCCCGGCGAGGAGTGCGCCGTCATCAAGGTCGGTGATGTCGAGATCGGCGGGGATGAGCCAATCTACATTTCCGGGCCGTGTGCTGTGGAGAGCCGGGAGCAGGTATTCCGGATCGCCGAGGGAGTAAAAATGGCCGGAGCCCATATTCTGAGAGGCGGCGTCTTCAAACCGAGGAGCTCAGCGCACTCGTGGCAGGGTCTGGGCGCCGAGAGCGGCGATCTAGCAATCGAAGCCCTGACATGGTTGAGAGAAGCCGGAGACCGGTATGAGATGCCCGTCGTCACCGAGGTCAGAGGAGAATCGCAGGTAGATTTGATTGCTGAATATGTTGACATCCTGCAGATTGGTTCGAGAAACATGTACAACCAGGACCTGTTAGTGAAAGCGGCGCAGAAGGGCAAGCCGATTCTTTACAAGAGGCATTTCGGCGCCGGAGCAGAGGAATTCCTCTCATTCGCCGAATACATCGCCTCCGAGGGCAACAAGAACATCATCCTCTGCGAAAGGGGAATCGTCCCGGTGGGCAAGGGTAAGAGCTTCACACGGTATACCCTGGACCTCGGCGTGGTGCCGGCCATCCAGAAGGAGACCTATCTCCCCATCATCGTCGATCCCAGCCACGCGGCAGGACGGCGCGACCTTATCTTCAGCATGAGCTGTGCCGGTATCGCGGCTGGCGCTTGCGGACTAATGATAGAGGCACACTATAATCCTTCGGAAGCCCTCGTTGATGCAAGCCAGCTGATCACGCCTGAGGAGCTGAAAGAGATCATCACAGTCTGCCAGCAAATTCATAAAGCGACCCGCGCAAGAGCCAATGCCAGGACTTAGACCGATGAGAAAAGTCAGGGTCAGACTTGGCCCCAGAAGCTATACTATTCATATCGGCTCGGGTATGCTGGAGCAAGCGGGGCAGATCATCAGCCTGCTTGGATTCAAGGGCAAGGCGGTGGTCATCACCGACCCTGTATTGAAAAGACTGCACAGCGAAGCCTTGATTGAGAGCCTGACCACGAGCGGATTCGATGCGACCCTTCTTGAGGTGCCGGCCGGGGAAGAGCAAAAATCTCTGGATGTTGTAGCCAGACTTTACCAGCGCTTGACTGACTGTCTTGCCGAGCGAACGACGCCCGTCATCGCGCTGGGTGGCGGAGTCATCGGCGATTTAGCCGGATTCGCTGCCGCCACATACCTGCGTGGCGTGCCACTGGTGCAGGTTCCCACCACGCTCCTGGCACAGGTTGACAGCAGCATCGGCGGGAAGGTAGCAGTCGACCACGGAAGGCTGAAAAACAGGGTCGGGGCTTTCTACCAGCCAAAAGCAGTCATTTCTGATATCTCTGTTTTGAAAACTCTGGGTAGCAGCGCTTTGAGTGACGGACTGGCGGAAGTAATAAAATCCGGCGTCATTCGCCATGCCGGATTCTTCAGTTATCTTGAACAAAACACAGAGCGTGTGAAGGCATTCGATGAGCGAGTACTGGAGACAATTGTCTACCGCTCGGCAAGGATCAAGGCAGAAGTGGTATCCGGTGACGAACTTGACACCGGCCTGAGAAACATCTTGAATTATGGTCACACGGTGGGGCATGCCATAGAATCAGTATCAGAATTTCAGATAAGCCACGGGCAGGCAGTGGCTATCGGCATGATCGTCGCGGCAAAAATATCCAACCGACTGGGCATCTTGCCGCAAGGGGACTTAGTCAGAATGGCGGAGCTCATCGCGCGGGCCGGCCTGCCTACCGAACTCCCCGCATTCGAACTGGACAGATTGGTAAAGGCAATGAAGTATGATAAAAAGGTCCTACAAGGTAGGGCCAGGTTCGTTTTGCTGAAAGCAATCGGGGAGGTATTTCTCTCCGACGGGGTCGAGCAATCGCTTATAGAGCAGGTCCTGCTCGAGAAATGAAGATTTCCAGGATTTGTGCCGTCATCGTCAACAGCGACCTGAAAATGATAAGAGAGGTCGAGCCGGTTGCCGACCTGTTCGAGGTGCGCATAGACCTTATCGGCGAAGGGTGGAAGCGGGTGGTAAGTGAACTGCGCAAGCCGTGGATTGCCTGCAACCGGGCGCCGGCGGAAGGCGGGCAATGGCGAGGAACAGAGAGAGAAAGGATAGAACCTCTCCTGCAAGCAGCCGAAATGGGAGCAGATATTATCGATATCGAGCTTAACACCGAAAACCTGGTGAATATCATCAGGTCCATTAAGCAGCGGGCGAAGTGCCTCCTGTCTTTTCACGACCTGGAGAAAACTCCTCCCCTTGAAGAAATGAAAGATATGGTGAGACGTCAGCTCAAAGCAGGGGCGGATTGCTGCAAGGTAGTCGGCACCGCCCGGAAACCGGAGGATAATCTGGCGATTCTTGAGCTTATCCGGGCGTTTCCAGAGACAAAGCTGATTGCCTTTGCCATGGGGCCGCTGGGGCTGGTGAGCCGGGTGCTTTGCCCGCTTGCCGGGGGAGAGTTCACCTACGCTTCAATCGAAAGAGGAAAGGAATCGGCCCAGGGGCAGATGACAGTGCGTGAAATGCGTGCAATGTATGATATGATACCGGCATGAAAGAGCTAACCATCTCAGGTAAGACCCAAGTCTGCGGGCTGATCGGCGACCCGGTAGAGCACAGCATGTCTCCGGCGATGCACAACGCTGCCTTCCGCGAACTGGGACTGGAATATGTATACGCCGCTTTCCGCGTGAAAAGCCAGGATGTGGGCAAAGCTATCGAGGGGATGCGGGCTCTGAACTTCAGGGGATTGAATGTCACCATCCCGCACAAGGTCGCCGTAATACCGCTGCTCGACGAGCTTGACCCGCTGGCAGAGAAAATCGGTGCGGTGAATACCATCGTCAACAACGACGGAAGGCTGCGAGGCTACAATACCGATGCCAGCGGTTTTCTCCAGGCACTGCTGGAGAAGGGAGTCGAGCCGGAGGGGAAAAACGTTGTCATCCTCGGCGCCGGTGGCGCGTCGAGAGCTATCAGCTTTATTCTCGCTGACCGGGGCGCTCACCTGACAATTCTTAACCGGGCACAGGAACTGGACTGGGCAGTGGAGCTTGCGCGCCGGCTGGAAAAGGAATTTGGCCGGAAGGCCGGGGCGCTCGAACTGAACGACCATTATCTCGCCAGGGTACTGAACAAAGCGGATATACTGGTCAATGCCACAAGCGTAGGCATGAGCCCGAAGGACGGAGAAACGCCGGTGGCTGCGGACCTTCTCAGGCCGGAGCTCATAGTTTATGATATTGTCTATAACCCGATTAAGACGCGATTGATGAGAGAAGCGGAGGCTGCCAACGCCAGGACGATCGCCGGGCTGGATATGCTGGTCTGGCAGGGGGCTTTGGCTTTTGAGCTCTGGACAGGCCAGAAACCCCCGTTCAAACTGATGAAAGAGGAAGCCGCAAAGCTGCTGAGCGTGTCCTGATCCGTCCAGACCTGTCCTGAACGAAGTCGAATCCCGACCTGTCGGGATGAGCGGAGACGAAGGAAAAGAAAGCATGAAAACTAACATTGCTCTCATCGGTTTCATGGGCACGGGCAAAAGCGCGGTGGGACGGGTTCTCGCCAAAAAAATGAGGCGCAGATTCGTCGAGCTTGACGCGGTAATCGAGCAAAAAGCGGGGAAGTCCATCCCCGCTATCTTCCAGCAGGATGGGGAAATCGGCTTCCGCGAGCTTGAAATCCAGGCGGCAAAAGACGTAGCGCAGGAAAAGCGCACGGTCATTGCCTGCGGAGGCGGCATTGTATTGAACCGCATCAATATCGACCGTCTGAAGGAAAGCGCGGTGATAGTTCACCTGACCGCGTCCCCAAGCGTAATCATGAAACGAACCACCAGCGACCGGAATATACGCCCGCTTCTCAACGTGTCTGACCAGGCGCTGCGGATCAAAGAATTGCTCAAATTCAGAAGGCCGTTTTACGAGAGGGCCGCCGACGTGACTGTCAACACTTCAAAGCTGGACATTGATGGGGTGGTTGAGCAAATAATAGACACGCTGAAGAATGATGAAAGCCTTAATTTCAAGAAGTAACCTGAGCGGGCGGGTAACCGCGCCATCTTCAAAAAGCTATACCATAAGAGGGCTGCTCTGCGCTGCTCTGGCTACCGGAGAGAGCGAGATAATCCGCCCGCTGGGTTCTGATGACACCGAGGCCTCGCTGGGCGTCCTGGGCAAACTGGGAGTCCGCACGCGCCTGGAGAAAGACGTCTGGCATATCCACGGCGGTAGCCTTCGTGAGCCCGAAGGCGACCTTTTCTGCCGTGATTCGGCACTAACGCTGAGGTTCATGACGGCGATAGCCTCGACAATTCCCGGCGCGTGCCATTTGACCGCCGGGCCATCCCTTGCCAGAAGGCCGATTGAGCCGCTGTTGGGGGCGCTGAGGCAACTCGGTGTCGACTGCCGCTTCCACGCAACCCCCGCCTGCGTTGAGGTGGCCGGCAGGAGACTGACCGGCGGAACTACCAGCCTTCCCGGCAACATAAGCTCGCAGTTCATCTCTGCCCTACTTCTTATCTCACCCCTCGCCGAAAAAGGAATGTCCATTCGGGTGACCACGCCCCTTGAATCGCAGCCCTTCGTGGCAATGACATTGGAATGCCTTAACATTTTCGGTGTCGAAGTGAAAGCCTCTGAAGATTGGAGGCACTTTGACACCGCCAGGCAACGCTACCGGCCAACCCGGTACATGGTGGAGGGCGACTGGTCTTCAGCATCCTACCTCGTTGCCCTGGGGGCTCTCGGCGGCGAGACTACTGTCGAAAATCTCAACCCGCAAAGCCTGCAGGGAGACAAAGCAATAGTGGATTTTCTGAAGGAGATGGGGGCTCCTGTCGATATCGGGGAAAACTCTGTGAAGGTCGGCAGTGCCCGGCTCAAAGGAATAAAAGCCGACTTCACCGACTGCATTGATCTCTTACCCACGATGGCTGTCCTGGCTGGCGCCGCCGAGGGACGGAGCGAATTTACCGGCATCGCCCGCGCGCGCCTCAAGGAATCGGACCGGGTGGCAGCGATGAGGGAGGGACTAGAGAGGACGGGAATAAGGGTCATCGAGGAGCAAGACCGGCTGATAATCGAGGGCGGCTCTCCCAAAGCGGCCGTCATCGATTCCAAGAACGACCACCGCGTTGCCATGGCATTCAGCATGCTTGGCACACTGGCTGGCGGAATGGTCATTGAACAGGCGGAATGCGTTAGCAAGACATTTCCTGAGTTCTGGGATATATTGAAAAGCCTCGGGGGTTCTGTAAAGCTGGATGAAGAATAGCTTCGGTCAAAAATTCTGCGTGACCACTTTCGGCGAAAGTCACGGGCGGTGTGTCGGTGCCGTTATTGACGGCTGTCCAGCCGGGCTGCCCATCACCGAGTCTGATGTTCAAAGAGAAGTCGACCGGAGAAGGCCGGGGCATGTCCCCGGCGCAACAGCTCGTGCCGAAGAGGACAAGGTTGAAATCCTTTCCGGGGTTTTTAGGGGGCAGACCACCGGCGCTCCCATCCTAATGCTGGTGTGGAACCGGGATGTTGATTCCAGCCAATACGAGAGAATCAGGCTAACGCCCCGACCGGGACACGCTGACTACACCGCTTATATTAAATATGGCGGTTTCAACGACTTCCGCGGGGGTGGGCGTTTTTCGGGGAGGATAACTGTTACCTTTGTCATGGCGGGAGCCGTAGCGAAAAAGCTGCTCGCCAGAGCGGGTGTGGAAATTCTGGGTCACACCGTTGAAATCGGCGGGATACAGGCGGAGCGCAAAGCGATAGAAGAAATCAAGCGGAACGCGGAGACCAACCCCCTGAAATGCGCCGACCCGGTGGCGACGCTGGAAATGATTCGAGCCATCGAGGCGGCCCGCGCCGAGGGCGATAGCATCGGTGGGATTGTTGAAGGTATAGCTCTCGATATGCCTGCCGGCATCGGAGAGCCGGTCTTCGATACCCTGGAGGGAGAGCTGGCAAAAGCCCTTTTCGCCGTTCCGGCGGTGAAGGGAGTCGAGTTCGGAGCCGGCTTTGACGCAGCGAAGAAAAGGGGCTCGGAAAACAATGATAATTACGCTGTCAGGGACGGCCGGATAGTAGCTTTGACAAATAACGCCGGGGGCATACTGGGGGGCATCAGCAACGGCATGCCAATCGCCGTTCGCGTAGCTTTCAAGCCGACGCCATCAATAAGCCGGGAGCAGAAAACGGTAAACCTGGCAGCAATGGAAAACACCACCCTTTCAGTGAAGGGACGGCATGATGCCTGCATCGTGCCCCGCGCCGTGCCGGTCATCGAAGCGGTAATGGCCATGACCCTGTGCGATTTCGCACTGAGGGCCGGGCTGATTCCGGAGTTACTGAAATGAGCATCGAAGACCTGCGCAAGAGGATTGATGAAATTGATGCCCAGGTCGTCGGGCTCGTCGCTGAAAGGATGAGAGTCGCCGGGCAAATCGGCGAGGAGAAAAAGAAAGAGGGCAGGCAGATTACCGATAATGAGAGGGAAAGACTTGTCATTGAGCGCGTCAAGAGCATTGCCCTCCATGAGAAGATTGACCCGCAAGACATCGAAAGCCTTTACCGCCTGCTGATGACGATATCGAGAAACGTGCAGGGTATGACGGTAGCCTTCCAGGGAGAGCTCGGCGCCTATAGCGAGGGTGCCGCCTTCCAGTTTTTCGGGCACTCGGTCAGCGTCAAACCATGCGAGACCCTTGATGAGGTTTTCAGAAGAGTGGAAGTCGGGGAGGTGCAATACGGTATTGTGCCCATCGAGAACTCGCTGGAAGGGAGCATCAGCCGCGTGTATGACCTGCTCCTGGATTCGAGCCTGCGTGTTTGCGGGGAAACAGAGTTCCGCGTTAGCCATTGCCTGATTGCAAAACCTGGCGTTAAGCTCGATTCAATCAGGAGGGTGTATTCACATCCCCAGGCACTCGGGCAGTGCCAGGCTTATCTGCGTCACATGAACTTTGAGATAATTCCTAGCTACGATACGGCAGGCAGCGTCAAGATGATCAAGGAAAAGGGCATTACCGATGGCGCCGCCATTGCCAGCGCCCGGTCTGCCGAAATTTACGGGATGGAAATTCTGGCGCGCGAGATCGAGGATAATCCCAATAATTTCACCCGGTTTTTCATTCTCGCCAAAGAGGACTCCCCGCCAACAGGTAACGATAAAACATCCATTGTCTTTGCGGTCAAGCACCGGCCGGGGGCGCTATACGAGTTTTTGAAAGATCTGGCAGAGCGGAAGATAAACCTGACGAAGATCGAATCAAGGCCAACGCGGCAGAAACCATGGGAGTACAACTTCTACCTGGACTTCGAGGGACACCGCCTGGATGAAGCGCCCAGTAAAGCCCTGGAGCATCTGAAAGACTCCGTCATTTTTCTGAAAGTGCTAGGCTCGTATCCGAGAGCCAGATAAGAGCATCATTCGGTCATTGCCCCGAACGAGTTCGGCAAATAACGCCTTGCTGACAAAAAATCCTCCAAACGGACTAGTATTCGGGCTTGACAGTTAGATTTTGGCTGTGCTAGACTTTACATTCGGCACTAGGGTTCAGCTATCTACTGACAGATTGAAAGCAGCAAATCAATCTGCAATAGCGTAAAATAGATGAGATGGATGAGCGTAGCTCATCCATTTAGTTGTTTAGTTGGGAGGAATAATTGCCGACAGTTAATCAGCTCGTACGTAAGAAGCGGACCAGGCTAACCAAGAAGACCAAGGCGCCTGCTCTGCGTTTTATCTATAACGCTTTGAAAAACAAGGTTGTTCAAAGCGAAGGTTCGCCGCAGAAACGGGGAGTTTGCCTTCAGGTGAAAACAATGACACCGAAGAAGCCAAACTCGGCCCTGCGCAAGATCGCCCGCGTGCGCCTGACCAACGGAATGGAGGTCACCGCCTACATACCCGGTGAAGGGCATGAGTTGCAGGAGCACTCAGTAGTGCTGATCAGAGGCGGGCGGGTGCCGGATTTACCCGGCGTGCGGTATCACATAATCCGCGGCGCGCTGGATGCCAGCGGGGTAGTAAACCGGAAGCAGGGGCGGAGCCGTTACGGCACCAAGAAGGCCAAGGCAGCCGCGGCGGGCAGCGGGAGGTAGTATATATGTCACGGCGCAGCCGAGCAACAAAACGTGAAATAGTTCCTGATGCGAAATATCAGAGCGTGCTTGTATCCAGCCTTGTCAATCACATGATGAAAGACGGCAAGAAGAGCACTGCCGAAAGGGTAGTCTACAATGCCATGGATTCCATAGAGCAGAAGGAGTCCAAGGCGGCTGTGGGCGTGCTTGAGCAGGCGGTCAAAAATGCCACTCCACAGCTGGAAGTAAAATCGCGGCGGATCGGCGGCGCCAGCTACCAGGTGCCTATCGAGGTGCGTACGGAGCGCGGTCTTTCGCTGGCTTTCCGGTGGCTGATACAATCAGCCAGGGCGCGCTCTGGCAAATCAATGATGGAAAAACTGGCTGCCGAACTCAGCGACGCAGCTAAAGGAGAGGGACCAACTATTAAGAAGCGTGACGATACTCACCGCATGGCTGAGGCGAACCGTGCCTTCGCCCATTATCGGTGGTAAAGCGTGTTTCAATGATGGCGAATACTATGGTTAGAGAATCAACGCAAACAACTGTAAAAACAGGGAATGGGTCCAGCGCCGAGCATTTCCCGCTGGAGCGTGTCCGCAACATCGGCATCATCGCCCATATTGATGCCGGTAAGACCACGGTCACGGAAAGGATCCTGTACTACACGGGACGCACCTACAAGGTTGGAGAAGTTCACGAAGGCACGACCGTGATGGACTGGATGGAACAGGAGCGGGAACGCGGCATCACCATTACTGCTGCCGCCACAACCTGCAACTGGCAGAACCACCGGATTAATATCATCGATACGCCGGGGCATGTTGATTTCACCGCCGAAGTTGAACGGAGCCTGAGAGTCCTGGATGGCGGAGTAGTCGTTTTTGATGGAGTGGCCGGCGTTGAAGCCCAGTCTGAGACAGTATGGCGGCAGGCTGACCATTATCATGTGCCGAGGATATGCTTCATCAACAAGATGGACCGCATTGGCGCCAACTTCGACCGCACTATCGCGATGATTGAAGAGCGTTTACGCGCCAGGCCGCTACCGATCCACCTGCCTCTGGGCAGTGAATCTTCCTTTGAGGGAGTAATTGACCTGGTGGAAGGTCGCGCCTGGCGTTTCGACGGCGAACCTGGCACGGCGCCGGTAGAGGTGGCAATTCCTGATTCGGAAAGGCCTACGGTGGCAGAACTTCAGCGGCAGCTAATCGAGAAACTTGCCGAAGTGGATGACCACATTATGACCGTTTACCTTGACGGCCATCCGATTACGCCCGCCGAAATAAAGCAGGCATTGAGAAGGGTTACGCTGGATAGCAAAGGAGTGCCCATTATCTGCGGCAGCGCCTTCAGGAATCGCGGTATCCAACTGCTGCTCGATGCCATCGTTGACTATCTGCCATCTCCGCTGGACCTGCCTCCGTTGCAGGCCACCGATTTGAAAACCGGCGATAAGGTGACCCGTCCGCCAAGTGACGAGGCGCCGTTTACCGCACTGGCTTTCAAGGTAGTTTCTGACCCATTTGTTGGACGTCTGGTATATTTCCGTGTATACTCCGGCAAGGCGGTTGAGGGGGAGCAGGTCTATAATGCGACCTGTGGCAAGAAGGAGCGCCTCGGACGGCTGCTCCTTATGCACGCCAACCGGCGCGAAGAGCTTGAAGAGGCCGGCGCTGGGGCGATCGTAGCCACTCTGGGTCTGAAGAATACCTTCACCGGAGATACCCTGTGCGACCCGTCACAGCCGGTGCTCCTAGAATCCATCCGTTTCCCTGAACCGGTCATTTCAGTGGCGATCGAGCCAAAAACCAAAGCGGACCAGGATAAGATGGGCGAAGCGCTACACAAACTGGCTGAGGAAGACCCGACATTCAAAGTGACCTATAACCAGGAAACGGGACAGACCATCATCTCCGGCATGGGCGAGCTTCACCTTGACGTGTTGGTCCGCCGGATGTTGAGCGAGTTCCGCGTTGATGCGATGGTTGGACGACCACGAGTGGCCTATAAAGAGACGATTACCCGTCCCGTCAAGGCTGAGGGGCGGTTTGTGCGCCAGTCCGGTGGACATGGCCAGTACGGTCACGTTTGGCTTGAGCTCGAGCCGGGAAAGCCGGGGAGCGGATTCCAATTCGAAGAGCGCCTGAGGGGCACCGCCATACCGAGGAATTTTATCCCGGCTATCGAGGCCGGCGTCAAGGAAGCCTTGTCGGGCGGCGTTTCCGCCGGTTACCCGCTGGTTGATATCAAAGCAGCGCTTGTAGACGGCAGCTATCATGAAGTAGACTCTTCCGAGATGGCTTTCAAGATTGCAGCATCGATGGCGCTTAAAGAGGGAGCAGCCAAGGCCAAGCCTATCCTTCTGGAGCCAATTATGAAGCTGGAAGTGGTGACTCCGGAGCAGTACCTGGGTGATGTTATCAGCGATCTGAACTCCCGCAGGGTACACATCGAATCGATCGAGGCCCGCGGGGAAATGTCCAGCATCCACGCCCAGATACCCCTGGCTGAAGCTTTCGGTTACGCCACCAGCCTCAGGTCTGCTACGCAGGGCCGGGCTACCTATTCTATGGAGTTTCACCTCTACCGGGAAGTGCCGGCAGGGCTGACAAAAGAAATTGTTGAGAAGGCGGGGACGACGAAGCATGCCTAAACAGCAGATTCGCATCAAGTTAAGGGGCTTTGATCACAAACTTGTTGATCAGGCCGCCGAGCAGATTGTAGAGGCTGTGGAACGCACCGGAGCCATTATCTCCGGGCCGGTGCCCCTGCCAACGCACATCAAGCGATTCAGCGTGATCCGCTCTCCCTTTATAGACAAGGACTCACAGGAGCAGTTTGAAATTCGAACCCACCGGAGGTTGATCGATATCGTCCAGACAACTTCAAAGACAGTTGATGCCCTTACAGGACTCAACCTTCCTTCAGGTGTGGAGATAGATATCAAAATTTAGGTATCTTTGTAATACTTTTCAGGCAGAGAGAAATGGTAGAAGGAATTATCGGTCGAAAGCTGGGCATGACCCAGATGTACAGGGAAAACGGTGTACGTGAAGCGGTGACAGCGATTGAAGCCGGACCGTGCCAGGTAACCCAGGTGAAGACCACAGCCAAAGAAGGCTACAACGCCGTTCAGCTGGGCTTTGGTCACGCAAAGCGCCTTAAGTCTCCGGAGCGGGGGCATCTAAAAGGGCTTGGCGATTTCCGTTACCTGCGGGAGTTCCGGGTAGAGGCTACAGAAGGCATAAAAGTGGGTGACAGCGTTGACGTAAAGCTGTTTAGCCCGGGTGACTTGATTGACGTGACCGGTGTTTCCAAAGGCAAAGGCTTTGCCGGCGTGGTAAAAAGGCATCATTTTGCCGGTGGTCCGAAGACACACGGACAATCGGACCGCCACCGCCATCCCGGCGCTATCGGCTCCACCACGTCCCCGGGCCGCATTTGGAAAGGTTTACGGATGGCCGGGCGCATGGGAGGCGAGCGAGTGACGGTGCAGCGGCTGGAGGTCTTGCGCGCCGATGCCGAGCGGAATATCCTGCTGGTTAAGGGCGCTGTTCCGGGCGCTACAAATGCATTATTGTTGTTAAAGAAGGCGAAGGAGTAGTAGACGGTGGAACTACCGGTTTATACCGTCAGCGGAGAGGTTGTTGACCACATTGAAGTCAGCGATTACGTCTTTGGCGCGACCTTTAATCAGGCGGTAGTGCACCAGGCACTCACCGCTCAACTGGCTAACGCGCGTCAGGGAACAGCCAGCACCAAGACCAGGGGAATGGTTTCGGGCAGTTCACGGAAACTTTATGCCCAGAAACATACCGGGCGCGCCCGGGCCGGCGATATTAAGTCGCCTCTGCGGCGAGGTGGCGGCATCGTTTTTGGACCTCATCCGCGGGACTATCGTCAGACATTACCGAAGAAGATGCGGCGCATGGCTATCCGCTGCCTGCTCTCAGCAAAGGCACGAGATGGCGAAATAACAACGTTGCAGGAACTCAGCCTCGCCGAGCCAAAGACGAAGGAGATGGCGCGCATACTTGCGGCGCTCGGAGCTGGTTTATCAGCGCTGGTGGTGACTACACAACCTTCGGAAAATCTAATAAAATCAACACGTAACATAGCCGGAGTAAAACTAACGCCAGCCCGCCTGCTTAATGTGGTCGACCTCCTTAACCATGAGAAATTGATAATGACGGTAGATGCTGCACGTGAGGTGGACGAGCTGTGGGCGGACAAACTGGCGGCAGGAGCAGGCAATGCAACTGCATGAGATATTGAAGCGGCCGCTGATTACGGAAAAACACGCCAGCGAGCAGAGTGCAGGAAAATACGCCTTTGAGGTAGGCATCACCGCCACCAAAAACCAGATCAAGCAGGCGGTGGAAAAGGCTTTTAGCGTGACGGTGACGGCGGTAAACGTATCCCGCGTCCCCGGGAAGAGCAAGCGATACGGCCGGCGGCTGGTTCCGCCCCGCCCGTGGAAAAAGGCGATCGTCACCCTGAAGCCCGGGGACAGCATCGAAATTTTCGCGGGCTCACAGGTTTGATGAAAGAGGTCTTGAAGTGGCAATAAAGGTATACCGTCCAACTACGCCAAGCCGGCGAGGAATGACCGGCGCTACTTTTGAAGAGATCACAAAAGATAAGCCGGAAAAGTCTCTGGTACTGCCCCTGAAGAAGATGTCCGGGCGTAACAATCAGGGACGGATTACGGTGCGGCACCGCGGAGGCGGTGCGAAGCAAAAGCTACGGCAGCTGGACTTCAAGAGGGATAAGATTGGTATTCCGGGGCGGGTGCAGGCGATTGAATATGACCCTAACCGTACGGCCAGGATCGCCCTTGTTTATTATGTTGACGGGGAAAAGCGCTATATTCTGGCGCCGCAGGGACTGCGCGTTAATGACGCTATTATGTCCGGTCCTGAGGCTGAGCCGAAACCGGGGAATACCTTGCCCTTGAGCTTGATACCGAGCGGCACTTTAATACACAATATAGAGTTGGAAAAGGGAAAGGGCGGGCAGATGGTGCGGAGCGCCGGCAGCGCAGCCCAGTTGATGGCAAAAGAGGGTGACTACGCGTTGCTACGGCTGCCCTCTGGCGAGATGAGGAGGGTCCGTATTGAATGCTCTGCCACCATCGGGCAGATAGGTAATCTGGATCACCAGGGAATTAAGCTAGGTAAGGCCGGACGGCGCCGGTGGCTGGGCTGGAGGCCGGAAGTTAGAGGCTCAGCGATGACACCGCGGGACCATCCCCACGGAGGCGGTGAGGGCCGCTCGCCGATCGGTCTACCCGGTCCCAAGACCCCCTGGGGAAAGCCAGCGTTAGGCTACAGGACTCGTAAGGGAAAGGCCTCAGACAGGCTGATCGTGAAACGGCGGAGAGGTTAAGTAGAAATATGTCAAGATCAACAAAAAAAGGGCCGGCGCTTGATGCAAAGTTAATGAAGAAGGTAGAGGCGCTGAACCGGTCCGGGCAGAAAACTGTAATCAAGACATGGTCGCGCTGGTCAACCATTGCGCCGGAAATGGTAGGATTGACTATCGGCGTGCATGATGGACGGCGCCATGTGCCCGTTTTTGTCACGGAAAACATGGTGGGACACCGGCTAGGTGAGTTTGCGCCAACCAGGACATTCCGCGGGCACACGGCGAAGGTGGAAAAGGCAGCCGCATAGATGCGGGAAGAGTCTTCAAGGCACAGACAAGGCAGGATTTGCAATGGAAATACGAGCACAAGCTAAAAATACGGGGATTTCACCACGGAAAGTGCGCCTCGTCATTAATCTGGTAAGAGGCAAGAAGGTGGATGAAGCGCTAAATATGCTTCGGTTTGTACCCACGCCCACGGCCAAAACGGTTGCCAAGGTGATAAAATCCGCCGCGGCTAATGCCGAGAATACCTTGCAACTGTCACCTTCAGACTTGAAAATCGCCACTATTTACGCCGACGGTGCGCCAATGCTGAAGCGATATCAACCAAGGGCCAGGGGACGGGCATCCCCGGTGCTGAAGCGCTCAAGCCACATTACCGTCGTAGTTGCGGAACAGGAGAGATAATGGGACATAAGGTTCATCCCCTTGGTTTTCGCCTGGGTGTCATCCGGGATTGGCAATCCAGGTGGTATGCCGATAGGCATTTTGCCGAGTTCCTGGAAGAAGATCTGAAGCTGCGCAAGGCGATCAGCGAAAGATATGCTGAGGCGGCCATTTCTGCCGTGGACATCGAGCGGCAGACAAACCAGGTGACGGTAACAATCCGCACTGCCCGGCCGGGCATAGTCATCGGACGGGGCGGGCAACGGGTTGATGAGGCCCGGCGTTCCATGGAGCGGCTGATCGGGAAAAGGGTCCAACTGAACATCCAGGAGGTCCAACAGCCGGAGACTGACGCCACATTGGTGGCAAAGTCCATCGCGGAGCAACTGGAGAGGCGTATCGCCTACCGGCGTGCAATGAAGCAGGCTGTGGTGCGGGCGATACAGGCCGGGGCAAAGGGGGCAAGGGTCAACTGCGCCGGAAGATTGGGCGGGGCCGAAATAGCACGCCGCCTGAACATGCATGAGGGGCGAGTACCTTTACACACTTTACGGGCGGATATTGACTACGGATTTACCGAGGCACGCACGGTTATGGGACGCATCGGAGTGAAAGTCTGGATATATAAGGGCGACATCTTGCCCCAGGCGAAAGTTGCCGCGCAGGCGGCTGAAGCAGTGGCGCAGCCGGCGGCTGCACCCATTGTTGAGGCTACCCCGGTTGCCGAGGCCGTGGCTTCAGCCGTGGCCGAAGCCGCAGTAGTAACTGCGCCAGCTCCCGAAGCTGCGCCGGAGACTGTACCGGCGTCCGAGACAGAAGCGCAACCGGTAGAAGAAAAGCCGGCTCCGGTAAGAAGAAGGAGAACACGGGCTGCCGCCGCTTCCGAGGCGCCAGTAGCACCCGCCGCAGGAGATGAAGCCGCGCCGCCGGCAGCGGAGGAAAAGCCGGCTCCGGTAAGAAGAAGGAGAACACGGGCTGCCGCTGCGCCATCGGAGACGCCCGCAGCTGAGACGGAGACACTGCCTACATCAGGAGAGAAAAATGCTTCAACCTAAACGGGTAAAATACCGCAAGTCATTGAAAGGTCATCTTCGCGGCAAGGCACACGCCGGCAACGCCGTCACCTTCGGTGATTTTGGTTTGCAGGCGCTGGAATCTGCCCGGCTGACTGACCGCCAGATTGAGGCAGCGAGACGGGCGATCACTCATCACGTCCGCCGCGGCGGCAATGTCTGGGTACGTATTTTTCCTGATAAGCCGATCACCAAAAAAGCGGCGGAAACACGGATGGGTTCTGGGAAAGGTGCCCATGACCACTGGGTGGCAGTGGTCAGGACGGGACACATCCTCTTTGAAATGGGGGGAGTCAGCGAGGACACCGCCCGGGAAGCCATGCGTCTGGCCTCGAACAAACTGCCCATAGATACCAAGTTCACCACCAGAGAGGTGCTGGAGATGGGCGGTCAGGCGGAAACGGGGGTGTCAAGTTGAAGGTGGCAGAAATGCGCGCCCTCAATGCCGCAGAATTGAGCAGGCAGTTGGAGACGGCGCAAAAAGAACTGCTTGATCTGCATTTCCGCCTGGAAACCAAGCAATTAGTTAACAGCTGCGAGATTCGCCGGGTGAGAAAAGACATCGCCCGCATGAGAACAATCTTACGGGAAAGAGAATTAACTCTGAGGTAGGTTGGAATTCTTGGAAACAAAACATAAGAGCAAGGTCGGCCGGGTCGTCAGTAATAAAATGCAGAAGACGGTCGTCGTGGCAGTAGACACCGCCAGGCACCATCCGTTATACCGGAAAACACTGAGAAGGATAGTGAAATACAAGGCTGATACCGGCGGAAGAGAGTGCGGCATGGGGGATATTGTGCGGATTGTGGAAACCCGCCCGATTTCCAAAGACAAACGCTGGCGGGTGGCTGAGATAGTGACAAAGAAAGAGGCAGCGGTCATCCAGCCAACAGAGGTAACTTAGGTTCAATTTGGGGGAAGTTGCGTGATTCAACAATATTCGCGGCTCAAAGTTGCAGACAATACCGGCGCAAGGCAGCTAATGTGTATTGGCGTGCTGGGAGGCACCGATCGGAGGTATGCCAGGCTCGGTGATGTCGTGGTCGCCTCAGTAAAGAAAGCAGTGCCCGGCGGCGTGGTAAAGAAGGGTGATGTAGTCCGGGCGGTAATCATCCGCACCACCAATCCATACCGGCGGCCGGACGGCTCTTACATACGATTCGATGAGAATGCCGCAGTCATTCTTGCCGAGCGGGGCAATCCGCAAGGCACTCGGATCTTTGGCCCGGTGGCCCGGGAACTGAGGGAAAAACAGTTTACCAAGATTATTTCTCTGGCGCCAGAGGTGCTGTAATTGAAGTCCGGCGGGATTTTTGGGGTTTATGAACGATGAAGATTAGAAAAGGCGACACGGTACTGGTTATAGCTGGCAAGGACCGGGGGAAAAAGGGCACGGTACGCGCTTCCTATATAAAAAGTGACCGCGTGCTGGTAGATGGGGTGAACTTCATAAAGAAGCACGTCAAGGCTGTCCGCGAGGTGCGGCAGGCCGGTATTATTGAGCGGGAGGCGCCGATCGACGTTTCAAACGTCATGCTGCTGTGCAATAAGTGCAATCATCCAACGCGTGCCGGGATCCGTTTCCTAGAAGGCGGCAAAAAGGTGCGTTTTTGCCATGTCTGCGGCGAGGTGATAGACTAGATGTCACAGTTAAGGGATAAATATCAGAAAGAGGTAATGGCGGCGCTCAAGGAGCGCTACGGCTACCAGAATA
Organism: Chloroflexota bacterium; assembly: GCA_016190825.1. GTDB lineage: Bacteria > Chloroflexota > Dehalococcoidia > Dehalococcoidales > UBA2162 > JACPPV01. The sequence goes on from JACPPV010000024.1 coordinate 62,389, forward strand.
TCATGCAGGTCCCCCGCCTGGAGAAAGTGGTCTTGAACATCGGCATGGGAGAGGCCATCACCAATGCCAAGGCGCTGGAAGCAGCCGAGCGGGACCTGGCAACGATAACGGGGCAGCATGCGGTAACTACCCGGGCCCGGAGGTCAATCTCCGCCTTTCGTTTGAGAGCGGGGATGCCGATAGGGCTGAAGGTTACTTTGCGTGGCCAGCGGATGTACGATTTCGTGGATAAGCTGGTCAATGCTGTGCTGTGCCGGATCCGTGATTTTCAGGGAATTCCGAGAGACTCTTTTGACGGTAGAGGCAACTACACCATGCCCGTCCGCGAACAGACCGTATTCCCGGAAATTGAGCTGGAAAAGGTCGACCGCCTGCGCGGTTTGGAGATAACATTTGTAACTACGGCGAAGACGGATGAAGAAGGCCGGACCCTGCTTGAACTGATGGGCATGCCTTTTTCCAAGGAGTGATCATGGCGAAGAAATCTGAAATAGCCAAATGGATGCGTCCTGCCAAGTACGGCGTTCAGCAGCACAATCGATGCCATCAGTGCGGCAGGCCGCACGGATACATACGTCTTTTTGGCTTATGCCGGATTTGCTTTCGCCGGCTGGCGCTGGCCGGCCAGATCCCCGGAGTGAGAAAGTCAAGCTGGTAGCCAGCAATGTTTTCTGAGGGAGATAAAGTGACTGTTTCTGACCCGATAGCTGACATGTTGACAAGAATACGTAACGCCGTGATGGCGCGGCATGATTCCGTGCTTGTGCCCACCTCGAAGGTGAAACTTGCCATCGCCAAAGTACTGAAAGAGGACGGCTTTATCAGCGATTTTGACGTGGTAAAAGATAAGGCACAACGGATGATCAAGATACAGTTGAAATACAGTGGCAGAAACCAGCCCGTTCTATCCGGCATAAAACGGGTTAGTAAGCCGGGAATGAGGGTCTACGTTGGGCGGGGCGAGATCCCGCGCGTAGCTGGTGGCCTGGGCATCGCGGTTGTTTCAACACCGAAGGGCGTGATGACTGGCCTGCAAGCCTGGCGCCAGGGAACCGGCGGTGAACTACTGTGCTACGTATGGTAAATATCCACAGGAGCAAAGCCAATGTCTAGAATCGGACGAATGCCAATACCGGTACCCGGGGGGGTAACGGTAACCATAGCTGATAATACCGTGACAGTGAAAGGGCCCAAAGGCGAGTTGCAGCGCCGCCTGAACCCGGAGATACAGGTAACCCTGGAGGACAACGCGGTAAAGGTGACGCGTTCCGACGACGGACGGCTGAGCCGCTCCTTACATGGTTTGACGCGCACACTGGTTGCCAATATGGTGCAGGGTGTAACCCAGGGCTTCACCAGGGACCTTGAGATTACCGGGGTAGGCTACCGTGCTGAAAAGGCCGGCGATAAACTGGTAATGCGGCTGGGTTTTTCCCATCCGGTGGAGGTGACCCCCATGCCGGGGACATCCCTGGCGGTGGAAGCAAATACCAGGATAAAGGTATCCGGGATAGATAAGGAAGCAGTCGGTGAGATGGCGGCGCGGATTCGAGCGATACGTCCACCGGACGTGTACCGGGCCAAAGGCATCAAATACGCTGATGAAATAATGCGCCGCAAGGCTGGCAAAGCTGGTAAAGCGATCGGAGCAAAAGGATAAATGACAGCAGTTGAAACCAGAGCGGCACGGGTAAAAAGGCATCTCAGGGTCAGGGCTAAGGTCACAGGAACGGCGGACAGGCCACGCCTGTGCGTTTTTCGCAGCCTGAGTAACATATACGCCCAGGTGGTTGATGATAGCCGGGGACATACGCTTGCCTCCGCTTCAACCCTTGATCCGGAAATCAAAGATTCCCTGGTGGGAAAGACCAAGACGGCCCAGGCTGAACTGGTTGGCACAGCTGTCGCCCAGCGGGCGCTGGGTCTCGGAATTGAACAGGTGGCTTTCGACCGCGGCGGCAATAGATACCACGGGCGCATCAAAGCCCTGGCTGAGGCAGCACGCAAAGAAGGCCTAAAGTTCTAAAGAATTTGTTCGAAGGTAAAAGCATTATGGTTGAAACGCGGAAAATCAGAATAGACCCATCCGAGCTGGCTTTGAGCGAGAAAATGATCCATATCAACCGGGTGGCCAAGGTGATGAAAGGTGGCAAACGTCTGCGCTTTAGCGTCCTTGTAGTTGCCGGGGACGGCAGCGGGCATGTTGGGATAGGCATGGACAAAGCCGCCGAGGTGCCTGAAGCCATCCGCAAAGCCGGCTCAATGGCCAGGAAGAATATCATCGAAATACCGCTCGCCGGGACGACCATCCCACACGAAATGAAAGCCAAGTTTGGCGCGAGCGAAGTGCTGCTTAAACCGGCGGCACCAGGAACCGGCATAATCGCCGGTGGCAGCATCCGCGCTGTATTGGAAGCTGCTGGAGTTAAGGATATCCTGACCAAGTCACTGGGCAGCTCAAATCGCATCAACGTGGCAAAGGCAACCATGCTGGCGCTGAGCCAGCTTAAGGAACCCAAAGCAGAGCTGGAGCGGCGCAGGGGCCCCGCACCGGTTGCAGGGGCAGCATAAAATGGCGAAACTACTTGTGACCTGGGTAAAAAGCGGCATAGGACAGAAAGAAGACCAGAAGCGCACCCTGAAGGCGCTTGGTTTCCGGCGGTTGAATAGCAGCGTTGTGCATGATGATTCAGCGGCGATCCGTGGGATGATCAACAAGGTCAGGCACCTGGTCAAGGTCGAGGAGAAGACGAATGAGGCAGAATAATCTCTCTCCAGCGCCCGGAGCTAACCGGAAACGCAAGCTGGTAGGGCGGGGAGACGGCAGTGGACACGGGACCTATTCCGGGCGGGGCTGCAAGGGGCAAAAGGCTCGCGCTGGGTATACCTCAAAGCCCGGTTTTGAAGGCGGGCAGTTGTCCCTGATTCACCGGCTGCCACAGAAGAGGGGATTCTTTAATCTTTTTCGCACCGAATACAGCGTGATCAATCTTGGCAAGCTCAACCGTTTTGAGCCCGGAAGTGAGGTTACTCCCGAGAAACTGTGCGCGGCAGGACTGATAAAGTCTCTGGACCGTCCCGTGAAGATACTGGCGAACGGCGCCGTGACAGGTTCCTTCGTGGTCAAGGCGCACAAGTTTTCATCCGCGGCAAAGACGAAAATCGAGGCGGCCGGAGGCAAAGTGGAGGAGATAACGTATGCGGGCAAGACAGACTAAACCGCGGCTCCTCCAGGCGCTAATTGATGCCTTTCACCTGCCTGACCTCAGGCAACGGCTGCTGATTACCATCGGGATTCTGGTAATCTTCCGCTTTGTGGCGCATGTGCCGCTGCCAGGGGTGGACGCTGTAGCGCTTCGGCAGCTTTTTGAGCAGAATGCCCTGCTGGGGATGCTGGACATGTTCAGCGGCGGCGCCCTGAGGAACTTCAGCGTGGCCGCAATGGGTGTTTATCCCTATATTACCGCGTCCATCATTATGTCTCTTCTCCAGCCAGTAATCCCACGTCTCCAGGCGCTGACGCAGGAAGGCGAAGCTGGCCGCCACAAAATAAACCGCATTACTCACTGGCTAACCATACCCCTGGCCGGGCTTTCCGGCTACGGGCAGCTTGTTTTGCTACGCCGTGCCGGAGTGGTGGCCAGCTTTGATCCCCTGCCGACGATAGCCATGATCTTCGCCCTGATGGCCGGTACCGTTTTTCTGGTGTGGCTCGGTGAACTCATCACGGAATACGGCATCGGTAACGGCATATCGATCATAATCTTCGGCGGAATCGTCGCCGGCTACTGGGACCTGCTCCAGGGCGGTTTTCTGGCCGGACAACAGGGACAATTCGCCGGGCTTATTGTGTACCTCGTGATTGCTGTTTTGACCACTGCCGTGATCGTCATCTTCACCGAGGCGCACCGGCGCATCCCGGTGCAGTACACACGGACCGTCTACAGGGGCGGCCGCATGTACCGGCAGTCAGGCGCAACACACATCCCGCTCCGGGTGAACTCATCGGGAATGATCCCGTTGATTTTTGCCATGTCTATTGTGGTTTTCCCCGGCGTGGTGGCAAGCTATTTTGCCAACGCCTCCGGCGCTGACCCGAATCTGGCAAACCACATCATGAACGTGTTTGACCCGAATGCCAGAATGCCGCTGGGACTGTTCTATTGGGTGCTGTATTTTGTGCTGGTGATCGGCTTTGCCTTCTTTTATACCGTCGTCATCTATCAGCAGCAGGACCTGCCCGGAACCCTGCAACGCCAGGGGGGATTTATTCCCGGCATCCGGCCAGGAAAACAAACGGCGGACTATCTTAACCAGGTAATCAGCCGCATCACCTGGGCAGGCGCGCTCTTTCTGGCGCTAGTAGCGATAATTCCCTTCCTGGCGAAAGCGATGACCAACGTCCAGGTGATTCAACTTTCCACCGTCGGACTGCTCATCGTCGTTGGGGTGGTGCTTGACACGATGAAACAACTGGAAGCTCAACTGGTGATGCGCCGATACGAAGGCTTCATAAAGTGAGACGGTACACCCCCCCTGAAGGCTAAGGGCATGGCCATACTGATTTATCGGGAGCTGACAGGGGTTTCTTAAGAGCAAAGCAGATTATGTACATTGTTTTTCTGGGCGCTCCGGGCGCCGGCAAAGGAACACAGGCGGCGCTAGTAGCCCGGACATTAAAACTGGCGCATCTGGCCACCGGTGACCTGTTCCGTGAGGTGCAGCAGAAAGACACCGAGCTGGCACGGCTGGTGAAAACGTATATGGAAGATGGAAAACTCGTCCCTGACGAAATTACAATAAGAATGGTTTCGGAGCGCATTTCGGGTCCGGAGTGCCAATCCGGGGTAATTCTTGATGGCTTTCCGCGCAATGTGAGGCAGGCAGAAGCGCTGGATAAGGCATTGGCCGAGCTGGGCAAGGCGGTTGATAAAGCCGTGTATATTAAGGTCTCGGATCGGGATCTCCTGGCCCGCCTCGGCGGCCGCTGGATTTGCCGGAAATGCCAGGCGCCATATCATGCCATCACCGCGCCGCCAAAGTCCCCGGGCAAATGCGACCGCTGCGGAGGCGAACTTTTCCAGCGCGCCGATGATACTCCAGAAACGGTGAAAAGACGACTGGATGTTTATTTTACCGAGACCGCGCCGCTGATTGACTACTACGAGCGATCAGGCAAACTAATCGAGGTAAATGGCGAGGGAAGCATCGAAAGTGTTGAGCGGAGAATCATGGGAGCCCTCAGCAGGACGGTTACGCGACCGGTGTAAGGATGCCAATCATCATCAAAACAAAAGATGAAATAGCCGTGATGCAGCAGGCGGGACGGATTGTCGCCACGGTACTGGAAATGCTAAAGTTACAGTTAAGGCCGGGGATGAAAACGGCTGAGCTTGATGTCATCGCTGCGCGCGAGGTTGTCCGGCTGAAGGCGAAACCGTCCTTCAAGGGCTACCATGGCTACCCCGCCACTCTGTGCGTCTCGGTTAACGATGAGATCGTGCACGGAATACCGGGGGAGCGGGTCCTGCGGGAAGGGGACGTCGCCTCGCTGGATTTTGGCGCTATCTTCCGGGGTTTCCAGGGAGATGCAGCGATAACAGTGGGAGTAGGAACGATAAACGCCGAAGCACAGCGCCTTCTCGCCGCCTGCGAGGGGGCGTTGCAGGCAGGCATCACCGCAGCGCGGCCTGGAGTCAAACTGGGAGCTATATCTGCCGCCGTGCAGAACTATGCCGAGTACCGCGGCTATTCGGTGGTGCGTGAGTATACCGGGCACGGCATCGGGCGGCAGATGCATGAAGAGCCGCAGGTGCCAAACTACGGCCGGCCGGAAGAGGGACCGGAACTGAAAGAGGGTATGACGTTGGCAATAGAGCCAATGCTGAACATCGGGGACTGGCGGACAAAAATAGGTCGAGATCGGTGGACGGTATCCACACTGGACGGCAGTCTTTCGGCGCACTTTGAGCACACCATCGCCATTACTGATGGTGAAGCCAAAGTGCTCACGGCTTTATAATAGAAGAAACAATGCCAAAGAAAGAAACTATTGAGGTTGAGGGAATTGTAGCGGAATCGTTGCCGAACGCTATGTTTCGTGTCCAGCTGGCCAATGGTCAGAAGGTGTTGGCACATATTTCCGGTAAGATAAGACTGCACTATATCCGCATTCTGCCGGGAGACCGCGTTCTGGTTGAGCTATCACCCTATGACCTGACGAGGGGCCGGATCACTTACCGGTTCAAATAATATTTGTTGTATACTTATGAAAGGCAACCAGGTGTATTATGAAAGTTAGAGCTTCAGTTAAGACCAGGTGCGAAAAATGCAAGGTGATCAAACGGCAAGGAGTCGTTATGGTCATTTGCTCGAACCCGAAGCATAAACAGCGGCAGGGCTAGGCTGCCTTGACCGGCAAATAAACAAAGGAGGAAAGAAATGGCGCGTATCGCAGGCGTTGATGTACCCCGAAATAAGCACATCGGCGTGGCTTTGAGATATATTTACGGCATCGGGCCGACAACAAGCCTGAGAATACTGGAAAAGGCGAACGTTAATCCTGAAATAAGGTCTGATGACCTGAATGAGGATGATGTCAACCGCATCCGTGAAATCATCGACCGGGAATTCACCGTTGAGGGCGAACTCCGGCGGGACATTACCACCAACATCAAGCGTCTCCAGGAAATCGGCAGCTACCGCGGTATGCGCCATCGTCGCAATTTGCCGGTAAGGGGACAGAGGACCCGGACCAACGCCCGCACGCGCCGCGGCACACGGCAGACTGTTGCCGGGCGCGGCAGAAAGCGCGGCACATCCAAGAAGTAAGCGGCACTTCCAGGATTTTCCCGGGCTGTTGCCCTTGCCAGAGAGAATAAACCCGAGCAGGTAAGCAGGAGAAAAGAATGCCAGAAAGAAGACCAAGATCAAAGAAACGGGAGGGGAAGGTTTCCCCTTCGGGTAAGGCTTTTATTCAATCAACTTTTAACAATACAATCGTGACCCTGACTGACCTCCAGGGGAATGTGGTCTCCTGGGGGAGTTCGGGCACGGCGGGATTTAAGGGTTCTCGCAAGGGCACTCCTTACGCCGCACAGCTTGCTGCAACTGCCGTTGCCCGCAAGGCGATGGAGCAGGGTTTGCGGCAGGTTGAGGTTTTCGTTAAGGGACCGGGCAGCGGCCGTGAGGCAGCCATCCGCTCGTTACAGGGCGCCGGACTCCACGTCACCGGAATTATGGACGTTACCCCGATCCCCCATAACGGATGCCGTGCACCTAAGAGAAGGCGGGTATAAGGTAAAAGAATGGCAAGATATATTGGAGCTACATGCAGGTTATGCCGCCGGGCAAGCGGCAAGCTAATGCTGAAGGGCGAGCGGTGTTATACGCCCAAGTGCGCCGTGGAGCGGCGGACAAGAAATACCGCGCACGGGCGCCGGCGCCGTGTTTCAGACCGTGCTTTACAGTTGCTTGAGAAACAGAAGGCCCGTTACACTTACGGGCTGTTGGAGAGGCAGTTCAGGGGTCTATTCTCCAGGGCGGAGAAGCAGGCAGGTATCACCGGGGAAAACCTGCAAGTCCTGCTGGCGCGGCGGCTGGATAATGTCGTCTATTCGGGGGGATTTGCCGATTCCCGTGCCCAGGCGCGCCAGCTTATTCTCCATGGCCACTTGACCCTGAACGGAAAAAGAACAGATATCCCTTCCCGCCTAGTCAACGAGGGAGATATCCTCCGCTGGAAGGAGAGCAGCACCAGGACGGATTACTATAAGCAACTTCTTGAGAGTATTCGAGGTAAGACTGTGCCGGCATGGCTGAGCCTGAACCAGGAAACCATGACGGCCAGGATAGCATCCTTGCCACTGCCTGATGAGACGATGACCAAGTTTGACAACAAGGCGATAGTGGAGTACTACTCAAGATGAGGAGGGTAACGCTTTGTCTCACCTGGTAGTTCCGAAGATCGGATGTGTTGAAAGCAGAGAAAATTTCGGGCGGTTCGTCGCCGAGCCGCTGGAGAAGGGGATTGGCATCACCCTCGGGAACGCCATGCGGCGGACATTGCTCGGCCAGCTGGAGGGCGCCGCGGTGACGCGGATCAAGATTGAAGGAATCCAGCATGAATTTACCACCATCCCGAACGTCAAAGAAGATGCCATTGAGTTTTTGCTTAACGTCAAGGCGATCCGCCTGAAGCCTGTCGCCGGGCGCGAAGGGAAACTGATCCTCGAAGCCGAGGGTGAAAGGGATATCACCGCTGCCGATATTAAGCCTTCGGCTGACTTTGAAATTGTCAACCCGGACATGCATCTGGCCACCCTGGATTCAGCCGATGCGCGGCTTTATGTCGAGTTCGATGTTGAACTGGACAGGGGCTACCGCGAAGCAGATTCCGGCGGCAGTCTTTCACCGGGTGTTATCCCGTTGGACGCCACCTTCAGTCCGGTACGGAAGGTCAATTTTACCGTTGAACCGGTACGCATCGGACAGGTGAGCAGCAATGAGCGGCTGGTTCTGGAAGTCTGGACGGACGGCACAATCTCTCCTGCCGATGCCGTTGCTGAAAGCGCCCAGATATTGCTCGAGCAGCTTTCACCCTTTGTCAGTTATAACCATCTGACGCAGGCAAGAGAGGAACCCGCTCTCCCGACTATCCCGGCCGAGCTTGCCAGCATGCCGGTTGAGCAGTTGAACCTCTCGGTCCGCACCCTGAATTGCCTGAGACGCGGCGGCATCACCACCGTCGGGGAAATCATCACCCGCGGCGAGAAGGAACTGATGTCCCTGCGTAATTTTGGGAACAAGTCAAAACAAGAGCTGGATGAACGTCTGACAGAGCTCGGGCTTTCATTGTATCGAGGCGGAGACACAGGGGAAGTCCCAGAGGAGATATCTGACCTGATCCAGTAGACATATTGGAACGCGGAGTCTGCCACGGGAACGAAGCAGATGATGTTTGCCAGAATTGAGGTAGAGTGATATGACGCGAAAAATACCAATCAGAAAAGGCGGTAAAACAGAAGGTTACCGCAGAGCCCTTTACCGTAACCTTGTGACCGATCTTCTGGGCTATGAAAAAATAGTCACCACCGAGGCGAAGGCAAAGCAGGTCCGCCCCATTGCAGAAAAAATGATTACGCTGGGAAAGGAAGGGACTTTGCATTCACGCCGACGGGCGCTATCTTACATTTTTGATAAAGGCGTGGCTGACAAGGTCTTTAGTGATCTTGCCGGGAGGTACTCCGCTCGTGCCGGCGGGTACACCCGTATCGTCAAGATAGAACCGAGGCAGGGTGATGGCGCACCAATGGTTATACTGGAGCTGGTAAAGTAAATGGTGGTGACGGAACACAACCCGCGAGTCCTTGCCGGAGCCAGCGTCTCTGTCACGACGAAGGTAATCATCATCGTGGAATATGATGGCACGCTCTATCATGGCTTCCAGTGGCAAGCAAACGCGCCCACTATCCAGGACGAAATCGAGACTGCCGTGGAAAAACTTACCGGAGAAAGGCTCAGAGTGGCAGCAGCCAGCCGCACTGATTCCGGAGTCCACGCTCGGGGGCAGGTTGTCAGTTTACGGACAGCCTCACCCTATTCTTTGCAAACATTCGTTAAAGGCTTGAACTTTTATCTGCCGTGCGATATCGCCGTAAAAGCGGCGTACAGGGCGAATGACTCTTTTGACGTGCGGAAAGGTGCGATTGGTCGGGAATATGAATATCATATATTGAACAGCTCAACGCGCTCTCCATTGAACGAGTCCTTTTGTTACCGCGTTGAAAGACGGCTGGATGTCCCGGAGATGAACCGGGCATGTGAGTGGCTCGTCGGCGAGCATGACCTGGCATCCTTTGCCAGCGACCTTGGAATGCCGCTCAAGAGCACCGTGCGGAAGATATTCCGCGCCGGGTTTACCCGCAAGGGGGATATGATAGTTTTTGATATGGCGGCCAGCTCATTTCTGCCCCACCAGGTCCGCAATACCGTGGGAGCCATGGTCCGGGTAGGACAGGGGAAATTGAGCCCGAGCGATTTTTATCGTATCATCAAGGCAAAAAGGATTGGGCTCGCCGGGCCAACCGCGCCAGCGAAAGGGCTGTGCCTGATGAGGGTGAATTATTCAGAGCCGTTTGAGGAAGAGGAAGAATGAAAACCTATAGTACCAAGGCTTCAGACATCAAGAGAGAATGGCATCTAATTGACGCCCAGGATAAGGTTTTGGGTAAAGTAGCTACACAGGCGGCAAATCTACTTATGGGTAAGCACAAGCCGATATTCGTCCGCAATATGGACGTGGGCGATTACGTTGTCGTAATCAATGCAGAAAAGGTCCGCGTTACCGGCGAAAAGCTGAAGGATAAGTCTTACTACCGCCATTCCGGTTATCCGGGCGGCTTCAAAAGCACCAGTCTGGAGCAAATGCTTGCCACCCATCCAACCCGGATAATCGAGCACGCCGTGCAGGGAATGCTGCCCCACAACCGCCTCGAAGCTCGGATGATGACGAGGCTGAGGATTTTTACCGGCGAGGCTCATCCCTATGTGGGGCAGGTCAAGGCGGTCGAGGCAACAGCCGCGGCGGGCGAAAAAGGGGAGTAGCAGACAATACAAGTGTTCCACATTCATAATTGATGGACAGCATGGGAGGTTATTTTGGAGAGGCAAGCTTATTTTCAGGAAACAGGACGCCGCAAGGAATCAATCGCTGAGGTCAGGATTGTGCCAGGCAGCGGCGCCTTTCTGGTCAACGGGGTCCCTTACGAGGAACGGTTCACTCGCTTTGTGCACCAAGTAACAATCACCAAACCGCTGGCGGTAACGGGTGCCATCGGCAAGTACGATGTCTCTGTAAAGGTCCTCGGCGGCGGATTGACCGGGCAGAGCACAGCGATATCGCACGGGCTGGCGCGGGCGCTGGTAGAGGCAGACGAAAGCCTCAAGCCCGCTCTGCGCAAGCACGGTCTTCTCACGCGGGACTCACGCATCAAGGAACGCAAGAAGGTAGGGCTGAAGGGAGCCCGCAAGTCAGCGCAATCCCCAAAGCGTTAGGAGCCGGGCTGGCAAGGGCATTCATGAGGAGGCGAAAGCCTCCTCTTTCTTTATGGAAATGGTTCTTACCGGAGGCGCTTTGCATCAGCCTCGACTGCTGGTATTATGATTTATGGGAGCGGTTTCACTAATGAGCAAAGAACTCAAGGCAGGGCATCGTCCGGACAATTGTGCCGGTCAATTGCTGCTTGAAATCTACGACCGCCTTTACGCGGCCTACGGTCCCCAGCATTGGTGGCCCGCGGAAGAGCCTTTTGAGGTCATGGTGGGCGCCATATTGACGCAATCAACAGCGTGGCGCAACGTGGAGAAGGCGATTATCAACCTGAAAGAGGCTGGCGTTCTGTCCCCAACGGCGCTGCGGCGGCTCAGCCTGCCGGAAATTTCCGCCCTCATCCGTCCCAGCGGCTACCACAACTCCAAGGCGCGCAAGCTGAAGGCTCTGGCGGAGTGGATGGGGGAAAACTACGACGATAATTCAGCCAACCTATCTACCCGGGGCACTAGCGATCTCCGGCACAAGCTCCTTTCAGTCTGCGGGATCGGACCGGAGACGGCTGATTCCATATTGCTCTATGCGGCAGGGCAGCCTGTTTTTGTCATCGATGCCTATACGCGCCGCATCATGAGCCGTATCGGGCTGGTGCCTGACCTAAACTCCTTCGGCTCCGCTCAGGACAGGAACTACAATGCCTACCGGCAGCTATTCATGGGCAACCTTCCAGCTGATACCCGGCTGTTTAACGAGTACCACGCCCTCCTGGTGCGGCTCGGCAAGGATACCTGCCGTAAACAACCCCGCTGCGCGGGGTGCTGCCTGGCTGACACGTGCCGGTTCGGGGCCGGGTGGAAAGATTGCACTATTTCGTCCTTCCCCGGAATGGCTCGCCCTGACAAAAGGGGTTGTTAACCATCTCAACGGCATCTCGTTTGACAATCCACCACCGGTGTCACTATCATGGCTACTATGAAAAGGCTGGTAACGGGGGTTACATGCAAAAGCAAAGGACGTTGATGCTCTTCGGGGCTCATCCGGATGATGAAACTTTCGGAATAGGCGCCACCCTGGCTTCTTACGTGCTGCGCGGAGTCAAGGTCTACTACGTCTGTTCAACCAATGGCGAAGAGGGTACGGTTGACCCTGAATTCCTGGAAAGCTGTCCCAGCGTTGCCGGGGTGCGCCGGAAAGAACTCAAGAACGCGGCAGAGGCGCTTGGATTGGCAGATGTTATCTGGCTTGGCTACCGTGACTCGGGTATGGCCGGCAGAGACAGCAATGAGCATGCGGACTCACTCGCCATTGCGCCTACCGGAGAAGTTGCGGCAAAAATGGTGAAAATCATCCGCAAGTTGAAGCCAGACGTTATTCTGACGCATGATGCTGGAGGAGGGTACGGCCATCCTGACCACATCGCTACACATGAAGCGGCGGTGATGGCGTTTCAGGCGGCGGGAGACCCGGGCCAGTACCCTGAGGCAGGTCCGCCATTCAAGCCCTGCAAGCTTTACTTCAGCGTGCGACCCTATCGTCTGATGAAGATAATGATAAAGTTGATGCCCCTTTTCGGGCAGGACCCGCACCATTTTGGGCGCAACCGCGATATTGACCTCACCAGGAGGATGGCGGTGCAGTACCCTATCCATGCCGTCATCCGGCTGACCAAACAGGCACGGGATGTCCGGGCCGTAGCCGCTGCCTGTCATGCGAGCCAGCGAGGCGGGCAACCCCGCCGGGGACTAGCCCTGTTCCGGCTGGTTGAGGCGTTCAACAGGAACCGTGACTGCTTTATGCGCGCTTATCCGCCGCCGGATGTACGCCTGGAGAAAGACCTGTTTGAAGGGATGACGGATAAGGAGTAAGGGAGAAAAGCAGTGAAGTTCCCAAGGAACTCCATTTCCCGGATCAGGCACATAAACCCACCTCACGGTCGGAAACACTTCGTTAGAAAGGGGAGGAGCCTTGGACATCGTTGAAGCCGTTAACGCCAGAAAAAGCATCAGGGCATTCAAGCCTGACCCGGTGCCACGGGAGGTCCTGGAGAAAATAATGGGGAGCGCCATTCGCGCTCCGTCCTGGGCGAATACCCAGCCGTGGGACATTGTGATTGCCTCCGGCGAACAACTGAAGGCGATACGGGAGGGATTCAACGAAAAAGCCGGACAGCCCGCTTCGGAACGCCTCCTGGGTGGCTCTCCCCTTTGTAGGCCATGGGAACGTTCGTTTCAAATTCCGCCCAGTTCGTATATTTCCCATCATTGACATCTCCGTCCTTGGTTTTTCTCCGATCGCGGCCGATACCCGGGAGGAGAGCAATCCAGACCAAAAGAAAAAAGGCAGTAGCACCTGAGATCGGAGGTTGAGCGCTACTCCCTTTTTTAGTTCTAGAGCCGCCGGTGCTGAAACGAAAAGGACTGGAGCTGTTTCTTCCACCGGCCGCTCCAGTCCTTGGCTACATGCTACAGTACCACCACGGTGCTGTCAGGAGTCCGGGCCGTTTTTAGCTTCAAACCAGGCGTCAACATATCTTCGCCCGTAGTCGAACATCTGCCGCTGGAAATTCACCCTGCAAGCCCGATTACCCCAGGCCTGCCATTACGAAGTCAAAGGGGTTTCGCCCACCGGATGGTGAAGGAGAAAGTCTAAGCTCCGATGAAGTCGGGACACCCTCCTTCACCTATCCGGCGGGACATGATAATCATAAAGTCACTGTTTGCTATTTCCTCCCCGTCATCTTCTGTTTCAAGTCCTGGTCAAGCCAGGCATATCTGAGCCATTCCGCTCCATATATCGGCGATTGGTCAAGCTCACCAGCATAGTTCTTTACCCACGGCTGCCAGATGGTATACAGGTACGGCGACGGTAGCCCGATAAAGTAGACTTGACTCTCCAGATATGGACCCAGCTTGGTGCGGTACACCTCCGCCGCCTTATCCATATTCACAAAAGCGTATTTCTGAATCTCCTGGTGGGGTCCTTCGATAGCCGGGTCGCTTCCCGGGACGCCGTCGGCACCGATGTTGACACGGGGTATATTGGAGGAGTTCGTGCGCAGGTGGTTGTTCTGGTTCCAGCCGAAGGGGAAGATCAACCCAACAGTCGACAGCGCGAAATCCTCGTAGGCGAGGCCTTGGCGGGCTGAGATCCACACAGCATACTCCTTGACATCTAGCACCACCTCGACCCCCACCTTCGCCCACATCGCAACGAGGATCTGCGACGTATCTAGATCCTCCGACCGGTTGGAGACCAGCATCTTAGTCTTGAAGCCGTTGGGGTAGCCGGCCTCGGCAAGAAGCTGTTTCGCCTTTCCCGGATTATACTTGTAAAGCTCCTGCACCTCCGGTGCTTTCTTTTCCATCGGTACCCAGACCTCTTTGGAGACCGGGCTGGCCGGGAAGGTGTTAATCTCGGCATACCCCTCATACAGTTCGTTCTTTATCGCCTCCATATCGGTGGCCATCATCAGCGCCTGCCGCACCCGAATGTCCTGGAAAGGTTTGCCGGGAATGTCTATCCTCGCGCTTACCACATTTGGCGAATACAGGATGAAGGGGCTATACTTGATATCAGGATTGGACCGGAGCAAGGTCTGGGCATCCTCCAGGCGGATCTCGGTATCCCAATCGAGCTTTCCCGTGCGCAGCGAGGCGATACGGGTCGAGGTGTCCGAGATGATGTAAGCCTTAAGGGTATCCACGTAGGGCAGCTGGTTCCCCTTGCCCGGACCAAGGTTGTCCGTACCCCAGTAGTTGGGATTCCGGTTCAAAGTGATAACGTTTCCAATGACATAGTCGCTGAGAAAGAAGGGTCCCGTCCCCACCTGGATTTTCCAATCCTGCATGCTCCCGTATTTCTGTATCACCTCCCGCGGAAACTGGACAAAGTTCCCGCAGGCGCAGCCGTAGACCACCCAGCACCAGCCGGCAAAGGGGTCCACCGGCGTCTTGAGGGTTACCGACCAGGGTCCCGTTTTTTCCCACGTCGCTGCCCTGGCGGTCAGTGGCTGGGCACGGTCTGTCGAGGAACCGGGTTGTATCGCCCGTTTGAAATTTAAGATGAGGTCGTCGACGTCGTACTCCCGGCCGTTCACCAGCCGGCTGGCTTCACTGGTGGGGTCGAGCCCGAAGTGGACTCCCTGTCGCACCTTGATCTCCCAGGTGCCTGGCTCCGGCACCTCCCAGCTCTCGGCGAGGATGGGACCCCAGCCACCAAAGGGGAAGTGGCCGGTACGGTAATCATAATCGCCGGTGCCGTAGACGCTCTTTGTCCGATCTAATCCCATTAGCTGCTCATGGACCGTATTGAGCCCCCAGCTGCAACAATTGTAAAGGCCGTAATCAAAAGTTCGTATATCATTTCGTTCGTTCCAGCTGATGATGCCGCCGTATTTCGGTTTCTCCAGGGGCGGCGGTGTAACTGACTTCGCCAGCTGGGCGGCTTGTTCCGGCGCCGCCACCGGTGCAGCGGGTGTCGGTGCAGCAGGTGTTGGGGCAGCCGGTGTCGGCGTAGCAGGCGTCGGTGTAGCCGGTATGGGTTCAACAGGTGTTGGCGCTGGCTCTGCTTTCGGACCACAGGAAACCAGCAAGAGCACCGCGACCACAAGAAGACTTGCCGCTAACCAGAATGCTTTTCTTACCATTTGTTCCTCCTTCTATTTTTCTTCCGGTAGGTTGCCAGCTTGCCAATGCTAACCAGGCTTTCCCAGGAAGCCAATCCGGAGAGGGAATGCTATCTGATTGTCTTCTTTGCAATTAGCTAAAGCATATTTAGTTCAATTTCTTAATGAATTTTGCCTAGTCATACCAGCCGAAGTCATTGAGAGACCGGGTTATCGCCCGTACGTTATCCACTGGGGCTAAGGGCGGGAACTCACAGGCGGGACAGAGAACAAAGCCGTTATCCAAACTCTTGCCAAGTTTGATAACTTTCTCTGCTTCCTCGTAAACCTCGTTTGGGGTGCCGCACTGAATAACGGTCGTGTCCAGGTTACCGGCAATAATGTCATTGGGGAAGTACTTGGCCGCCGTCATCAAGTCAATCTCGTGGCCAACCCAAAGCATACCGGGGTCACCCAGCGGCACCTGCGCCCAATAAGGTAAGTTCCGGTTTTGTTCACCGCATGGGTGAGTTCTGAGGTGTTTGAAACCCATCGCCAGTATCTTCTGATGAACTTCTTGGAGATAGGGCAGACAGAACTCCTCGAAGTGTTTAGGTGATATGAGCTGATTCGAAGCAAAGGCATTGGCACCTGTCGGCATCCCCTTATTGGCCCCAAAAGTGTCCTTAATAAATTGAGCCATCGATAGTTCATAGTCGGCTGCCAAACGCAGCACACGGTGGGCGACTTCGGGCGCCTTAATCATCCATTTACAGAGTCTTTCCGCCCCAACGATACCGCCAGCCATATTTACTACACTAAGACCACCCACGCTAACATCAAACGGCCGGTTGTCATCTTTGTCCTCGCGCACTCTTTTGTAGAAATCAATCATCTCGGAAGTGAAGAAATCTCTCACGTCTGGTACTTTCAACGCCATCACTTCCTCCGGCGTCTCTGCCGGGTGACGGGTAACATAGACCGCCTGGGAATATTTGCTGGTAGGCAACTTGATCTGGCCACCAAAGGTACCATTATAGCCACCGCGGCCACCGGAGCGAACTGCAGATGGTGTGAAGACCCAGTCAAACTCTTCGCTGGCTTTTTTTTCGGCTTGATACACCCACTCCGAGGTGTACTTTCCGGTAAACAGGTCACCGATATTGCCCCCGCTGTGAATAACAGCGAAGCTCCGGCCAAAAGGCCAAAAAGGCACCCGGTCTGGCTTTTCTCTCCTGAGTAGTGCTTCTACCCGTTCCTTGTTGGTCATTGTGGCTTTTCGTGTCCTTGCCTTCGTGCTAACCATGTCAAGACCTTCCTTATCTTGTTAAAGAATATGTCCAAATATACCATGTAGTGTAAGCAATGTCAATATTATAACAAATATATTCGCAATAGTGAGGTTTTATGACTACATATAACTGTAACACAGAGCTATGCTAGCGGGCGCTATTGCGCCCGTGCGGGAAGGGTAGTAGAATTGGCGCAATAAAAGCTTGCGCTGAAACTAAAGCATTTGCTGCTGGACGAATGTAGCGGTTTCATGAAGGGCTAAAGATGATCAAGGCATTCACAAGAAGCAGGAGCAGGATTTTCTATGGCTGGTGGATTGTCGCCACAACGGCTTTCTTTAACTTTGTTGTATCCGGAATGTATACCAGTGGCTTTACCGCCTTTTTCACGCCACTCCGGACGGAG
>JACPPV010000026.1 GCA_016190825.1 Chloroflexota bacterium
ACCTCGATTGTCACCCAGCCGAAAGGCAACCGTGCCTTTGCCTGGACTAAGTATTGAGGAGCGGAAGATGAACTTATCAGAAGAAGCACGATATGAGCAGTTGCGAAAGCTGGGACAGGAGTTGCACATCCCTATTTCTGAGACTTTCTGGGAGCTTGAGGTACTGGATCGAGACGGGAAGGTCGTTCAACATCTGAAACAGCGTAGCCACAGCTGGGTAAGAAATGCTTACAACCACATGTTCTGCCAGCTGGCCGGCAAGAATGCTAACTACGGGACTTTCGGAGCGGGGTATCTGAATGTCAAGGACACCGGAGGCACGTTGAGGCAGGCTACCGCCCCTATCGGCCACAGCGACGCCGATATCGATGGTATCACCTACGGCTACCGCGGCCCGGCGGGCAATGATACCTGGGGTATACAGGTAGGCTCCGGCACCAACCCCGAAAGTTTCGAGGACTACATGCTTCAGACCAAGATCGCCAACGGCGTCGGCGCGGGGCAGATCAGCTACATCGAGCAGGACCCGCATTCTATCACTTATAACGCTGGCACGCGGGTACTCTCGAACGCGATGGTCAGGTACTTCAACAATAACAGCGGCGGTGACATCAATGTCAACGAGGTCGCTCTTGTGCTTAATCAGCCCCAGGGCGGCACCGTCTACGGGAAGTGGATGCAGGCCCGTGACAAACTGGCATCGACGGTAACTGTCCCGAATACAGGACAGCTCAAGGTCACCTATACCGTGCAGCTGACTTACCCGGCTTGATGAGGAAAAGGTAAATGGCACAGTACGCGCAGATTATCGAGATAGTAGCCCCATCCCAGGCTGCGCCTGGAGAAAGGGTGGATATAACCGTCAGGATTAAGAACACCTATTCGGCGGCTATCGGCATCATGGTGGGCGGCGCCCTGGAGTACGGCGTGACGCCCTGGCCGGGTATCAGCTTCCCGGAAAACAACGCTAATGTCGACGGCGGGGCTATCCACTCCTTCAGCGGCTACTTCACCATGCCGGACAAGGCGGTAACCATCCATGCCTATAGCTACTGGTACGGCGCGGACGGCTACTGGTATTTAGATGACGAGAAGACCAGGTATATGGCTCTGGCTACCTTAACACCGCAGGTGAGCGAGTTCCGGATAGCCGATTTCTACAAAGTCTAGGAGGATGAACATGGAAACAAAGACACTGGATTTGGGACTAAATGCGATTCGAGTGCTGCAGGACGGCTCGGACCCATCGGGTGAGGTCCTGCTCCTGCCCGGCTGGTACATTGACCCGCAGACCGGACAGCGCATTTTCTACGACCCGAATACCCAGAAGTTCTACACGATGGCTGGCGGGGTATACATCCCCCTGGGGTACATGAACCCGGCGCCGAAGCAGGTGGCGGTGGCCATAGGGGATAGGCTCAGGATAACGATGTCCTTCAAGTATTCGGGGCCAGCTATCACTGGCGCCGTCTGCTACTACTCCATCGGTGTTTATGGGACATTCGGCTTCGATGAG
The DNA here is from genome assembly GCA_016190825.1 of Chloroflexota bacterium. Classification (GTDB taxonomy): domain Bacteria; phylum Chloroflexota; class Dehalococcoidia; order Dehalococcoidales; family UBA2162; genus JACPPV01. Next base: position 1,517 of record JACPPV010000026.1, read on the forward strand.
AAGATGGTGGGACAGAACTCGAAGAGTATCCCCCAGTATACGACGCCTACCCTGGTGACCGACTCGTACACCTTCACAATACCGTCAGGTGTAGGTACAAACTGGGACGACATCTACTGCAAGATATACGGCGGCTCACCGGGTGTCCCCCAGAACCTGTTCGGGTACGAAAACGCTCTGCTGATTGCAGGGACCCAGCCGGCCATTACCGAGTTTCAAATCAGCGATTTTGCCAAGGTGTAGGAGGACTGAGTGGCGCTTGATATTGTTTTAGCACCTATGGCTCTTGAGCCGAAGACCTTCAACGTGGGGGAAAAGATCCGGGTGACCGTCTCCTTCAAGTACGTTGTCGGCGTGAACACCACGGTCAAGCTGCTGGCCGGACCTTACTACACCAACATCTTCGGCAAGCACCTGGTCAGCCCTTGCGTGGGGCAGGCAGACATAGAGTTGCCTGCGTCATCGACACCGGCTGATGGAACCGGGACGGTGGATTTCATCCTCATTGCCAAATCCCTGGGCGGCATAGACAACGGGACTTACGGCTTGAGGGTATGGATTGAGGACACCAGCGCTGTCGCCGAGCAGGATAACGTCATCATTGTTTCCGGAAATACTGTCAGCGGGGACATGTTCTCATCCATGCTGCCGATGGTGATGATGCTGATGATGGTCGGAATGATCGTACCGTTGACCAAGCAGATGGGCGAGGGAGCGGAAGAAGAGTGAAGGCCTACCTGGAGCCTGACGAGATTGGGAGGCTGGAGCAGGCCGCGGAGTACCTGCGGGACAGGCTGCTTATCCGCCTGCTGTTTCATCTTGGCTGCCGTGTATCCGAGGCGCTGGGAATCAAGACGGGCGATATCGACTTCAAGCAGGGACTGGTCACCATCCAGCACCTGAAGCAGCGTATCAAGCTCTCCTGCCCCGAGTGCAGCGCCAGGCTGGGGAAAGGACACAAATTTTGCCCGGTCTGCGGGCGCAAGGTGGAGAAGGCGGTTGCCGATGAGAAAGAGCACCGCAAGTTCCGTGTCCTGCCGCTGGATGAGGAAACCATGAAGATGCTGAAAGAGTACCTGGGGCGAGGCGGAGCCAACTCTAAAACCAGGCTGATATTTGATTTAAGCCGCCATCGCGCCTGGCAAATAGTAAAGGAATGTGCCGAGAAAGCCCGGCTCCCGCGCCTGGTCAACTCCGAAAGCGGCAAGGTGCACAATGTCAGTCCCCACCGGCTCAGGGACGCCTTTGCCGTCATGGCGGTCAAACAGAACGACTCGGGCGATGGAATACGGCTGCTACAGGAGCACCTGGGGCACCAGAGCATTACCACAACGATGAGGTACCGCAAAGTATCGGGTGAGGAGCAAAAGGAGTGGTACCAGAAGCTGTGGCAAGGAGGAAAACAAGATGGGTAAGTACGCCAATCACGAGGAGTTCGGGGTCAATGCCCCGATTAACTACCGGGAGGACACCACCAGCGAGTCTTTTCTCAATGGTATGTCTGCCATAGCTCCCTCCGGAATGAAACCCAGGCAAACCCGCGCCAAGAAGTTTGAGGAGAAGACCGATTTCAAGGCGTCGGCGAGATGGCATCGCAACTTTGACCTGGCTATGTTCGGCGGCTCGGATATCGGCACAGCAGACTTTGAGTCCAGGCAGATGGGGTTGGAGGGCAAGATTAACGGAGTCAAGAGAATCCCGGATACGAGAAGGAGGTAGCTGATGGAAAAATGGAGAGATGACATTGAGAAGTTACTGTCCACCAACCGGACCATCGACCGGTGGATAATCCACGACTTCGTCTGGAATAATGACGACCCCGCTCACAGGACGACGATGGAAGCTATGAGCCACCTGATGGCGGCGATGAAGCTCCTGTGTACGGGACCGAACGCCATTTCTGCCCCCGAATTCAAAGAAAGGATAAAGAGATCGTGTGCTGAGGCAGGTTTGCCCAGGGAAGCGGTCAATGGCCTTTTCGCATGGCTTGAGAAACAGGGTTCCCCGGGGCTTGATAACCGAACCGAAGAAGCTCCTGATGAGGCAACAAATGAACCTCCTGGAGATGATGAATAATGGCAGGACAGGCGGCTGTAAGAATCAAAGATAAAGAGTGGCTTGTTAGCATAGCCACTGCGCCCTGGGAGTTGGAGCAGGGACTGGGCGGACTGCCCGATCTGCCGCCGGGGACTGGTATGCTCTTTGACCTGGGCTTCGAGCAGACTATCCACGTGACCACCGCGCCCATGCTTTTCCCACTGGATATTATCTTTCTTTCAGGGGAACTGACGGTTATCGAGATCTATGAAAATGTTGAACCCGACTACCTGGTCACCAGCACTCAGCCCGCCCGCTATTTCATCGAGGTCAATGCCGGCGAGCTTGAGGGTATAGCACCGGGAGATATGGTCTCCGTGGACTTATTGCCCTTCGAAGAAGTGCCGGTGGCTCCGGACTGGTTTTCAATGATGTTCAGCCTGGCGGGTTTCTTGGTACTAGGAACCGTAATGGTGGGCATTACCAAGGACTTCACTCAAAAAGCTTTTGGTGAGCCGGAAAAGAAGCCGGCGCTCTTACCCCACGTGTCATCACGGAAGTCAACGGCCAGCTACGAGTTAGAGACGGACAGGATGGGGGATATCATCATCACCAGGTCGGACGACCCGGGAAAAGATGTGTTCCTGCAATTTGAATCTGACAGGACGCTCATTTACGACCTGCTCAAGAAGGGGGAGAAGAAAGACCTGGATGCCGGCTGGAAGATCAAAATAAAGCAAAGCGAGCCAAGAGCTTCAATTCTCGATGAGCTGTGGGAACGCTCCGCCCAGCCGCAAAGACTGCCGTCAACGGCGAAAAAGCCGACCAGGCATGACGTCACGGTAGAAACCTGGCAGGAGCGAGACAGGCTGGGGATATGGATAACCGACAAGCGTACTGACAAAGTGATTGCCGAGTGGTGGGACGAGGATGCCAGGGAGATGTTCGAGCAGGGCTTCTTCAAGCCGGGTGTCCCCCAGCGCACCACTGAGAAGTCATCCAGAGCGTTTATTGA
>JACPPV010000027.1 GCA_016190825.1 Chloroflexota bacterium
CAAACTTCTGGACCTCCTCCCTGCTGTTGCCCACCATGCCCCTCTGCTCCAACTTTCCGTCCCGGTCCTTCACGACTATATACGAATACTTCTTGTGATAGTCGATCCCAATATAGTGCATAGCGTCCTCCTTCGGTTTTTAGCTCCATTTTACTCCAGAGGTGCACTATGCTTTCATGTTACCTGAAAGTGACCATGAAGTCACGTCATTAGTCGGGAACTGCTGTACCGAAACTGAGGGCATCTGTACAGCCGCCAGAATCGCTCGGCGGCTAGAAGACAAGGTTAAACTCCAAATCGAAAGTTCTGCCTATTGATACCCCGGCTCCACCAAAGGGGACGATACCGAGAACTTTTCCGCCAGGGAGAGTATTTTCAATAACCTTCCCGTGGTCAGTAAGGAATAAACTACGCACCATAGCGTACGCCATAATTACCCCGACGTTCTTCATTGTTGGCGGGTTGAGGGTCTCATTCCCATTGATTCTCTTGGCGCTTGGCCTTTTCCTGACTCTATTTGGTCTGAAGCTTGCCAGCAAGTTTGTTGGAGTGTTTTTCCTTTCCAAGAAATTCATTCCACAGGGGGCAATGTATACCACCTTGTTGATGAGCACCGGCCTCACATTCGGCACAATTGCCAGCGTATTCGGTTTAACTTCCGGGATTATTGACCAGGTTCAGTATTCTTTGCTCGTAGGCGTGGTCATTGCCAGTGCTGTTATACCGACATTTATCGCTCAGAAATGGTTCATGCCGGCCTACTCAGAAGACATCGTTGAGTTAAATGGAAACGGGCAAAACGACGCCGCTGAAAAGGAATTCACCGATTACAAAAAGGAGCCACTTATTAAGTAATGTAAAATGGTGCCAATCACAATTTATTTTACGGGTGTGGCATGTAACTCCGGCCCTGGAGCTCAAACCAGGGTTTTCAATGGCCTTTACCTGAAATAGCAGCCTTTACTCCCCGTTCCAGGTATTTCTTCAGGACTTTCATAGCGCCTTCACCGTCATTGTTCAGCATGATACACCCTGACCAACCCCGGAATAATTCTTCTATGCCCCTATTTTACTACTTTTAGGATTTGCGCAATTCTAGTAGATAATCCCGAATTATTGCTATCTGATATCCCTTCCTCCAACCTGCCGTTCGCCTAGTGCTTGTTTACTACAGCCATATCCCATGAGCTGCCGGAACATATTCCACCCACCGCGCACACCCGGATATCCTCGCCGTTGTAGTTGGCGGCTGATAAATCATAGAGATACTTCGCCAGGTTCTGCGGAGTCGTCCCGGTGAACTCGAGCCACCGTAAAAGGGTCGCGGGATTGGTCGGCTCCGGAGTTTCCAGCCCACCTTTGTAAGTGGAGACACCGGCCAGACAACCGCCCTCAGGGGCCAGTTGGTGCGCAACCGCCGGCTCATCGAAGGTTTTGATGCCGGCGATGAGTACCGGGTTACCCTTGTTCTCGATTACCACGCCCGCGATCCTCGGTGTATGGAGGCTGTCTGGCTCGGCGCCGGCCTCTTCCAGCAGGTTTTGCATGAGGTCTTTCGTGATGGGCGCACCGACGTTGACCAGGAGTCTGTAAGCCTCAAATATCGCCTCGGTCTGGATGCCGTTGCTCACGCAGGCAATCCCGATGGAGTTGTCATATTTCACGCCGGTGTAGTACCGAAGAGGGTCATAGAGAGCGTCCCCCAGCGGTCCTATTCTAACGGTATTCTCAATCGCTATGGCTTTTCGCTGGCGACTCTCCGAGCTGCGTCCGGTGACCAGGTAGGCAAAGCACGGTTTCCGGTCAACCGTCAGACCTACGAACAACTGCCTGCCGGGATAAGGTCCAGAAGGATTAGACATTCATCTCTCCTGAAGTGAAATAACCAATCAATAACGTTTCTGTCATTCCCACTCAGGCGGGAATCTACTCCCGCCCCAACTGGATTCCAGCTTTGGCTGGACTGACGGCTCGGGGACAACTTATCGGCTAAGCTGCTTCATTTATCATCATTTGGTTTTTGTCACTTGGCTGTTTTTGCTTGTTACTTGCCTAGAGGTGTCTGAATACTCTCCAGGCCCTTTCCTGTCCATCCGCGCCTATCAGGTAAGGGCGGACCATGACCATATCAAATTCGTCAACCGCCCTGGCGATTCCCTCGTCCGGCTTCAGGCTGCCAGTGGTAAGTAGCTTCCGGGTCGAGTGGACTACCGTCGTCACGCCTATGCCGTGCAGCAGGTCAATGGCCTGGCGGTCGAAGATAAATGAATCGGTGGCGGCAGCTGACCCTTTCAAAGAGACGTTGAACTCGGCGGCGCGCTCACCGGCGAACCTGGCAGAGTCTTCACGGTTGGTCTGCCCGCCGCACTGCGCCAGCAGCACCGCGTCCCTGACGAAGGCGAAGGAGTTCGATTGTATTGACTTGGTGCCTATCCAGGCGATGTGGGCGTCTTTCATTTCGGCATCGGTGGGCTTTCGCCGGGATAATACTTCCATGCCGTACCCGGTATTGAAGAATGATAGATTGTCCACTCCGGTGATAACCGGTTTGCCGCCGATGGTCCATTTCATGTTGCAGCCGAACAGCCCGGCGTTTATTTTCTCCCAGGTATCCAGCGAAGAGACGTCAACCATGCGCAGGTTTTTCATCACTTCGGAGAGCATTTCAGCGCAGCCAGCTTCGAAACCGGGCGCGCAGAGGACATCGAGGACGAATTTCTCCTTCTTGTTCTTCTGGACAAGGAAATCGGTCGTTTCGCGGGTGAGCTTTGATGATGTCGCCATTACTCCGCCGAAAGGCGACTTCGGGTCGGCAGCGGTGGCAGCGGTAAGGGCATCCACCTGCCTGGCCCGGGCAGCGAAGACAGCAGGATTGGTATGCTTGTTGACCACCACGGCTTCCGTGCGCTCATCTTTGAGAAAAGCCATCGTCTTGCTGATCTCCGCCGCCACCGAGTACGCGACGAGGTCGAGATGGTTTGTAAAACCCATTCCCCGCCCCTCCATCACCTCCGTGTAAGAATCGCCCGGCTCGCCAACGAACCCTGCCTGGTGCGGGTTATCGCCACTTCTTAGCGGGCTGAGGCGGTAGGTCACCTCTTTCTGACTGCCGTCATCGAATGTCAGCGTTATTTTCATTTCTTTAGGTACAGACATTTTGCGTAAACCTCATGCGTTTTTGGATATCTCACTACCTGGGCGGAGTCGGTCCTGTCCGGTAGGGGTATTCTTCAACAAGCGCCACCTTTCCTGTAAGTGGATTGATGGCCGCCACCACCTGCCACGTTGGCGGCTCTCCAAAATTGATGGATACCCTCGAATAGAAAACTGCCCCTTTCGAGATAGGGGACGCAAGATTTAAGTCTGTTTCCCACTCATAGTCTATGCCCCACATTTCAGAATAACCGGAGTCCTTCCAGATGAGCGCAATCCAATCAATATTCGTCTTGTAGCTCGCGTTCTTTGATAGTTGTGCCTTAGCTTCCGGCGTGTTCAGGGCAATCTCAATGGCTCTATTCTTCTGGGTATCGGTCAGCTTTCGGGGTCTGTCTAACCCAGCCGGGTGGGCGGCTTCCCCTGCGCAGCCACTCACCAGTGCTATTATTATCAGCAGGGTTGCTCCCCAAAACAGCGGTCCTCTCGTCCTGGAGCTTACATCCTGCGCCAATGGTCTATACCTTGTCCTGCCGATAGCCGGTGCCATCAATGATGACCCGCGCCTCACCGGTCTGCTTGACAACCTCGCCGATAACTTTTGCTTCGGGGAGGGCGCCGGTTATCGTGCCGGCGTTTTCCGGCGAGGTTATGACCACCATGCCGATGCCCATGTTGAAAACACGGTACATTTCGCCACGGTCAACATTGCCTTTCTGCTGCATCAGCGTGAATATGGGCAGGGCTTCCCAGGTACGGGAATCAATCTGGGCCGCCGTCCCCTCCGGCAGGACACGCGGAATGTTGCCCACCAATCCCCCACCGGTAATGTGTGCCAGCCCCTTTACATGGGGCAAAAGCGGTTTAAGCTGCCGGTAGTAGCACAGGTGTGGTTCGAGGAGAGCTTCGCCCACCGTTCTACCGAGCTCGGGGTAATAGGTTTCCATGTCAGCACGGGACTCGCCGAAAATCCTTCGCGCCAGAGAATATCCGTTGGTATGCAGACCGTTTGATGGCAGACCTATAAGGGTATCTCCGGCGGTGATGTTTTTCCCCATAATAATCCGGTCTTTTTCCACCACGCCCACGATGAAGCCCGCCAGGTCATAGTCTTCGCCGGCATAGACTCCCGGCATCTCCGCGGTCTCACCGCCGATGAGAGCGCAACCGGCTTCCCGGCAAGCCCTGGCCAGTCCGCGGACGAGGGCTTCTACCTTCTCCGGTACCATCTTGCCGATGCCGATATAGTCCAGGAAGAAGATTGGTTCCGCTCCACTGGTAAAGATATCGTTGACGCAGTGGTTGACGATATCAATACCGACGGTATCATGTTTGCCCGTGGCGATGGCAATTTTCACCTTCGTCCCCACGCTGTCCACACTGGAAACCAGGACAGGGTTCTGGTAGCCTTTGAACTCGTAAAGCCCGCCGAAAAAGCCGATGCCACTCAGCACCTCCGGTCGGTGGGTGGCGCGGGCAAGCTCGGCGATCCTTTTCTTAACGCCGGCGGCGAGGGGAATATCCACGCCAGCCCCGGCATAGGTCTGTCCTGCGGGTGATGTTTCCGGCATTGCTCTTCTACCGTTCGACTATTTGCATTTCGCCACGACAACGGACGAAGTTCTTACAGGGGAAAACGCCGCGCGGTTCCTCTCCTCTGCCTCTCACTGACGACTGCCACGCCTCGGTGCCATCCAGTGCTAACTCCACATCCGCTTTACCAGCCAGCTCAAACCCGCAGCGGTCACAAACCAGGATTGTTTTCTTTGCCATTGCTAACCTTTCAAGAACACATTTCGCCCATTTAATCCCTGCGGTATCTCCCAACGAATCTTCTTATTCTGGACAATGCCTCCTCAATATCTGCGAGCGAAGTGGCATAGCAGCACCGCACATGGCCCTGCCCGCATTCGCCGAAAGCCGAGCCGGGGACCACGGCTACCTTTTCCTCGGTAAGCAGCTTTTCGGCAAATTCCTCAGAAGTCATTCCAGTGATCTTTACGGAAGGGAAGGCGTAAAAAGCTCCCCTCGGCTCAAAACAGGAAAGCCCGATATTGCACAGCCCTTTGACAATGAGAAGCCGCCTCCGGTTGTAGTCTTCGACCATCTCAGCAGTATCATTATCTCCCGATTTCAGGGCTTCAAGCGCGGCTACCTGCGACATGGTTGGGGCGCACATGATGGTATACTGGTGTATCTTGGTCATTGCAGCGATTATTTCACGCGGTGCCGCGGCATATCCCACCCGCCAGCCAGTCATGGCGTAAGCCTTGGAAAATCCCCCCAGCAGTATGGTGTTTTCTTTCATATCGGGAAGGGAGGCAAAGCAGGTAAACTCTGCGCCGTAGACCAGCTTCGCGTAGATTTCATCGGAAATAACCAGCAGCCCGTGCCTTTTTGCCACCTCGGCGATTCCGAGCAGCTTTTCCCGACTCATGATCGCTCCGGTGGGATTGGCCGGATAGCCAAGCAATATCGCTTTTGTGCGTCCGGTGATTCTAGCTTCAACCTCGGCGGCGCCCAGCTCAAAGGCTGATCTTTCATAAGTAGGCACTTTCACCGGAACGCCGCCGGCGAGAATAACGCAGGACTCATAGGCGACATAACACGGGTCAGGCATGATGACCTCATCTCCGGGGTCAATGATTGCCCTCATTGCCAGGTCCAGCGCCTCGCTGACGCCCACGGTGATCAGGAGCTCGCCAGCGTGGTCATAATTCACCTGGTAGCCCTCCCTGAGATGGCGCGAAAGCTCCTGCCGCAGTTCGGGAATGCCGGAGTTGGAGGTGTACATCGTCTTCCCTTTTTCCAGGGAGTGTATGGCTGCTTCCCTTATACCCCAGGGCGTGGCGAAATCTGGCTCCCCCACCCCGAGTGAGATAACCCCTTCCATGGAGGCAAGCAGGTCAAAGAACTTGCGTATCCCTGAGGGGGAAAGCTGGTTTGCCCGCTGCGAAATATATGTTCCCCTGCGCCGAATTTTTGGGCTGATTGCCATAAGGTGCTCCTCTTAACATCGTGACATCCGCCGCCATCATCTTGATAGAGGACAGATTGATACCCGCCTAAAGGACTATGGCCTGGCGAGTCCCCTCTTCTTTTTCTGCGAGTATTTCGCCGTCTTCCTTATAACGCTTCAGCAAAAAATGGGTCACCGTACTCTGAACGCCTTCGATGGGAGCCAGCTTCAGGGCGACAAAATCGGCTACCTCGTGCATGCTCTTGCCGGTAACAATAATAAGCAGGTCGTAAGTCCCGGAAACAAGGTAGACGGTGCGTGCCTGCGGAAAGCGATAAATCCGCTCAGCGATGGCATCGAAGCCCACATCCCGCTGGGGTGAAACCTTCACCTCGATCAGGGCTGATACCCGCTCGTTCTCCAGTTTGTCCCAATTAACTATCGTCTTATACTTCACGATGGTGCGGTCTTTCTCTGCCTGCCTGATTTCTTCTGTCACCTCGGCTTCCGGCGTATTCGTCATCGTGGCTATCTGCTTCGGAGAAATGCGGGCATCGTTTTCTAGTATCTTCAGGATGTCTCTTAGCATATCGGCTCCTCGGTAAACAGGATACTACATTATAGCAGAGTTTGTGAAATTTGTTATGGCCTAACCGCCGTTCCCATTTCCGTTCAACTCGACGATGTCCTCGGAATGGGCTGGCATGAACCACTTCTGCGCGATAAATGTGGGTATCACAGCGCTGGCGATGACTACGCCAACCAGCAGCGAATACTGTACCTGGTCAATGATGCCCATGGTAAGGCCGAAGACGCTGGAAATAGTACCGAAGGTAAGCCCCGTGCTCATTAAGAGTGTCGTGTACATAGCCCCCCCGGGAATAAATTTCCTGGAAAGGAAGAAGACCCCGACGAATTTGCTAACAAACTTCAGTCCGAAGAGTATGAAGAAAAGCCCCAACGCTGAAAAAATCAGCGGCAAAGAGACTTTCATGCCGCCGACGATGAAGAAAGTGGGAGTGATTATGGCATAGGCGACAGTCCGCAGTTTGTTCCTGACTGACCTGGTGTCCGCTGTTTCCTTGAAATGGGGTGACATCAACAGACCAAGTACGAAGGCTGGAAGCACTGCGTGGCCATCACCAAGTTGAGCGAAATACATGAAAACGAGTAATAGCAGAAAGACATATTTGATCTCCGGTTCCACGACCTTATTCTTGAGGTGTGGATTATCGAACACCAGATGGGAAAACTTCGTGGCAAAGACTACCGCCGCGATAGAGACAAAAATGAATATCAGGGTGTAAAGCGTGGGCTTGACGAAGAGAATACTTAACGCCAGCGCCGTCCCCATGTCCGTGATGAAAGTAGAAGACATGAGCAGTTTGCCGACTTGAGTTTTCGCCAGACCTGTCTCGACCAGAACCGAGTAGACGACAGCCAGTGAGGTTGTGGAAAGGGCTGTTCCCGCCAGCAGGGATGCTGGCAGGCTCCAGTGATCAATGAAATAGGTGTACGCCGCCACAACCACAAAAGGCGCCAGAAAAGAAAAGAAGCCGATGAGGAAGCTCTCCTTGAACTTCTCTCGCATTAGCCGGGTGTCAATCTCGGTGCCGGCAAGGAAAGTAAGAGTGATGCCGCCGAAGCTTGCCAGGTAAATCATCCAATCCTGGGCATGTAGACCAAGCGAGCCGCCAGCTGCCCCGAGAAGTATTTCGATGATGGCTACGGATAATCCCAGCTTCAGTGATATAAGGCTGGCGAGGAGAACGATGGTACCCATGACCAGAGGAATGATACTATCGCTCATATTCAGCATGTATTGCCTCCCGCTGCTCGGCTCCCGCAACGGCAGGCTTCAGCCCGAGGGCAACAAAAAAGCTTCTACCGGACGGGATGCCAGTAGAAGCCATCAGCTTTTCAAAAGCGGTTCAGGAAATTACCGGTGCTCCTGGGCGAGCTTCATCGCCACTGTGCGCCATTTTATCAATTCTTGAGCGAGCAGGTCAAGCGGCGTCACGGGTGGGAGTGACCGTCTTGGGCTGAATGTCTATCGCTGGAAGCCCTTGCGGACATTCAGCCGGTCAATGTCCTGCTGGTCAAGGGGCTGGCAGGACCTCAATTCGTCATTTTCAACGTGTATCTTGAAGAGTTCCCGGCATTTGGCGCAGCGGAAGGGCCCCTCGAAAACCTCCTGCTTCACAGAAAAAACGCTCTCGCCGCCACACTTGGGACAGCTAATTCTCGCCATTGTCATTATCCCCCTTTGTCCCGTCCATCGGGACAAGACCAATTGTAACATCTTCCCGCAAACAGGGTGTTGTGTCAATTGGAGGGGGGGCCTCTATTTCCCTCTTGCCCTTAGCCGCTGTGTTTCGGAGAGCAGCTTCTTCCTCAGGCGCATGTGCTCCGGGGTGACCTCCACTAGCTCGTCGTCGTTGATGAAATCGATCGATTGCTCAAGGCTGAGCTTCATGGGCGGCGTAAGCTTGATGGCGATGTCCTGGGTGGAGGCATGCATATTGGTGAGTTTCTTTTCCCGGCAAACATTGACGGCGATGTCCTGCGGGCGGGAGTTCAGCCCAACAATCATGCCTTCGTAAACAAAGGTTCCCGGCTCAACGAAAGTGATCCCCCGGCCCTGCGCGTTGTTCAGCCCGTACGTGACGGCGACCCCGCCCTCGGAGGCGACGAGGACGCCGGTGCGCGTCGAGCCGATTTCTCCGCAATATGGTTCGTAGTCCAGGAAACGGGTGTTCATGATGCCGTTGCCGCGCGTGGCGGTGAGAAAGTCTCCGCGGAATCCGATCAGCCCGCGCGTGGGCACGTGATATTCAAGCCGCACGTTTCCCTGACCATCGTTTTGCATATTGGTCAGCCGCGCCCTGCGCTTGCCCAGCATCTCCGTGATGATTCCGATGTACTCCTCCCTGGTATCAATCACCAGAGCTTCGAAAGGTTCCATGGGCATCCCATCAATCTCTTTCAGGATGGCTGCCGGCTTTGAGACGGCCAATTCGTATCCCTCCCGCCGCATCGTTTCAATCAGGATCGCCAGGTGCAGTTCTCCCCTGCCGGCTACACGGAAAAGGTCCGTCGTTTCGCCATCCTGCACCCGCAAGCTCAAATTGGTCTCAAGCTCCCGGTAGAGCCTCTCCCTCAGTTGCCTGGTGGTGCAGAATCGTCCTTCGCGCCCGGCAAAGGGAGACGTGTTGACGCCGAACATCATCTCGACCGTCGGCTCCCCGATTTCGATGCCCGGCAGGGCTTCAGGGCATTCGGGGCTGGCAAGAGTATCGCCAATGCTGACGCGCTCGATTCCGGCGATGGTGACAATATCTCCCGCCCCGGCTATGTCAACCGCGTTCCGCTTCAGCCCGAAGAACGTGAAAACTTCGCTGACTTCATAGCGGGTGGTCTTGCCTGCGGTGTCAATGGTTACCACCGCATCCTTCGGGGCGATTGTCCCCCGCCTTATCCTGCCGATAACCAGCTTGCCCTTGTGGGTATCGTAGTCGAGGTTCGATACCAGCATCTGAAAAGAACCTTCCTCGACCGCCGGCGGCGGCACGCTGTTCAGGATCGCCTCAAAAAGAGGCGTCATATCCTTTCCCTGGGTGCCAGGCTCAAGGACGGCATAGCCATCACGGCCGCTGGCGTAAATTACCGGGAAGTCAAGCTGCTCATCGCTGGTCGCAAGCTCAAGGAACAGGTCCTGCGTAAGCCGCAGCGTTTGGTCCGTCCGGGCGTTGGGCCGGTCTATCTTATTGATGACCACGATTGGTTTCAAGCCCCTGGCGAGCGCTTGCTGCAAAACATAGCGGGTCTGGGGCATGGGGCCTTCGACGGCATCAACCAGTAGCAGGCATCCGTCGGCCATATTGACGACCCGCTCGACTTCCCCGCTGAAGTCGGCGTGACCGGGAGTATCGATGATGTTTATCTTGACCCCGAGGTAGACCACAGCCGTGTTTTTCGCCAGGATGGTGATGCCTTTCTCGCGCTCAAGGTCATTATTGTCCATGATAAGTTCGCCTACTGCCTGGCTATCGCGGAATATCTTGCTCTGTTTGAGCAGGGCGTCAACAAGAGTAGTTTTGCCGTGGTCAACATGGGCAATGATGACGATGTTGCGGATGTCATCCCGGTAATTCAGGCCTGGTTCGGTATTCAGTTTGCGGTTCATAATTTCAGTCATAGTTTATCGCTCATGGAAAGATAATTTGTGGAAACACGGTAAATAGAACGGCGGCTCAGCTTGAGTAGGCTCAGCGTCCGGAGAAAAGCCGGTATTTGTGCCTGGAAGTGCGGCTGAAGAGGGCGTGTTGCCCTGTTGTTCGATGTAGCGAGGCCGATTTCATATCCTTTACCAGTCTATCGCAACAAACGATAAAATGCAAGTGCGCGCATGGTCTGAGGCTATCCAACACTGTCATTCCCGCGAAGCTTGTCCCGTACCGTGATACGGGAGCGGGAATCCACCGGTCGCATGGAATCAATTTTCCGCTGCGTGGAGAATGACAGGAATATATCTACCTGTACGGCCAGTCGATGGCAAACCTGAGCCTCTCTCCGCGCCGGTGGACCCAGGAATGGAGCGCTTCCCTGGAGATTTCCCCCTTTCCGGCGGCGGCACGGCAGGCGGGGCAAAGGACGACGAGATTATCAAGGGCATTAGCCTCGCCGTTGGCTTGAGGTTCAATGTGGTAGACATCAAGGAACTGGGTGTAGTTGCAACGGGGGTTTTCGCAGCAGTACCAGACAGCGTTCATCAGCAGGTTCCTGGCCTCTTCCGGGAGTGCTCCCGAGTCCATCACTGAAGATGCCGGTATCTCCGGCAGAGGTAGGACCGCGGCTGGCTCTACCAGGGGCTCAGCAATAGCTCTTTCTTGCACCTTTTTCGCTGCCCAACGCCGCCGTCTCAGGAACTGGGAGAAATCATACACCAGGTAGGCGGTCGCACCGGCAATCATCATCACGACGATTAATATGGCAATAGATTCGGTCATGCTTAGCCCTTGGTAGATTATAGCATCTTTTCGTGCTCCCTGATAAGGGAAGGCTATCCCCCTTATTACTCAATCATCTTTGCTGTCAAGAAAGAAATTAGACGCTCTTGCCATAATCATCCTCACAATCCGCCTCAGCTTGGAGATCAGCCATTTACGCACGGTTCACCTCCAACGAGGCTATTCTTGAGGACAACCTAACCACACCTTCGGGGAGTTCCTGTATTCACCTCCTTTCGCTGGCGGCTGCTTCTCTGAGTTTCCTCCTTCGCTCAGCCAGCAGTGCCTGCGGGTTGCCCAGGAAAATAAGCCGGCCGTCCAGAAGGTAAGAGGGCGTGGCGAATATCGAGGTCCCTGCTGGCGTTATGTCATCCAGGACTTTGATCTGGACTCGCAAACGCGGCAGGCGGCGCTTGATCTCCGTTGCCAACCTTAACGTCTCGGGGCTCCTGAAGCAATGCCTCGCAATATATATTTCGAGGAGGTGTGTCAAAGATGTTTCCCTATTAATAATATGTAGTCCATTCATAATCATAGTATCGCACAGAGAGAGGATTCGTTTGTAATCGCCACTACAGAAAAGCCCTGGAGCAAGGGGATAGACTAAGACTAGCAAGGGAACATCCCGATAGAAAAAGAAAAGGAGGAAAGAGATGAGCGCGAGTTGTCCTGTTTGTAAGGTTAAGAAACCCGGGCTGTGCATCCACCAGAAGATAATGCTGGGAATGATGGCGGCGGCTGCAGTCGTCGTGGTACTGATTTTGGTTTTCTAAAAAGTCTCCATCACTAACAGAAATTAATTCCAGAGCAGGAGGGAAAGAGATGAAGATGATATTCGGACGAAGAGGAATAATGGTGGGAATAGCCGCAGTGCTAGCCGGCATTTTCCTTTTGACCAGCTGCGGAGTAAACAAAGCGGAAGTCGCCTCTAAAGACCAGGAAATAGCCAGTTTGCGCAGCCAGCTAGGGGCAGCCCAGCTTGATGCAAAGTACTGGACGCAGCTGACGTCTATCTTTAAGCCGGTTGAGCTGCCTTCGATGAGGGACCATAAGGCGTTTATGACACCCGATGGGGTGCTTCTGGCGCTGCATTTTGATAATACAGACCTCAGCAAAGCACAGAACCTTAACTGGGTTGCCATAGGCATTCCCGGCAAATACACCAGGGAGGACCAGGAGCGGATTGAAAAGCAGTTTGGCAAAGGTTTCACCCATTTCCATGACCTGATGGCAGATACCCATGGCGGTCAGCCGGGCGCTGATGGTGTGTGGCTCATGCATATAGCCGTGCGAGAGTTTAATGCACCGTGGGGAGCAGTCCAACCTGGCGTGGATGGAAGGTTTATGCCCACTCAGCCGCCAAACTAGCATTAAGATTGTTTCGCGGCCATGAGGCATCAGGTAATGAGACCCTGCCACAGTGTCTGCGGGAGACTTGAACTGCGGCAGGGTCTCATTACATTGGCGTCGGCCGCAGATGGCTGGAATGTCCTATGAATGATTTGTGTCTTGCCAACGATGATGGGGTGAGGCAAATGGCGACATGGAAATTGAAGAGTTGCCCTCGATGCGGCGGGGACATGTTCATACAGCAGGATATGTCTGCGTGGTATCAGCAATGCTTACAATGCGCCTACCGGATTGAGCTTAAGAGACTCGCTAAATCTACTGAAAGTAATGCTGTGCCCGCCTGATGGTTTTCGGTCGCGCTGGGGTGGGGATGCCAGCTTTCTATTCCGGCGCTGCTGACGGGGCGCTACCTGGCCTAATGGTGAGCACAGGGATCACAGAATGGCGGGTCACGAAGTCGGTGGTGCTGCCCAGGGCGAAGCGTCTGAGACCCCCGTGGCCGTGGGTGGCCACCGCAATCACTGTGCACCCATTCTTGCTGGCATAGTTAACAATCGTCTCCCCCGGTGACCCGGGTATGACCGCATATTCTACATGCAATCCACTCCTCAGAAGGGAGTCGGCAATCTCTTTGAGATAGCGGTTTGCCTCGGCTTCTTCATCCTGCACACGTTGAATCGTTCTCCCGGTGTGAACAGGTGCGCCCGGCGAACCTGGCACATTTACCGATACTGCCGCCTGGGGAAGCTTTGTCACTCGAAGCAAAATCACCTTGCTGTTGGCCCGTTTTGCCTCGTCCAGCAGGTATGACAGCATTTGCTCAGCCGGGACCGAGCCATCAAGACAGACCAGAATTTTCTCGAGCATCCAGTTCACCGCCTTTTCATGTGAGATTGAGGTTGTTAATAACTCCGTTGTCATCGCGAGCCATTCGTAGAAGGCGAAGCGCTCTCAACAAATTATTGAGGTTGCCACGGGCTTCGCTCTCGCAATGACATCCGTTCTTAAACGCTCTCAGTACTTTCAGGTCTACATTTCTATTATACCAGAGGTTGCCCGGCAACCGTATCCCTTCGCATTGCTGCAGAAGCTATTCCTGACTTTGCTATCCCTGTGGCGGCGGTTGAACAATGCGCTCACATAGGCTATAATCATTTTTTAGCAGTTTCTTACTTTGCCCCAGGAAATAGCCTTGCTCAAAACTCACACCTGCGGTGAACTGAACAGAAGACGCGTCGGCAATCGGGTAACGCTGGCTGGCTGGGTTGACCGGCGGCGCGACCACGGTGGCTTGATTTTCGTTGACCTTCGGGACCGCTCAGGAATAGTGCAGGTAGTGTTCAACCCTCAGGTGGCTAAGGTCGTCCATGACCTCGCCACCGAACTGCGCAGTGAATTTGTTGTCAGGGTTAGCGGTGAGGTTGCCCTGCGACCGAAAGGCACGGAGAATCCGAAGCTGCCGACTGGCGAAATCGAGGTTATTGCCGGGGAAATAACGATACTGAACAGGTCAAAAACGCCGCCCTTTTACATCAACGAAGAAGTTGAGGTGGAAGAAAACTTGCGGCTCAAATACCGCTATCTCGATCTGCGCCGTCCGGCCATGCAGCAGAGGATAATCCTCCGTCATCGCATCGTCAAGTTTATCCGCGATTTCTTCAATGCCGAGGGATTTCTCGAAATCGAAACACCTATTCTGATCAAGAGCACCCCGGAAGGCGCGCGCGATTACCTGGTGCCGAGCCGCGTCTACCCTGGCAAATTCTACGCTTTGCCGCAGTCTCCACAGCAGCTAAAGCAGCTCCTCATGGTGGCTGGGTTTGAGAAATATTTTCAGATTGCCAGGTGTTTCCGCGACGAGGACACCCGGGCCGACCGCCAGCCGGAGTTTACGCAGATCGATCTTGAGATGAGTTTTGTTGAGGCGGAAGATATCACTAATCTGGTCGAACGCTTGATGATTTCACTGGCAAAGACGGTCAGGCCGGATATGAAACTTGTTGAGCCTTTCCCCCGCCTTACCTACGCCGAGGCGATGGAACGTTTCGGCTCGGACAAGCCCGATTTTCGCTTCGGACTGGAGATAAGAGATATTTCAGACATCGCCGCAGCATCAAAGTTCGGAGTTTTCTGTTCGGCGGTCTCCGACGGAGGCAAAGTCAAGGGAATTTGCGCTCCCGGCTGCGGTGCCTATACCAGGGGGCAGCTTGAGGAGTTGAACAGGCTAGCGCAGAGTCTGGGCGCCGGCGGGCTCGTCACCATTGCCCTCGGCAGCGCGCCCGGAGATCTGGGCGACCTGCAAATGGAGATGGTCAAATCGGTGGCAGCCAGGTATCTGACCATCGAGCAGGTTAAAGCTATCGCTCAAAAAATGAATGCCAGGATGGGCGACCTGATGCTTATCGTTGCCGGCAAAGGCAATCTGGTAGATGAAGTACTGGGCGAACTGCGCCTGCACATGGGACGTCAGCTCAAACTGATCGACCCTAATTCGCTTTCTTTCGCTTTTGTCCTGGACTTCCCGCTGGTGGAGCGGGACAAAAAGACGGGAGGATGGAAACCGGTGGTCCATCCCTTCACTATGCCCAAAGAAGAAGATTTGCCACTGCTTGAAAGTGCCCCGGACAGAGTGCGCTCCAAGAGCTACGATATTGTTTGTAACGGCTACGAGATAGGCGGCGGCAGTATCAGGATTCATACCCGCGACTTGCAGAAGAGGGTATTCGCCGCCCGTGGCTACATCGATGAAGATATTGAGGAGCTTTTTGGACATATGCTTGAAGCTTTTGAGTACGGGGCGCCGCCACATGGCGGCATTGCCCTCGGTCTCGACCGTCTCATAATGCTGCTGGCAGGAGCGGAGACAATCAGGGAAGTAATCGCCTTTCCCAAGAACCAGAATGCCGCTGATCTCACCTTTAATGCGCCGTCGCCAGTTACATGGGAACAGCTCGATGAGTTACATTTGAAGCTGCATGACGAATATCATCCAGTGCCGGAGGACAGGTGAAAGTAACCAGGGATAAGACCGAAAGCAGACAGGCTTTCCTGACAATAGAGATGGAGCCAACAGAGATTGAGGAATCTCTGGATAAAGCCTACCAGCGCCTGGTAAAGCGGACGAACGTGCCCGGCTTCCGCAAGGGTAAGACGCCCAGGACTATTCTGGAACGCTACCTGGGCAGCGAGCGTCTGTTTGATGATGCCCTGGATAATCTTATCCCCGAGGCTTACCGACAGGCGATCAAAGATGAGGGAATCGAGCCCTTTGCTCAGCCACACATTGAGCTTGTACAGAAGGAACCGGTGATTTTCAAAGCGGTTGTTCCTCTCAAACCCAGCGTCAAACTTGGCGACTACCGCTCTATTACCCTGGAGCCGTCTCCGGTTGAGGAGGTGACCGAAACCCAGGTTGAGGCCGTTCTTGAAGAGCTTCGCCACCGACATGCCGCCTGGGAGCCGGTCGAGCGCCTGTCCGATTTCAACGATGTGCTCGTGATAGACATTGAGGGGACAGTTGAGGGTAAATCGGTAACCAACCAAAAGGGCGTACAATACCAGCCACGCCCCGATGCAACTACTCCGGTGCCGGGGTTTGCGGAGCAATTGACCGGAATTAAAAAAGGCGAAACTAAGGAGTTTAAACTTCAGTTGCCGGCGGACCATCAGAACCCTGACCTTGCCGGAAAAGAAGCTTTGTTCAGGGTAACTGTGGCAGAAATAAGGCAGGAAGTGATGCCTGATCTGAATGACGAATTCGCCAAAAGAGTGGGAACGGAATTTGAGAGTCTGGCAGCTCTCCGGCAACGCATCACGGATGATATGAAGCAGGCCGCCGCGGAAAAGGCGAAGGCGGATTTTGAGAATCGGGTTATTGATGCTGTTACGGCCATGACTGAGGTGGAGTACCCGCCGGTCCTGATGGAAGCGGAGATTGATGACCTGCTCAGCCAGCGCTTTCAAAAGGGGCAGGCAGAGCTGGATGCCTATTTGATGACGGTCGGGAAAACCCAGGAACAACTGAGGCAGGATATGCTTCCAGCAGCGGTGACGCGGCTCACCCGGGCGCTGGTCCTGGGCGAGGTCGCTGGGGGGGAGAAAATTGAGGTCAGCGATGTCGATATTGATGCAGAGATAGAAGCCATGACAAAAGGCGTTGCTGAAAAGAAAGATGAATTCAGGCGCGTCCTCAATACCGCGCAAAACCGGCAGTCTATCGGAAACAGGATACTTACCAGGAAAACAGTGCAGAAGCTTGTTGAAATGGCCGGCGGTTCTCCGGAAGCGGAGGCAGCCGCCGAGAAGGAGGAGAAAAATTGAATACGAGACAGATGGATATTATCCCGGGCGTGATTGAGACCGGCCCCAGGGGTGAAAGGATGTGGGACATCTACTCGCTGCTATTGAAAGAGCGGATAGTCATGCTATTCACTCCAATTAATGATGCGGTGGCGAACACCATAATCGCCCAGCTTCTCTATCTTGATCGGGAGGACCCTGACAAAGATATCAGCATGTATATCCAGAGTCCGGGCGGTATCATCAGCTCCGGACTGGCGATTTACGATACGATGCAGCTGGTGCGCCCGGATATATCCACTATCTGTGTTGGCATGACCGCCAGCATGGCGACTGTGCTGCTCTGCGCGGGAGCCAAGGGCAAGCGCTATGCTTTGCCCAACGCCACCATCCATATGCATCAGGCGATCGGTGGCGCGCAGGGACAGGCATCCGATATCGCCATCGCCGCACGGGAGATCATGCGCTTGCAGGACTTGCTGCGGAACATCATATCCAAACACACCGGGCAGCCCCTGGAAAAAGTTGCCCATGATACTGACCGTGACTTTTACCTCAGTGCGGAGCAGGCTGTGGAATACGGGATCATTGATGAAATCCTGTCTAAGCCCTCGAAGGAAGGCGCGAAATAGCCCTCCCTATTGTCCGTATAGTTGCCGGTAGGAAGAAAGCAACTTTTGTCTTGTAGGCAGGGACTGGCGGGCGCCGGGCTTGCGCATTGAGAAACGGGCAACGAGGTCGCCGATAAGGCCACATTCCAGGAGGGCCTTTTTCTGAAGCCAGCCGTGGAGGAAGCCGGCAGCAAAGGCGTCACCCGCGCCGGTGGTGTCTGCGATTTTCATCTTTTCTGGAGTGCGCGGCTGGACAAAGTGCTCGCCGTCTGCCGAGAGAATGTAGCTGGCGGCGATGACTTTTCCTCTGGGGGTATGCAACTCCAATCCCCCGCCAAGCGTGACAACGACGGTTTTACAGCCGCGTTTTAGCAGTTGTTTCGCCCCGGCGACGATGTCCTGGCAATGGGTCAACTGGGGGACTTCGTCTCGGTTGATAAAAAGGATGTCTGTCCTTTCCAGAATTGGTTTTAAGGCTCTCAGCCCGATGCCGGCATATAACGCCCCCGGCGTAAAACTGAACTTGACCGATGGAGACAAAGTCTCGATTAGCTGGATTATGCCATCCAATTGCCTGGCATCGGCAAAAGATGACACGTGAAGTAGCTCGGCCTGATTAACGTAATCTGTGTCAGTAATGTCCAGCGATAGAAGATCGTTTGCGCCGGGCATCACATAAATTGAACGACGCCCCCAGGTGTCGCTGAGACAGAAGGCAAATCCGGTCATGGCGTTGGACATTGTCTTGATCCCGCTGACATCCACCTCCGCGAGATCAAGGCTGCCAAGCAGGGTATCGCCATTGTCATCCTCCCCAACCGCCCCGATAAAACCGGTGCTTACTCCGAGCTTGGCGAGGGCATATATGGTGTTGGCCGCCGAGCCGCCGGGCGATAGGACGAAGTTCTTAATGTGGGCTTCACCGTCCTCCAGGATGCGCTCTACCTGGCACAGGTAGTCCATGTTCATTGCCCCCAGCCCGATTACCTGAATTTTGCTCATTTCAGAACCCTATCCCAGCTTTCCCGCCTCGTCTCTGACCAGTCGTCGGGCCTTTTTGTGAAGCTCAAGGATTTGTGCCGTGTCCATTCTGCCGGAGAGCCAGTGAAAATGGCCGCGGTCACCCTGGCCGCCTGCATTCTCCTTTTCCTTCACCAGCCGTTCTACTGCTTTCCTTCCGCCCCTTTGCCATGTTTGCAAAACCTCTAACAGGTCGCTGACATGAGTTGAAGTCAGACCCATGGTGGCGTAGGGCAGGCAGTACTCGTTGCCATTGAAAACGATTGCCAGTCCCCCAGCCTTTTCCACCGTCTCAAGCATCCTGGCATCGGTTATGCTGTCGCCGACTACGACCCACCGATTCAGGGGCTGGCCCTGCTTTTCGGCAAACCGGTTCAGCGCTGCCACTTTTCGCTGCCCGCCGACTGGTTTGACCTGAGCTATCGCCTGGCCTATTTCCGTCCCCGGCAGTTTCTCCCTGAAGAAACCGTCCAGCCTTCTCTTGATTTCAGCGTCATCCGCCGGTGGATAGAGTGCCAGCATATCAGCCTCTGCCTGCTGCAACAAGCTCGCCTCTTTCTTACTCAATAACTGTCGGAGCTTATCCAGCGGAAAAGCTGTGCAGGCGACGTTATGGGAGAAAATTTCGAGCTTGTGGGTAAGATGTAAGGCATATTGCTCGTATGCGGTGGTGATGCAATATACCTTCCAGCCTCCGAGTTGCAGCCGCGAAATGAGGTCAGGGGCTCCCTTCGTGAAGGTAGCTTTCACTGCCAGGCTGGCGATGTCTACTTCGGAGATACCATGAAGAACAAGGAAAGGCGCGATCAAAGCCAGCGTATCTCCGGGCTCATAGTCAGGCCGCCGCTCCATCGTCAGCAGGTCATCGTAGCGGCTGATGACTTCAAAAAGCTTCCCTCCGTCAGGGAAAAGCCTCATCAGCTCATAGGCATTGTCCTGGGGCGAAAGCGGCCCTTCCAGGTCAAAGGCAATAAAGCTCGGTATTTGTCCCTCCTATCAGTTTTGAGCCGGCAGGGGCGTTACACAGGCATCTATCTCTTTCGTCAGGTCATGGCCCTTAACGGGACTGTGGGTGGCATCCACAACCTGCTTCTCTGTGTTGATGCTTATTCTACCATCGCTGAAAGCCTTTACGGTAGCGATTATCAGCGGGAATTCCCTTGCCAGCTCGTGTTTTCTGATGAGCTGGAACAGGTCTTCCCTCGCCTCTCGCCACCGGGGACTGTTTTCTGGCAAGCTCTCTATATCCCGCCAGTGGCTGTCAAACGGCTCACCACGGATGGGAAAGGTGCAATAGGCTGCCGGCGGTCCCTTGTCCAGCTCCGGCGTGATCAGGTGCATCATCACGCCGGTCTCGGTGGCGCCGGTATCGATCAGTTGCCAGATTACCTCCTGCCATGTCCCGGCTGGACCGCCGGGCGCTGCCGGGTGGAGGTTAATCATGTTGTACCGCTGGCACATCTCTGGGCCGGCAATGAGCATGTAGCCGGCAAGCACGCAGATATCCGGGTTAAAACCTGCCAGCCGCTTCATTATCTCGCGGTCGTACTCCAGTCTCCAGGATGGCAGGTTTCCCACCCGCTCTGATGTGTCCGGTCTCTGCTTTGCCTTGAATTTCTGGTAGGAAAAGCATACCGGAGTCAGGTGATGGTGTCTTGCCAGGTCTATGAAGAGGTCAGTCTCGTCGACTTCTCCCGGTTCACGGTCGCAGAAAACGAAGGCTATATCAGCCTTAATCTCTCCCTGTCCAATAGCTTTGTGGACGGCCAGGAAAAGGTCGCGGGCCGCCTTGTCCCGCCCGCTGGAAAACCAGCCCAGTTGGTATGAGATAGTCTCACCCCCTTTGCCAGACCGGATTATTCGTAATGCGATTGCAACGGCTTTTACTTCGATTTCTTGAGCCGGGCCATCGTGCTGTTAATGTGGACAAGAAAGCTGGATTTCTTCTTGTGCATTACGCCCTGTCTGAGCGATTGGAGAAAGCCCTGTTTTTCCTCGAACTCTGGCATTTCCACATAGGTGCCGCCCATCTCGGCAGGGGAGTGGGCATCACTGCCGGCGGTCATCGGTATATCATGTTTCATGGCAAAGGCGCGCGCCTTCGTGTTGCAGCGATTGAACAGGCTGCGGGCATTGAACGCTTCGATAATATCTATTCGTCCGACCAGTTTCTCTATCTCTTTGCCCTCAAGTTTCAGCCCGCGAAGGGTATCAAATGGATGGGGAAGACACACCAGTCCCCCCTGCTCCTTGATGCGGGAGATAGCCTGCTCCACGGAAACACCGCTCGGTATACGTTCTTGGAGAAACATGCCCATTATCTCGCCCTGGGGGGTCAGAATCTCCTCGGCGACGATTACGGTAAAAGGGGCAATCCTCTGCAATTGTTTTGCTCCATCGACGGCGTCATGGTCGGAGACGGTAATGCAATTGATGCCCAACTCCAGGCAGCGGCTGATAAGGTCATCCAGCGAAGTCTGGCAGTCCATCGAGTATTCCGTGTGAATATGGAAATCGGCTTTCAGCAATTTTCGGAATGGTCCTTTAGGTGATTATTTTTCAGTCTTTGAGAGGGTTCTAACCCTGCCATTTTCCATCACGACCAGGTCTTCTATTCTCACGCCGCCCCAGCCGGGCAGGTAAATCCCCGGCTCAACAGTGAAGACCATATTCGAGACCAGGGCATCGGACGAGTTTGGGCCGAGACGGGGTTGCTCGTGCTCGGCAAGCCCGACTCCATGGCCGAGGGAATGGCCAAAGGCGTGGCTGTATCCCGCGTCATCAATGACCCTTCTGGCAAGGCCGTCAGCCTCACCGCCACTCATCCCCTCGAATATCATGCCGGCGGCAGCCTGCTGTGCCCTGATAACGGTATCATAAACCCGGTTGAACAGGTCATCGCCATGGACAGGTGCGCCAACACGGAGAGTCCGCGTCAGGTCACTGCAGTAGCCTCCTACTTTTGCGCCTATATCAATGACCACCGGCTCACCCTGGCCGAAGCTGCGCTCCGTTGGGCGGTGGTGTGGCAAAGCGGCATTAGGACCAGAAGCGACGATTGCCTCGAAGGGCAGGCTCTGGCTACCCTGTTCGCGCATGAATTTCTCTATCGCCCAGGCCACGCCCTTTTCTGTCATGCCTGCGCGGATTATCCCGCGCACGTAGTCCATGGCGCTATCGGCAATCTGCGCGGCTTTGGCGATAAGCTCGATTTCCTCCGGCTCTTTGACTGCCCGTATTGATTCAACCAGCCCATCAGTGGGAAGAAGCTGAAGCGGTGATTGGGCTATACTGACTGCTTCTGAAAGTCTCCGGTGGAACGAAAAGGTGACGTGTCCCGCCTCAAAACCAAGGCGATTGATTCTGAGTTCTCCGATTAGCTGGAGAAACCAGTCGAAAGCGCTTCCTACGATTTGCACGACGCGGTATGCGGTCGCCTGCTCATTGGCTTGCTCCGTGTAGCGGAAGTCAGTAGCGAGCACGGCTTCGCTCCGGGTGATCAAAAGATAGCCTGCCGTGCCAAGAAAATTGGAAAGGTAGTAGCGGTTCTCCGGCTGCGAAATAATGATGCCGTCAAGCTCCGTTTCGGCAAGCTTTCCGCGCAGCTTTTCAAGGCGTCCGGGGATATTGGGAGTCATTGCTTGTTCGTTCCTTCGGTTTCACTAAGGACAAGTCCATCCCTGGCTAAAGGATGGGCCGAAAGGTAGACCTTTTTTGCCTGGCTCTTTGACACATGGGTGTAGACCTGGGTAGAAGACAGGCTGGCGTGTCCCAGAAGCTCCTGGACTACCCTCAGGTCCGCTCCGCCATTGAGCATATGCGTGGCAAAGGTATGGCGCAGGAGATGGGGATGGACCTTCTGGCCTAATCTCATGCTGTTGGCGTATTTTATCAGCAGTTCCTGGATGGTACGCGCGGTGAGCTGTCCGCCGTAACGGTTAACAAAGAGGGCATTGTTGCCTCTTCTTCCGAGGAGTTTGATCCGTCCATCGCCGAGGTAGACAGCCAGCGCCTGCGCTGAAGGCTCTCCTATTAGCGCTATCCGGTCCTTCGCACCCTTTCCCGAAACAACACGTACCTCGCGTGTCTCCATATCGATATTCTCTACTTTCAGGCCGACCACCTCGCTGACCCTGAGACCAGAGGCGTAAAGCAGCTCCAGTAAAGCCGCGTCACGCTGACTCAGGGCGATGGCAAGTTCCTGGCTCCTCGATGTATCTCGCCGGGTAGCCGGCGTAGCGGGAGATGGAGCCTCGACGAGGCTCGCTGCCTCCCTGACAGTGAGGAAAGCAGGCAGGGTTCTTTCCAGGCGGGGCATGGACATGCCTTTTGCCGGGTTTGTAGTGACCAGATCCTCCCCCATGAGATAGCGGTAGAAAGAGCGGACGGCGGAGAGCTTCCGCACGATGCTGCGCCTGACAAAACCTCTTTTGCCGAGGTGCGAAAGATAATTCCGCAAAGTCTTTCTGTCCACCTGGTCCAGCGAGGTTACGCCTTCCTCCCTTAAGAATATTCTGAAACTTTCAAGGTCAGAGGCATAATTTCGCACGGTGTAAGTGGAGGCGTTCCTCGCCCGGAGGTAGTTCAGATATCTGGCAAATGGCGTCTGCATCTTGTCAGGCCACCTCAAGTTTTTGGCGGTGCTTGCACTTAGTGCACTTCACTGAGTTGCCCCGGTACACGGTCAACAGCCCGCCGCATTTCGGGCAGGGCATCGGGACCGGCTTGTAGTTGGTGGCAAAAGTACACTCGGGATACCGGTTGCACCCGTAAAAGGTGCGCTTCTTCTTGCTGACCCTCTGTACCAGCTCTCCAATCCCGCACTCCGGGCAGCGCACCCCGGTTTTTATCTGGTAAGACTTGGTAAACTTGCACTCAGGGTAGCCGGTGCAGGCGAGGAATTTGCCGAAGCGCCCGATTTTGATTGCCAGAGGCTTGCCGCATTTGGGACAGGTTTCCTCGGTCAACTCGTCAGCAAGCTTGACCTTCTGCATAAGCTCGCCGGCACTGGTGACACTTTTTTCAAAAGGAGTATAAAAATCCCTGATAACGCCTATCCAGTCCCGTTTTTTGCCGGCGACTTCGTCCAACTCCTCTTCCATATGGGCGGTGAAGTCGATGTCCACGATGTTCGGGAAGTACTGGTTCATTAAGTCGTTGACCAAAACCCCAAGCTCCGTTGCTTTCAAGCTGCCGTTGCTTCTGGCAACATACTCACGTTCCTGGATGGTCGAGATAGTAGGAGCGTAAGTGCTGGGACGCCCGATGCCGTATTGCTCCAACAGCCGGATAAGGGTGGCATCGGTCAGACGCGGCGGAGGTTGGGTGAAATGCTGCTCCGGAAAGAGGGCTGACAGGGCAAGCTGGTCGCCCTTTTCCAGCGAGGGTAGCGGGGAGGTCTTTTCTTCCTCCGCCTGGTCTCTCTCCTCAACGTAAAGAATAGTGAATCCCGGGGAACGGTTGACCGTTGTCGAAGCCCGCAGAAGATAGTCCTTCGCCCCGGGCGAACCCTTGGCGTTAATGTCAACCGAGGTATTGTCATATATGGCCGGCGCCATCTGGCTGGCTATCATTCGCTTCCAGATGAGCTCATATAACCGGAACTGGTCATTGGTCAGGAATCCGCGCACCTGGGCAGGCTCACGGCCCGGCCTGGTGGGACGAATGGCTTCATGCGCCTCTTGTGCTCCCTTCACTACCTTGGTGAATGTTCGGGCGTGGGGAGGGACAAAATCGGCGCCGTATTTCTGGCTGATGTATTCTCTCGTCTCAACGATCGCCGTGCGGGCAACATGGGTGGAGTCGGTACGCATGTAGGTGATCAGCCCCACGCTTCCCTCATCGCCGATAGGCAGCCCTTCATAGAGCTGCTGGGCAATCGCCATCGTGCGTGTGGGGGCGAAGTGGAACCGGCGGTACGCTTCCTGTTGCAGGCTGCTGGTGATGAAAGGGGGAGTTGGCTGTCGGGTTACTTTCTTCGTCTGGATTTTGAGAACGCTGAAGCTGGAGCTCTCCAATTCCCTTTTGAGGGCTTCTGCTTCTTTCTGGCTGTGGATGTCCAGTTTTCCGCCGCTCGCCAGCCCGACCAGCGAAGCACGGAATTTCCGGGCACCCCGTTCTTTCTTGGCCAGTTCGGTGTCAATTGACCAGTATTCGACCGGAACGAATTTTTCTATCTCGCGATCACGGTCGACGATAAGCCTGAGAGCCACGGACTGCACCCGCCCGGCTGAAAGGCCTTTTCTTACCTTTCTCCAGAGCAGCGGGCTGATCTTGTAGCCAACCAGTCGGTCAAGGACGCGGCGCGCCTGCTGGGCATCAACCAGGTTCCGGTCGATATCACGCGGGTGCTGGAATGCTTGTTTGACTGCTTCCTCGGTTATCTCGTGGAACACGACCCGCCGGTAAGGAATCTTACTGTTTATCTTCATGGCGGAAATCAGGTGCCACGAAATGGCTTCGCCCTCGCGGTCAGGGTCGGTTGCCAGGTAAATCGTCCGGGCGTCCTTCGCCGCTGTTTTGAGCTCGCGGACGACCTTGCTCTTATCCCGGGGAATAACGTAGCTCGGCGCAAAATCCTTTTCGGTATCCACGCCAAGCTGGCTCTTTGGCAAATCACGCACATGCCCGAGAGAAGCCTTCAGCGTGTATTCATTTCCGAGAATCCGGCCCAGTGTCCGCGCCTTAGCCGGGGATTCAACAATAACCAGGTTCGTTGTCATCTATACTCATTCTAGCCTAAATTGGTGCCGAACGAAAGCGAGACCGCCTAACAAGCGTCATTCCAGCGAAGACTGGAATCCAGAGGGAAAGGGAGGGGCGGATTCTTCGCTTCACTCAGAATGACAATAGCATATAGCGTTGCGTGAGAGCATGGTTAGATTCCTGGTCATTCCACTTTCACCCGGTAAGCCTCGCGCGCCTCCCTTGCCAGGGTATAGTTCATTGCTCCTACCTGCTTTACCAATCCCTTCAATTCCATCATCGCCAGGGTGCTGCTGACGGTTGAAACCGGCAGGGCGCTGGCGCGGCAAATATCGTCGATGTGTACCGGCTCTGCGCCGAGATGTTTGAGCAGCTGTGCCTCGGTTTCCGATGGCGGCACAAGCTCTTTCATTTCAATCTGGTGGGCTACAGCGGTCAGGTTCAGCTCTTCCAGGATATCACGGTAATCGCGCACGAGCTTGGCGCCTTCCTGGATGAGCTTATTCGTCCCTCGGCTTGTTGGCGAGAGGATACTGCCGGGGACGGCGAATACCTCACGGTTTTGCTCCAGGGCAAGATGGGCGGTGATCATGGCGCCGCTGGTCTCATCTGCCTCGATGACCAGTACCCCCAGGCTCAGCCCGCTCATGATGCGGTTCCGCCGGGGGAAATTGTCCGGCCTGGGTTTTGTCCCTATGGGATACTCACTGACCAGCATGCCATTTGACATAATGCGGCGGGCAAGCTCCGTATTTTCGACCGGATAGACGATATCCAGCCCGCAGGCAAAAACAGAAATGCTCCTGCCGCCGGCCTCAAGGGCACAGCGGTGCGCCACTGAATCAATCCCCCGGGCAAGGCCGCTGGCAATGGTAATCTTGTTCCGCACGAGCTCCGCAACTATTTCCTCGGTGACCTGACGGCCGTAAACGGTAGCGCGGCGCGTGCCGACCACCGCTATTGACCACTCGTCCTGGGGCTGTAACGCGCCGCGCACGTAGAGCACGGGAGGGTAATCGTAAATTTCCTTGAGACGGGCAGGGTATTGCGGGTCGTTACAGGCAAGGGCCTGGACGTTGAAGCGCTCAAGCTTCTCCATCTCCTCTTCGAGAGAGATTTGGGGGCGGGAGGTGGTAATTGAGCGGATAACGCTTGAGTCCAACCCTGCCTGCCTCAAGTCTGCCGGACCCGCCTGCCACGCCTCAGCCAGGCTGCCGAAGTATTTCAGAAGCTGGTTGAACCGCACCGGCCCAATGCCGGGAACCAGACTAAAGCCCACCCAGTACTTAAGGTCTTGCCTTTTTTGTTCCATCTACAGGGTGATATTCTAGCACGGGGGAGAGAGTGTGGCAATTAGAGAACAACCATGTCACGGAAAGAACTGATATTTCAGGATTTTCTGCTGTGCGTCAAATCTTCCTGCTGCTCTTTCAAGTACTGCTTCCAAGTATCCTGAAAATCAAGTTCCAAATCCCTATTCTGCTTGGGAATTTGAACAAGCACAATGAGAAATATTATTCCCAGACTCAAATAGTAAATGCTCAAGTTCGTGGGGAAAAATTTGCCAACGGCCCAAGCAGACACCCACACAAGTATCCCCCAAATAACCGGAGCGATTAGAAACGTAGAAATAGGGATTGGTCTTATCAGCTTTCCTTCTCGCTCTAATTTTCTGGCTCTTGGCCATGCGGAAAAGACAGGATAGACAATTTGACTGAAAGCAAAGAGACCGAAAAGCAAGCCCCCGATGAAGATTACGATACCCATTTTAAGATTCCTCCTGCAACGCGAGAGTCTGAGGGGGAGTGCTTATCCGGACGTGGCGGAGAGGGTGGGATTCGTTTATTCCGAGCGACCTGTCCCGAACGGAGTTGAGGGAAGTCGAGGAAAACCCACGATCAGTCGCTCTTTCTTCGCCCTCGACCACCTCTTAATTTGCTCCTCCCTTTTTCTGGCCTCTGAAAGATTGCTGCATCTCTCAGAATAAACCAAAGTCACAGGTCGGCGAACAGCAGTATACCTGGCTCCGGCACCACTGTTGTGCTCCTTCACACGGTCTCCCACATCAACCGCGATGCCACAATAAAGCGAGTCATCTTTGCACCTTACAATGTAGAGGAACCATTCGCGTTCCATAGTTTCCGTTTGGCCCCTCGACTCATTTCATTCGCTCGGGGTAAACGGAGAGGGTGGGATTCGAACCCACGGTAACCTTACGGCTACACACGCTCTCCAGGCGTGCCTGTTAGACCACTCCAGCACCTCTCCGCGGGCAGTAAACAGATTACTGCAAATTCGGGGAAATTACCAGTGTTGTGATACTTCTTGGTGACATTGCCGCGTCCCGGCAAGGGGAAAACGCAGTTGTGGCGAAGAATGCTTTTGCATGGGAGTATGGATCACTTCATTCTCTTCTTCGATGCCTTCGCTTTCTTATTAAATTCCAGGGCAAGTCCAACCCAGTATTCGAGGTCTTTGTCGGTGGTCGTTCCCTCAGGACCGACAAAAACAAAACCTTTCATCGGCCGGTGGGTGAAGTCCATCTTTCTGGCGCCGGTTTTTCTTAGCACCGCTTCGTAAATGTCAGGGTCAATGCGGACCATCAAGTCATCCCCCCGGATGCCCAGGCACATTTTTTCGTTGACCATAACGCATAAACCGCCCATCATTTTCATTTCGCGCACGGCAGGCTGCCTTTGAAGCGCCTGCCTTATCCTGCCTGCCAAACTTTCATCGTATGCCATGACTACTCTCGCTGTTTTTTGTGCTTACCGGGGTGACGCTGTCCTAATCGAGAATCATCTCAAGAGTTCTATCAATCCGCCGTCTTTTTGCCTCTTCTTTCTTCGCCTCGTTAATCCAGTTCACATACCGAGGCTGGCACGAGGGTAGCATGGCTTCGAAGATTGCGAGGGCGTTGACATCGGACTTCAATCTCGCTGCAAGCTCAGCCGGTACAGCAAGCTCTTGCCGGGTAGTCATTTGGCCTACCTTCGCAATTTCGGCTTCATGCCCTTCAGCTACGCTCATCCCGGCAGGTCGGGGTTCGACTGCACTCTGGTAAACCCCTCGGCAGGCTCGGGACTGGCGGAGAGGGTGGGATTCGAACCCACGTCCCGATATAATCGGGAACCGCTTTTCGAGAGCGGCACCATGAACCACTCGGACACCTCTCCTGAAGCTAAATTAGGGCTTTGGCACATGACATAAGGATATTTTGCTACAAATGTGTTTTGACAGCCTGATTATTATGCCCTACTTTCAGGAGGTCGTCAAACTTCTGAGCGGCGCCAGCGGCATCCTCGCGTATCAATGATCTCTCTTGGTTGCAAGACAGCACAGTAAGTCCTGTCTATTGCCTGGACCCGCAGATGTAACGACCAGACTGGCAGTCCCATGGAAGCGATGCCGATGTAAATGGTGGCATCGGCGCGAGAGAAAGGCTAATCACGGTATGCCGAAATTCCGTAGGCCTTATGTCCACTGGTCAATGACTTAGCCCTACTTTCCAGATCTCCAATTGAACAAAAACCGAAAGGACACCATCGCGGAGCCTTCCTCGAGAAATGGTGCCCTTTCTTCCCTGCTGCCTCGTTAAGCAGTGCTTCAACCGTTTGTCCCGCTGGTTGCGCAGCCTCAGCATGCAGAGAAAATGCTATCCGATTCTACTCTTAGTTTCTTTGGTCTTGCCTAGTCATATCGCCCAAAGTCATTGAGGGCACGCGTCATTGCGTGCGCATTCTCCAGCGGCGCTCTTGGTGGTATCCCACACGCCTGAGCAAATATAAAGCCACCCGCCAACCGTTTGCCTTGCTCAATGACCTTTCGTGCCGCCTCATAGACTTCCCCAGCAGTTCCACATTGCACGATAGTCGTCTCCAGGTTTCCTCTAATGATGTCGTTGGGGAAATGCCTGGACGCCTTCTCGATGTCAATTTCGTTGGCTATGTAAAATATACCCGGATCGCCCATCGGTACTTGCTCCCAGTAACATAAATTCAAGTTATGATCACCGCAGGGATGCTGGCACAAGTGCTTAAAGCCCATGGCTATTACCTTTTCGTGAACCTCCTTCAAATAGGGCAGAGCAAACTTCTCAAAGTGTTTTGGGCCGATGAGCTGATTGGATCCCCCCGCGTTTGCGCCGGTAATCACGACCCTCTCCGTTCCAAAGGTCTTTTTTATGTATTGGGCCGAGGCGATTTGGTAGTCAGCCGCCAAGCGGACCAATCGGTGGGCAACTTCAGGGTACTTAATCATCCACTTGCAGAGGTTGTCATAGCCAGCGATGCCGGCGGCAGTATTCATCACGCTTAGACCGTTGGCCGTAACAAATGCCTTATTGTCATCCTGGTCCTCGTAGACCCTCTTCGAAAACTCTACCATCTCAGGATCAAGGCAAGATTCAATATCGGCTGGCTTTAGTGCCATTGCCTCTTCCGGAGTTTCCACTGCAAACTTGGTAACATACGCATCCTGAGAAAACTTACTGGTAGGTAGCTTCCTTTCACCACCAAAAGGACTGGTTCTCAAACGCCCCATTACAGATATCGTAGGTGCAAACACCCAGTCAAAATCACGAGCAGTCTTCTTCTCGGCATCATAGACCCACTGCAGTGGCTTGTTGTACCTGTCAGCCGGCTCACCTCCACAATAAAGAACTGCAAAATTCGGTTGGATAAAAGGCCAGTGGGGCACCCGGTCCGGCTTCTCTCTCCTGAATAACGCATCTATCCTCTCTTTATTCGTCATTGTTGCTTTCCGCGTCTTCGATCTCAGGACTGCCATACTAATTTCCTCCTTCTGAATTATTTTACTTTCGACTAATCATACCACCCAACTTACACTCGTGCCAACCATAGCGAATATCCTCCTTTCATGCTTCAATATGACCAAGTATGAACGCTGGGAAGGTGCTGTTATTTTAACTCTTCCTCTCCGAGCATCGTGAGAAGTCTAATTGTCTCATCGAAGACAGTACCGCCGCTTTCCGTCCAACCATCAACTGCATATTTTTGTGCCGTGATCGGGGTTAACAGAGTCCCGCCAACCATAACACGGCATTCGTCATTTCTCTCTTTCAGTTTCTTGATCACCTCTCGTATGTCCAACATGCTGGTCCTCACAAAAGCCGACAAGGCAACGATTTCGACCCCAGCATCGAGTTGCTGCTCGACAAATTTATCCAACAGGGCATCTTCCCCAAACTCATAAACTTTCCAGCCAGCAACCTCAAACATCACCCTGAGCAAG
>JACPPV010000028.1 GCA_016190825.1 Chloroflexota bacterium
GCTTGGGATGGTTGGGACCGCCGCGGTGCATTGCTTCATAGGCAATGGTGACAGCACCCGTCTTGTCATCTCGCAAGACGTGGCAGGCCGGACAACCTCTCTTGGGCAGATTGATGGCAATCTTGTCAAATTCAAGGGTTGAGGCGCTCACGCTGCCAGCGGTGGGCGATTCCCACTTTGCCGTGGCTGAGACGACTCCCGCTTCTCTTTCCGGTATCGATACTTTGTATTCAAAGGGCCCGATGGCGCTTCGCGCCGCCAGCTTTGCGAGCGTCCAGTCAACGCTCTTATCCGGTTTTCCTATAACGGCTGCCCCTTCAGGGGTGGTTGTTACCTCCATAAACCGTGATGCTTCCGGCAGTGGGGAATTGATGGTAATGTTGGCAAGCTCTTTGTCAGTATAGTTGTGTATGGTGATGGAATACTTGACGCGGAACTCATCAGCCAGACCTTTCAACTCCAGGTGAACCCCATCAGGATAGTCGGCCTTAAGCGCGTCCGCCGGCAAGGCGGTTGCCTTTGGTGGTGGTGCTGCCGGAGCGGCTCCCCCAGCCGGTCCAGTGGGACCAGCCGGTCCGGTAAGCCCTACGGGACCCGCTGGCCCCGTACAGGCGGCGAGCACAAAAATAGCGGCTACTACCAGTAAGCCGCCCGCTACCAGAATATTCTTTCTACGCCACAATACTCGAGTTGACACCATAGACACCTCCTGCAGCTCTATGAAACCGACTTATCCTAGCACATGCACACCGCCACAGTCATACTATAAATACCCTGTTTTTTACTACATGATATTACCTAGATTTGCACCTCATATCACCCTCTCTGTCTTTCACGAACCAGAAGACCCCCTTTGGCAATAACCTCTTGAGATTGATGCGAGGAGTTGACCCAAGTGACTTTCTCAATGTTTTCTGCTAATATATGCGGCAGTAAAGAGAGTGGCTTTTCCTTTTTCCTACAGCCTATTGCGGATATGCCCGGAAAGATGTGAAGTTATTCCGGTCACAACATACCGGATGAGGGCGAAAACCAGTTCCACTCAAACAGATAGGCAGGACAACTAAGATCATGGAACAGATTCTTGGTGAAACAACTTTAACCCAGGGAATTACCGCAGTGGCGATTTTCGTCGCCTCTATTGGTCTTGCCCTGCTCCTCCGCCTCATCCTGGGGAAAGTAGCCAAAAGGCTGCTGGCGAAGATAGGAACCGGGCTCGATAATGCCCTAATCACCGCCCTATCAAAGCCATTGATCGGCATCACCATTATCATCGGGCTGTATGTCTCCGTTTTGCTGCTTCGACTGGAGCCAGCCATAAGTTTCCAGCTTCTGCGAAGACTGGCCGCTTTGATAGGACTGCTTGGCATTTTTGCCGGTGCCTCACTGGTTTACGTGCTGGCTAACTGGTACGAGAAAGAGGTGATAGCGGAAAGAGAGACCGGTCTGACAAGTCGCCTGACCGATCTGTTACGCATACTCATCGTCCTGTTGGCTACTTTCCTCGGGGTCCTCCTCATATTGTCCAACCTTGGGGCGGAGACCACCGCGGTGACCGGCTGGATTGGCGAACATGGCTGGCGTGTCATCCTGATAATCATCATTGCACTGGTAGCGATACTGGCTATGGGGGGCGTCATCCCAAAGCTAATGGTGGCTACCGTATCCCGGAGACCCGAGGAGCTTGAAGAGGAGGTCAACAAGCGTACCCAAACCCTGTCCAGGGTCCTGGTCAATGCCGCGCAGGTCGCGATCATCGTGTCTGCCTTCTTTATGGTACTATCAGAATTGAATATTAACATCGCGCCGGTCCTGGCCGGGGTAGGCGTGGCTGGCATTGCCATTGGTTTTGGCGCGCAGAGCCTGGTGAAAGATCTGGTTGCCGGGTTATTCATCATCATGGAGAGCCAGTACCGCGTAGGCGACGTGGTGCGTATTGCCGATATTGCCGGACTCGTCGAGGACATAAACCTGAGAAGAACCGTGCTCCGCGACCTCGATGGCATCGTTCATATAGTTCCTAACGGAGAAATCAGGGTAGCCAGCAATTTTACCAAGGAATGGTCCCGGGTCAATATGAACGTTAGCGTTGCTTATGGCGAGGACCTTGACCGCGTTATGGCAGTGATTAACCGTGTTGGCAAGGAGCTGGCCGAAGACCCGACGTGGGCGCCTCTCATCATGACACCGCCGCGAGCGCTAAGAGTTGATAAGCTGGGCGACTCGGGCATAGAAATCAAGATACTGGGCGAGACCAAGCCAATCCGCCAGTGGGATGTGATGGGTGAACTGCGCCTGAGATTAAAAAAGGCGTTTGACAAAGAAGGCATTGAAATCCCCTGGCCCCACACCAAAGTCTATTTCGGCAACTCGCCGTCAGAGACTAGCCAAGAGCCGGGAGAAAAGGCTTCCGGCCAAACCCCTCACCACTCCCACTAGCATCATGCGGCGACTACTGACAACGTATTGCCAGGTGTTAGCCTCTGAACAGATTCATCGCTGAACCCAATACTCCTTCAGTATAGAAGCCTTTCTGGCGAGGTATCATTATCATAGCCCACACAACGGCCGGCGACTGAGACTATCACCGAGTACTACCGACAGGACTTGTTCTGCGCTGGACGAAGCCGAATTGTTTTTGATATGGGGCGTTATCTCTTTTTAGCTTTTGATC
Organism: Chloroflexota bacterium; assembly: GCA_016190825.1. Taxonomy (GTDB): domain Bacteria; phylum Chloroflexota; class Dehalococcoidia; order Dehalococcoidales; family UBA2162; genus JACPPV01. Next base: position 2,675 of record JACPPV010000028.1, read on the forward strand.
AACTGAACTGATGGGATATGTCCAAGAAGACCGGGAACCAGCTATCAGATTTATCAAGGAATCTCAGCAGCGATATCGGGAGCGAGACGACAAGCGTGGATAGAAATCACGGATTACCTGATGGCACGGTTCCGCCATTAGTGCGATTTCGGCACATCAGCGATGCGCGTCTTTTTGCTCTACACGGTGACATCTCCATCACCAGCCCAGAGCCTTGACCTCCCGTGCCTGTGTTAGCCATACTCACAGGACTGTGCTATAATAAAACCCTAAAAACTCGACGAAAGGGGACGCTTTTATGCAGTCAGGGCCAAAGACCGTTGTTTGGTTCAGTGAAGTCACCAAACAGGACATACCACTTGTTGGTGGTAAAGGCGCCAACCTCGGCGAAATGACCAATGCTCAAATACCAGTTCCACCGGGATTCATCGTCACCGCTCAAGCCTATTTCGACTTTCTCAATAAGACAAGGCTCATGGACAAGATCCGGGCATTGCTCGAGCCGGTGGACATCAATGATAGCAGACAGCTCCAGCATGTCGCCGCCAGGGTGAGACAGATAATTGAACATGCCCTCATGCCGGCGGAAACGCGACAGGAAATCATCGAGGCTTACCGGAAGATGGGTGGTGGTCTGGTGGCCGTCCGCTCTTCGGCAACGGCGGAAGACCTGCCCGATGCCTCCTTCGCCGGTCAGCAGCGGACATTTCTCAATGTCCAGGGCGAAGCAGAAGTGGCGACCGCCGTCCAGGGTTGCTGGGCATCACTTTTCGAAGCCAGGGCTATCTTCTACCGCGTCCAGCAGAAGTTCGATCACTTTAAAGTTGGCATAGCCGTGCCGGTGCAGAAAATGGTCCAGTCTAACGCTTCCGGCGTAATGTTCACCCTCGAACCGGTCACGAGCGACCGCTCCAAGATCGTTATCGAGGCTATCTTCGGGCTGGGCGAAGCGATAGTGGGTGGGGAAGTAACCCCTGACATGTACATCGTCAATAAAGAAGATATGGCCATCCAGCTTAAGAAGGTGAGCCACCAGGAATGGCAGCTAGTCCGGAACGTGACCGGCGGTGATCGGGAAACAAATATTAAGGAGTCTCTCCCCGCTTCCCGGCAAAACGAGCAAAAGATAGACGACGAAGATATCATCCATCTGGCAAACCTGGCAAGGCAGATCGAAGACCACTACAACTTCCCACAGGATATTGAATGGGCGAAAGAAGACGGCAGGCTCTACATCCTTCAAACGCGCCCGGTAACTACCATCAAAGAGACGTATGATGACGGTCCCGAAATTACGGCGCCGGTGCTCATCAGCGGTGCTTCAGCCAGCCCCGGTCTGGCCTCCGGTACGGTTAAGGTAATTGCGGACCCCTCGGAAATAGACAAGGTTAAAGAGGGTGACATACTGGTGACTGTTATGACTACCCCTGATTTTGTGCCGGCGATGAAACGGGCAGTTGCCATTGTCACCAACCGGGGCGGACGGACTTCTCACGCCGCCATTGTCAGCCGGGAGCTGGGCATCCCATGCGTTGTCGGCGCGGAGCGGGCCACGGTCATCCTCAAGACCGGCCAGGTTATAACCGTGGATGGTAGCCACGGAAAAGTCTATGATGGCAAGGTAGCCAGGAGAATCGCTACCAGTCCGATGGCAAGTGTGATCCTGGAAACAATCAAGACCCGGACGAGGGTTTACGTAAACCTGGCGCAACCGGAACTGGCGGAGAAAGTGGCCGCGCACAATGTTGACGGCGTTGGTCTGCTCCGGGCTGAGTTCATGGTAGGACAGATCGGCGAACACCCACGGTATATGATGGAGCAGAACCGGGGCGATGAGTTCGTCCGCAGGCTGGCTCAAGGCATCAGTATCTTTACCAGTAATTTCGCTCCCCGGCCGGTTGTTTACCGCACTACCGATTTCAAGACAAATGAGTATCGCGATCTTAAGGGCGGTGAGAAATACGAAGCCAAAGAGGAAAATCCCATGCTCGGCTATCGCGGCGCCTCCCGCTATATCGCCGAGCCGGACGTGTTCAGGCTTGAGCTGGAAGCAATCAAGAAAGTCAGGGAAAAGTACAAGAACCTGTGGGTGATGATTCCCTTTGTCAGGACGGTGGAGGAAATGCGCCGCAGCAAGGAGATCATGGAGGCGGCGGGACTGAAGCGCTCCCCGGACTTCAAGCTGTGGATGATGGTTGAAGTACCCTCTAACGTCTTCCTCATGGAGAAATTCCTGGAGGTCGGTGTGGATGGCATCTCGATCGGCTCCAACGATCTCACCCAGCTCACTCTAGGCGTGGACCGGGACAATGAGATGCTGCAAGAAGCTTTCGATGAGCGGGATGAAGCCGTTATGCTGGCGCTGGAAAAGGTAGTCAAAACAGCAAAGAAAATGGGCGTGACTTCATCCATCTGCGGGCAAGCGCCATCCGTTTATCCTGAGCTTACTGAAAGACTGGTGGAATGGGGTATCACATCTGTTTCTATCAGCCCCGATATGATCGGAACGACCAGGGAGATCATTCATAAGGCCGAGAAGAGGCTGGGAATTGCCCCGTAATGGTCAACCGGCTAAACATCCGGCAGACGATCGAGGGCAGGGAAGAAAGACTTTCGCAGCATGCGGTGAAAAGCCGGGCGTCACGGGGACGGGAGAGATATGAGGAGCCTTGTCCCATACGTACTGCCTTTCAGCGCGACCGTGACCGAATAGTTCATTCCAATGCCTTCCGGCGGCTCAAACACAAGACGCAGGTGTTTATCGCCCCCCTGGGCGATCACTATGTAACCCGCCTCACCCATACCCTGGAGGTATCCCAGGTGGCCCGCACCATCGCCCGCGCGCTGAACCTGAACGAGGATCTGACTGAAGCCATTTCCCTGGGACATGACCTGGGGCACACTCCCTTCGGCCACATTGGCGAAGAGGCGCTCAATGAAATCTATCCCGGTGGGTTCAGACACAACGAACAGAGCCTGCGGGTGGTCGACCGGCTCGAGAATGACGGTCAGGGGCTCAACCTCACCTGGGAGGTCAGGGACGGCATCATTAACCACTCCAAGTCAAAGCTAGTTTCCCTTCAGCAGGACTGGGGCATGGTCGGCACCCTGGAGGGTGCGGTATGCCGGATATCAGACATTGTGGCTTACGTCAATCATGATGTTGACGACGCCATTCGAGCTGGCATCATCACTGGAGAAGACCTTCCGGCTATGGTCACCGGAACGCTGGGGCGGACTCATTCCGAGCGCATCAATACCATGGTGAGCGACATAGTCGAGCAGTCCTGGGAGCAGCCGGAGATAGCTATGAGTCCACTAATTCTGGAGGCAACGGATATACTGCGGCGGTTCCTTTTCAGAAGGGTATATAACTGGCACTCGGCGCAGGCAGAGGCAGAAAAGGGAAGGTTGGTGGTCCGCCGCCTCTACGAATATTTCAGGGAGCATCCAGACAGATTACCGCCAGAGTATCTCCTTCACAGCAGCGGAGCGGAACAGGGGAGCGTGGACTACGTCGCCGGCATGACCGACCACTTCGCCCTGAGGCTGATGAAAGAGATGGAGGTGCTTTAGGTGGCAAGTCTTTCACACATCGTCATTCACGAGCAAGCTGGAATATGGAATTGCTCTGCCCGCGTTCTTCCGTCTTATTGGTTCGGTATGGAATAAGGAGAACACGTAGCGTCCATGACCTTGAAAGTGTCGGCTTCCCAGACAGGCCGGTATTTGTAACGGCGAAGCTCTTTTGGTCTTATAAGCTTCATGGCGGAAATCTTGTGTTTTACCGCCTGCTTGGTGCGGTTCAGCTTATCAACTATTTCTATTTTACTTAATCCCTTCGTTAAATGACAGTCTTTCAGCTGGTCGATTTCTTCCTGCGTCCAGAGCGTTGATTTCCCCGATAGCTTCTTTATCCCCTGCCGGATAAGTCTGAGGCGCGCCGCCCGAAGATATATAGCTGACTTGTTTCTCTCGGGCAATGCCGCCAAGATTGTCTCCCAGGAGGCGGAAGGCCAGAGCATCTGGAGAAGTTTCGTTTCCTCGGCAGTCCAGCGTTTTTCGAAGGCATAATGAGCCTGAGGTCGCTGGATGTTGACTATCTGCCGGAGACCCATCTTCCACACGATGGTACACTCGATATAGCTACGGTCGTGCCGCATTTCCACCCTGTCGATCAGCAGCTTGAGCAAGTGGTTGCGCAGACGGCTGGGATACCTTTTCCAGTTACCTTCCAGGTTATCAAGGAACTGCCTGGCTCTTTCCAGATCGATTGCCGTCGAGCGCGGCGCCGGCGGTCATTAGTGCTGCTGAAAAGTTCATAACAAAAAATAAGGGCTTATGTTGATGGTCTACGATTAGGTCAGTAGGTTCCCGCCCGCACTTCAAACATTGGAAAGAGACTTTAATTTCCATTCATCCCTTTACGCGCAGTCCAACTTCGCCCTGGACGAGTACTTATTTGCCTGGTTATTGACTAATTGAGTATCTTGTCTTATACTCATAATATTAATTAGTTTATACTAATTTACCAAGACTGTCAATGCCTCTTCGGCGGCAGAGGCTTAGGGCGGTTATCATCCGCCGTTAAGGGATGCTATAATGAAAAGCGCTATGGGACTGATGGCTAACCCCGTACGGAAAAAATACTCGCACGGAGAAACGGTGAGATGCACGACAGGAATCGAATAACCCCCACAATAGAGGAATACCTGGAAACCATGCAGCACATGGCCAGCGAGGGAAAGGCGATCATCGCCGCCCGTCTTGCCGAAACATTCCGGGTATCCGCGCCGACAGTCACGGCAACGCTCCGCCGCATGGAACGTGATGGACTTATCACGTCAAATCACCGCAGGGAAGTGCGCCTCACACAGAAGGGGCTACTGGCAGCCAACAACATCGTCCGGCGCCATCGCCTCGCCGAGAGGCTGCTTACCGATATGCTGAGAATTCCCTGGCACGAAGCCCACAAAGAGGCCTGCTCCCTGGAGCATGGAATATCGGACAAAGTCATGGAAACTCTCTATGAGGTGCTGGGCCAACCAGCCACCTGCCCGCACGGCAACCCAATACCCGTATCTGACGCATTGGTCCCTTTGAAAGGGGTTCCCCTTGACACCGTGGGGGTGGGAAGCATCGTGGTCGTTGAGCGCATCTCAGAAGAGGGAGCGGATATACCGGAGCTTCTCGCCTATCTCCAGCAGGGGAGTATTAAGCCGGGCGCAGTGCTTTCCATCGAAGAAATCGCCCCTTACGCCGGCACAATGAAGGTGCACCAGAAAGACCGTGAGTTCGCGCTGGGCACGAAAGCGGCCGCCTCAGTTTGGGTCACACCCCTCGAAAAACCATAACTCCGGCATCGCCTGCCATCGAAATGCCAGTTTATCGCCCTGACGGCTATTTGCCAACTTCGGGCTCAACGAGGATTATCTCGAAAGGACACCTGATAGCGCCAAAATCGCAAAGGGTTTCGCATTCCGTGCAATAGTTACACGCTTTGGAACGCACAATAACCGCCTTCCCATCAACCAGCGCCACCGCTTGTGTCGGGCATTTTATTACACAAACGCCGCATCCAGTGCATTTCTCAGAGCTTATTTCCACTATTGACGCCATCTTGCCCCTGCCCTTCCCGTTAATTTAACTTTTTTACTTCTTGCCAGCTTTTATTATCACAGGCTTACCTCGCCACAGAATACGACTTATGTCCCAAAACTAGAGCATCTTCCTGAGCATCTCTGCATTTACCACCAGAATCCGATGCCCCTGTATTTTTATCGCCCCGGTCTGCTCCAGCGCCCTCAGTGCCCGTCCCACCACATCCCGTACCGAGCCAACCATGGACGCCATCTCATCCTGTGTTAACCGCGGTATCGGAGCCACCCTCTCTTCGGCAACGGCCAGCTCTAGGAGTAGTTTTGCCAGGCGGCTGGCGACGCTGCGGAATGAAAGGTCCTCCACCACTTTCGTCAGATGGCGCAATCGTCCGGCCAGAACGTTGACGATGCCCACCGCCGCCGGGCATGCTTCCAGCAGGGAAAGCAGCGTTTGTCTCGGCACAATATAAACGGTAGCGGCTTCAAGGGCGGTAGCACTCACCGGATTCGGGCCGCCATCGAAGGCAGGCGCATCATTGAAGGTATCCCCCTGCCGCGCAACGAGCAGAACAATTTCCCGCCCCTCCGGAGAGCTCTTGAAAAGACGCACCTGGCCAGACTTGACCAGGTAAAGACCGTCACATGACTCGCCCTCGATGAAGATCAACTGCCCCCGGTCAAATGAACGCTCCAGCAGTTCCCTGCCGACTCGCCTTGCTTCTTCCTCACCCAGGTTGGTAAAATATGATATGGTACGCAGAAACGCGACCCTTGAAGCCAGCCAGCTTTGCTCAGACATTGCCATGGCGCTTAAATCTTAGCATAGCGAAAAAGCATTGTGTAGCGAGGCAGGATTCTTTACGACAAAAGTCATATCAGATATTTCAGGCAAAGGTTAAACTAAACGTGAACAGTTGTTCAAAGAGGTGAAATGGTGGTTTTTGATAAGTCCTGTCCCGGTTCCAAAGCAATTCGAAACCCAGTTCCGGAGAATATCTCGTGCCCGAATTGCGGCTACGAGGTAGAGATCTGGACGGATGAGATTAAAGCCACCTGCCCAAAGTGTAAGACGAAGGTCTTTCGGGAAGCCCAGGTATCGTGCATTGACTGGTGTCCCTATGCGAAGGAATGCGTGGGCCCGGAGGTCTACGAAAGGCTGAAGCCCGGGGCAAAAGAGGAGCCTGCGGGGGGTACGCCGTTGGATACAATCAGGCGGGAGCATGACCGGGCACTGGAGACCCTCGGACTGCTCAGGGGGGCAAGCCTGTGCCTCAAGCTCGGCACCATCGGGCCACAATCGCCCCTGCAAGACCGCGGTCTTACTCATCTCGAAAAGGTAATGGAGTTCTTTGACAAAGATGTTGCCCTCCACTTCCGTCATGAAGAAGAGGTCCTCTTCCCCGCGCTCAACCAGCATCTTCCCGAGGACAAGAACCCCACGCGGCTATTGCTGCAGGAGCATGAAGAATGGTGGAAGTGGGTCCGACAACTGAAAGAAACCGCCGCAAAACTGGATGGTAACGGGGCAGAGGACAAGGACGCCATCCTGTGTGAAGTGCAGGAAATCAGCGGACGCATCGAGCAACTTCTTCGGGAGCACATCAAGAAGGAAAACGATTCTCTGCTGCCTATCGCCCAGCACGTGCTGAGCGAGGCTGAGCTTGAAGAAATCGCCGGAAAATGGCGGGGCTGAACCCCCAAGGCGTCACCGGAACACCCGAAGTCATTGTAACGGGCAGAACACATGCGCCCCGGGTGCTGAAAATCCGGAGTAACCGCCCTGAAAAGCAAAAAAAGGAGGAAAGAGATGACCAATGTAAAAACAATTGATGTTAAGGGCTTGCCTCACGGAGAAAGGGAAGCCTTGATTTTCCCCGGCGTTGAAAGCCTGGCTTCGGGAGAGAAACTGAGGCTTGTTGTTGAGTTCAATCCCATGCCGCTCGTCTACATGCTTAAAGCCCGGGGTGAATTCGAACTCAGCTACGAGAAAGAGGGCCCCGACGAGTGGATATTGAATATCAGCCGCATTTCGCCGCAGGAAGACAAGAAAGAGCAATTCAAGCAGTTGCTAAAGGAAATGAAAACGGGTGAAGTGACGGAGGATGCCAAGGCAAAAGCCCGACAGCTCCTCCAGGCGGTTGACGCCACTAGCCTCGGCCTGCTGGAGCAGGAGCTCATCCGCGAAGGCGTCTCCCACGATGAAATCAGAGGAAGCCTGTGCGATATCCATCTTGAAATAATGCGTGACAGCCTCGTGGCTCAAAGGATCGAGGTCGAAGCGCCGCATCCGGTCCATACCCTGATGGAAGAGCACAAGATCATCATAGGCCAGCTCAAGGAAATGGACTCTGTAATTGAGAAACTGAAGGACACGAAAAGCCTCGAAGGTCTGGGTGCAGACATAGAAAGACTGAAAGACATTTCCCACCATTTAGTAGAAGCTGAAAATCATCACAAGCGGGAAGAAGATGTCCTGTTCCCCATGCTGGAAAAGCACAAAATCGAAGAGCCGCCAACAATCATGAGGATGGACCATGTAGAGTTCCGGAAGAGAAAGCAGGAGCTTTTTAAAGTCACCCATAACCCGCAGGACTACTCCTTCGACGAGTTCAAGGGCAAAGTAACCGAGTTAGGCGGCTACCTCAGCCAGCAGCTTGAGGGCCACATCTTTAAGGAAGACAATATCCTTTACCAGATAGCCCTGCAGGTACTGTCTAAGGAAGAGTGGGGTGAGATAAAGAAAGCTTGCGATGAGATTGGCTACTGTTGCTTCACGCCAGCGGACGTGCTGTCAGCGGAGAGGATTGTTGACCTCGATTTGAGGCCCATCTTCATCTTCGAAAGACACGACAAGATTTTTGAAAAGTGGGACGCCATGAAACCCGGAGAAACCCTCCGGATCACTAACGACCACGACCCCAAGCCGTTGCGCTACCAGTTCGAAGTGGAATACAAAGACCACTACGAGTGGGAATACGAGCAGAAGGGGCCCAAGGACTGGATCGTCAAGATCAAAAAGAAATAAAGGGGACTATTCGTTACTGTTATCTCGGGCTTGACCCGAGAATCCAGGCGTCATTCGTACTGGATTCCAGCTTTCGCTGGAATGACAAGATTCACAAGGAGGTAAGAAATGGTAACCCGCGAAGAAGTTATCGAAGCACTGAAAGACTGCTATGACCCGGAGATACCGGTGAACATTGTCGACCTGGGGCTCATCTACGACGTCGAGACGGAGGGCGATAGAGTGCACGTCGAGATGACCCTGACCGCGCCGGGCTGTCCGCTGCATGAGAGCATCAGCCGCGACGTGCGGGAGCGTCTACTGAAAATAGAAGGCGTTAGTGATGCCGAAGTGGAGATGGTCTGGGACCCACCCTGGACATACGATAGAATGAGCCAAGAGGCTAAAGAGGCCCTCGGGCTTGCAAGATAGGACAATAATAGATAAAGGGGGTTACCGTGGCAACAATGGCGAAACCGACAGACTTATTGAAAGAAGAGCATAAAGCGGTGCTCCAGAGACTCGCCGACCTAGAGCAGATTATTAACGACCTGGACCAGAAAGAGAAGGTATCGGCGAAGCTTAAGGAACTGGGATCGTTCTTCGACACTGAATTCTGGGTCCATTTTGATAAGGAAGAAAAAGCCCTCTTCCCCGAGTTTGACAACTTTATGCCCCGCGGCGCCGGACCAATCGCGGTCATGCTTGAAGAGCACGTGGTCCTCAGAAAAACCAATGCTGACTTTCAGCAGGCCGTCGCCAAATATCTCGGTAACGCCGACACCGCCGAGACCAGGCGGGCGATTTACCAGAGTGGGTCTCATTTTATCGGTACGCTGAGAGACCACATTTTCAAGGAAGACAATATCCTCTTCCGCATGGCTGAAATTCACCTTAACGCGGGACAAATGGAGAAAGTGACACTGCTCTTCGCCGATATAGACAGGGCCAAGCAGGTAAAAGCATGAAAGAATAAATTAGGGAGGGCATGCTTCCATATGGATGCGATTGAAGTAATTCGGAACAGGCGCAGCATCAAGAGCTACCAGTCCACGCCGGTTTCCCGTGAAACCCTGCAGAACCTGGTAGACCTGGCCCGCTACTCGCCTTCAGGAGCCAACAAGAATAGCTGGCGTTTTGTGGTCACGACCGACCGTGAGTCCTTGCAGAACCTGAGCCAGATAGCCCGCACGTGCTCATGGTTTGGTTCTGCACCGGCAGGCATCGCTATCGCCATTGACCCGGCTTCCACGCGCTACTGGCTGGAAGACACAAGCGTTGCCGCCTACCTAATATGCCTAGCGGCGGCGGCGCAGGGGCTGGGGGCAGCCTGGGCCGCCATGTACCAGAGCGATAATCCGGAAGAGAGCAAACGGAGACAGGACATGGTAAGGCAGATATTGTCCATCCCTGACTCGGTAATGGTCCCCATGGTGCTGGCAATTGGCTATCCCGAATCGCAGCCCCCGCCGAGGACCCGGCCGGAATTAAAGGACATCCTTTTTTGGGAACGCTATACGATTAATGAATGAGCGGAGTTTGAGAAACGAAGATGCTGAAAGGAGGATGATGAAGATGGCGACACTAGACCCGATCGTTGAGTTCCGGGAAGATCACCGCAAGGTCCGCGACCTGCTTCTGGATATAGCCGGTGCCGCCGAGAAAGGCGACCTGCCGAAGGCAAGAGAAAGCCTCGGTAATCTGGACAAGATGGTGGGACCGCATTTCCGCTATGAGGAAGAGGCGCTATACCCGACATTGAGGACGTTCCTCGGGAAATACGTGGACCAGCTGATAAGCGAACATGATGGCGCCATTGCCACCGCCAAAACGGCTGCTGCCCTCCTCGCCAAACCGTCTCTATCCGCTGAAGAGCGAAAGACAGCCGCCGATGCCGCGCGGGCGCTGCTTGTTCATGTGAGCAATTGCGACGGATTGAACATCCTCGCCGAGCGCCTGTCCGGCCAGGAACTTGATCGCCTTGCCCAGCATTACGAGGGCAGTAGAAAAGCCGGCGTGCCCCTGATAAAATGGGCTGATACCATTCGGGGAAGGTAGGAACAGTCCCTTTTGAGTGAAAGCGGAGAGAAAGACAGGGTAGCAATTATTCTGCACAGCGGCGCCTATGACCGCGCCGCCTATGCCCTGAGCATTGCCCTGGTCGGCCTGGCGAGCGGATTCGAGGCGCACATACTGCTCACCTACGAAGGACTAAAAAGGTTTACCAAGGGGCACCTGATGGATGTCGGAGAGGAGACCTCTCCTCTGGTGCGCGTTCACATTCAGCGAGGGCTGGAATCGGGTGGGATCTCGCCGCTGGATGCCCAGCTTGCCGATGCCAAAAAGCTGGGGCTCAAGCTTTACGCCTGTCCGAGCGCAATGGCGGCGCTGAACATTACCATCAATGACCTGACGGATGAAATAGACGACATCATGGGGTTGGCAGCTTTCCTGAACATCGCCCGCTCCGCGGCTATTAACTATTATGTTTGATTCATATGTCCAAACTCTTCGAAAAACTTGACCAGAAGAAAGCCAGAGACTTACGGGTCCTGAGCGACTTCATCGCCATCTTCTGCGGGGAGAAGCACCGGGCAGAACCTCGCAGTATCTTCCCGATCAAGGATGACAGGGTAAGGGAAACCCTGGGAGAAGACCCCAGCCTTCTCTGCCAGGAATGCCAGAGGCTGTTGAATCATGGCATGTCCAAACTGCTCCAGTGCACGTATGACCCAAAGCCGATGTGCAAAAAATGCCAGACACACTGTTATGCGCCGGGCTACCGGGAGAAGATACGGAAAGTGATGAAATTCTCCGGACTTTATCTTATCAGGCACGGCCGGATTGGTTTCATTCTCCACTATTTCTTTTAGGCGAGGTGATGATGGACGAAACAAAAAAGGCATTGATGGCCGCTATGGAAGCCTATTTCGGCGAAGACCAGAAACGGATCAACCACGCGCACTGCGTAACGGAGTTTGCCGAGCAGCTCTGGCAGAAAGAAGGCGGCGACTATTTGACCGTATTCGGCGCGGGGGTCCTGCACGATATCGGTATACATCAGGCGGAAAAAAAATACGGCAGCCCGGCCGGCAAGTACCAGGAAATAGAAGGCCCGCCCATTGCCCGGCAAATCCTGGCAGACCTTAGCTTCTCGCCGGAGCGGATTGACGCCATCTGTGAGATCGTTGGGCATCATCACAGCCCGGGCAAGATAGCAACCACCGAGTTTTGCGTCCTCTACGACGCTGACTGGCTGGTGAACCTGAAGGACGAGTATGATATCCACGACCCCGCCAAGCTCGCCAGTATCATCGACCGCGTTTTCCTCACCCGCGCGGGCAAGGCGCTGGCAAGAGAGACATACCTCGGGAAGACCGGGTAAGCTACGGCACAAGCGCTTATCCGTTCCTGGAAGTTCTCGTACTCACGCGGTATCAGGTCAATGTCTGAAGCAAATGCCGCGGGCAAGAAAAAGGAAACCACAAATTACGACAAAAGTCTTTTTTTCTTTTGTTGACATATATTAAACTGGGGTGTTTGTAACTTCTGCACTTCATACTAGATTTTTGGCCAGGTATAGTACGCGCGGTGATACCAGTACTGCGTGAGCATTTCTAGCCAGAGGGGGGTGGTCTGCAATTAGTCCTCATTTGTTCCGTCCGAGAAACAAATCGCGCTTTTTCCTGCTTTTTCTCGTCGTGATAGTTACGGTAGGTACCGCAGCGCTGGGGTTAACCTTTCTAGCTTCAACTTCTCATGCCAAGGAAACTGACCAGGCAGCCACCCTGGGACGGGGTATCTTTCTTGGCACGGAACCCCTCACAAACGGGGGACCGGCCTGCATCAGCTGTCATAACATAGGTGGTATCGGCGGCGCCGGAGGCGGGAACATGGCAAAAGACTTGACCGCCGCCTACTCCAAATTTGGCGAGGCAGCCCTCGGCCCAATTCTCAAAACCACTCCGTTCCCCATCATGAGAGACATCTATAAGACCAAACCGCTCACTGACAGCGAAATTACCGCGCTGGTCGCTTTCTTCAAGGAGGTTGATGCCGCCAAAGCGACTATACCGTCTCAAAGCCCGGCCGTTTACTTCATTGTCGGTGCGGCAGCCTTCGCCATAATCATCGGAATGTTCCAGGTTATCTGGAGAGGACGGCTTTCCGGTGTTCGGCAGCCATTAGTCAAAGGAGGCTCTAGATGAGCTGGATTCAGGACATCACCAACCCGAAGGAGCGCCAGTGGGAGGACTTTTACCGCAACCGCTGGCAGTACGATAAGATTGTACGGAGTACCCACGGCGTTAACTGCACCGGCGGCTGCTCCTGGAACGTTTTTGTCAAGAATGGCCTCATCACCTGGGAAATGCAGGCTCTTGATTACCCTGATTTCGCTACCGAAATCCCGCCTTACGAGCCTCGGGGTTGTCAGCGGGGCATTTCCTTCTCCTGGTACATTTATAGCCCCATCCGGGTGAAATACCCATACATCCGGGGCACCCTTATCGATCTCTGGCGAAACGCAAAAAAGCTGCACACTGATCCGATCGAAGCGTGGACATCAGTCGTTGAAAATCCAGATGCCCGCCGCTCCTACCAGCAGGCACGCGGCAAGGGCGGTTTCCGCCGCACGTCCTGGGACGAGGTCATGGAAATCGTCTCTGCGTCAATGCTCTACACTGCCAGGAAATACGGTCCCGATCGGGTTGTCGGTTTTTCGCCTATTCCTGCCATGTCCTACCTGAGCTATGCTGGCGGTTCGCGCCTGCTCCAGCTTTTTGGCGGAGTCAATCTCAGTTTCTACGACTGGTATTGCGATCTGCCGCCGGCTTCTCCCGAAATGTGGGGGGAGCAAACGGATGTCCAGGAAAGCGCTGACTGGTATCACGCCAAATACGTGGCGGTAATGGGCTCCAATCTGAACATGACCCGGACGCCGGATGTTCACTTCATCGCCGAGGGCCGCTACGATGGTGCGAAACTTACCGTGCTCGCGCCCGACTTCAACCAGGTGGCAAAATACTCCGACTGGTGGATACCGCTTAATGCCGGACAGGATGGCGCTTTCTGGATGGCGGTAAACCACGTCATACTCAAAGAATATTACGTGGACCGGCAGACGCCCTATTTTACTGATTATGTAAAGCAGTATAGCGATTCTCCGTTCCTCGTCGTCCTTAACAAGAATGGCGCCAACTACCAGCCAGGCCGGTTTATCAGGGCGAATACCGTTTCCAGGTATAAGAACATTGAAAATGGCGACTGGAAATTCTTGGTCTATGACCTGAAATCGGGCGAGGCGCGGATGCCCAAGGGAAGCATTGGCTCGCGATGGGCGAATAAAGAAAAGGGCAAGTGGAACCTGGAAATGAAAGACGCCCTCGATGATGCCGAGCTTGAGCCGGCGTTGACTTTTCTCGACAATAGTGATGAAGTGGTGCAGGTTGAATTTACCGATTTTGACAAACAATACGCCTCTTTCCGCGGCGTACCTGTCAAACGCCTGACGACTGAACAGGGGACGGTTCTTGTAACCACGGTCTTCGACCTGATGATGGCGCGCTTCGGCATTTCCCGGGGCCTCGCGGGAGATTATGCTGCCAGCTACGATGATGACAAAACATATACTCCAGCCTGGCAGGAAAAGTTCACCGGCATAAGCCGGGAGACAGTTATGAAATTCGCCCGGGAGTTCGCCAGCACAGCGGAAAGTACGGGCGGCAAGTGCACCGTTATCATCGGCGCGGGCATCAACCACTGGTATCACAATAACCTACTTTACCGTTCAGCTATTACCGCATTGATTATGACCGGCTGCATCGGTCGCAACGGTGGCGGTCTGGCACACTATGTCGGCCAGGAAAAACTGGCAGCCGTCGCCCCGTGGTCTACCATCGCCTTTGCGCAGGACTGGGCGGCGCCGCCGCGCCTTCAAAACGGCCCATCATTCTATTATGTAAATACGGACCAGTGGCGCTACGAAGGTTCTTTTACCGATTACAACCCTTCTGCCACCGATAGCTACCTGGCTAAGGGGCACACCATGGATATGCAGGTCAGGGCAGCGCGCCTCGGCTGGCTGCCCTCCTATCCCCAGTTCAACCGCAACTCGATTTCGCTGGTTGAAGAAGCCAGGAAAGCCGGCGCTCAAACTGATGAGGAAATCATCAAATGGGTAGTTGAGCAGCTCAAGACCAAGAAATTACGCTTTGCCGTGGAGGACCCGGATGCGCCGGAAAATTGGCCGCGCACCTGGTTTATCTGGCGGGGCAACGCCATCATGTCCAGCGCCAAGGGACACGAGTACTTCCTGAGGCATTTCCTGGGAACCCATTCCAACGCCGTAGCAACCGAAAAGGCTGAGGGAACAGTGAACGACGTGGAGTGGCGCACCCCAGCCCCTACCGGCAAGATGGACCTTGTGGTAGACATCAACTTCCGCATGGATACCTCCGCTCTTTATTCGGATATTGTGCTGCCTACAGCAACCTGGTATGAAAAGGATGACCTCAACTCCACCGACCTCCACACCTACATGCATCCCCTTTCCCAGGCTGTGCCACCGTGCTGGGAGTCAAAGAGCGATTGGGAAATCTTCAAATTGATTGCACAAAAGGTCAGCGAGCTCGCCAAAACAAAGTTCCCTGAGCCGGTCAAGGAGGTGGTGGCAAGCCCGCTCCAGCATGACAGCGCTGACGAGATTGCCCAGCCAGAGGTCAAGGACTGGACGAAGGGAGAATGCGAGCCGGTCCCGGGCAAGACCATGCCTCATCTCCGTGTTGTGACACGGGACTACGCCAACCTCTACCAGCGTTTCGTTTCCTTCGGACCGCTGGCGCGGCAGAACGGGATCGGCGCTCATGGCGTCAGATGGGACATTAAGGAATTCTATGACGAGCTGCTCGAAATGAATCCCGTTCAGGAGTGGAGCGGCAACCGTTACCCGTCACTGAACACTGCCACGGAGGCTGCCAACGTTATCCTGCACTTGGCGCCGGAGACCAACGGCGAAGCAGCCTATACAGCTTTCCAACATGAACAGGAAAGGGTAGGCTTGCCCCTCACGGACCTGGTGGAAAAAGTCCGTGACGTCAGGACGACCTTCAAAGACCTGCAGACGCAGCCGCGCCGCTTGCTGACCAGCCCCTGCTGGTCCGCCATCATCAACAACGGCCGGACGTACTCGCCCTTCTGCATCAATACCGAGCGCCTGGTGCCGTGGCGCACCCTGACCGGGCGCCAGCAGCTCTACCACGACCACGAGGTCTACCTGGCTTTCGGCGAGCACCTGCCCACCTACAAACTTAATCCCACCCCGCAGCAATACGGGGATAACGTGCAATCCAAGCCCGACGGCAATACCGTCATGCTTAACTACCTCACTCCCCACGGCAAGTGGCACATCCACTCGACCTATTACGATAACGAGATAATGCTCACCCTGTCCCGCGGCATCGAGCCTTTCTGGATCAGCGAACAGGATGCCCAAACAATCGGGGTAAAAGATAACGACTGGGTAGAAGTATTCGATGACCATGGCGTGGTCGTCACTCGGGCTGTGGTTAGCGCCCGTGTCCCGAAAGGGGTCTGCATTTTCTACCACTCCCCGGAGCGCACAATATCTGTGC
Organism: Chloroflexota bacterium; assembly: GCA_016190825.1. GTDB lineage: Bacteria > Chloroflexota > Dehalococcoidia > Dehalococcoidales > UBA2162 > JACPPV01. Next base: position 18,910 of record JACPPV010000028.1, read on the forward strand.
CGAGGTCTCCCCTGCGGGGCAACCGCCGCGCCGGTGGGCACAACAGCCTCACCCGCACTCGCCTGAAACCGGTACTCATGGCAGGCGGCTATGCCCAGTTCACCTATTCCTTTAATTACTGGGGTCCTACGGGGGTCAACCGGGATACCCATGTCATGGTAAGAAAACTGCAAGGGAAGCCTGTCTGGTAAAAGGAGCAAAACAAAATGGATGTTCGCGCCCAGGTAGCGATGGTTTTTCATCTTGATAAGTGCATCGGTTGTCACACCTGTAGCATTGCCTGTAAGAATCTATGGACCTCCCGGGAAGGCACCGAATACATGTGGTGGAACAACGTGGAAACGAAGCCGGGCACCGGCTATCCCACCCTCTGGGAAGACCAGGATAAATACCGGGGTGGATGGGAAGTTAAGGGGAATCAATTGCGACCACGGCTCGGTCCGCGCCTGGGAGTGCTGTCCCAGCTATTTTACAACCCTTACCTACCCGTTATGGATGACTACTACGAGCCCTGGACCTATGATTATGAAACGCTTGCCAACGCCCCCGCGGGCGATGACCAGCCGACAGCCCGCCCGGTCTCCAGGGTCACTGGCAGATACATCGACCTGGAAGCCGGACCCAACTGGGACGATGACCTGAGCGGCTCAACCACCTACGCCCGGAACGATACCAACCTTTCGAACCTGACCGATGCCGAGCGGGCGTCCCTCTTCCAGATAGAGCAGATGGTCTTTTTCTACCTTCCCCGTATCTGCAACCACTGCCTCAATCCAGGCTGTGTGGCCGTCTGCCCCAGCGGCGCCATTTACAAGCGCGCCGAGGACGGAGCGGTATTGATAAGCCAGGAGAAGTGCCGCGGCTGGCGCTTCTGCGTGAGCGGCTGCCCCTACAAAAAGACATACTATAACTGGCGGACCGGCAAATCCGAAAAATGTATCCTTTGCTATCCCCGCCTCGAAATGGGACAAACGTCCTCCTGCTTCCACTCGTGCGTCGGGCGGATCCGCTACCAGGGCATACTCTTTTACGACGCCGACCGGATTGAGGAGGTAGCCAGAGCACCGGAGAGCGAGCTGGTCGAAGCCCAGCGCAGTATCATCCTGGACCCGAAGGACGCCGCCGTCGAAGCAGGCGCAAAGAAAAATGGGATTAATGATGCCTGGATTGATGCCGCCCGGAGGTCCCCGATTTACAAGTTTGTAAAAGACTGGGAACTGGCTCTGCCGTTACACGCCGAGTTTCGCACCCTGCCGAACCTTTTCTATGTTCCACCCCTCCTCCCAGTCATCAACGCAACGAAAAAGGGCGTTTATGAAATCGCCGAGACCGATTATTTCGGAGCCATCGAGAGCGCCCGCGTTCCCATGAAATATATGGCAAGCCTCTTCTCCGCCGGCAACGAGGAAATCGTCAAGAAAGTACTGAAAAAGCTGATTGCCGTACGGAGCCACAGACAGTCAAAGAAAGTGGGCAACATAAGTGAAAACCAGGCAAACGCCCTGCTAGTCGAGGCGGGTTGTACAGCGAGCGAGGTTGAGCAGATTTTCCGGATGACCTCACTGCCGCGCTACGAGGACCGCTTCGTCATACCTCCGTACCAGCGCGAGAGGGATGTTGAGACCGCTCCAGACAGGACAGCCATCAAGCAAAAAGGGCAAACGGGTTTGGGCTTCACGCAAGCCCCGAGACGAGGTCCTTAATGCTACCGCGAGAACACCAGGAAGTCTGCCGTCTTTTTGCCGGAATTCTGGACTATCCCGGCGAATCCCTGGTTGAGATATCAGCCGAGTGTGCCCGGCGGCTGAAGGATTCTTTTTCTGGCGACGCGGAGGACATGCAGTCATTTGTTGATTTCGCCTCCGGCCAGACGCGGGCTACCCTGGAAGAACATTACATCCAGACGTTCGATATGACTACGGCGACAACGCTCTACCTTGGCTATCACCTTTTCGGGGAAACGCAAAAAAGGAACGCTTTCCTGGTGAAGCTGGAAGAGGGTTATGAGGCTGACGGTTTCTCCAGCGGCAGTGAACTCCCTGACCATCTCTGCGTCATGCTGAGGTTTATAAGCATCGCCCGCGACCCGGAGTTTTGTCGCCCTCTGATTGATGAATGTATTCTTCCCACTCTTGGTAGAATTGAGGAAACCCTGAAAAAGGACAAAAACGTTTACAGGGACGTCATCAGCGCCCTGAAAGTGTTTCTACAACAGGTTTCCCGAAAAATGGTGAGGGTTGGAGGTCTTCGGGCATGATCAACATTTTCCTGTTCGCCATTTTGCCGTATATTGCGGTAACAGCGGCCATTGTCGGCGCTATATGGCGCTACGTCACCAACCGGTATTCCTTTTCCACCATCTCTTCGCAGTTCCTTGAGGGGCGCCGGCTGTTCTGGGGTTCGGTGCCGTGGCACTGGGGTATTATTACCGTTCTTCTCGGCCACCTCTTTGTGGTCCTTTTGCCCCTCGTGGTCAAGGGATTCATCAGCGCGCCCGTCCGCCTTTACCTGATAGAAGGAACGGGCTTCGCCCTGGGGATGCTGCTGCTGTTCGGCCTGATTCTGCTGCTTTTCAGAAGGGCCATCAGCCCCCGCGTTCGAGCGGTGACCTCAACCTTTGATGTTGTCCTCCTGGTCCTTCTCCTTGTGCAGGCTGTTGCCGGCCTTGGCATCGCTATCTTTTACCGGTGGGGAGTATCCTGGTCTTTGCAGACAGCCGTCCCGTGGATGTGGTCACTGGCCAGTTTCTCGCCGAAGGTAGAATACATGGCGGATCTTCCGGTACTGGTCAAGATTCACGCCGTTAACGCCTGGGTACTGATAGGCATTTTCCCGTTTACCCGCCTGGTGCATATCCTGTCAATACCGCTCGCCTACATATGGCGCCCGTACCAGCGGGTTACCTGGTATCGGCGCCAGCCGCAACAATAAGCCGTTTGGAGGCAATGTGAACAGGACAAGTGGGCAAACATTCAAGTGCACCCCGGCCCAGGGACTATTCAGCGCCACATTGGGCTTCTTCATCGGTTTCGCCGCCGTCGCTCTGTTTGGCCCAACCGCCAAACAGTTCAAAGACGTGATGGGGTTGACCCCGCTGATGACCGGCTTTCTGGTGGCAATCCCGGCGCTGTCCGGCTCGCTGCTGCGTATTCCCTTCGGCGCGTGGGTGGATACCGCTGGCGGCCGCAAACCCATCCTTGTCCTCTTGAGCCTGTCCTTTGTCGGCATGCTTTCGCTCTTTGCCTTTATCTTCTTTCTCTACCCTGATGGTTTACGCATATCACATTATCCTATCTTGCTCATAATAGGCATCCTGTGTGGCTGCGGCATCGCTACTTTCTCAGCCGGTATCGCCCAGGCATCTTACTGGTTCCCACAGAAGAGGCAAGGCTGGGCGCTCGGCATGTACGGCGGCGTCGGCAACATGGCGCCAGGGATTTTCTCCCTTCTCCTGCCGATAAGCCTGATCAACTGGGGACTGCTGGGCTCCTATCTGGCGTGGCTTATTTTTCTGGTCGCCGGCATAGTAGTATTTGCCTTCTTTGGTCGCGATTGCTACTACTTCCAACTGCTGAAAAATGACGTCCCCGCGGCGCAGGCCAAATCACAGGCGCGGGAGATGGGACAGGAGATTTTCCCTTCGGGGAAGGCCGTTGAGAGCCTGCGTATAGCCGCCAGCAACTGGAAGACGTGGGTGCTCGTTGCCATCTATTTCACCACCTTCGGCGGATTTATTGCCCTGACGGCCTGGTTCCCCACTTACTGGACGTCTTTCTACGGCCAGAAGGTGGTGACGGCCGGACTGCTGACGGCCCTGTTTTCGATTCTTGCCTCCATTGTCCGTGTGGGCGGAGGCTCCCTTTCCGACCGGCTCGGCGGCGAGCGGACACTCCTCTTTGCTCTGACTGTTCTTTTATTCGGCTCCATCGTTATGACGCTCTCGCGAGGCTTTGCGATGTCCATAACCGGTGAGGTCTTAATGGCCGCCGGTATGGGCGTTGGCAATGCCGCCGTTTTCAAGCTCGTGCCCCAGGAGATAAAGGAGGCGGTCGGCGGAGCTTCCGGATGGGTAGGTGGCATCGGCGCCTTCGGCGGCTTTGCTCTCCCGCCATTAATGGGGCTTTTTGTGCGGATGCAGGGCGCTGGCGGCTATTCCTCTGGCTTTTCTGTCTTCGCCGCCCTATCGGTGGTATCAATCGCACTGGCCTACATACTCCGCCGCGTTTCCGTAGCAAGCGCAGTGAAGCAGACCAAGCCCGTGGTTGCGCTCCCCGAGCAACAACATTAGGAAACCTAGCACGCAGATTCTCATCAACGCTACTCTACCAGGCGGTGCCTTCCCATGCGAGAGAGAGCGAAGGCAGCCAGGGCAAGATAACCCATAACCGCCAGCGGAACCCCAATGCCCCACTGTTTGGGCAGCAGGAGCCCCAGTCCGGCAGCGGCGGCAGGAAAAAGACCGAAGAAAATCAGCATCACCACTCCACCTTTGGCAAAATTCGCCGCCAGTAGAGGGAATGAGCCGGTACCGGAATTGCCACCCGGGCCGGGATTGGATTCAGCTTTCCTGACGGGCAGGCCAGCCGAGAACCAGTAAAGCATGCCAACGATAAATGTTCCGCCCACGATATTCCCCAGGACAACAGGCGTCAGATTATTGAGCAGAAAATGCGACCACGAAATGGGAGCGCCGGCGAAAATCGCCGCCGGGAACAGGAACATATTAACCACGCTGTGCTCCAATCCCAGGGCAAAAAAGGCAAAGGTGGGGAACCATATCAGCAGAAATTTCGCCACAATTTCTTTGACCCGGTAAGCCTGCCAGATGGCCAGGTCTACCAGCCAGATACACAGGACACCGCGCCAGAAAGCTTCAAACGGCGAGAGACTGGCTTTAGTCAGCACGGTCTTTGTCAGGTGGTCCACCCACTGCTGCCCCCACATCGCCCCGGTAAAAACATGCGCGCCGTAGATAATTACCGCCGCCAGGGCAAAAGAGCCGAGAAAATTGCCGGTGTAGCTCACTCCCCAGTTATAAAGCACGTGGCGCCAATGCACGCAGCCGGTCATCGCGCCAAGAGGGGTCACCAGATAGTTGCCGGTGGACAACTCGGAAACGGCGATTACCACAGCTATCAGCCCTACAGGAAATACTGCCCCCTGCACCAGTTTCTGCACGCTGGGCGAAACAATAGTAGCACCCAAAGCTAATGCCAGCGTGGTAGCCAGGGCCAGGTAAGCGGCAGCGATCATGCCCAGCACCACGCCCTGACTCAGACTCAGCCGGCATTTTGTTTCCGCAGCATGGCTCGCTTCACTGATAGTTTCAACAATGGATGGGTAAAGCTGGAAATCTTGCTTCATATCTAATGTCATTCCTTTCACATTGTTCAACTGGAAGAACGCCGTCGTCGGCCTTTCAAATCAGCTAAGGCGTTCAACTAAGGCAACTTGTCTATTGCGTTCAGGCACTGCAAGTTCACTAAGAAGGATTTGTTGTGCTGCCGGTGCTCAGGCTGACAGCAAGCTTTTTGACCAAACTGGAGACAAGACCAGCGAAGGTCAGCACCCAGGCCGCGATGGCAAAATAAATAAAGTACTGCGGGATTTGAGCGAGGAAGAGCAAAGAAGTGACCTTCGCCAGTTGAAAAGTCGCCGCCGTGTACATACCCAGAGGAAAGACCGCCCCCCAGTAAAGAGGGTTGTAAGCTACGGGCAGTCTCTTGTAGAAATGCCGCCATATCCCGAGAACCACGAGCATTGGAATCCACCACGTACCCGTCGCCCAGAAGAACAGGGTGAAACCCTTGAGGAAGGGCAGAATCTCCTGTAGAAAAACAAAGTTCGGCGCGTTTCCAATCAGAATCGTCCCGCTAAGCGTAGAAATGGCTACCGCCCCCATATTTATCCAGTACGGCGGCGCAAGATCCTGGGGAGAGAACCTGAAAAAGAAATAGCGGTAAAAGATCAACGAGATTATCCAGACATAAAGCATGCCGCCGGCAAGCCACATGGCAAGGGCGAGAAAAAATACCTGGCTCTGGTAGACCTCAAAGCGCGTTGCCAGCAGCCCGCTCAGAGAAGCAATTGATTGCGTGGCAACCACCGCTGTCAGCCAGCCGCCGTTAATCCCTTCGGCTATGGACGGCTTGTTTTCCTTGATTATGAGACAGGTAAAAATACTGTAGGTCAAGCCTATCCACAAAAGCAGTGCCAGCAGCCACATGACAATCGCCGTGCGGTAATCATCCATCACCAGGATGAGTTGGCTGCCGACAACACTGGTGCCGGCAACCACGGTAAAAAAACCGGGGGAACGCCCGTGGTCAAACAGGTCACCCAGAAAACGCACCGGGTAAAACACCACGCGCAGAAAAGTCAGAAAGCACAGGACAACGAAAACGCCGATATTCACCCAGAACAGGGAAAGGGCAATCACCCTCATGCCCAGAAAATCACTGGCAATCGAGATGATGCCGGTAGCCATGACCAGGGCAAAATATGCCGGATGCAGGCTTGCCGCCGCTTCCATCACCTGGCTGAGAAGAGTAGCAAGCGTTTTTCCCTTGACATCGCCCTCCATGTGAGCCGCACGAACATCAGTCAGCAGCCGGGGATGTGCCTCCCTCCGAACGACGTGCATTTGATCTCCGGCATCCACGTCTTCTTATGCCTTCTTGCCCTTAGAGCGCAGCACGTAGATAAGAATAAGTCCAGCACCCAGAAGGCTGGCAAGGAACGGGAGTACATACCTGCCGGACAGAAAGCTCGTCTGGAGCACATATTCAGCGCCCAAGGTCTGCTCAACGCTCGCTCCCGCAGCCGGGTCTACCGGCATCGAGCTGAGCGAAACGCTGAGTGGGAGATAGATGAGGCTGATCAACATTATCAATCCAAGAGTCCCCAGCCCAAGTATCAGCGCAAGCTGTTTCAGCAGAGCATTGTCCGCGGTTTCCTGCTTCGCAAGTAAGGCATGCCATTCCATGTTATGCTGCTTCACGTGATAACCTCCTCGCTCCGAGCTTCCTTCGGAACTGCTGGCGTGTCTAAAGACCCTACACTAATTGTAAATCCACTTCACTGGGGAAGGAACATCCTTATGGATAGGGCTGTGTATAGCAAATACACGAGGATGATTTCTGGATAAAACGCTGATATATACTAGCGTAAACACCAGGATAGCTGGTGGGTGATTCGTAAGCGACGTCATTCATCTAGTACTTAGTTTCAGAAAAAGGAGGCTTTCGCCACTTTTTCTTTCCTCTCCCTTTGGCAAATTGGGGTTTGTCGGGACATCCTTCACACGGGAGGGACTTAGGAGGATTTCCGGCTCCCCAGTGTCCTCCCTCTGGATTCTCGCTTGCGCTGGAAAGACAACTTTTCCACAAGAGTGTTCATAATTTCCGTTCGTCCTGAGCTAGTCGAAGGACGTTCATGGTTCGACAGGTTCACCACGAACGGTTTGTTCTTAAGCCACCCCCCTTCCCTTCCCCCAAAAAGTGTGCTATTATATCAAATACTAAAGAGCCTTCTGGTGGTTAGAGCGAGGCGGTACCACCCGTTCCCATCCCGAACACGGCAGTGAAACGCCTCAGCGCGGACGATACTGAGGAAGAAGTTCCTTGTGGAAAATACGCCACCGCCTGGAGGCTTTTTCTTTTGTCCCTTTGGTTGTCATTGCGAGTCCTTCAAAGAAGGACGAAGCAATCCGTGTGGGGCGGGAGTAGATTCCCGCTTTCGCGGGAATGACAAGAAGTGCGCGGGAATGATGCTGTGGAAGAGATTGCCACGTCGTCCTTCACAAATGAAGGACTTCCCCGCAATGACAATTCAGCGTCTCGTCGCGCCGATAAGCTCTTTGATGTCCGCGATTCCCTCTTTGACCATGAACTGCTTGATGCCTTCGAGGATGTCCAGGGGGGCGCAGGGGTTGGAGAAATTCGCCGTGCCTACCTCTACTGCAGTCGCTCCGGCCATGATGAACTCGATGGCGTCCTGCGCGGTGGCGATTCCCCCGCAGCCGATTACCGGAATATCAACCGCTCTGGCTGTTTGGTAAACCATGTAAAGCGCTACCGGCTTCACCGCCGGACCGGAAAGCCCGCCAGTGCCGTTGCCCAGAACTGGCTTGCGACGCCGGATATCTATTGCCATTCCTCGCAAGGTATTTATCAGCGTGACGGCATCGGCCCCGGCGGCGGCTACTGCTTCGGCTACCCGGGCGATGTTGCCCGTGTTGGGGGTCAGCTTCATAATGACGGGCAGGGAGGTAGCGTTTTTCACCGCCCGCGTCACCTCGGCGGCGGAGGTGGGATCAGAGCCAAACTCATCGCCACCGGCCTTTATATTCGGACAACTGATGTTCACCTCAAGCCCACTGACGCCGGGCACGCCATCGAGTCGACTTGCCAGTTTGACATAATCATCCAGCGTTTCACCGGCGATGTTGACGATGACGGGGATGCTCCATTTCGCCCAGACGGGCGCCTTCTCTTTTATCAGCGCTTCGACGCCGATATTCTGGAGGCCGATGGAGTTGAGCAGTCCGGACGCCGTCTCGACCAGGCGGGGTTGGGAATTACCCTCCCTGGACTGCATGGTAGTCCCCTTGCAGACAATGGCACCGAGCTGCTGGATATCAAAAGGAACATCTGGCTCGGTACCGTAACCAAAAGTACCGGAGGCTGTCATGACCGGACTGGTCAGCAGCAGTCCCTGGAGGTGCTTCGGCGCCAGTTGTACTAAAAGGTCCATGTTGTGGCTCTCTCCAGACGGATTATAAGCTATCCTTCAACGGTCGGCAACCCACAGTCACTTTATCAGCAGCATGAGGATGATACCGAGCAGGAATATGGAGAACTGGACGATTGGACTTCGGCCACCTTTCTTACTTGATTGGTGCTAAACTATCCTTCCCTTGTCACTTGTCATTCCCGCCTCCGCTCCCGTGCCGAAGCACGGGACAAGCTTCGCAGTATGACAAAGAGCTCTAGCTAACAGCTCCCACCTTGCTCTCAATCGTCGCTGCCTTATCACGGCGGTCGTCAATGTAGATCGTGGTCACGACGCGCTGTACCCCCATGGTGAAAGGTACCTCGTGAACTTTCTGGGCCAGCTCCAGGACTTGCTCCATCGTCCCCTGGACTATTGTGCCCATTGCCGTGACGTTATAGCTCACCTCCGGGCTTCCCTTGATGGCGCTTACACAGGCAGAAATGTAGCGGCTGAGGCTCGGAGTTGATGTCCCCACGGGTAGGACCTTTAGTTCAGCGATGACTGATTCCTTCATTGTGGTGCCTCCTGAAAGCTTTTCTCTTAATAATAACACACCGTATTCCCGGGGCGTCTGATTTGATAAAACTGCCAGAATGAAATAAACTGAGAGTGGAGACCGTACAGGGATCCCGTGATTCTGCCCGTCGCGGGAGCGCATAAAGCTTTTATTGCCTTATGCCCGATGCTTCAGTATAATAGCTTTAGCCTGTCAGCGTTCGCATGGAAAGTTTAGATACCCAGCCTGAGCTGACGGCTGGGGCGGGAGGAAGAAGAAGTGACCACCCTTAACATCGCTCAACTTCATGCTCGTTTGAAAAGTGAACAGGCGCATTTGCTTGAGGAATTGGAGCACCTAAAGATGAGGATCCAGTCCGCCGACGTTAGGCGGGAAGGCAGTCCGTTCGGCAAGAGAGAAGAAGAAGCTACTGAAAGCTTTGAGCTGGAGAAGCGTCTTGCCCTGGAGAAGCAGGTCAGGGCAAATCTCGCAGAGATTGAGCATGCCCTGCAAAAGTTTGAAAAAGGGACCTACGGGTCATGCGATGTCTGCGGGCAGCCGATTGATCCCGGCCGGCTCGAGGTTTTACCACAGGCGAATTTATGTCTAAGTTGCAAGGCGAAGCAGGCAAGAGTATAGCGACCGCATTTCCTCAAGGTAAGGCGTGGGACGTGGTTTTCCTGCTTACTGCTATCCTGGTAGTTGCTACCGACCAGTTATCCAAGTCATGGGTTCGGTCTTTTGCAGAAGGGCAGACTGTTTTTCGCGCTGGAATTTTCCATATCGTCCACAGCCGCAACAGCGGCGCTGCCTTCGGGATGTTTCAGGACTATTCGGTTATTTTGACCGTTGTGGCGATCCTTGCCATCTTTGCTATCCTGGCGCTCGGCCTCTTTTTCTGGCGCAGGTGGGGGGTTCTTGGTGGTGAGGTGGGCAAGATAGCTCTGGGACTGATCCTTGGCGGTACCGCCGGCAACCTGACTGACCGTCTGCTTTTCGGCTCTGTTACCGATTTTATCGACCTTCGCTTCTGGCCTTCATTCAACGTGGCTGATTCGGCCATTACTATTGGGGTCATTCTCTTCATTTTTTCGCTGGCGTTCCTCGGTAAAGCTGAAAAGCGCTGACCTGTCGCCAGTATTAAGAAACCTGTCCTCCACCGTCAAACGCTATTAGCAGCAACGTTACCCGAGCCAGTAGTGATGAGCGATATCAAAGAGCGTGAACTGGTCGTTGAGCGGCCGGGGGTACGTCTTGACAAGTATGTGGCGGAGTGTTGCCCGGAGCTTTCCCGGACGCAGGCGCAAAAGCTGATCGCCGGCGGCAACATCAGGGTGAACGGGCAGACCGCCAAAGCGGGTATTAAGCTCAATTCCGGCGACCGGATAACTATAGCGATTCCCCTTTCCGTTCCCAGCGCGCTAGCGGCTGACATGATCCCTTTGAGTGTCCTTTACGAAGATGAAGACCTTATGGTGATTGATAAACCAGCCGGGCTTACGGTGCATCCGGCGCCGGGACATCCCAGAGGCACGCTGGCGAATGCTATTCTTTCCCATCTGTCCTATTCTCCGGATGCCGGCGACCAGCGACCGGGAATTGTCCACCGACTGGACAAGGACACTTCAGGGCTGATAATAATCGCCAAGAATTTGCAGGCGCACGCCAACCTGGCCAACCAATTCAGGACACGCTCAGTGGTGAAAGTTTATCTTGCCCTGGTCAGGGGATACCTCTCTCCGGAGGATGGGATAATCGAAGCGCCCATTGGCCGCAGTTCCAGCGACCGGAAGCGGATGGCGGTAGTTGCTGCCACCAGGGGCCGGCCGGCGCAGACCAGGTATCACGTAGTCAATTACATTGATGGCTACTCCCTGTTGGAGGTCAGGCCGGCGACGGGACGCACTCACCAGATCCGGGTACACCTGGCGGCAATCGGCCACCCGGTAATCGGCGATGCGGTTTACGGCGGCAAATCTCCTTTTCTTGCGCGCCAGTTCCTGCACGCTTCGAAGCTCGGATTTCACTTGCCATCCACGGGCCAGTACGTTGAGTTCCGGTCGGAGCTGCCTCCGGACTTACGGCAGGCGCTAAAAGCTATCAGCCCCGGGTAAATTAACTCTGGCGACTTTTGCCCTCGTTCCAGAAAAGGGGTTGACTTTTTTCTGGTGGCAATCCTACAATTCCCCAGATGGCGAAGCAAAGGATGCATCACTTTGTTGCAATCTTCTTGGTAGTGGCTGCCCTCAGCCTCAGCTTCGTCTCCTTCTCAACGCTGGCGGCTCCGGAGGCGCTAAAATGGTCTCCGGTCAATATCCCTGCGGAAGGCAAAAGAGGGTACTGGCAGCTTGCCGAGGGGTCGAATGTAGAGCACCTGGCCGTGGCAGGTGATGGCACGCTTTATGCCCATGTTGCGCCTTCGGGGACCAGTAATACGCTGTTCAAATCGAGTAACGGCGGTTATCGCTGGTCGCCATCCGGCCAGGTTACGGATAATATCGAAGCTATCACTGTTATGCCGGAAGATGCGCACTCGGTATACTATGCCACTGCCTCCACGATACACAAGTCATCTGACGGCGGCGATAGTTTTGGCATGATTGCGCCGGGGCCCGGCGGAACCGGAAGCGGTAACGTCACGATTACCAGCCTCACTGTTGCCAAAGCGGGCGACAGTCGGATTATTGCCGTGGGCACGATGGATAAAGATGTGGGTCAATACGGCGGTGTCTACGTCGCCGATGAAAGCCGCTTGTTTAACAGCTGGACAAACACCGGCATTGGCAGCTATGACGTGCTGGCTCTCGCCTTCTCGCCGGGCTATGCCAGCGACCGTCTGCTCATCGCCGTTGCTTCTAATGAGACCGATACGCTTGTCGCCAGCCGGCACGCGGATATGGACTGGGGGGCGATCACAGGGAATGTGACCATAAAGGGCGTGGTTTCCAGAAAGGCGGCCATTGTCTTTCCGCCCGATTTCAGCAGTGCAGTGGAGAATCCCGTTCTATTTCTTGCCCTCGATACTGGCGGGAACGGCGGAGATGTTTACCGTATTGAGCTCGACCAGGCGCCTGAAAACTCCAGGGGCATCGACCTGAACGTTGCTTTAGCCGACAATCTGCCCGATATTGATGTCACCGGCGTAGCGGTGACTGGAAACGCCACCGGCTATTATCTTCTTGCCGGCGCCGCTGCTTCGAGCAAGGTCTATATCAGTAAGGACAGCGGGCAGAGCTGGTTGGCAAGCCAAAAGGACCCCGCGGGGCAAACGAAAACTAATCTGCTGGCGCCGCCGGATTTTGCGCAAAGCCGACGGGCTTACGCTGCCACTAGCGGCTCCGGCAGCGGCTTTTCCTATAGTGTGGATGGTGGTGTCACCTGGGACCAGCTTGGGCTGATCGATACTCGGCTTGACGAGATTGTCGGACTGGCGTTATCTCCCGCTTTTGAACGGGACGGCACCCTGTTCATGTTGACGCATGGTGGAGAACACAGCGTCTGGCGGAGTCAGAACGGCGGCACTACGTGGGAGAGGGTCTTCAGCGCCGTTCAGGCCAGCGCCACTGCTCTGAACATGATTGAATTTTCTCCCTCTTACGGCACCGATGGCAAGGCAGTGTTTCTTGTCGGCAGGAGTGGCAATCAGTGGTCAGTATGGAAATCGGAAAACGGAGGGCAGACCTTCATCAGGCGTCCCGCACCGTTTCCCATCGACGTTATGGCTGTTGCCAGTAATGACATTTTGTTTGCGGGCAGCTATGACGGCAGCAGTAACCTGGTCTACAGCTCGGCAAATGGTGGTTTCTTCTATTCCGTACCGGCGGCGGCCGGCAGCCAGCGGCTGAAATCCATCGCGTTGTCTCCGGATTACCTGAAAGACGGGACCGTCCTCGCGGGCAACACGGCTGGCCGGGTATATCTGTCTACCGACAACGGCACTTCCTTTGAACAGCTTCCTGTCGGCGCCGCAACAGCGCCCCTTGGCGGGGGCGTTTTTGTCGTTTTTGATCCGGACTTCACCCGGAACCGGATAGTGTATGCGGTCACTGATGCGGTGGCGACGACCTCAAGTAAGCAGCGCGTCTACCGCTTTACCATCGGCAAGAGCAGCGTCTGGGAAAGTATAGACGCTACTCTGCCTGTAGGAAGCGTGCTGAACCGGCCGGTAATATCGAGTGGCGGCACTCTCTACCTGGCCAATGCAATGACCAATGGTGGAATGGAGCGGGCGCTCAGCCCGGCGTCATTGAATCCTTCATTCGAGACGGTTACTCGCGGTCTGACCGATAATGCCACCTTGAACGGGCTATGGCTTTCAGGAAATCAGCTCTGGTCGGCTGACACCAGGAACAAGCTGCTGATGACCTACGTAGATAGTGCAGCTGAGCCGGCGACCCTGGTTTCACCCTCCGATGAAGCTTCGGGATTGGAGATCAATAATGTTAAGCTGGACTGGCAAACGGCAAAGGGAGTAACCAAATATGAGTGGCAGGTTGATCGCAATGCCAGCTTTGCTTCGGGGGACAATGCGTCCGCCGGAGAGACCGGTGGCAGCTCAGCCGTTTTGCCTCCGCTGCGAATGGCAACTACATACTACTGGCGGGTCAGGGCTATCGAGCCGGTGCTGAGTCCGTGGTCGGCAAAGTGGTCTTTTACGACAATCCTGGGCGGGACCGCTACCGGGCCGGAGCTTTACAGCCCGGAGGCCGGACTTTCCCGTATATCCAGAAAACCGTTATTCCAGTGGAGCGTGGTACCCGGGGCAGAACGCTATGAACTGATGGTCTCTGCCGATATCTCTTTTCAGAATCCAGCGATCGCGAGGGACTCGTTGCCCGCAACCGCCTGGAAAAGTGATGTGGACCTCGATTATGACACCACGTACTACTGGATGGTGAGAGGTGTTGGCGCGGGCAGTCACAGCTCCTGGAGCGCAACGGGCGTTTTTACCACGGAAAAGGCGCCGCAGTTCGAAGAGATTGCCCCGCCTGCATCGCAGACACCCGAGCCATCTCCTTTCCTTCCCCAAACCCCACCCGCTACTCCGTCGCCTCTGCCGCCCCCGCCGCCTCCGCTGCCATATGTAGCGCAGCCTGTTCTTCCTGCCTGGAGCATATACCTGGGAATTACTCTACTGGTGGCGATAGCGGGTCTGCTGGTGGCTATCCTGGTGCTGCTGGTAAAAAGAGAGCATTAGTTGCCCATCACGGCGCAGGTTCTTGTCTGGGCACCGTTGTGCCGGCTTCAGGGGTATGGAGAATCCACAGCCCCGAATCGCGGTCGCTGCCCAGGATGTAGGTTTTGCCATCTGGGTGCTTGAAGAGATAAACGCCCCAAAAATTCGAGTGGTCAGTTTCATCAATGAAGAAGGCTGTCTCAACAGGCTTCGCCGGGTTGCTGAAATCGACTACGCGGATGCCGTCCCAGTACCAGGAGATATAGGCACGCCGGCCGTCTACCATGACGTTATGCATAGAGTGGTCACCCGGAGGCACCGGCCGGGCAAAGGCTTCGGGCGTAGCATACTGGCCAAGTTCCCTGATATTTGCCGGGTCGCTCACGTCCAGGATACGCCCATATCCCCAGCCATCGAAAACATCGGCGTCGATGGTAATCCGGCTTCCAACCGTCCCAACCGGCGGGAGCGGTGTGGCGGCGGGGGAATCCGGTGGAATGTCCAGTATGGCGAAGGCGGTGAAGCGCGACACAAATACGCCTGGAATAATGCCTCTATTCGGATCCCCGCCCATCTGCATAAGCTGGCCCGGGGTCTCCACCACGTTAAAGACTACCGCCGCGCCGTAACCTGCGGCGGCTGCGCTGGTGATTTTCAAATCAAACTGGCAAATGCCGCGCTCAATCAGGGCGATCGTCTTTTCCCCGGCGGCGAGGAGCGCAGGGTCCGGGGGCGGGATGCCCTCCGCTTCACAGGCAAGCCCGATATAGGTGGCCGGGCCGCTTACTTTCTTTTCGGGTAGTCTATCGATGGGAACGGTGAAGCCAGCCACGATAGCCCGGTATTCACCGGAAAAGTTCCCGCTGTCAACGGTAAAAGCAGTGCGCGTGGGTGAAAAATCCTCGTCACCCATAAAAACGAGCCTGCCATCGGCGGTGGGAACGGCGGCATGGGAGTTGCCTTCGGGGGGCTGGCCGCTCAGAGGGTCGGGGGCAAGATAATCGCTGTCACCTAGAAAGATAGGATTGGACGGATCGGTGATATCAAGGATAATTAGCCCGGCATCCCAGTACGAAAGATAGGCAAACGTTTTGCCAGCGCGAGTAGTGTCAGGAAAGTCTTTCGGCAAGACCTGCGCCCAGACGTCATGTACAAAGGGAACTGGCATTTCGCCCAGGAAAAGCTGGTCCGTTTGCGGGTCAAACCAGTCTATTGCGCCCAGCGCCGCGATCTCCCTCGGGGCAGCCGGATTAGTCACCTCAACGATATGAAAGTCACGCTGTCCCCCGTCTTCCACCACCAGAACAAAGACGCGCTCCCCCTGCCGATAGATATACGTATTATGTACCTGGAAGTCCAGGAACTGGCCGGCAAGGAGTTGAGGGTTGAGTGGATCAGTCACATCATAAATCCTTATGCCGCTTCCCTCCGGAGGCTGCGGGCTCCGCTCGCAGGTCTCCACGGAATGGACCAGGATGTCTCCCTCGAAGAATGCCGTTTTGATATGCTCGACTTTTACGTCATTAACGCGGGTGCGCGCCGGGGATGGAATGAAACGCGCCAACTGCGGGCTTGCCGGGTCAGTGATATCGACAATATAGACTCCGGTACTGTCCAGCTCGCATCGTGGCTGGTCAAAGCTGCCCAGGTAGGCGTAGCTCCGGCCGCTGGGCGCAGTGTGCGCCCACACATCGGTAATGTGCTCCGGCCCGATGGCAATGTTCAAGTGCCCGACAACCTTCAAAAGCCCGCTTACCACCGATACATTGACAGTAGCTACCACCGGGGGAGAGAGGGGAGTATGGTCATTATTTACTAGCTGCGCACCAAAGATATGAGCGCCCGGCAAGACATCCCATACCGCCGTGGCGCCTGGTAATGCCTGATATGTCCCCTGCGGCGTAACCGCCGGTCTCCCCGGCGCTGTAGGAATCTCAACATCCAGATAATAATGGATATGTCCCTGTCCCAGAACGTTAGCAGCGCCTGGCGGCGTAAGGGCAAAATCGGTCACGTTCACCGAGACGGATACTGTTTCCGCAGGCAAAGTGGAGTTCTCTGCCGGCGAGACGATAGAAAGGGTGGGCGGCGGTAATATGACGGCCGGGCGAGTGCTGGAGCCGGGGGAAGTTCCTCCTATGATTGGCGGCGCGCCAGCCGGCTGGGATGGCTTTACACATGCCAGCAGCAAAAAGAGGGCTGCCGCCAGCAACAGGCTAATGCTCCTTACCAGTCTTTTTGTCTTAATCTTTTTACCCCCGGACAAGGTTATTGTTATGTATATGAAGGCACGCAGCCCCTTTGGCAATCCATCCCACAATATCATTCTCCGCACAGGCAGAGAATCTACTTCCCCAGCCTGGATTCCTGCTCCCATATCGCGGTACGGGACAAGCTTCGCGGGAATGACAGCTCCGGGTTAAGATTGCTTCGTCTGCCGATTTCGTCGGGATGGCAAGCATGACAAATCATGTGGCACCATTTTCTCCATCTGTATCAGTCTTGCAAAGATACATCGGTCAACACCAGTTCCTGTATTTTCACGTCTTCGATCCTGATTCTTCCCAATACGCTGGAACGGTTCACCGTCAAACGTTCCAGGTGCCCATCGGCATCCCCGCCCGGCCCCAGAATGCGCACACGGTCAAATCTAACATTACTAAAGGATAGGGTACTATCCGCACCGCGTCCCACGAAGGTAACATTGGCTGTTGTTGTATTCAAAGCAAGTTCGTTATCATGAGCGACCACATTGGTTATATTGGAACTGACGACCGAGGTGTCCACGATCTCCAACCTGCGAGCATCCACCCGGTTGAAGGTAAGGGTGCCGATACGGATGGTCCCATTGTCAGTATCTGCTGGGTTGCCGTCAATCTCAAAAAGGGGCTCTGCGCCTCCAATTATCAGTGCCCCGTCAAAAATGATCTCCTGTACCGGGTTATCGGCTTGCAGCCGGAGGATAAGGGTGTTGGTTGTCTTTGGCTGCATCCCGCGCTGGAGGAGAGTTTCCTTTATCTCGCTAATCCAGCGCTGTGCCTGTGCATCATACTCATAGGTTATCGCCGTTTCAGCGGGGATTTGTTCGACGCCGCTCAATATGGCATTAGTCTGGCCCGGAGACGCGACAAGGACGGCCAACAATGACAGGACGGCCAGACCCTGCTTCCTAAAAGACCGCACGTTTCGTAGCTCCTTTCGGGCTATGGCCGACGCGCTTTAATGACATCTTCATTCTCTCACATTTTTGACCCGCGCTGAGGGAGCAATCCCGCTAGCTATCATCAAGCGTCACATCTATCAGGATGAGGTCCTGTATTTCCACATCCCTGACTTCTATCCTCCCTGCAACACCCGTCCGCCTTATAACCAGTCGTTCTATAAAGGCCTTACCTGAATCAGGACCAAGGATGCGGATGCGGTCTACCCTCATACCTGTTTCACGTGGGAAAATTGCGTCTTCTTTCATCAGGTCGTCGGGGGCGTCCCTGTTCTTTACGGCCTGGTCAAGGCGGCTTATGCCGAGACGGAGGACGCTGGACGCCCCCCGAAGAATGCGGACAACGTTGACTATATCAACATCGATATCAAGCTCGTTGTCATCAGCGACAACGTTTTGCATCGTGATGCGGACCACTTTAGTATCGTCAATGTCCAGCTCTTCGGCGTCCACCTTGATAAACTTCAGTTCTCCTATTTTCAGTTTACCAGTTCCGGTGAGGTTATCCTCATGCCCGCGTATCTCCAGCAGCGGCTCATTTCCTCCGATTATCAGGGTCTCCTCTATCAAGATTTCCTTGATCGGTTCGTCCTCTCTCACGTTGATTATGAGCGTGTTGGATGACCTGGGTTTTGATCCGTCCTCGTTAAGGGGTAATGGCACTGAATACGCAGTTTTAACCCAGCGCTCAGCGGCGGCATCGTAATTATAGATTGTAGTTACCGCTTTGGGCGTCTGGCTCTTGACGTACATGGTGGTCAACGTCGCACTCGGCCCCCCGATCAGCACCGTAACCAGCGCTACCCCTACCAGAACTGTCGGTTTTAGTCCTAACATATCTGTCCTCCTCAGCAACTTTCGGCGGCAATGCCAGCCTCGACGCTATTTGGCCAAGGTCATAACCTTGCCGCGCTCAATGCGCATTATTTCTACCGTGCCCTTGCCAACCATGTCATTGATGGCCTGCTCCATCTCGTCGACGGTTGTCGCGCCTGCGGGCGGTTGTACACGGTTGTGGTGCGGGATTACTTTCTTGAGGTTTGAATTATCAGTGCGAAGCAGCTTCACCATCTGGGCTACGTCTACCGGATCGCGGTCATTGTTCAGCGGCAATATGGCGAGGTCTGGTTTGAACGCTGAACCCCAGAGTTGCATGTCCATGGTCGCAGCGGTGCTGCCGGCGAAGTACACCGTGTAGCCATCCTCCAGGGTGATAATAAATCCCGCCGCCGGCCCCCCGTAGGTGTTCTGGCTGGTCGGCTTTGGCAGCCCCGAGCCATGTACGGAATTCACGATACGAATCGTGATACCGTCAAACCGCTGTCTTCCACCAGGATTGGTCCGTATTACCTGGGCGGCAGGCACACCTTGCTCAATAAACCAGGAACCCAGCTCAAAGCCTCCTCCGATCAGCTTCGCGCCGGTCTGTTGTGCCAGGGGTATAGCATCATTCGCACCCTCATCTCCATGCCCATTGGTAACCAGTATAATGTCTGCTTTGGTCATTTCCTCTAGCTTCACTATCGAGTCGGGGTTCCCGGTAATAAATGGGTTAACGAGTATGACCTTGCCCTGACCGGAGGTAATCCGGAAATGCGACCAGCCAAACCACTCAATAGTGCCAGGATTCCCCTGTGCCGCCGGTGCCGGCGGCTGGGTAGCGCACGCCGGGGTTAACAGCGCCAGGGATAACGCAAAAATAGTCATTACTATTATTGGCTGTTTAGCTTTCATCCGTATTTTTCTCCTTTTTTCCCTCTTCTATTTTAACTCTATAACAAATTTATGAGAACAAGATATCCGTAGCACTACGTAGTCTCATAATTGAACCATACGTAATTTGTGCAAACACCTTGCTATCTTTCTCCGCGGTGGCATCTGACTACAGATTACATTTTCGTTTCAAAACCGCCCCCGGCATCGAATTCCCCTTTTTATCGCTCGCCAGCGTTGATAGAATGGGTATGCGATCCTGCCGGCAACATCAACATATCAACGGTACGGAGGTGAGACGATGGCTCTCGTGCGGTCCCTGGAAAAGGTTGCTGATACGGTCTGGGAGCTGCCCGTCACTTATAAAGACGGCATGAGGGTGCCGGCCCGCATTTTCGCCACAGAGCAGCTCATCAAGGAGATGGATGAGGCGGTGTTCGACCAGATATCGAACGTCGCCACGCTGCCGGGGATAACAAAATATGCCATGTGTATGCCGGACGGACATTCGGGATACGGTTTTCCTATCGGCGGAGTGGCTGCCATGGATCTGAAAACGGGGGTCATTTCGCCCGGGGGCATTGGGTTTGATATCAATTGCGGCATGCGCCTGGTAACCACCAACTTGTCATGGGATGAGGTGAAACCGCATCTCACCCGCCTGGTTGACCGCCTGTACCAGAGAGTTCCTGCCGGAGTCGGCAGCACCGGCTTTGTGAAGCTAACACGGGATGAGTTTCGCACGGTGATTGAGCAAGGCTCCCGCTGGTGCGTCCGCAATGGGTACGGCAGGCCGGAGGACCTGGAGCTAACCGAAGAAAACGGGTGCATCGCTGGCGCGGATGCCGCTGCAGTCAGTGAACAGGCGATTTCCCGAGGCATAAACCAGATCGGAACGCTGGGCTCGGGCAACCATTACCTTGAGATCCAGGTTGCCGCGCCGGAAAATGTGTTTGATAGGAAAGTGGCTGGGCAGTTTGGGGTCACCATCCCAAACCAGGTAGTGGTGATGTTCCACTGCGGCAGCCGCGGCTTTGGCCACCAGGTAGCTTCCGATAGCCTTCAGATATTCCTGAAGGTGATGGAAAGCAAGTACGGAATAAGGATACTTGACCGGGAGCTGGCTTCCGCTCCTATTAATTCTCCGGAAGGTCAAAGGTATTTCTCCGCCATGAAATGCGCCCTGAATATGTCATTTGCCAACCGCCAGGTTATTCTGCATCGCGTCAGGGAGGTCTTTTCGGAGGTTTTTGGCCGCTCGGCTGAAGATCTGGGGATGCATATGGTCTATGATGTTGCCCATAATACCGCCAAACTGGAGCGCCACCTGGTGAATGGCGAAGAGCGGGAGTTACTTGTCCACCGGAAGGGTGCCACGCGAGCTTTCGGCCCTGGTATGCCCGGGCTACCAGAGCGTTACCGTGATACCGGGCAGCCGGTGATAATCGGCGGGAGTATGGAGACGGGCTCCTACCTGCTGGTGGGAATCCCGGAAGGAGCGCAGAGTTTTTACAGCACGGCGCACGGCAGCGGCCGGACGATGAGCCGTACCAAGGCGCGCAAGCTTTGGCGCGGCCAGACGTTACAGAAAGACATGGAAGCGAGGGGCATTTACGTGCGTACTACCTCCTTCTCCGGTCTCGCTGAAGAGGCCGGTGACGCCTACAAGAGCATTGATGAAGTGGTGACGGCTACCGAGTTGGCGGGACTGAGCCGGCGCGTTGTGCGTTTTATTCCCGTGGGGAATGTTAAAGGATAAATGTGATTCAAGCACCAGGTATCAAATATCAAGCCACAAAAGCCGAAGCATGTAGACAATGACTTACCGTTTTATTGAGGAAGAAGCCACGGCGGATATCGCGTTTGAGGCGCAAGGCCGGGACATCAACGAGCTTTTCCTGAGCGCGGGCGATGCAGTAATGAACGTCATGATCGATAATCTCGATGCAATTGAACCCCACGAGACCCGTGTGATTGAGAGCGAAAATGATGCCCTTGACCTTCTCCTTCTGGAGCTACTGCAAAACCTGATTTACTATAAGGATGCCGAGCAGCTCCTTTTACGGGTAGCCGATGCGCAGGTAAGCCGCCTCGGTGATGGCTGGCATCTACGCGCCATCGCCAGGGGAGAGCGCCTTGACCCGGCGCGCCACCTTCAGAGGGTGGACGTCAAAGCGGTTACCCTCCACAATTTCAGAGTTGAGCAATTGAACGGCGACTGGCGGGCGCACGTGGTGCTGGACATATGAGGCGGAGACAATCCCCTACCAGTGTTTGAACTAAGCCTGAAGTAATTCGCTCCTCTCCACGTAATCCGAAGCCCGTCATCCAGCCTGGGGACAACCGAACCTGAACCTTCATGAAAAGCACCCTATCTCGAATTTTCGGCGTTCATCATTACCCCGCTATCATCCGCCTCGTATGGCGGATAGCAATGTCGCAAAAAAATTACGTAGGCTTACGTATATTATGTAAATGATAAATGTCGTAGGATTAGCTATACGCAGGATACTGAGCCAAGCCGGAGCTTGCGGTTTTCCCCCAACAGGAGAGGGATAAATGGAGGAACGGATGAGAGGATTTTTCAAGTTTGTATCGGCTTTTGCGCTTGTCTCTCTGCTAATTTCTACGCTGGCCGTGCCGCATGTGCCCACCCGCGGAGCCAATGTGAATGATATATTCCAGCTTTTCCCTCCCGAATCACCCAGGCTATTACCCGCCATTCCCCCGTGGAATTTTCCTGAATTTTTCGGCGAACCGGCGCTTGAACCTCTGCCAGTTTCCTTTAACATTACGGAGCACCCCGCCTGGTTTGACGGCGTGCCGGTAACGATACGTCCTTTCCCCGGGCCTGGCAGAGGTGACGGCGGGCCGGATGACGACCATGCTGACATGTGGGTCTTCTTCTATCCGGACGGCACCCCCGTTCCGCAACCCCCCTTACTGGAGGCAGTGCCCAAGAACACTTTCGGGCCCGAAATCCAGGTCCCTGACGTCGCCGCTCGCTTTTTCTCGATCAACTGGGAAGTTCATGCTGTCATTGTTCCCCAGGGCTATGTTCCCGGTAGTCTCCAAAGCATAGTCCAACTCAGCGACCCCAACCTGGTGCTTGAAAACATCCAGCTCAACATGTTCGTCACCTTTCCGATTTTGCCCAAAGAGTTTAACATCGAGGGGCTGGAACTGAACGGCGTGGAGATAAGCGCCGGAATGTTCGAGGGAAAACTGGTCAAGTTCATCGATTATGATGTTGGGGATAACGAGTTCGATGAGAAACCGGTTTACCTTTTCCGCAAACCCAACGGCGATTTCACCGGCAGCCCGGTGTTATCCAGTATCCCGGGACAGCCACACTATAACGGCATGTGGGAAGTAGTCATAGTTGATGTGCCCGAAGATTACGTGGCGGATAGCCTGCGCTCCGAAGATGACGTATTTGCCAGCGGTTACCCAATGGTTGGCACCCGCGATGCGTTCTTTCCCGTGACCTCTGTAAACGGGAAACGCACCGTCTTTACCGATTTCATGAGCATCCTTACCGGGCCGGATGGCAAGTTCCGCAAGGACCGTTTTCCCGTGCAGGTGCCCTCCGATGTTCAACCCTACCACGGCGACCCCGGGATGAGCGATGTCACCTTTGGCTTCACCAATAAGTTTGCTTTCAATGAAGTGGAAATTCCCCGCATTCAAAGGGTCCTCGCAGTAAACGATGGCGATGCCGCCCTGCTGGCGGCATTGGGAGATGAAGCGGTCAAGGGGCCGCTAATCATCCCGCCACATGTCGCTCGCCAGCTCCTAATCCAGAACAGCAGCGGTACACTGACACACCTGAGGCAGGCTGACGTGGATGCCATGCCGCTGGCAGAAGTCATCGCCCGGGGACAGGCCCTCTTTGAGAGACAGATATTTGAAGAAGATGGGGCAGGCCCCGCTTTCAACGCCTATTCCTGTGCAAAGTGCCATGGACTGCCCTTCAACTTGGGCGCTGAGCCGACAGCCGGCGGCGCAGGCGTGCGCTTCCGTAATGCCATGCAGCCAACGGACGTTGGAATAAGAAATAGCCGCAACACGCCCCACGTTTTCGGAGCCGGTGTGAAAGAACAGCTCGGCCGAGAGCTTAACGCCAGCGATAACACCACCGTTAAGCCCTTCAACTGGAAGGGTGGCGCTTCGCTGCGGGATTTCAGCGCCGGACCTTTCAAGGGAGAAATGGGTCTGGAGCCGGTGGAGATTGTGGCGGCGATTGCCGGCGTCTCCCTTGAAGAAGCCGCTACCCTCGACCTGGACAAAGATGGCAAAGTTAACGAGATAACTGTAGGGGACGTGACGGCAGTAATGGCATTCATGGCAAGCCTGCCGCGGCCCTTCCAGGTTAACAAGTCTGACCCGGCTGTCATACGCGGTCGCCAGGTTTTTGAGCAGACCGGCTGCACTTCCTGCCACACGCCCAGGCAGACTTTGCAATCAACCATACTCGAAATAACCAACCCGGAGACAAACGAGATGATACGCATTCCGCTCGGAGAGCCCGAGGTGGAAATCTTCTCTGATTTCAAACGCCATTCGATGGGGCCGAGGCTCGCCGAGCCCGGCCCGCAGAACGGCATCCCGGCGGACGTATTCCGCACCCAGCCGCTGTGGGGACTGGCAGACTCCGGACCTTACCTGCATGACGGCTCAGCCAACACCATTGAAGAGGCTATCGACAGGCACGGCGGCGAGGCGCAGACTGTCCGGGACGCCTTTGTGGGCCTTCCGGCAGATGAAAAAACCAACCTCTTCGCCTTCCTGAACTCGCTGCGTTTGCCAAACCGCACCCAACTTGAACTCGATTTTATGAACAGGATGACCAGCCGGGACCGTAATATCCTCGCCCCGGTAATTAGCTCGTTCCTTCGTCCCATCCAGGACCCCTTGCTGGTGGCTTGGATCGTCAACCCGCCTCCGGAAGGTACCGGACGGCTATCCGGCAACCTTACCGTTCAAGCCTCGGTCACTTCGTCAAATGGCATTGAGCAAATTTCTCTGCTGGTTGACAGTGGGACCCAGATACCTATGGGCATTAACCCGGTCAGCGGCTTTTTCGAAGCTATTGTAGACACCACGGAGCTGAGCGAGGGAGACCACATGCTCACCATCCAAGTCAGTGACCGCTTCGGAAACCGTAACGCTGAAGGCGCGCTCCGCTCCGTGATCCGGGTAGACAACATACCGGATGATTCAGATACCGCCAGCGGACCGCTTTTCCAGATACCATCGAATGCGCCGGTCAAGAGCTTCGATATTTCGGCGATTGATGTGGTCATCACCATAAACCGCTTCGGCGATAATGACCCCACGGGCAAGATGTACGTCCTTGATGAGAACATACCGGCTGTCCGCGCCCAGGAGGCAAAGTCGCTGCCTGACCGGGTGAGCATCGGCCTGAGGGATGATCCCATCCAGCCGCTGGTAATCAGGGCAAATATCGGAGACGTGGTGGTGATAAACTTCACCAATCGCTTGAACCAGGGCAGGGCGGGCATCCATTTCATTGGATTCCCTTTTAATCCGGCGACTTCCGCCGGCTCAGAAGTCGGACTGAACAATGACACTCTGGTTGATAAAGATGCAACCATCACTTACACATTCTATATTCCTGACAAGCCTAACATGGAAGGCGCCTACATTTTCAACAGCATGGGGGACGTACGGGAGAGCCAGGCGCACGGTCTCTTCGGCGTGCTCAACGTGGAGCCGAAGGGCTCCATCTATCTGAATCCCATCAATGGCCAGCCCCTTAAGAGCGGCTGGGAGGCGATAATCGTCGACCCCGGCGGCAAGGACTTCCGCGAAGACACCATTATCTACCATGAGTTCGGGCATGAAGAGTTTGACCTTTCGGACAAGGACGGCCGGCCCATACCGCAGGTGGTAGACATGGACGGCTCGAGCAACTACCGCCCCGGCTCCCGGGCGATCAACTACCGCTCCGAACCCTTCTTCCGCCGGAATGAAGCCCAGCTAGATTCGGGAGAAAGAACCATGCCGGATGAATCCCTGGATTACGGCTCTTACATGAACGGCGACCCGGCTACGCCGATACCGCGCGGATATATCGGCGACCCGACAAAGCGCCGCGTCGCCCATGCCGGCTCCGAACGCTTCCACCTTGAGCATCTCCACGGCGGTTCTATCCGCTGGCGGTTCGACCCCTTTGTCGAGCCGGATCAATGGGGCCTGCCTTTTAGCAAGAAGCCGTCGGCACAGTCGCTCTCCCAGCGGCTGGACTCACAGGAGATCGGCCCTGGAGAGACCTACACCATGGCTACCGAGGGCGCTGCCGGCGGCCTGCAAGCTGGTGCCGGGGAGTTCCTCTTCCACTGTCACTTCGCCCATCATTACATCGGCGGCATGTGGGCGTTCTGGAGGGTCTTTGACACCCTGCAGACCGCCAATAACGGTCTGTTCGGAAACCCGGCACTGGTTGAGCTGCCTGACCGTGTGGGCACAACTCCGGCGGCGGTGAATTCGCTTGGACTGCTCGGCAAGGCTCTGCCTTCAGGACGGATTCTGACCGCCGGCCCGACCACCAATAGCACCATAAATATTGATGAGTGGGTCCGTTCCATCCTACCACCGCAGGGTGTGCCGGTTGGATACGATGCCTCAGTGTGGGACTGGACGGGGAACATGACCGAGCAAGGTCCTCTTTACCTCTCTGAACCGGAGACGACCCTGGCATGGGCTAACTATGCCTCCCCGAGTCCGGGGCAGCGGCTTGAGATTAAGTTCAATCCCAACAACGGACGGCCCGCTTTCCCTTTGCTGCGGCCGCACCTCGGCAAGCGTCCCCCCTTCCCCCCAGGGCGCAGCGGCTCACCATGGCTTGGCGAACCCGATGCTGACCATCCGGATTCACTCGTGCCCGCCGGAGCGCGGCGGCTCGAATACACAGCCGTGACCATGTTTACGCCCATCACCTTTAATGAATCAGGGAATATCACCAACCCGAAGGGTGCTCTGCTCGTGCTCGACGAGGATAAAGAAGATATCCTGGCCGGCCGCAAGCCCAAAGAGCAACTGACCATTCGCGCCAACGTGGGTGACGGCGTGGACATTATCCACTACAGCGAAATGGATGATTCCGGGCCATTCGCCTTCTCCAAGGCAAATATCCACATCCATTTTGTCCAGTTTGATACTCAGGCGTCTGACGGCGTCATCAGTGGCCTGTCCTATGAGCAAAGCATCCGGGCTTACACCCAGGAAGGCCCCAACGGCAACGGCATCCGCCTGGCGGCGCCCACTTCTGCCGGCTCAACCACCATTACTGTGGACAGCGCCGTAACACTCCAGGTGAATGCCTTTGTCGGCATCGGCTTCGGCGTGCCGCGCAACGGTCCCAACGGCTTTGAATTCGCCCAGATAATCGCTAAGGATGAAAATACCCTGACGCTGGATAGGCCGCTACAAAAAGACCATCCGGCGGGACAGTTCGCTGGCACCGAGTTTGTCCGCTACCAGTGGTATGCCGATGGCGAGTCAGGCACGACCTTCTTCCACAACCACGTCTTTGGAATTCCCGGCTTTGGCGTCGCCCTTACCGGTGCCCTGATCCAGGAACCAGAAGGGTCAACCTGGCATGACCCGGTTACCGGCGAGCCAATCCGCTCTGGCTCCCAGGCCATAATCCGCACCAACCAGCAGGTGGCTCCCGGAGTTCCGATCCAGGACTTCCGTGAGTTCGTGCTGCATTTTATGGGCGCCATCACCGGCTTGCCCCATGAAATGGAGGGTGAAGGTGGTGAGCCGGGCGGGGTGAACATGCGGATGGAGCCGCTGGACAGCCGCGGACGTTTGCAGCAGAATAGCGACCCGTCACTGCTCTTATCTTCGGTGGCACACGGTGACCCGGCAACGCCATTGCTCAGAGCCTACGTCGGCGATCTGGTCGCCTTCAGGGTGTTAAACTCCTCGGGGCACGATTCCGGAGTGTTCCATCTGGCCGGACACCGCTTCCGTCTAGAAAGATTCGACCCCAGGGAAGCCCCCAAAGACTCAGTGACCATCGGCATATCGGAAAGGTACGACCTCTTCATGACCGCCGGTTCGGTGGGTCTCCAGGCGGGAGACTATCCCTACATGAATGCTATGAATGAAAAGATGATGGATGGTGCCTGGGGCATATTCCGCGTCCACGATACTTTCCAGTCGGACCTGCCACCGCTCATTGTCCCCGAACCGCCGGAAGGTCCCGGTTTCCCGCAGCTCACTCAGACGGGCGGGCGTCCGCCGGCAGCAACCGAGCCGGACGATATTGCCGGGCTCAAGACCAAGCTCGAACGCAACGGCTATCAACTGCCAGCCAATATGCCGGTGCGCACCTTTGACGTAGTAGCTATTGAGACGAGGATTGATCTCTCAAAGGATTTCAAGATCAGTGACGGGCGCATCTACGTTCTCGCCGAGGACAAAGATGCAGTGCTCGCCGGCGATGAGCTGCTCGAGCCGCTGGTGCTGCGTGCCAACGTGGGGGAGATTGTCCGGGTCAATTTCACTAATAACCTGACGGAGTCCCGCGCTTCCTTCCACATTCCTGAGCTCATCAAGACGACCGATTCCCTGGGCGGTGCCTTGGGTTTCAATAATGATTCTACCGTCGCGCCCGGAGAAACAAAGACATACTGGTATGTCATCGACCAGCGCTATGAAGTGCCGCGCTCAATGCCAATATCCGATTTTGGCGACCCCATCCTCGGCGGCGCCAGCGGTCTCTACGGGGCGTTTATCATCATGCCATCGGGCTCCACCTTCCATGACCCGCTGACCGGCGTGGAAAAGAAATCCGGCGTGGTGGTTGATGTGCGCAATCCAAGCCTTCCCGGCGGCGGCTTCCGCGATGTGGCTCTCCTTTTCCACGAGGAAGACACCAAGATGAACCGGGACGTTATGCCCTACCTCATAGATGTAAAGGGGAACCGCGGCATAAACTACCGGGCAGAACCGTTCACCGAGAGACTCGAGGTGGATTCGGCGATGTCCCGCGTATTTACCACAGAGAATGTCAGCGGCCACCGCGACCCGCGGACAACGCTTATCCAGGTGACCGTTGGGGACCCGGTGCAGTTGCATGTCATCGGAGCGTTTGGCAATCATCCGCATGTCTTCGCCATCGACGGCCACCGCTTCCCCTTCGATGTCTCCAGACCCAATGCGATGAACCTGTCCGCCCGGGCATTCGGCACACTCGACCATATTGACGCGGTACTTGAAGGCGGTGCCGGAGGTTTGCTGGGCGCTCCCGGAGACTATTTGTACGGCGACCGCCGCAATCCTTTCCTTGAAGCCGGACTGTGGGGCATCATGCGGGTAACACCGCAATCTGAGGCTACGGTCTTGCCGCTGGTTAACCTCGTTCCCGGTTGGAACCTGGTATCGCGCAACGTCATTACCGGAAATATCACCGCGAGTGAGTTCCTGGCTTCAATCAGCGGAAAGTATGACCTGGTAGCCGCCCAGGACCCGGCTAACCCGGCCCAGTACCTTACCTACAGCTCTTCAAACGTGAGTAATAACCTCACCGTGCTGGACCACACTATGGGGTTCTGGGTCTACATGAGAGAAGGAGCTTTCCTGTCTCCGCTGGGGTCACTGGCAGGGAGGACGGAGATACCTTTGAAAGCCGGATGGAATCTCGTCGGCTGGCCGTCGTCCCGGACCATGCCGGTTGGGCAGGCGCTCGCTTCGATTGAGGGCAAGTTCGATATGGTGCTTACCTATCAGGCGAACGATGCCACTGACCCCTGGAAGAAGTTCGATGTTGGCGCACCAGCATTCGCCAACGACCTCACCCTGATTCAGCCCTTGCTGGGCTACTGGATACGGATGAAAGAGCCGGGAACACTGGTGGTAAATAACCCTTAAGGTGCTGCGATGAAAAAGAGAATGCTACAGAAGAACCCGATGCTACTGTTAAAGACAATTTTGCTGGCGGCAGCGCTCATCTTGTTCAACTCTCTGCCGGTTGCCGCCGCCCCCCCAGCGCTCCCGGCCACATTCTATGGCGTAGTGACTGACATCGTGGCCGGGGGGCGCGCCGCAGCAGGGCTGGAGGTAATCGCCCAAGTTGATCAGCAGACTGTGGCAACCACGCGGACTTTCGAGTCCACCGGGCAGACAGTCTACCGCCTGGATGTCCCGGGCGATGACCCCGATACATCCTCCAAGGAAGGCGGGTTGCCGGGCAGCATGGTTGTTTTCCTGGTGAACGGGAAGACATTCCCGGCTACCATGTGGCAGAGCGGCGCCAGCGTGAGGTTTGACATAAGGCTGACTGAGCCGGAAACATCAGGGGGTGCACTACCTCCATTCAGCAGTGGTTCCATCCCGCCTGCGATCCCGGCAACGGTAACACCTCCGCCAGTAACTACCACTCCACCCCCACCGATTGTTAAGACGCTGGAAGTAAATATCCTGGGCAGCAGTACGCTCACTTCGATAGATGAATCCGGGAGGTTCCAGCAAGCGGTCACTGTGGAAGCCCCGGATAGCGGCGTCAGGCTAATGATAGCTAAAGACACGCTGGCATTGGGAAATGACGGCTTGCCGGTTACCAGCATTACTGTGGAACCGGCCGCTGAGACGCCCCCGCTGCCAGAGGGGACGGCGCTGATGGGTCCTGCTCTGAACATGGGGCCGGAGGGAGCCACCTTTAGTCCTCCCGTCATTCTGATAATCTCCTATCAGCCGGAGAAGCTACCGCAGGAGGTTGACGAGGAAAAGCTGTACGTCGCCTACTGGAACGGAGCAGAATGGACCAGCATCGGCGGTATCGTTGATACGCAGGCGAAAACGGTGACAGTATCGCTCAGTCATTTCAGCACCTACGCTCTACTGGCGCCCGTGCCTGCGGCACCTCCACCTGCACCGGAGCCACCGCCTGCTCCGGAACCGGGGGCTCCTCCATCTGCCGGCTCTGTTCCCGCGCCGGAGCCGTCTCCATCCGCGCCATCACAGTTTGAGGGTATCAGCTGGCTTTTGTTTCTCGCCGCCGCCGCCATCATTCTTGGTATCGGGACCGTAGTAATGGTCGCCCGCAGGCTTACAAAGCAAAGGCCGTAAGGTAGCCTCAGAGACGGCGTCTGCTGAAATAAGGTTACTGCCCCATGCGCATTCGTTGGGACACTCGAACGTGCCTTCGTACTTTTCCGGCAAGCTCCGGCCTGGTCAAAGCATCAATACTTTTCGCATATTCGCATATACGTAGGCTTGAAACGTGTGGTTACGTAGTCTTACGGATATATGAAGGCAAGATCCCCGTGCTAGAATCCAAATTAGAGACGTTGAATGAGAACGAGGAGGGATACGCAATGAGCGGGAAAAAGGGTGTGTTACTGAAATTCCTGGGAATTCTCCTGGCGGGCGGGATATTGATATCCGCCGCCTGCGCCCAGGTTACCACTGAGGACATCAGGGGTCTATTGCAGGCGATGGACGGTAAAGAAATGGTTATTACGTTGGATGATGGCAGCACCGTCCGGATTACAGTAGAGAACGCGCAATCAGCGTCCGCCGCCCGACAACTGGTCGGCAAGCCAGTAAATGTCCGGGTACGCGTGAAAGGCGAAGACAGGCAACTGGACAACGTCAGGCAAATAGGTGAAGACCAGAAATTCACCGGCGTGATACAGGCAATGGGCAGTGACAACTGGACCATCGGTGGGACGGTGTTCCAGATCAATGCCAACACGAAACTCGATGGCGGCCTGGCCATCGGCGTCACCGCCAGGGTCGAGTTCGTCACTCAGGCCGATGGCACGCCGCTGGCAATCGAGATCGAAACTGACGAAGATGATGAGAAATTCAAGGGAACAATAGAGTCCATCGGCAACGATGTCTGGGTCATCGGAGGGCAGACCTTTAAGGTCAACGCCGCCACCAGAATTGATGAGGGACTGGTCGTTGGGACGCCTGCCCGGGTCAAGTTCGTAATCCAACCGGATGGCTCTTTGCTGGCAATCGAGATCGAAAGTGACCGGGCGGAAGACCGCTTCGCCAGCGTGATAGAGTCCATCGGGACGGATAACTGGACTATTGGCGGCAGGGTTTTCAAGGTTAACGCCGCCACCAGACTTGACGATGGTCTTGCCGTCGGAGTGAAAGCGCGCGTGGAGTTCATCACCCTGGCTGATGGCACTTTTCTGGCCATAGAAATTGAGACCGATGAGGCCGAGGACCGTTTCAGCGGCGTAGCGGAGAGCATCAGCGCCACCACCTGGGTAGTTAGCGGCACAACATTCAAAGTCACACCGGCTACCCGGATCGACCCGGGCGTGGTTGCCGGCTCCAGGATCAAAGTGAGATTCACTACGCTCCCGGACGGTTCGATGCTGGCGACTCGAATCCAGGAAGACAGGAGCGGTACCAGCCGACAGGATGACTTCAGCGGGACGGTGGAGAGCATCGATGATACCACTTTGATAGTCAGCGGCAAGACCTTCAAGATGAGCGCCGCTACCAGAAAGGATGCCGGGGTCGCCGTTGGCGCGAGGGTCAGGGTTCGGTTTACCACGCTGGCTGATGGCTCGATGCTGGCGACCCAGATCCAGATTGACAGAAGCGGAAGGGGTCGCGGAGAAGGAGACCAAGAGAGAGAGACTCACAACTTCACCGCTCACCTGTCTGGAGGGGAAGAAGTGCCACCCACGAATACCCAGGGTCAAGGCGAAGCGATCTTCCGCCTCAGCGATGACGGCAATACCCTGATCTTCAGGCTCAACGTGGCTAATACTGAGAACATATCAATGGCGCATATCCACCTGGCTACCAGGGGACAAAACGGGCCGATAGCAGTATGGCTGTATCCCTCAGCGCCCCCGGCGGTGCTGATTCCAGGCAGGTTTGACGGTGTGCTGAGCACAGGCAACATTACTGCCACAAATCTGATTGGCACACTTCAAGGACAGCCATTGAGTGCCCTCATAGAGCGGATAAGATCCGGTGAAGCCTATGTCAACGTTCACACCACGACATTCCCCGGCGGTGAAATCCGAGGGCAGATCGGCACGGGAAGTGGTGAGAGGGCTGAGGCACAGGAAGACCAGAAGTTTACCGGCCAGATAGAGTCCATGGGAACCGGTTTCTGGGTCATCGGAGGCAAGACGTTCATTATAGACAACTCCACCGTACTTGACAGCGGGCTGGCGATCGGGGTCAACGTAAAAGTTGAGTTCATGACTCAGGCTGACGGCTCATTGCTGGCAAGAGAAATCGAGACGGCGAAGTAAGCCACGGGGTCGGCGTAAAACGGCCGGACTCGATGGAGCACCGGGTATCCAAGAGGCATAACCGTAACAATATCAACCGAGAGGGAGGTTTTACATGACAGGAATGACTTTCCGATATCTGCGCATACTGTTACCCGTACTGCTAGCGCTTACTGCCGTCCTGGCAGGTTGCGCGCCGAGACCGGCTGCTCCGGAACCAACTCCAGCACCGACGCCGGCACCCGTACCGGCGCCTGCCCCCGCGCCAACTCCAGCGCCGCCACCCGCACCGGCACCACCCCCCACACCGACACCCGCTCCCGCAGCGCCACCAACTGTAAAGATCACCAGTCCGGCTGACGGAGCTACAGTCCCCGCCGGAAATGTGGAGGTCACGGTAGAGGTCAGTAATTTTGAGCTGTTGCCTCCCGGCGGCGCGGCCGCCGTCGGCAAGGGACACCTGCATTACTACATGGATGTGACCATCCCTACCACCCCCGGTCAACCCGCAGTATCAGCCGCCGGCACCTATA
>JACPPV010000029.1 GCA_016190825.1 Chloroflexota bacterium
AAAGGGGCTGTATGTGATGTCGGGCCTGGTCTTTACCAGGCTCATGGCGTCCTCCCACGGAATCTCGGTATCCCAATCTATCTTTCCCGTGCGCAGAGACGCCAGCCGGGTTGACATATCCGTGATGTAGAAAGCCTTGATGGTGTCTACATAGGGCAACTGATTCCCTTTGCCCGGTCCCACGTTGTCCACATCCCAGTAGTTGGGATTCCTGGTCATGGTTGTAACGGTTCCTTCAACATGGTCGGTCAGGAAAAACGGACCTGTCCCTACCAGATTCTTCCAATTGAGCATGTTCCCATATTTCGCTATCACCTCCCGCGGGAACTGGTTATGGCCGCCGCAGGCGCAGCCGTAGACCACCCAGCACCAGCCGGCAAAGGGATCAACCGGCATGTTGAAGGTGAGCGACCAGGGACCGGTCTGTTCCACCGATGTATCTGTCAACGACCGCGGTTGATTGAACGAGGTCCAGGAGCCGGGCTGCGTCCGCTGCTTAAAATTCAGGATGGCGTCTTCAATATCCCATTCCCGACCGTTCACCAGCCGGCTGGCTTCGCTGGTGGGGTCTAGGCCGAAGTGGGCACCTCTGCGGAGGTTCATGTTCCAGACGCCGGGTTTCGGTACCTCCCAGCTTTCGACCAGTTTGGGGCCAAATGAGGGATACGGGAAATAGCCGGAGCTGTAATCAAATTCACCGGTGCCGTAGACGCCCCTTGTCCGGTCCAGCGTCCAGTATTGCTCGAAGATGAGGTTGGTCCCCCAGCCACCGGTATTAGAAACGCCGGGGTCAAGACCCCCGTCGGGGCCTCGATTGGAGGCGTAGTTGATGTTAATGACGCCGCCGTATTTGGGGGTTTCCAGGGGTGGTGGTGTTACCTTGAGCTGCAGTATATCGGCCTTCGGCGCAGCCGGCGCAGCAGGTGTCGGTGCCGCAGGTGTGGGTGCCGCAGGTGTGGGTGCGCCGGGTGCCGGTGCGGCAGGTGTGGGTGCAGCAGGTCCGGGTGCGGCTTTCGGACCACACGACACCAGTAAAAGCACCGCGGCCACAAGAAGATTTACCGATAACCAGACTACTCTTCTTCCCATTTGTTCCTCCTTTTATTTTTTCCCCAATAGATTGCCAGCTTGCCAATGCTAACCAGGCTTTCCTAGGAAGCCAATCCGGAGAGGGAATGTTATCTGTTTGTCTTCTTCTTGCAATAGATTAGCTAAAGCATACCATAGCTAAATGAAAATACAAGTCCTTTTGCAGCCTTTTTTCAAAATATCGCCAATCTGGCATTTTCCGATTGTCTTTATGCCGACCTTATCCAGTCATTGAAGGTTGCTGAGCGGCTCGTAAAGGCAAAACTAACCACAGTAGACAACAGGCGGTTCAATTTATCAGTGAGATGTCCAGCCAACAGAAATTGAATACGTACTCTCTGAATTAACATTTGTTTATCTCCTGGAGAATTGCTGGCTCCTTCACTTCAGCCCTTCTGACCATTTTTGAGCTTTGAAATTATCGCCCGGCTGGGATATAATTCTATTCAGTGTATCGGATTCCCGGGATTCAGCGGGGGTTATTATTCCTCCAGAGACACCCTCTCTTAGCCTCAAGAGTCTTTCTCAAAAATCGGCTTTTTGCTCCGGATCCCGGGGCAGAATTGCACTACACGTGTGCGTCTAGTGGAAGGGGTATGTTATGGGTCTAAAATGCGGCCTCGTAGGACTGCCATCCTGCGGGAAAACGGTCATTTTTAATGCAATCACCGCAGCCGGAGCATCGAGCTATGATGGCTCGGAGATGAACCGCGCGGTAGTTTCTGTGCCTGACCAGCGCCTCAACGTGCTGGCAGAAATGTACCGTCCCCGAAAGGTGGTGCCGGCAACCCTGGAAGTAGTCGATATCCCCGGCATCGAAACCGGCTCACGGGGGGACGGCCGTGGTTCCAGGCTGCTCGGGTATATCAAGAACGTTGACGCGTTGCTGCACGTGATACGCTGCTTCGAAGACGGCAGCGTTCCCTCAGGGCGCGGGACGGTTGACCCGGTAAGGGATATCGAGACCGTTGACCTTGAACTGATGGCGGCCGATAGCACCACACTGGAGAACAAGATAAAACGCCTGGAGAAAAAAGTGCGCGGCGGGGACAAGGACGCCGTCAGAGATACGACCAATTGCCAGAAGGTATATGACGCCATCCAACAGGGTATTCCGGCGCGGAAACAGGGCCTGAATGCCCAGGAACTGGCCAGCGTCTATGACTGCCAGCTTGTTTCATTAAGACCGGTGCTCTACATCGCCAACATAAGATCCATTGAGGAAGCCGGCAGTGAGCCTGTGGTGGCTCTGGAGCAGTGCGCCCGGGGCGAGGGTGCGAAAGCAATCGTTGTCTGCGGCAAAGACGAAGCTGATATCAGTCAGCTTGAAAAGGATGAACAGCAGGAATTTCTGCGGGAACTGGGTCTGAAGGAGTCTTCGATGGAGCGCCTTATCGGCGCAGCATACGCGATGCTGGGGCTGGTCAACTTTTTCACTACCGGCGAAGATGAAGTGAGAATATGGACCTGCGGGAAGGGTGATAAGGCTCCGGTAGCCGCGGGAAAGATTCACACTGACCTGGAGAAAGGGTTCATACGGATGGAGGTTATCCGCTACGAGGACCTGGCAGAACTCGGGAGCGAAGTCGCCGTCGCCAGGGCGGGCAAACAGCGCATCGAGGGCCGTGAATATGAAGTGCAGGATGGCGACATCGTCGTGGTGCGCTTTAATAGTAGCAGGTAAGGCTGTCTGCTGAAACCAGTATCGAGGACACGAGCGCAGTCAGCCCGAAACGGATAAAGTGCTGACGCTGTTTCGGGTGCGCCGGGCTAAAAAAGAAGGATAGACAGGATAGCTAGAGCCAGGAACTGGCTCTGTGAGCCCAGGATGCCGGACAGCCCTGCCACCAGCCCAATAACGATGACCAGCGGGGGCAGATAGATGAGCCCGGACATTCCCCGGCTGTTCCATCCAAACCGGAGAATCGCCGGTGTTAGCAGCAGTACCAGGGCGATACCGAGAAGGACGGGCGCGTCACCGACCATCATTCCCACATATCCCAGTATCACGGCGCCGGCAATATTCAGGCCAGTGACCAGCGGGCTGCCCACGTTTATCCGCGAAAGAAATACCGAAAGTCGGCTTTGATGACGGGTCTCAACGGTGGTAGTCCCCGCGGCCCCGGTGACCGTAAAAAACGCGCTGCCTCTCAGGAGAAACGCCACGAGGCTCACGAAAGCAGCAGAAATGAGGGACAGGTGAAGCATTAGTCCGCGCAAGGATAGGGCTAAAAACCCCAGCGGTCGCTTCCACTGGTAGACCAGAAAAGGGACTAACGGCGCTGCGGCCGTCGCCAGCGTGACTGTATAAAACGCGGGTGACAGCATGGCGCCGAACCTTCCATCGAAGAAGGGCATTAAGAGCCCACCGGAAATTACATCGCTGCTGAACATGCGGAAGAGAGAATCGCCCTCCGCGAGCGGAATCAAGACAAGCAGCGCCAGGAAGGGGAGAGCCAGCGACTGCGAGGGAAGTCTCAGCGAGCGCGTCACGATGTCGATCTTTTCCACCAGAGAAATTTTCCGGTTTTTCAGAAAACCCGGTACTTGGGTGAGCAGTATCTCGGCATCGGCCTGGACCAGGCGGAACTGGCGCCGCTGCCAGCGCCTGAAGTCTTCCGGGAACCCCTCGAAGGCGACCACTTCCGGGGCAAAGCACCCGTAATAGCCGTATTGCCTCAACCGCATGGTGAATGCGGTATCTTCCTGGACTATTTCCGGGTAACCGCCCACCTTCACCCACGCTTCCCGCCGTACGATGACTCCGTGTCCCATGCACATTACCAATCCGTATGTGTCTCTCGGCCGCTGATGGAGGTACCATGAAGCGTTAACCGCCACCTCAAAATCGGCGGCAAATTTCTCTTCGCTGTGGCCGCTTAGCCGGTGGTTCGCCTGCACGAAAGCTATGCGTGGGTCAATCAGAAAATAGGGAATTGTCAGCGAGAGAAAGTTTACCGGCAGGCGGTTATCCGCGTCACAGACGGCAAAGAACTGGTACTCTTCGCCCACCGTTGTCTTGAGGGTATCGTTGAGACTGCGGGCCTTAAATCCCTGCCTCGGTTGAAGCCGGACCATGGTTACCTGCGAAGGAAAGTCTTTACAAAACGCATCCGTCTGCTCTCTGAAACGCGGGTCGGTGCTCACATCCACCAGGAACATGTGGAAGTCCCCGTAGTCCTGAGCCAGGCAGGTCAAAGCGGCTTCCCGGTTAAAATCATTAAAGGTGGCATAGAGAATGGCCGTCTTTGGGCGGGGCACATCCTTTCCCAAGGGGGTAGATTTGAAGCCGGAGTTTGGCTTGTGGGTGTAAGCGAAAATCAGGAATACCAGATGGTAAACTCCAAAGAACCAGAAGATAAAAAGGGAGGCGGTAAAAGGGACAAAGAAAACCCTGGCTAAGACTGTCGTAAGCTCGCCGAATGTCCGCCACAATCCAGGCGCCAGAGCCAGGATAATCGCCAGCCAGAGTCCAAGCATAACCAGGTGAAGGGTGCCCTTCTTCTCCGCCACGTTAAACGGCATCGTCTTAGTAGTAGTCAGTGCTGCCTCCATTGCCAAGTTATTTTTACCGGTGGTCGGCTTAATGCCAAAGACAACATGGTGGTAAGTGTCCTGCGTTGCAAAACTGTACGTACCTCGTCATATATGCGAGTTCTGACCCGTCGGGACGAAGCAATCCCTGCGATTACAACCCGAAACGGATTGCTTCGCCGAGTTTACACTGAGTCCTTCGGCTGAAGGACGAACGTGCTCGCTATGACAGGATACATAAAATCTGTCACTCTCCGCCCCGTATCGCGGTACGGGACAAGCTTCGCGGCAATGACAAGGGGCGAGGGAAAGGACTCCAGGTTCAGGACACTAAATCATTATAATATCTGCGGGGTTTTCCAGCGCCAGGAAAAGAAGCATGTAATCCCGCATGTGGCGGGTTATCAGAAAGTTGTGTCGCACGTGCTCCCGTCCGTTTTGCCCCAGCCTGCGGGCATAATCGGGGTTGGTAAGCAGCTGTCTTATCGCGTAGGCTGTTCCCTCGATGCCGTGGGAGAGCAGTCCGGTAAGCTTGTTTCTCACCTGTAGGGTTATCCCGCCCACCGCGGAAGCCACAACCGGTTTGGCTTTCCACAATGCCTCGGCCACCGTAAGTCCAAATCCCTCGCGCAAAGACTTTTGCAGGACAATGGTTGAAGCCCGCTGAAGAGCGTTAATCTCAATGTTGCTTTCCGGCGGAATGAGCAGGACATGAATGTCAGGGTCGCTTCCTGCCTTCTCCTGCACCTCGGCCAATACCTTCTCCGATTCCGGGTCGTCAGTCGCCGTTCCGCCAGCCAGAACGAGCCGGCAGCTAATGCTCTTCCTGACCATACGGAAAGCCTCGATGACGCCTACCGGATCTTTCAAGTAGTCAAAGCGGGACACCTGGGTGATGATCGGCTTGTCCTTCGGTATGTGAAACTGTGCCAGGACATCGTCAATGGTCTCCGGAGTCAGCTCACGGTTCTTGTCACTGAGCGGGTCTATTGACGGCGAAATAAGAAACTGCCTGAGTGGGAGATGCCGGGAAAAAGCCGGCGCGGAAAATATCCCTGCGTCATACTGGAAAACGAAGGGTTCGAGGAATTTCCAGACCTTTTCATCCGCGTGAGAGATATCAATATGGCACCGCCAGATCCATTTTTTGCCGATCTCATTTTTGCGCTGGATGAGGGCTGCCGGCTGCGGGTCATGAATAAACATTATATCGCCGTAGAGCTGCAATTCCTTCATGTTGCGCTCATTCGTCTCCATGTAGATCGAGAGGTCCCGTTCTGTGATCTCTTCGTGGCGGCCATGCAGGGCGTTATGGAACTTCTTGGTCACTTCGAAGAAAGCATTGTCCCCTTTTATGACGTCCCACCGGGCGTCCACACCTACCTGGCTGAGCAGAGGCACCATCCGGCTCAATATCTCAGCCACGCCGCCCCCGCTGAAGGTGGAGTTGATATTCTGGATCACCTTTCCTGACAACTTAGCGCCCAGGAGCCTGAGTTCCTCGATAGAGCTCCGGCCCACAATCGGCTCGTAATCGCTTAGCCTTATTTGATACGTTTTTCGATAAGCTGTATTAGTGACGATCGTAGTCCCTCCAGCGTATAAGTATACGGGTCCAGCCGGGCGATCTCTTCGCCAAGCTCGTCTTCGTCCAAGCTATCTTTAAGCCAGATGGTGAAGTCATTCAGTCCCCGGCTCAGTCTCAATCTGGACTCAAAAATGTGATAATAAAGGGAGCCGAGGCTTATCCGGCGCACCGACTCTACAAATTCCCTCAGGTCATGGGCGACGTACGGGGTGGGGAAAATCACGCTGACTGTCTTCATGAAGTAAAATTCCCGACCCTCCAGAGCCTGGCGACCGTCATGATTGAGGGCCAGGTGCTCCTCCATAATACTGACGAGTCTATCTCTCAGGCTGGTGAGTGTCGGGAAGCTGAATGTATCTATGCTGGCCAGTTTTTCGGCCAAAACGATCTCACCGAGTATATCGCCAACCCAGAGGGCGAAATCGTTTGACGGTTCCGGGCTGAGATAATGGTGCTCTTCAAGAAAACGGTGGGTGTGGTAGTAGATGACACCCTCCGGACATGTCTTGAGCGTATCGGCCAGCTCGCGGAGATTGCCAGCCTTTGAGCCGGTTATCTCGATGAGGTGGGTCCGGCTATAGAACCGGAAGGGGTCGCTCGCCGTTTTCAAAGGGTGTCCGTAATTGACGATCGTAGAATTCAGCAGGCGGCTGTTAGGCAGAATGATGATCTTTTCATCAAGCGTTTCTAGGGAGGTGTTTTTCCAGCTCATTTCGGTAACATAGCCTTCCTCTCCGCTCTCCAGCCTGATATAATCGCCAACTTTGGCCGGCGCCGAAGCGCTAAGCTGAAAGCCAGCTACCAGATTGGGAAAAACGTCCCTGAAGGCGAAGAAAAGCAGCAAAACAGCTACGGCGATGAAGAAGATGAGAGGAGTAGTCGGCGCTCCCCACGTGTCAAGCAGCACGAGCACAGCAAAAACCAGGATGGCGGTCCGGACGATATTCTTGGTCATGCTAACAACACGGGGAGGCAGCGTATACTGTGGGGCGGAAAATTCTACTACAGCAGAAATCACGTTGGCCAGAGTAAGCGCAAAAGAGATGACAAAAAGGCTCCACAGCCCCTTACCTATAATGCTTTTCCACATAACCGGGAGGATGGATATAGCAACAGCGAGTCCGGTGGCAATCAGCATTGACCATAAGAGAGAGGAGGCGTTTAAGTGCCTGGTCAACAAATCAGCAGGCCATTTGACCCGGGCGAGTCCTAGCCGCAACAGGCGGTAAGCTTGCCTCCTCACCCACAGCAGACCCACGAATGAGGCGACGAATATGGCAACAGGTATTACCAGAAGCGTCCAGTTTTCAGCTACCCATTCAGCTAGATCGGTCATATGCGCCTCTCCCACTATTTAGCAACAAACGCAAAAAAGTTTCTACCTCTGCCGGCGATTTCAGGAAGTAACCGGCAGCGCTGCTGCCGCTCGGAGCGCCGACGAACACGGACAAGCCATCCCCGTACTCTTCGATAACCCTGAAGCCGTCTTCATCGGTGACATCGTCTCCCACATAAACGGGCACCACTCCGCTGCCCGGGCCTCCTCTTGCATACCGGCTAAGCAAAAGGCCGATGGCTTTTCCTTTGTCCCAGGCAACGTGCGGTCTTACCTCATAAACCTTTTTTCCACCTGTTATTTTAACCGCTCCGGCCGCTTCATGGCTACTGACAGCCTGCCTCAGCGTTCGGTGGACCTCATCAATTTTCTCCTCCTCCACTTGGCGGTAGTGAATGCTCAAGGTCAAGCCTTTGTCCTCCACTATAACTCCTCTCACCGTCCGAAGCGCTCTTCTCAGCACTTCATGTATGAGCCGCAGTACCGGCCTCAGTTCCTGTGCCAGCGGATTGATGAACTCAATTTCAGGTCCTTCAATTTCCAACCCGTGATTGCCGGCATAAATAATGCCGGAGAGTCCCACCTTCTTCTTGAGGTCGGTGAGCGCCCTACCACTAATTATACCAAGTGTAAACCGGCGTTGTCCTGCCAGCGTTTGAAGCACACGCTTGGTTTCTTCGGGAAGATTCGCCAGTTCCGGCCGCTCCACTATTGGAGTAAGTGTACCATCGTAATCGAGGAGAAGGAGAATGTGCCCCGCCCCTTTGATTTGACGGGAAACCTCCGGCCAGGCTGTGAGGAGATGCCTCAAAATCACCTCCCAGCTTCAAATTTCACCAGGTCCGAAATAATGTCTGCCGCCCACTTATAGATGTTATTCTCGCGGACCACCTCCCGCATTTTATTCATCCGCAGTTGTCTTTCTTCAAAAGGCATTTCCAGCGCATTTCTGATTGCCTCAGCAAAATGGTCAATAGCGTAGGGGTTGATCAGCAAGGCGTCAGCCAGCTCCCGGGCAGCGCCGGTGAAACGGCTGAGGATGAGGACCCCATCTTCATCAGAGCGGCTGGCGACGAACTCCTTGGCTACGAGATTCATACCATCATGCAAAGAGCTGACAACACAATAATCGGCCATCCGCATCAACGCTTCAAGCGTCACCGGGGGGCAGTGCTCCCGGAGCCAAATTATCGGCTTCCAGTGCCCTTCAGAATACTTCCAGTTTATCTCCTCCACCAACTCATCTATTTCCTTATTCAGCAACTGGTAGGCTTTGACATGGGTCCGGCTGGGAACGCCGGCCTGAACGAAAACGATCTTCCCTTTGTATTGGGGGTACTTTTCAAACAGGCAATCGATGGCCTTAAATCTTTCCGGGATGCCCTTGGTGTAATCAATCCGGTCAAGACCGATGCCTATTTTCTCGTCACCGATGCCCAGCCGTTTCTTCAGCCGTTCAATTTCAGCTAATACCTCATCCCTCTTCGCCCCCTCCGAGATGTTCTCGAAGTCAACGCTTATGGGGAAGGGACGTATCGCTGTTGTTCTGCCGCCGCGGGTGATCTCATATCGCTCCCAGTCCACCTTGGCTTCTATTCCGGTATCAACGGTATCCATGAAATTGCTGCAATGATAGCGGATATGGAAACCCAGTAGATCG
The DNA here is from genome assembly GCA_016190825.1 of Chloroflexota bacterium. GTDB lineage: Bacteria > Chloroflexota > Dehalococcoidia > Dehalococcoidales > UBA2162 > JACPPV01. The sequence goes on from JACPPV010000029.1 coordinate 9,208, forward strand.
TTGCCCAGGAGACCGTCAAGGATTTCAGCCTCCCACGGGCACCGGCGGAAAACGTCCCGGTTGGGCCAGGGAATATGCCAGAACTGGGCGGTAACAATAGCAGGGTTCTTCTCTCTGAGCAGCCTGGACAATAACGCCAGGTGATAGTCCTGGATGAAAACAAAAGCCTTCCGGTCACCGACCTCCTGGAGAATGCTTTCGGCATACTTTTCATTCACCTGCTTGTAGCTATTCCAGTCAGACTCACTGAAGACCGGCTTGGTATAGACAATGTGGCAGAGGGGCCAGAGGGCTTCGTTGGAAAAGCCGTAGTAGAAACCTTCCTCCTCCTCTTTGGTCAGCCAGACGCGTCTCAGCGAATATCGCGGATCGGCCGGCGGCACGCTGACCTTGTTATCGATATCCACCACTTCCCTGTCAGCATCGCCGCTGCCATGGGCGATCCACGTACCGCCGCAAGCCCGCATCACCGGGTCCAGGGCTACGGTGAGACCGCTTGCGGGCACTTGGCAAATGATCTGCCCGCTTGAATAGGAATGAATGTAAGGCTCGCGGTTTGATACCACGATGAAGAGATAGTCCTTCAATTTCTCCGTCACAAGGTCATGGAGGCTTTCTTTCGTCCACATATCTCGTCTCTCCTTTCTTGTCCTCACGGACGAGTTCTGGCGGGCGCTGAAATAGCCCTATCCCGTGATCCCCCCTCCAGGAAAGCCAGCCCCGGTGAAATGGGGATTGGCGAAAGGGAGACAAATGTGAGAATCCCCCTTTTCCCTAAACCTGCGGGCGTGCGATGATTCCCCTCATGAAAGATGCTCCGCGGGGCACCCGCTCCCCCCTCAGGCAATGTTTCGTTGTATCTTCTGAATACTGACTGATGTTCAGACAAAGGGAATTACGCAAGTGAGGACTTGCTAGTCTAGATATTATTCTAAATGGAGAAAATTTGTCAACCACCCGCTTATTTTTGGTAATGTAACCAAAAGCGTGTAAAACTGGCGAAAGGGGCGTATCCTTTCAGATTGATAAATGACATTCTCCCCGACGCAAGCGGCGGGGTATTGAACCCTAAAAGAGAATAAACAGCCACTCGTAAACACTCTCTCTACCTCATATAGTCTCCACAATCGAATACCGGCACGATATGACACTCAGCGGATCAAGTAGCACAACCTTCGCGGGGTTTCCCATCGTTTTCCAGTCGAGCGCTACAGCAGGCAGGGAGTCGGATATCCATGCTACCGAGATATGCAGGTGAGCAAGAGACGAGCCTCCGCCTCGACCACAAATGGCGCCGATGACCTCACCCTCCCGCAAAAACTCTCCCCGAGTTACAGCAGGGCCGGGCTCGATATGACCATAAATCGTGTACAGCCGGCTCCCACGGTCCTCATAGCCGCTATGGTGTATGAATACCGATTTTCCCAGGAAATCATCAATGATATTCATGACTTCTCCACCAAACATCGTCGGGACCCTCGCTTTTTCGCCGAGGTTGCGGATGCCTCCGTCAACGGTACGGTAGAGGCACAGGTCCAGTCCCTCATGTGGGTTGTCCCGCCTGCCCCAGTCACCCCACCACTTGTAGAGGGAGCCAAAAAGCATGGCAGGATGAAATATCCACTCTTTGAAACCCGCCTCATCGAGATTATTCAGGGACCTCAAACGCTCATCAAATCGCCTCGATACGGGCGGTATGCCAGAATGTTTACGTCCGCTGTTGTCCAAGCATTCTTCCTTCCGGCGAATGTTCTCGCTTCAGCGCCTTTAATACGGCGCCATGTGTTTCAAAACCATATCATTACACGCGGTTTACCGTGCCGTCAAAGAAAGGAGCGCCCTCACGCTTTTGACTTTTGTTCACCATTCCCTTATAATAGGCTCAAAAGAAGCTGAAAGGCGGGAGAGGTAGAAGATGACTAGTCGATTTGATAAGTTTTCCGAACGAGCCCGCCGAGTGCTAACCTCGGCTCAAGAAGAGGCGCAGCGTCTTAACCATTCTTACATTGGTACAGAGCACCTTCTGCTCGGTTTGATACGGGAGGAAGAAGGGGTTGGAGCCAAGGTGCTGGTTAATCTGGGTGTTACCTTGAGCAAAGTCCGCTCGGCGGTTGAATATATTATTGGCCGCGGTGAAAAGACCGTTACGGGAGAAATCGGGCTCACCCCGAGAGCAAAAAGGGTAATTGAGCTGGCGATTGACGAGGCGCGTCACCTGGGCCACAACTACATCGGTACAGAACACCTCTTGTTAGGACTATTGCATGAGGGCGAAGGCGTGGCCGCCAGCGTTCTCGAAAGCTTCGGTGTCACTCTGGAGCAGGCACGCACCGAAGTGGGGCGAGTCCTTACGCAGGGCATAGCCCGTCCGCGTCCCGCCCGCACAACCAGCCGCACACCGATTCTCGACCAGATGGGCGTTGACCTGACGGCGCTTGCCCGCGCCAACAAGCTTGACCCGGTCATCGGACGGCAGAAGGAAATCGAGCGGGTAATCCAGATACTGAGCCGCCGCACAAAGAATAATCCAGCGTTGATTGGCGAGCCCGGAGTAGGCAAAACGGCTATCGTCGAAGGGCTTGCGCACCGTATCGCCGAGGGCGATGTGCCGGAAACGCTTGATGGCAAGCGGTTGATCACGCTGGACATGGCGGCAGTGGTCGCCGGGACCAAGTACCGCGGGGAATTCGAAGAGAGGCTGAAAAAAATCATCGAAGAGCTGAAAGGCGCGGGCAACTGCGTGCTCTTCATCGATGAGTTTCACACCATTGTTGGAGCCGGGGCAGCGGAAGGGGCGGTAGACGCCGCCAGCATCCTGAAACCGTCACTGGCAAGGGGCGAACTGCAGTGCATCGGCGCCACCACGCTGGATGATTACCGCAAACACGTAGAAAGAGACCCGGCACTGGAGCGGCGGTTCCAGCCGGTGCTGGTAGAAGAGCCTTCAGTGGAACAGACCGTCGAAATCCTGAAAGGTGTTAAGGGGCGCTACGAAGAGCATCACAAGCTGACCATCACTGACGAAGCGCTGAGCGTGGCGGCAAACCTGGCCGCCCGCTATATTCCAGACCGCTTCCTGCCGGATAAAGCTATTGACGTAATCGATGAGACCGCTTCAAGGGTAAGGATCAGGTCCCGCGCCTTGCCAGTTAGCTTGAGGGAATCGAAAGAACTCCTCGAAAGCCTGAAGAAGGACAAGGAGCAGGCCTTGACGAACCAGCAGTACGAGGCCGCCGCTGATCTGCGTGAGCGCGAGTTGCAGCTTGAAGAGAAGGTAAAGACTATGGAAGCCGATTGGCGCTCCGAACAGCAGACCGAGAAACCAATGGTAACTGCCAATGACATCGCCGAAGTAGTGGCGATGTGGACAGGTATTCCCATCGTCCAACTCAGCGGCGATGAAGCCAGCCGCTTGCTTCACATGGAAGAAGCCTTGCACAAGCGGATTGTCGGACAGGATGAGGCCATTGAAGCTATCGCCAAAGCGGTGCGCCGGGCCCGGGCCGGACTCAAAGACCCGCGGCATCCCATCGGCAATTTCATCTTCCTCGGTCCGACCGGCGTTGGTAAGACGGAGCTTGTGCGCGCTCTGTCCGAGTTCATGTTCGGCAGCGAAGACGCCCTGATCCGGCTGGATATGTCCGAGTTTATGGAGAAACATACTGTCTCGCGCCTGGTTGGAGCCCCGCCGGGATACGTTGGCTTTGACGAAGGCGGACAGTTGACGGAGGCAGTCAGGCACAAATCATACTGCTGCATCCTGTTTGATGAGATCGAGAAGGCGCACCCGGACGTCTTTAACATCCTTCTCCAGATTTTCGATGACGGCCACTTGACGGACGCCAAGGGACGTCGGGTCGATTTCCGCAATAGCATCATCGTTATGACAAGCAACATCGGCGCAGAAATGATCCGGAAGGGCACCGCAATAGGCTTCGTCTCCCGGACCGACGAAGTAAAGGTCGAGCAGCGTTCATATGAGAACATGAAGGAAAAACTCCTGGGCGAGCTCAAGAAGTCCTTCCGTCCGGAATTCCTGAACCGGATTGATGGCGTGGTTGTCTTCCACTCCTTGACCAAGGAGCACATCCGCCAGATAGTTGACCTGATGCTGTCACAGGTTGCCAGGCAGCTTGGCGAAAAAGGCATCAAGCTGGAAGTGACCGAAGCCGCCAAGGACTTCCTCGGCGAGAAGGGCTACGATGAGGTTTTCGGCGCCCGCCCGCTGCGGCGGGTCATCCAGAACATGGTTGAAGACCGGTTGTCCGACAGCCTGCTCCGCGGTCAGTTCCGTGCCGGAGACACGGCGATTGTTGACATGGAAAATGGCGAAATTAGCGTGCATCCTGCGCCTGTAGAGGCGCTGGCCGGGGAAGCCAATTCCTGAACCAGATGCTTAATAAGAAATGTTGATGGTCTACGATTAGGTCATTAGGAAGAGACTCTGGCTACTCTTGAGTCTTAAAGATGTTGCTGATGGGGAAGTTGTAGCAAAGCAACAGGGATTTGCTGCTGTGTGGTCCATCTCCTATCTCACTCTTGTAAAGAGCTTGCCCCAGGCTTGAACTGGGGGAGACAAAAGAGGGATTTGGGGTGAGACCCCCCCTCAGTCCCCCTTTCCCAAAGGTGATGTTCCCTTAGAAGCACGTAGTTTGTTTCACTCCATGTAGATAATCATCACGGCGAAACTCCAACTATCTATCTCATTACTTGATGTCATAGCATGCCCGAATTTTATATCAAGGATGGTTGCTTTAGGGTGATCCACTAACCATGCATTGACATCCTTGTCAAGTTCTGTTTCTTCATCAGACTGGAAGGTCTCCACTCGAACATCCTTTGCTATTATAGTCTGCATACTCCCTCCTAGAAATTCTTTGGTGTCGACACTTGGGGTTCTGGTAGCGGTTGTTGCTTGCCCTCTTTTGAGTAACCCCAATATCCCCATGAAAAATTCACAGCACTTGCTGGCCTTTTACCTTGAAAATCGAACCCACTTTCAAGCAAGTGGTTCAGAACGTCTTTCTTGCTCATCTGAGGGTTTTTGTCCTTTAAGGCTTTTACGGCATCCCGCACCCCGCTACGTTCCCTTATCCTTTTGACACTCGTTTTCTTCGTCTCTCTAACCTTTTCTGGCTGAACGTGATTGGTGTAACGATATTGACCTCTGTCTATTCTAACAAAGTGCCTACCTAACTTATGAAGGCGCGATAAGGTATTATCAACGTTATGCCTAACTGTCTCTCTGTCAACGCCAATATTGACTTCACTAATAATGTCAGTCATGGCTTCCACAGTCCATATCCTATTATTGTCTTGGCTTTGTCTAGCTATTTCTATCAGCATCTCCGGATAGCTCTTGTTACTGATGCTCCCAGGTTTGATATTACTGGGCGTAGCTATCGTGGCTGGATTATCTTTCATGTGGTCACTGATTGCGTCATGCATAACTTTAATATGCATGTCTAAATCCTGTAGCTCGTTTTCTAGTTGTTGATACTTAGCCCAAAGAGATTCCCTTTGGGATTCCCACTTTTCGAGTAGGTCGTTTGCTCCTTCAATGAAACTTTTATCCATCGTTGTCCCCCCTATAGTCCTCAAGGCGTTTATAGGTGTGCACTCAATTTTCCATATTGAGGCTATTCCCTATTGCTATACTCCCTGTAACACGTTGTAATATGGTCATGTAATAAAGGCTTGCCCCCGGCGGGACTCGAACCCGCAGGTCTTCCTTGCGACAGGAGAGTTCAAACCAATTGACGGGGGCAAGAAGTAGACAAGGCAACGTCGCATCAGCCTTGAGAATGTGTTAGTAGCACTTCTCATTTTAAGGTTGTAACTCGCCCGAGTTCGTTGCCTTGTCCTTACTATTCTAACCCTGAGGATTTTTGATGTCAATACCCCAAAGCCATAAACCACAAGGCAAATTATTAGAGGATTACGAGCCAGGAGCAAATAAGGCACAGGTGGTTGATGCCTTGCGTAAGGTCGCAGGCGCCAAAAAGAAGCCTAAGAAGAGTGCTTCACCACCTGAGACAGCATCGTCTTAAACATTGGCTCTTCATCATTCCTGTGGCTATATCTAAAGCTGTATTCATCCACGTATTCTTGCAGATGTTCAGGAGTTACGTGGTGATACGTTCCGTTGATGCTTCGCTTCAATTGACTCCAAAAGCCCTCAATACTATTTGTGTGTGCATCGCCATTGACGTAGACGCCCGCTGAATGGGTTACGATTTCATGGTTGTAGCCATGTTCTTTGAGATACTTGTAAGCCCCCATTTCATCGGTATACACAGTAGTTCCAGCCTCAACGTGCTTTTCTATCTCAGGTATGAGGATTAGACCATCAGTATTCGGCACAGTCTTTGCTATGACTTTTCCACCACGTTCTACAATACCGAATACAGGAATTTTACCAACAGTACCCCTGCCACTGAGTTTTGCTCGTTTAGATGCATGCATGTTCGCCGCTTTACCACCGATGTAGGTCTCGTCAACTTCTACTGTTCCCGCAAGTGTCGCGTCCTCATGGAGAACGCTACGAATCTGTTTCCACATGCGGTAGCCTGTCTTGACAGTTACTCCTATGTCCCTACTAAGTTGACGTGAGGATATGCCACACCTAGTTACGGACATATACGCTACAGCCTTAAACCAAAGTTTCAGGTGGTCAAACTTGGTATCCTCGAAGATTGTTCCAGCCATCGGGTAAACATGGCTACCGCAAACCTCACAGGAATAGCAAGGGCGTCCGTGAATCCGGTAGTGCTTAGTTACCTTGCCACACTTGGGACAGGTTACGCCTTGAGGATAACGAGAATTGAATAGCCATTCTAGGCAAGCATCATCATTTGGGAAGTCCCTTTCAAAGTCTTTTGTGCTATACTTCTTCATTAGAGTTTACCTCGTTTTCAATCTAGTACACTCAGTATAGCAGATTATTTTACGTGTGTCAAGGGGAACATCACCTTTCCCAAAGGGGGAGAAGACTAAATCAGCCTCGCGGTCTTCCCCTGTGTTTTCTTCGTCCCGACTTGTCGGGATGCGGCGATGGGCGCAATCCAGGGCGGAATGTCAGCCAGCTTCCCGCCCAGTATCTCCTCGATGGTGAGTATCTGCAGGCGCGGATAGTCTCTGCCGTTGGGCGAATTGTAGAAACCCTTCAGGGCGGCTTCTTCAATCATGGGGCGGGTGGGCTTCTCCAGCGTGACAAAGACGCCGATGTCCGCCTTCTCCCGCTCTATCACGTGGCCCAGGTCCCGTATCATGCCTACCTGGACTCCACCGCCCTTAACGGAGACGATGGCTTTTTTGACCTTGTCCTTCTCATCCATGTAATAGATGTAGCCGTCAATGCCGGTGTCCGCCCCCTTCTTCCTGTCCCCATGGGGCTGGCCGCCGATTTTCTTGACCGCCCACCACTGGAACTGGTACCTGTCCCGGTTGAAAAGCTCCACGGCGCCGGCGTAGTCTGCCGGCTCTCCGACCACCTTGTAGACCGGCGCCAGCGTCATGTTCTTCAAGCGCCATTCCATCACGCCGATAGCCAGGGTGGTAATATCGATGCCGATCCATTTCCGCTTCAATTTCTCCGCCGCGACTATAGCCGTGCCGCAGCCGCAGAAGGGGTCAAGCACAATATCGTCTTCGTTTGAGCTTGCACTGATGATGCGCTCAAGGAGGGCTTCGGGCTTTTGGGTGGCGTAGCCAAGGCGCTCTTTAGCTTGAGGATTCACGGGCGGTATATCGGTCCATATGTTCTGGAGTGGTACGCCAGGCATGTCATCTGCATACTGCAAAAGCGTTGGCGTGCCTGTCTTAGTGTATCTTAGCAAACCTCTGCGTTCGTATTCCTCCATCGTCTCTCTACGAACAGCCCATGTACGGCTCGGTGCTGGCCATTTCCCTTTCCACTCGTAAAGTAACCCTGGGCTACCTTCCCCATGTCGTGGCGCATCCAAAGGCACCGTGCGGAAATAGCGTCCGGTTTCATCTTCCTTGTAATGGCTCGTGTAGTAAGCATCTCGGTAAGGACTGTGTTGAGCATTCCAAGTCGGGTTTCCGGATTTGCTGTAGTATAGGATAGTATCTGAAATCCGTCCAAACCTTCTTGGATCGTTATGAGCATTCGCTCTTCGCCACACAATCTCATTCCTGAAATTCCCCGCGCCGAAGATGGTATCCATCAGGAGTTTGAGGTAATGGGAGGCGGTGGGATCGCAGTGGAGGTAAATCGAGCCGGTATCCTTGAGCACGCGTCTCAGCTCAACGAGCCTGACGGCCATCATGGTCAGGTAAGCCCGCATCGCCGTCCGCTGCCCCACGAAATTCGGCAGGACGGACAGGAACTCCTTGGTCGCCCCGGGAGCTATCGCCGATGAAGCGAGCTCCTGGAGCGCCCGCTCCGATTCCAGCCCCCACTTCCAGGTATCCTCAAAAGCGGCTATCTGGGCTTCGGAGGACTTGCCGCCCGGCTCCTTGAACAGCACGTTGTAGGTGGCGCTGCTGTTAAACGGCGGGTCCAGGTAAATGAGGTCGATTGACTCATCAAGAATATGTTCCCGCAGGATTTCCAGGTTATCTCCGTAATAAAGAACATTCGTATCCATTGTGCAGATTGTAGAATCTCCGGCAGCGTCAGTCAACTTTGGGCATACGAAAACCTTTGGTTGTCATTGCGAGCCATTCCGACCGCAGTCGGAAGGCGTGGCAATCTCTACCCATCGCACAGTATTCGTTGAGATCGCCACGTCGTCCCGATTTTATCGGGACTCCTCGCGATGACAACCCTGCTATGTGCTAAAATAGTGCCAGCACCTTCAGGAGATGTCTGCCTTTGATTCCAGTTAAGCTCACACTGCGCAACTTCATGCCCTACCGGAACAATGTGCCGCCGCTGGACTTCGCCGGCATTCATACCGCCAGCATCTGTGGTGCTAACGGCAGCGGCAAGTCATCCATCATCGATGCCATCACCTGGGCGCTCTGGGGGCAGACCAGGGCTGGCGCCCGCAACCATGACGAACTCATCCACTCCCGCGAAAACGAGACGCACGTGGAGTTCGATTTCCAGATGGGTGAGCAGCTTTACCGGGTCATCCGCCGTCATGCCAGGCCAAAGCGCCGCCAGGGCTCGGGGCAGAGCAGCCTGGACCTCTTTGCCATCGGGGAAAATGGCATGAAGGCGCTATCCGGCGACCGCATCGGCGAAACGCAGCGTCGGGTTAGCGAAATCCTCCGCATGGACTACGAGACCTTCGTCAACAGCGCTTATATTCGCCAGGGGCACGCCGACCAGTTTACCATCGCCGAGCCTTCCGAACGCAAAAGAATACTGGCGAACATCCTCGGCCTCTCCCGCTATGATGAGCTGGAAGAGAAAGCCAGAGATTTTGCCCGGCAGAGGGAGAGCCAAAAAGCAACGGCGGAAAGCGCCATCAAAGATGTTGACCGTCAGCTCGGGGAAAAGCCCGCCGCCGAAGCCAGGCTGGCGGAGACTGAGAGCCAGCTCTTTGCCGCGGAAGAGGGCTCCCGCGAGCAGGAAGCCAGGCTGAACGAGCTCCGCCAGAAAAGGGAGCAGCTGGAGGCGAAACAACAGGAGCTTGTGCGGCTTGAACAGAACATCGCGCGGACGCAGCGGATGGTCAGCCAGATGACTGCCCAGGCGGAGCAGCACCGTTCCCGCATCAGGGAGTATGAGGACCTGCGCGCCCGCCGAGCCGAAATCGAAGACGGCTACGCCCGGCTGGTCGAAGCCCGAAGGCAAAATGAAGAGCTCAATGAGAAACTGGGACTGCTCGTTAAGCTCAACGAGCGTAAGAACCACCTGGAGAATATCATCAATAAGGCGCAACATGAACTAACGCGCCAGTACGATGTCCTGCAGGACCGGTCCGCCCGGCTCGACACCGAATATCGCACGCTGCCACAGTTGAAAAGCGGCCTGCTGCGGGTGCAGTCGGAGCTTTCGCGCCTGTCTGAGACGGAAAAAATCCTCGACGCCAAGAAGCAGGCAGGGCGGGACATGCAGGCGCGTATCCACAGCCTGGAAACTGATAACCTGCGACTGGGACAGGAGATAAAAGAACTCGGGGAGAAGCTCGATCTACTGGTAGCTGGGACAGACGCTCGCTGCCCTCTTTGCGATTCCGAGCTCGGGACGGACGGGATTCACAATATCAGGGATAAATATGTTGCCGAAAAGGAAGAGAACCTGTGCGCCCTCAAGTTGGGGCAGGACGAGGCGGCCGTCAAGAAAAGGGAATTGAGCGTCCTGGAGAGTGAAACGACCCGGCTTGAGACGCAACTGAACCGGGAGCGCACCTCGCTTCAGACTGAGGCAGGCGTTCTCGCCCGCCAGATAGCCGAGGCGGAAAAGGCAGGCGCAGAGCTAACCGAAGCCGCCGCAACAATGCAGGAAATCGAAGAGCGCCTGGGCAGGAAGGACTATGCTCCCGCCGAGCAGGATATGCTGCGTCGCATTGCAGAGGAGCTAGGGCGCCTCGGCTATGATCAGGCACAGCAGGAAGAAATCCGCCGCGAGTTGACCGGCCTCGAGCAGTGGGAGGGCCCGCAGCGGAAGCTCGAAGAAGCTAACAGTTCAATCAACCGGGAGACAGAACTGTTATTTTCCATTGAGCAAGCTGTCCGCGAGCTGCATCTTAGCCTTGAGACAGACAGTCAACGGCGGGAAGAACTAGCCGCCGGACTCGACGCTCTTCCACAGCTCGTCAGGGACGCCGCACAGGCTGAAGCCGACTTGCAAAGATCGAACGCGCTGTTGCGGGAGGCGCAGAAAACGGTGAGCAGTATCAGGGGAAGGCTGGAATATCTGGCGCAGCTTGAGATTGCCAAGCAGGAGAATCAAACGCGGCTGAGCCAGGCGGGGCAGGAAGCGGCTATCTACAAAGAGCTTGCCGAAGCCTTTGGCAAGAACGGGGTCCAGGCACTGCTCATCGAGATGGCTCTACCCGAGTTCCAGGATGAAGCCAACCAATTGCTCAGCCGCATGACTGACAACCGGATGCACGTTACTTTCAAGACCCAGGGGGAGACAAAAAAGGGCGATGTCAGGGAAACGCTGGACATTGAGATCGCCGATGAGCTTGGCACTAGGAGCTACGAGATGTTTAGCGGCGGTGAGGCCTTCCGTATCAACTTTGCTATCCGCATCGCCCTTTCCAGGCTTCTGGCGCGCCGGGCCGGCACACCCCTGCGGACGCTGATTATTGACGAAGGCTTCGGCACCCAGGACAGCGCCGGGCTGGAAAAGCTGAAAGAAGCGATAAGCTCAATTCAGGACGACTTCGACCGGATACTCGTGATTACCCACGTCGAGGAGTTGCGGGACGCCTTCCCCACCCGTATTGACGTGGTCAAAACGCCGGAGGGGTCGATGATAGAGATAGGGGCGTGAGGTTTATCCGATAGCGCAAAGCTGGTATAATGGGTTTAGTCTGAAAGGTAGATACACGATGACGAGGCTCTACACCGCAAAATACACCAGAATAAGCTCTGGCTACATGGGACAGCTCGTTGAATGGCCCGAGGTTGTTACCGAGGGCAAGACAATTGAGGAGTGCCGCGAGATGCTTCGTGATGCTTTGCAAGAGATGATACTGGCGTACAAACAGCAAGGCAAAGAAGTTCCCCTTGGCGGAGATATCGTGGAGCAAATGCTCGTCGAGGCTTAGCTTGTCCGTCAAGCGCAGCGACCTACTGGATTACCTGGCGGAAAACGGGTTTTATTTACTCCGGGAAGGAAGCAAACACTCTATATTCTCAAATGGCGCCAGGACTATACCGGTGAAAAGACACCGCACGTTCGATAGAATAACAGCCAACGAACTATGCAAACAGGCAGGACTCAGCCCGAAGTTCTAAAGCAGCCAGCAAAACCCCCGAGGGGTCAATGATTGAGATAGGCGGGTGAAGGGCTGCTAAAAAGCTATGCTATTGTCTGACAACCACTTGCTGTGCAATTTGGATAAAGGCCTTGCCTAAGTGGTTTTCAATGATCTTAATTGCATTTGTGCCGGCAAGGGTATGAATACACGCATGGTGTACCGATAAGACAGCATCCTGCAACGCTGGGTTGTCTTCAAGCGATTTCACCTCAAGTCCGATTTCATCGCACTTGTCAAGGGAAAGATGCCTCGCGTGTGACAAAGTAAGTGCGTGGTCGCCCAATCCTTTTAATATCCTATCGATTCTTGCACTCTTATTCTTCTTGCCCCTCAACATGCCTTTCGAAAGCCAACTGTTGACCATTTGTTCAGACCACGCTATAGCCTTCTCACATTCGCCGATAAGCGTTGGATTGTATTTAGCAATAATGGGTTGCCAAACGGCTATTTTGAGCTGGTCCTTCTTGCACTCATCGAAGGCTCTGTTGAATTCCTCAATAACACCATGAGCGGGCAGTCCACCAAATTGAGGGTCTATCGGGCCTAGACTAGAATGTTTGCCCATTATGATTTCCTTAGTCGCACAAGCGATCATTGTGCCAGCGGAGAGAGCAAGTTGCGGGACAATGGCCCTAATGTCTCTGCCAAACATCGAGTGCAGATAATCCACAAGAGACTCGGTGGCAGCAGTTCCTCCTCCAGGAGTATGTAGAACCAGGTCGAGCCCCTTATTACGGTCCAATCCATGTATCGCGTTCATAAATCCATTCTTATCAGCGTCATTAACTTCAGTTCCGGACATGCCAGGCTTCTGCAGCCAGCCAGAATAATAGATTATGATATTGCGCTTTGTTACGTCATGCAGTCGTTGTAGATATTCCCTGCGGACAAGGTCATGGGGGCCAACTTTGGCCTTATCCGTTATCTCGTTCAATATGTCATTCCAATCTGGCATCTTTTGCCTCCGACTCCAGTTCCTTTGTTCCAAGGGTGGCTCTAATAAACACGTATGTCTCCCCCACATCTTTTCTTTCAGAAGCTAACTGCTTGAAAGGCTCACGGTCTTGTTCTAATAGCAAACCCATCAACTCGAAAGCCTCGTTTATTTTTTTTGCTGATAGTTTCTTGCGCATCGTGTCTCCTTAAGAACCCAACGTTGGACTCTCTTCCAAGTATTGCTCAAAGGTCCGCGAAAACTTGATGGCTATCCCTCCCCCCAGCTTGTTGTAAGCGGCAGAGCAGCCAAATTCATAGCCCCAACTCCCCCGCCACGTCCTGCATCGCCCTCAAGCCAAGCTCGATGAACTCGTCGAGCTCGATGCCCAGCATGGCGCTGCAACTGCCAATCTGTTCCCGGTTCGCTCCAGCGGCGAAGCTCTTCTCTTTGAACCGCTTCTTCACCGAGCTTGCCTGCACTCCGGCCAGTTTCTTATCCGGTCGCACCAGGACGGCGGCGGTAATAAGGCCGGTTAGCGGGTCGGTGCAGATAAGTGCCTTATCCAGGTTCGTTTGCGGAGGGACGCCGTGGGCCTGGTTGTGGACGAGAATAGCGCGGGCTACGGCCTCGCTGGCACCCATCTCCCGCACCAGGTCAGCCCCCAATCGACTGTGACTGGTCATATCACCTTCGGTAAGCTCAACGTCAATGTCATGCAGAAGGCCCGCCAGTCCCCACTCCCCCTCATCCTCGCCCAGACGCTTTGCTAGAGCCCTCATCACCGCCTCGGTGGCCAGCATGTGTTTCACCAGGTTTTCGTTCTCCACGTTCGCCCTGACAGACTCAAGCGCTTCCTGCCGGTCCATGGTCGCCTCCTTTATCTTCCAAACGAAGCATCAGAAGTGGGATGGGAGTAGATTCCTGCTCCCGTATCACGATATGGGACAAGCTTCGCGGGAATGACAAAATAACCAGTGAAAATGGACAGACTCAAACCTGCCCAGCAAGACCGCATATCCTCCTAAGCCCGGCTTGCGACCCGCCGTCGCCGCGCTAACGGAACTATTGTCCCGTTTTCAGGCAGCACGCGGCGCAGGTACCGCCCGGTAGCCGAAGCCTCAACTGACATCACTTCTTCCGGTGTGCCCGTCGCCACTACATAGCCGCCGTCTTCGCCGGCGCCCGGTCCCAGGTCAATAATATAATCAGCGTTCTTGATAACGTCAAGATGGTGCTCAATGACCAGTACGGCGTTGCCCAGGTCAACCAAGCGTTGCAAGACCCGGAGCAGTGCGGCGACATCATCAAATGAGAGGCCGGTGGTCGGCTCATCAAGGAGATAAAGCGTCCGCCCGGTTGACCGCCGTGACAGCTCCGTGGCCAGTTTCACGCGCTGCGCCTCGCCGCCGGAAAGGGTCGGTGCCGGCTGCCCGAGGTGAATATATCCGAGGCCGACATCGTGCAATGTTTCAAGCTTGCTCCTGACCTTCGTGAAATGCTCAAAGAAAGCCAGCGAGTGCTCGACAGTCATATCCAGCACCTCGGCGATGTTCTGTCCGCGGAACTTGATTTCCAGCGCCTCCCGGTTGTAACGCTGCCCTTTGCACACCTCGCACGGCACGGTGACATCGGGCAGGAACTGCATCTCGATGGCGGTGAAGCCCTCGCCGCGGCACGCTTCACACCGCCCGCCCTTGACGTTGAAGGAAAAGCGCCCCGGCCCGTAGCCTCTCATCCTTGCCTCCGGCACGGTGGCAAAAAGCTCACGGATCGGCGTAAAAAGGCCGGTATAAGTGGCGGGGTTGCTCCGTGGAGTGCGGCCAATGGGGGACTGGTCGATATTGATTACCTTGTCGATAAGCTCCACCCCCGTAACCCCGTCGCAAATCCCGGCTCTCTCTTTCGCCCGGTAGAGAACCTGAGCGAGCTTGCGGTTGAGAATATCGTCAATCAGGGTGCTCTTTCCGCTTCCGGAGACACCGGTGACACAAACGAACATGCCCAGCGGGATTCTGACATCTATGTTTTTGAGGTTATTCTGCCTGGCTCCTTTGACAACAATGGCGTCGCCTGAACCGGGGCGCCGCTTTGGCGGCACCGGAATCTGTTTGACTCCGCTCAAATACTGCCCGGTGATTGAGTGGGAAGATTGCATGATTTCAGGCAGGGTGCCCGTGGCGACCACCTGTCCGCCGTGCTCGCCGGCGCCCGGTCCCATATCGATGATGTAGTCGGCGGCACGCATCATCGCCTCGTCATGCTCGACGATCAATATGGTGTTACCCAGGTCCCGCAGCCTCTTGAGGGTGTCAATCAAACGGGCATCATCGGCCGGGTGCAGGCCCACCGTTGGTTCGTCGCACACGTATAGAACGCCCATAAGCCCGCTGCCGATCTGCGTCGCCAGGCGGATGCGCTGGGATTCGCCGCCGCTGAGGGTCGCTGAAGGACGGCTAATGGTGATATAGCCCAGTCCCACATTCTGGAGAAAACCGAGCCGGGAGGAAATCTCTTTGATTATCTGGTGGGCAATCATCTGCTCGCGCTCAGACAGGATAGGCTTGTTTCCGTTTGCGCCGGCCAGATTTACCACCCAGTCCCCAGCCTGGGTCACGGACATACCGGTGACCTCCATGATGTTCCTGCCCCCGACCGTCACGGAAAGCGCCTCTGGCTTGAGCCGCTTCCCCTGGCAAACGGTGCATGGCTTGGACATCATGTATCTCTCGATGTCCTCACGGGAGTGCTCCGATTCCGTGTCCCGGTAGAGGCGCTCCATGCGCGGGATTATCCCCTCAAAGCCCTCATGGTATTCCCTGACCCGGCCGAAGCGGTTGCGGTAGCGGTACGCCTCGCCGCCTTCGCCGTAAAGAAGCAGGTGAAGCTGGCGCTCGCTCAGATTCTTGACCGGCTCATGAAGCGAAAACCCTTCGCGTCGCGCCAGGTCCTCTATCTGGTAGAAATACCAGTTTTGAAATTGCCAGGGGCGGATGGCGCCTTCGGCCAGGAAAAGCTCCTTATTGGGGATGACCTGGTCGGGGTCGATTTCCAGCTTGAAACCGAGTCCGGTGCAGGCCGGGCAGGCGCCATGGGGACTGTTAAAGCTGAAAGTGCGTGGGGCAATTTCGCCCACGCTGATGCCGCAATGTACGCAGGCAAAGTGCTCCGAAAAGAGCAGGTCCTCGCCGTCAACTATCGATATCAGCACCACCCCGGCCCCCAGCTTCAGGGCAGTCTCTACCGAATCGGCGATGCGTCCCCGCCCATCACTCTGGCCGATGACCAGCCGGTCTACAATGACCTCGATGGTGTGTTTCTTATTCTTATCAAGCTGGAACTCGTCGGAAAGGTCGTGTATCTTCCCGTCAACCCGTACCCGGGCATAGCCCGCCTTGCGCAGGTCCTCGAACACCGATTGGTATTCGCCCTTGCGGTCCTTGACCAGCGGCGCCAGTACCATGATGCGGGTATCCTGGGGCAAGCTATGGACGGAATCGACAATCTGCTGGACAGTCTGGCTGGTGATTTCCCGACCGCAGTTGGGGCAGTGGGGGTGCCCGGCACGGGCGAAGAGAAGTCGCAGATAATCGTAAATTTCGGTCATGGTGCCCACGGTGGAGCGAGGATTGCGGCTTGGCCCCTTCTGGTCGATGGAGATTGCCGGGCTGAGCCCCTCGATGTAGTCCACATCCGGCTTTTCCATGCGCCCGAGGAACTGGCGGGCGTAGGCGGAGAGGGACTCCACGTAGCGGCGCTGACCCTCGGCGTAAATGGTATCGAAAGCCAGGGAGCTTTTGCCGGAGCCGGAGACCCCGGTGATAACCACTAATTTATCGCGCGGGATGGTGACGTCTATGTTCTTGAGGTTATGCTCCCGCGCACCTTTAACGATGATGAAATCCTGAGGCATGAACGCTCCTTTGGGTTTGGGATTACTTCACCATTGTAGCATTGGGGTTTGAGGTGGGACAAGGCGAAGGTTTGACAGGAGAGAGCGCTGTAATTAGAATGGTATCAAGCCAACCACGCAACCTAACTAAGGCGCCGCGTAGTTCCGCACGAGGGGATAACGATAATGGATCAATCCGCTGGGCGAGATCATCGTCATGAGATTCTCCGGAGGTTGTTCCAATTCAGTCAGTGCTCATGGTGCGAGAAATTCTACGGCCAACCATCATTGTGTCCACACCGAAAACTCAGGTCCAACTGTCTGTCTTTCGAAAAAATGCCAGAAGAAAAAAGAAGGGTATTCCTCGCAGTCGAGAGATGGGCAGTGAGGGCAACAAGTGCAATGCAGGACAGCATAATACATGGCACGATGATGAGGTGTCAGAATCGGGACTGTGGCGCACTAAATCCCGACCCTCTGGGGAGGACATGCTGGCAATGCGGTACGCATAGCTTAACCTGTCCACTCGACGGATTGTTTGTCGTGTACGATACTTACAAGAATACATTCCGCTGCCAGAAGGCAGGATGTCCTCACCGCGATATACCTTTTGTTGCGCGAGCTTCAGAGCCAGCGATAACTCCTCAACAGTGGGAAAACCTGATGAAAGCTACCAATTCCAATGATTCAGCGTCAACTACAAACCACACTGACACCGAGCAGGAAATCCCGAAGACTCCGGCCATGACACTATCCAAGCCTGACGAAATTAAGAAGGCGCGCGTCTCTGGAATCCGACGCTGGCAGATAGCCTTATTGCTGGTGTTCGCACTATCTTTGATAGGCCTGGCAATCAGCGCATTGGCTGGAACTATCATTCCGTTGTGGCTGATACTAGGCTTTTCTTCAGTCTTCTTAATTGAGAAAGAGTTTAGCTACGTCACCAGAAAGTACAAAGAGATAGGGATACCGTACCGGCTACTCCTGAACCTTTCAGTTGTGTCATTGGGTGGTCTCCTCATTTGGTCAGGCATTAAGCTATTCTCAAAAAGCCTCGGTTCCAGCCCAATGGTAGGAACGGCAGTTTTCGTGACAGAATTTGTCTTTTTTGTTTGGATGTGGAGAGTTGTTTTCAGAAACAGATGGCGTTGGCCAAGCATGAAACTGACTGTTTCATGTCTGATAGGCTTATTACTGGTTGGCACATTCGCCGGTGTTGAGCCGCTTGCTACGGTCAAGGACCGTACTTTGGCCTCGCTCTCCACTTGGTGGGCGTCCCTCGCAAAGATGCCAACTTCAACTCCCGGTCCGACTCCGGTCAGGCCGATTCCCCAGCCACCGAAGACAGCTGAGCCTTCCCCCACTGTTTCATCTCCTACTACCCTCACCAGTCACAGCACTGAAAGGGCTTCGGAAAGCCAGCAAGCTTTCCAGATAGATATTGCCGAACTGGAAAGGCGGATCCATGATTTGATAAACACCGAAAGAGTTCAAAACGGTCTTTCTCCGCTAAAATGGAACGATACACTCGGCGAGATTGCCAGAAAACATAGCACCGACATGGCTCTTCGGGGGTACTTCGACCACGTTAGCCCGAATGGCGTCGATTTGTCAGACCGTTATGACAAGGGTGGCTTCGCAATGAAACTCGGAGCCGCGGAAAACATATTTCAGACGAGCGTCACAAGACAGACTTGGTATCTTTATGGGGTACCGACTTATTCCGAACGTAACAGTCTCGAAGAGATTGCGCGGTCCGCCATTGAAGGCTGGATGAACAGTCCGGGGCATAGAAGAAATATTCTCACTCCGTTTTGGGAAAACGAGGGCATCGGAGTAAGCATTTCGTCAGATGGAAAGGTGTACGTTACGCAGAATTTCGGCTAAGCTGATGGATCGCACCATCTAGTAGACCGGTTCAAAACACGTACGTTCCTCCCGTTTATTGACACCCCTCTTCATCCACGCTAACATAAGCGCATATGCTCGCCAAGGTGATGACCTGCGCCGTCTGGTCATTTAATCCCTGGCAGAAAAATGGCTAAGTTCAGTCCCCAGGGGAATATCATGCTCTCAAGCAGATAAATTGCCCTATTTTCAGCTTAAAATCTCTTACCGCTCCTGATTTCCTTACCTTAACACATTTTCATCGCTATTTGACCGGCTAATTTCCTTAACCATACCGGAAAAATCCTGAAAATTCCGTCGTTTCGCGGAAAGCTCATTTGAACAGGTCAGCGAACTTTTCCCAGCGTGCCTTGGTATCGGGCGCCGGGAAGTGCACCAGATGGCACTTCATGCAGCTTTCGTTGCCGATAGCCCCGCTTAACTCTTCGACTTTCTTCGCCTCCGTAACCGGTGCGTCTAAAGCTTTCCCCATCTCATCTACAAGAGCCTGCACACTGGCATCAACGAAATATGTCCGGGGAGTCGCGTGACAGGCATTGCAGCCTTGGGGAAGCCCCTTAAACAAAGCACTGAACGCCTGGTAACTCTTGCGGGCGTTGCCCAGCTGCCCCTGCTTGAGGTCATTGCCGATGCCGCCGAAAGCCAAGGACATCTGGAGCATATAATCTTTCCAGCCTAGCGCAGTCCCTCCAAGGGGATTGGCTATGCTAACGGTATCAAAACTGGGCCAGTGGTATTTCTGGTGGGCTTTCACCAGGTTCCTGACATGGCAATTGGAGCACACTTCTCCCACCGCTCCGAACGCGGGACCTATCTTTGCCATATCGCCGCTATCGAGAACTGCGCCCAGATCATCTACCGGTTTCATGGGGAAAAGGTTTTTCCACTCCGGTACCATATCAGACATTTTCTGGTACTGGGTTTTGAACGCCTTGAAGTTAGTGCTTATCTTGGACGCACTATCTCCCTGCTGGACATCAGTCATAGTGCCACTGAAGTAACTTTCAAGGGCGAACATCTCAAGCAGCCAGACAGGCCCCTGAGCCTTGGGTGGGAAAAAGTTATCCAGCGAAGCGGGTAACGGTCCCGCCAACTCTTTCAAGAGCTTGTTTTGCTCCTTTAGCTGAGTAAGCTCCTCCTGGTTGGAAGCGCATGCCTGGATAATAAAGGGGAACAACGCCAGCGTCAGAATGCCAAGACACAGGATAAGAATCCTTTTCATCGTCTCCTCCTCTTGCTCTCAATAGCTTTTGTTTCTTGACCCTCCGCCGATTTGACCCAGCACCATCCTCCAAAGCCAAAACTCATTCCCCCTCAAATGAGAAGGGAAAACCTAACGCATAGACTTTCCCTAGCTAATTACTAATGTCCGCCCGCGAGAAACTCAACCAACTCGTGAATCTCGTCCTTGCTGAGCCGGCCTTCAAACGCGGGCATGGCCGTGCCCGTCCTGCCCTTGGTAACAGTGTTAATCAGGGCATCCTCGTCCTTTCCTGCCAGGGCAGAAGCCGTCAGCGCGGGAGCCAGACCGGGCGTTCCCTGCCGGTTTGCGGCATGGCACGCGGCGCAGTTGTTAGCATACAGACTCGCTGCATCAATCTTTACCCCGGTCTCCGGGGTAGTAGTTCCGGGAACGGGCATAGGAGCCGGCGTGGGAGCGGGAGCGGGAGGCGGCGCAGGCGTGGGCGTCGGCTCGGCTGGCTTCGCCCCGCAGGACGCCAGCAGCAGACCTGCTACCAGCAGGACAGTCAACATAACCGTTTTTACCATGTATCCTCCTGACTAAAATAGTAAAGATAGCCTACAAGAAAGATTTTTGCTTGTCAAGCAAGATATGGGTGTTTTTACTTATCTTCTGCGAGAATAAGAACAAAACTCCACCGCTTTTGGACTTCTACTGTACAGCGGCATCAGCCGGAACGGTATCGTTCACCGGGAAAGAAGCGGTGACCTTCGTGCCTTCAGCGGCGCCGGAACGGATCTTCAGCTTTCCGCCGATTGATTCAGTACGTTCCTGCATTCCCAGGAGCCCGAAATGACCATTTGTGCTAAAATCAGTAGCCGCGGAGGGCACCACAAAGCCGACGCCGTTATCCTCGATGTCTAGACTCACCTCGCGGCTGCTAAAGGTCAAGGTTACTTGGACCCGGGTGGCCCGGGAATGGTTCTCGATATTCCATAGTGCCTCCTGGGCAATACGGAACATGCACAATTCCTGCTCCGAGGATAGCTGACGCGCCTCGCCGGTGGTCTTGAAACTGACTGCCACCCCAGTCCGGTCCTTAAAATCCGCCAGCAGTCTCCTGATGGAAGTTACTATCCCCAGGTCATCCAGGATAGGCGGGCGGAGCGTCCGGATAAAGTCTCTAAGCCATCTCACGCCATCTTCCGCGACCTTCCGGGCACCTCGTAGCCGCTCGATGTCTGCTCCGGATGGAGGCTTGCCGGACTCAACGATGCTGCCAATCTCGCGGCAAACCAGCGCCAGTTGCTGAATGGTCTGATCGTGCAATTCGCGGGCAATCCTCTGCCGTTCTTCCTCCAACGTATTCAGCAAATGGACGGCGTAAGACCTCAAGCCCGCCTGGCGGCGCCGCTCTTCGGTGACATCGCCGAAGACAACCTGGCTGAACTGTCTTCCCTGAACGTCAACCACGCGGGTCAGCATCGCGCTCAGATAGACCCTTGCTCCGTGTTTTAAGCCGAGAGTCAGAGGCATTGGCTGTCTATGGTCATTCCGGGAGGCATCCAGGATTCTTGCCGCTGTTTCCTCTCCTACCAGATCAACGACCGCCGTCCCCTTCAGATTTTGCGGTGTCCTCGAAAAAAGTACTCCGGCCGCCGGGTTAGCGTCAGTAACGGCTCCACGGGTGTCCAGGAGGATGATAGCTACAGGACTGGAATCAAACAAGCTCCAGTATTTCGTCTCCGAAGCATCAAGCGCCGTCCTCATCACCCCCACCCGCAAACGGGCGTTTCTTTCCCGGCTGACGTGCCGGCCGATGAAGTACGCAGCGAAATTAACCACGAATAACTGGGACATGCAGCCGAGGGTTTCCCAGCTTTCGTGAAAGAATATCCAGTTCGGGATGGTAATAATGGTGGCGGTTAACGAAGTAACGAGGGCTCCCCTCAAACCGAAATTCACGGCGGCATAAACTGCTGGGATGAGAAAGAATGTAGAAGGCACAAAATACAGGATCCCAAAGGGAGGAAGATGTATCACGGCTTCCAGGACGGTGTGCGCCGCGGAAATAACAGATATCAGACCGGCAATCACCCAGATGCGCCTATCTCGGAGCAGGATACGGGAAAAAGGCTGAGCAGATCCGGAAAGCCAGCCTTTTACTACCGATTTAAACCCCCTGGCTTGAACTGTGTCCATCTTTTTCCCTACCTGGGCGCCGTCCGCTTGTCTTCTTCCGGGATAACCAGATGATGAGAAATGGCAAATAACACCGCCTCCACGCGTGAGGAGACCTGAAGCTTGCCAAAGATGCTGCTGAAGTGCCTCTCCACAGTGCGAGGGCTGATGCGCAGGCGATCAGCTATATCCTTGTTACGGAGCCCGGCGGCGGCCATCTCCAGGACCTCCAGCTCCCGTGAGCTCAGTTTTTTAGCGAAATCGCTTTTTGACGAAATCTTGTGATGCGCCCAGAGACGGGCAACCTTGGCCGCTATGGTGGGATCAAGGACCGCTTCACCAGCACGGACCGTCCGAACCGCCTTCACTACCTCTTCGGTCCGGCTGGTTTTCAGAAGATAACCCCAAACGCCGATTTCCATCAAGGCAAGGATATAATCATCATCGTCATAGGCGGTCAGCATCAGCGCCCTGGTCCCCGGGGAATGATCCCGGAGGCGTCTGGCGACGGCGATGCCGTTAAGCTTGGGCAGATGAATGTCCACGATGGCAATGTCCGGCTTGAGATCCCGGATGAGTTGCAAAGCCTGTTCCCCGTCCTCGGCTTCGCCAACCACGGCCATGTCCGGCTCGCCTTCCAGAGCACGGCGCATGCCCTCACGCATAAGGGGATGATCTTCCGCAAGAATAATCTTTATCGGCTCCATTTCCCCTCCCTCAAGCACGTTTTGGCATCTTTCCGCCTATTGCAGCCTATGTGTATTCACCCATTAACTACTATGCATATATGCCCACATTAAATGGATAAATTTACGCTTGTTTGCGGTTGACGTTTATCCTACGCTTAGTATAGGTGAAATAAGGCAAGTTCGCAAGAGGAGGGAAGCAATGAGAGTTGTAATCGCCACCGAACCCCTCGAGATGCAGCGTTTTCTGGCCGATATCGTCGAAGAGCAGCCTGGCGCGGTTGTTGTCGGCCAGGCGGAAAACGCAGTCAGGGCCGTAACAGCGGTAGACAACCTGGACCCGGATGTCACCATCATAGATTCTAATCTGCCCTATTCCGTTGGTCTTGACCAGGTCGCCCTGTCACGGGCTAGCGGACTGGATGTCGCCCAGGGTATTTCCGTGAGGAAGCCCGGGGCACGGGTGGTATTGCTGACCAATCTGGATAGCAAGGCCATTCTGGAGCGCACCTTGAACCCGCACGAACTAGCCTTTTTCCTTCACCGGGACGGAGATATCATCCCGTTTACGTTGCAGGATCTCGGGCAGCGGGGGATTATGCATGATACCCCGGTATTTGCTAGCATCGGAACCAGGCCCAGGACCCTGCCAATGAGGACATCCGCGCAAAGATTGAAGCGTATAGGCGGGGATGCTATCTTTCTCGGTGGACTGGGTATCATCGGCGGACTCTTGCTCACCATCACGTGGCTACTGACGCCCGTGGGCGTCGCGGTGACCGCAGCAGGAGTGGTCTCAGTTTCCTTCGGCCTGATGACCAAGCTGGCTGGCAAAGTGTGGCCCAGGTAGCAATCGTTGCGTGGGGTCACTGCTGGCGATGGCCCTAAAGCTGTCGCATTATTCAGACGTGGCTTAAATTTGTTCCGTGAGAAAGATGTTTATGAGCAGCGAAAGCGCGGAGAAAAATATCGAATCGGTCCTGAAGGGGAGCCTGGTCTTTTCGGCGCTAGGCGAGGATGACCTGGCAACGGTAGCGAGCTTCGCCACCGGCCGGACCTATGAACCCGGGGGCACCGTCTTTAACGAGGGCGATAAAGCTCGGGACATCCTGGTGCTGACGGAGGGGCGTTTAGCGGTCCAGATGGCGCTGCCCACACCTTCGTCCCAGCCGGGACGGCGGATCACCGTGGATATCATCGGGGAAAAAGAGGTATTTGGGTGGTCTGCGCTGGTTGAGCCATACGTTTATACCCTGACGGCGGTTTGTCTGCAAAAAGCCACCGTTCTGGCTATCGATGGCGACAAGCTGAGAGCTCTGCTCCAGCAAAAAGCTGACATCGGCTACCATGTGCTCAAGGGATTGGCCAAGGTAGTCGCCTCCCGATTGCAAGACACCAGGCAGGTGTTAATAAGCGAACGGCTACTTACAGCCGGCAAACAGGAATCCCGCGTTAGGTCCCGTGCTTCAAGAGCGTAAGAAAACGAAAGGCAATGTGGCGTCAGGTACACGTATAAGGAATCGGAGTGCAGGATAGAAACAGCTACAGAAGAAAAGAAGGGATTCTCCGAAAAGTTATCCCATTTAACAGGTTTCTATCACCTGTCCCTCCAGCATCTCCGCCAGCAGGACCTATTCCATCCGCCCATCGGCGCCTTCTCAATGTTCACCGGAAAGGGCGCCCGCATGCGTCTGCCGTCCACCAACATTTGAATCCGGCAATACATTATGTTAATCTAGAGTTGAAGTATTTTTTTGCCACAGAAAACGATCACAGGATGTCAGCAAAACACATAGGGAGTCGCGATGACCAGTAAAAGGGAAAATCCAGACATGAAAGAACACATAGGGCGCTTGTTGCGCGGAGCGCAGGTTGATGCTGGCCTGGGGCAGGAAGCGGCCAGAGATGCCCAGAGGGTAGCGTCCGGCGAGATTTCAGAAGCCAAGTTTTATGAGAAGTACCACGGCGCCTACCTCAAGGAGTTCGGCATTGACCTGAGACCGGAGAGTTCCCGCAGTGGCAAAGATGAATTGATGTCAAAATCATTTTTCAAGGACAGCATTTCGCGGCGGACTTTGTTCAAGGTTGCCGGCGCCAGCGCAGCCGTTCTTGCCCTCAATATGTGGTTGGGGCGCCGTGCCCTGGCCGCTACCAGGGATGATATACCGAGGGTCACGCCGGTCCAGTATGGCATGGTGATAGACCTTGAAAAATGTGACGGCTGCCTGACCTGTGTTGCCGCCTGTAAGGGACACAATTCGCTGGACGAGGCAGTGTACTGGCTGCACATCATCAGCTACACGGATTCCAATCGGCCAGAGGTGAATCTTCTGCCCCGGTTCTGTAATCACTGCTCCAATGCCCCCTGCATCAAGGTGTGCCCGGTGGGGGCGCGCTTCAAGCGGGATGATGGGCTGGTCCTCATTGACTACGACCGGTGTATTGGCTGCCGCTATTGCATGACTGCCTGCCCCTACGGTGTGAACTACTTCCAGTGGACTGATCCGGCGTATCCGTTGAACATAGAGCCGGTATCGCGTGGCCGTCGGGTTGCCGGACGTCCGGAAGAGGGAATAATGAGTAAATGCGATTTCTGCCCTGAACGCCAGGACGCCGCCGGTGCGAAAGGCACCACTATATGCCAGCTAACCTGTCCGCACAATGTGATTCATTTCGGTGATCTGAATGACCCACAGAGCGAACCAAACCGGTACCTGGAACAGAAGAGAAAGGAAAAAGGCTATATCTCAACCTTCGGGCTTCGGGAAGAGTTCGGCACCAAGCCAAATGTTATTTACATCGGCCAGCAGCCATCGGCGAACGCCAGACTGGCGCCTTTACCCAAGTCCTATGAGAGCATGGGATGGATAGCGGAACGGAAAGAGGTGCTCGGCGGTCCGCAGCCTTGGTTCATGAAAGCGTTAGGAGTGAAAGAAAATGGCCCAGTCCACTAGAGGAACAAGGGTATCAACAGCATCAGCAGTACGGGAAGTGCCGGCTACTGAAGCGCAGCGGAAAGCGAACCTGATTTTGAGAACGCTTGGTACGCCATCAGTTAAGTTCTATGTGCTTGTAACCCTTGCCGCGCTCGGTCTGCTGTGGTGGCTGCAGGCCTGGGCTTTTCAGCTCGGAAATGGGATGATTGTCACCGGCCTTGCCGACTGGGGAACCAGCGGCGGCGTCCCCTGGGGAATGTATATCGGCTCCTTTATCTGGTGGGTCGGTATCGCCCACGGGGGAATTATCATTTCGGCTGCGGTCAGGCTGTTTAAGCTGGAGGTTTTCAAGCCGGTCACCCGCCTGGCTGAGCTGTTAACGATTAGCGCTCTTTCCATGGCCGGGTTATACATCATCCTTCACCTGGGTCGGCCGGACCGGATGGTGACGAGCATTATCCCGCATTTCCTCGAGCGCGTCCATTTTTCGCCGCTGATCTGGGACGTGACCGTTATTACCATGTATTTTGTCCTTTCCGGCACCTATATTTTGCTCTCCCTTCGTGAGGACATTTACCATCTGCTAAACCGATTGCCGAAGATTTTTGCCCCGGTATACCGGATGCTGCTTTTCGCATACGATCCCGGGGAGAGCAAGAAGGTTGAGCGGATGCTCTGGTGGCTGGCCTTTGCGGTCATCATTATGGCCCCGCTGCTATTGCACGGCGGCGTGATTCCCTGGCTCTTCCAGCTTCTGCCATCCATGCCCGGCTGGAACAGCGCCATACAGGGACCCCAGTTCCTCAGTATTGCCCTCACTTCAGCCATAGGCTCAGTGATCACCCTTGCCTTCATTTTCCGCAAGATCTATGGCTGGAAAGAGATTATCCCGGACAAAACTTTTCACCGTCTGGGCGCACTGCTAGCGCTTTTCGCCATGTTCTTCCTGTGGTTACAGCTCCAGCAGATTATCACCGGCTCTTTTGCGCCAACCCTTGGTATGGGTAGAGCGACAGACGCCAAGGTCAATAATCTGCCGTACTGGGTGGCTATCGGGTCTGTGGCGGCATCGATGATTTATCTGGGGGCGCAGACAATCTATCCCGCTATCTTTAGTATCGGGAGGACTGTAGCCGCCGGACTGCTGGCTGTGATGGCGGTGCTGCTGGAAAAGGCTCTCTTTGTAATTGAAGGGCTGGCATTCCCCGCCTTCAATCTTTACGAGGGAGTGCCGGGACATTACAGCCCGTCCTGGGTAGAGCTATCCTCGATGCTCGGCGTCTTTTCCATGATGGCGCTGTTCTTTGCGCTTGTCGCAAAGATGATACCGGTCATCGAAGTGACCGAGGAAGGGGAGGAGCACTAGAATGTTCGTTGGCACCTGGGTTATTTTTGGAATTGTGCTTTTGCCCGTATATCTTATGCTGCTCGGCTGGTTCCTGGGCAAACCGCGCGATTTTGGCAAGGCGTTTCTTGGGCTAAGTTATGTCATCGGGCTGATAGTGGCGCTCTGGGGCGGGATGTATCTGGTGACTTTGCTGATCGGATGGATTTTCTTCTAGAGTTTCCTGCACTGTACCGGCAAGAGTAGCCCGAAAAAGCATTGGTGTTCGTGTCATTTAGGTAAGTTTACGTATTACGCGTAGCGACCGCAGGCGGTAGACTGGTATCAGGGGGCAGTTTTAAGCCTACCTGGATATCTAACGGGAGGTGTAGTAGAGGTGCGGTCAAGCCAAAAAACAAACAAGGTAATTTTCTTTTCTTTCCTATTTCCGGCTATTATTGTGGTGTTTTTGGCGGCTTGCGGCAGGACTGCCCCCGTTCCATCTTCTCTGCCCCAAGGAGACGCCGCTGAGATTGACGGTAAGTCCTTATACTCTCAGAAGTGCGCAGCCTGCCACGGGAATGATGCCGGGGGAACAGCGTTTGCACCGGGCGTCATTGGTCACAGCGCCGGAGAAGTAAAGGCGCAGGTACGAAACCCATCAGGCAGTATGCCCGCTTTCCCGCCCGCCCAGCTAAATGACGGCGAGCTGGACCGGATAGCGGGGTTCATTGCCGGACTTGCCCCGGCAGGGATAACGGTACAAGACTGGCAAAACCAGACTCCCGAAACTATCCATTACTGGATGGCACTGCTGGCGCTCAATGACGGCGATTCTGGCGCCGCCATTCATCACCTTCAGGAGGCTTTGGCTTTCGTCAGGGATGCCCCCCAAAAAGCGCATGTAGAGGAAGCAATGACGCTTGTTGCTTCGGGTGACTTGCATGGTGTCCTTCACCACCTCGCAGCCATGGCCGGGTCTAACCCCCCTGATGGGGTCACCATAGGGCTGTATCAACTGCTGCTGGCAAAACGGGGCGCTGAGGCCATGAACGGCGCCGAGGTGCAACACCGCCTGGAACATTACCTATCGACCGCCTCCGGGCACGAGAGTGAGATTGCCCGCGAAGCTCTTGAACTGGCAGGAAAAGGCGATTTCCACCGCGCCGCACACGAGATAGACCATCTGCTCCACATGTAGCCATCCGAGGGCGAAACAAGGATTTGCCGCGCGGACTTTCCTGATCAAGCGCTACCGGATGACCTCGCAGATCTCGCCCACCGGCTTGCGTCCGCGGGATACCGGCGTCTCCGCCGGATAGCCAACCGGGATGAGAGTGACTGCATCCATCGTGGCAGGTATTTTCAGAATCTTTTCTATGTCCCCTTTTGCCACCATCGGCCCGGTCATCCAGATAGCGCCAAGTCCCATGCTGTGCAGGACAAGCAGCAGTTGGGTGATCGCTGCCGAGACCGATTGAATCCTGCTGTTGGGTACGTTCCGCCATTCGCGCAGTTGCGTGGCCCGGGGATCGTGCTTGGAGCGCTCCTCCAGGATTTTGTCCTGGGCTGATTGATACTGCGAAGCAGCCACCACGATGGCCGCCGGCGCCTGGCGGAAGAATCCCGGTTTCCTTCCCGCAGGTTGTGGCGGGGCGCCAGGCAGAGGAGGTGACGGTGGCGGCACAAGCTGCGCCGTTTCGGGCCAGGAGTTAATCTCAGCGCTAATCTTGTCCACCGCATCTGCCATGGCATTAATAACCTGGCGGTTCGTCACCAAGTAAAAGCGCCAGATCTGCTGGTTGCCCCCGTTGGGCGCCCAGGTGGCCAGCTCGATCGCCTGCAAAAGGAGTTCCTCCGGCACCGGCTTGTCCTGCCAGGCACGGATGGAGCGGCGGCTCTTAAGTAAGTTAGACAGTTCAGTTACGGACTCAGTCGTCACCATTTCCCCTTCTCCTTTTCATCAACATTTCTGATATGCTACCAGAACCGGCGCTGCCGGTCAAAGGCACGGGCGAGCGCACAAACTTGACTTGGCCCATGAGAAAGGTTAAACTGATTTCGGGAGTTGAGAAATGCCTATCTATGAGTATAAATGCCCGAAATGCGAACACAAGTTTGAGCTTATGCGCCCGTTTAGCCGATCCCACGAGGGTGCGGAGTGTCCCCACTGTCACGAGGTTTCGCCGCGGGTAGTATCCGTCTTCGCCGCAGTCTCACTGGGTGAAGGTGGGGTCTCTTCGCCGGTCGGGGGAGGAAGCCCTTGCTCCGGTTGTAGCTCGACAAACTGCGGACCCTGCTCAGCCGGATAACGGGACTTTCTTACATGAAATGGCGTCCCGACCGGTCGGGACAACGTACCGGAATCGCGAATTTGCCGCTTCACGGTGGCAAAGCACCGCGCTGGTTGTTTGACCGCATGGTTAAACTGGCGCGGGAAATCACCATCGTCATCGTCACCGACTACGGCGCGGAGGAAATGCTCCGCCGCCTTTCACATCCTCACTGGTTCCAGGCTTTCGGCTGCGTCCTTGGCTATGACTGGCATTCCAGCGGGGTGACCACGGTCCTTTGCGGAGCTCTGAAAGAAGGCGTCAAGGGACTGGAGCGCGACCTCGGACTCTTCGTCAACGGCGGCAAGGGCCGGACATCCCGCAAAACACCTTCTGAAATTGAGAGCTGGGGAGAGCGGCTATCAGTAGACCCGTCTCCACTGGTGTACGCCAGCAGAATGTCTGCCAAGGTAGATAGCGCCGCGGTGCAAGATGGATACCAGCTTTACCATCACACCTTTTTCTTTACGTCCGGCGGCAACTGGGCCGTCGTCCAGCAGGGAATGAACGATGCCAACGGATATGCCCGCCGCTATCACTGGCTTGGAGCAGGCGTATCCAGCTTTGTCAATGAGCCCCATTCTGCTATCCTGTCTGCGGGGCGGGGCAGTGCGCTAAACCTGGTGGCGAGCGAGAGCGCCCCCGCCCGAGAGACGGTCACCCGGATCGCCGCCGGGCAAAAGCCGGAAAGCACTATCGCCGACCTGAAGAAACTAACAACACTGACCCTGCCCGCCCGTCATTATCTCACCACTGAGGACCTCCGTCCTGATAGCCTGAGCAAGATACTGCTGAGCGCTTACGAACACCAGCCGCGCGACTTCGAGCAGTTGCTCGGCCTCCAGGGAGTTGGGCCAAAGACTATCCGCGCCCTCAGCCTGATTTCCGAATTGATTCGCGGCGTCGCTCCGAGCTACCGCGATCCCGCCCGCTACAGCTTCGCCCTCGGCGGCAAGGACGGCATCCCTTACCCGGTCGACAAAACCACCTACGACCGGTCAATCGAGCTTTTGGCAACGGCCGTAAACAGGGCCAAACTGGACCTGAGCGAGAAAAGGGAGGCGCTTGGCAGGCTCGCTCACCTGAGCACTGCATAAGCGCGGATTGGGTCTTCTCTGCTAAGGACTTCAGTTGTAAATCCACCGCCAGACCATGTTTCAGTTTCAAGGCTTCAAGCGACGCTACTTGTGTTTTACTGTCGAGGCGCCGGAAATATCCATCCTGCCGACGGCAGGATTGCCCTGGAAATCGAGCCTCGAAGCATCGGCCAGGGTCATGTCCAGCTTCTCTCTCACATTGAGGGTGACCTGGCTTGCCCCGCTCAGCTTGACGCCGGCAGCACTCACAGGCATACTGAGCAGATTCAGATTGCTTGCGCCTGAAGCTGAGATTAAGATGCTTTCCGCCGAGCCTCTCAACTCGGTCCGGCTGGCGCCTGAAAAATCCGTCGTGAGATCCTTCGCCGTCAAGCCTCCGGTGATACGGCTGGCGCCGGAAGCCTGAAAATCAGCGTTGCCCACTTCGATGTCCTCCATGGCCAGCGTACTCGCGCCTGAGATATCGAGGCGGAAATCCCCCGTTGATTTGAATCCGGAGATCGTGCCCTTTGTTGCCCCGGAGAGGTTCAAATAGGCCAGTGCCGGCATGGTAATCTTGATCTTGAAAGTGCTGGTTCCGACCGGGAAGTTGGTGAAGGGGTGGCGGGGCTTGAGACTGATCTTCAATATCTCCCCTTCCCGCACAACTGATGCGTAATCGCGGAAGTCAGCCTGAACGCTTATTGTCACGCTGAAAGCGTCAGACTGCGTGAGCGTGGCTTCGAACGGACCATCGATTTCCACACCGGTGAAATTGCTAACTTCTATCTTTTCGGTGATGACGTTGCCAAACCTGAAGCCACCCGAACAAGCGGAAAGAAAGGTGCTGGCTGCAAGCAGAAAAGTCAGAACGAGAAGGAGAGCGGTCTTCCTCATTGTCTTCCTCCGACGCCAGGAATTATCCTGGCGCGCCTGCGCCATATTATAGCAGATTACCCCCGCAGGAAGTTTTATATTTGTTTTTCTTGACCGGCTAAAAAAACCGCAGCTATCACCCCAAACGCTGCCGCCATACTGGCGGTGGCGAAGACAATAAAGCGGACGGCGTCATACCAGAAACCCTGGGGGACCAGCATGATGAGGTAGTCCCTCGCCGGGTCAAGCTGCCAGAGGTTGTTGGCGAAACTGAAAAGGTGGAACTGGAGCCAGAAGCGGGCGAACTGCTCCTCGCCGAGGAGGGCGCTCAGTCCCATCACCATCATCAGACCCAGCGTCAGCGCACTTCCGGCGATTACTCCCCGCTCCAGCATCACCCGATTCCCCTGCCGCCGGAACAGGGTGAAGGCCGAGTAACCCAGGGCATATGCCAGCGTCACGCTGAAAACAGCGTAATCGAGTCGGAACAGGGCTTTCACGTCTTTCAGGTGGGCTGTCTCCCGCTCGTTGAAAAGCTGGAAAGGCTGGCCGTCTTTGATGACAATGAGGCTGATGAACTCCTCGCCGGAGTTCCAGTACCTGATCAAACCCAGCGCTATCTTATCCAACTCCTCTTCAGCCAGTCCAGTAGCGGCGCTGACGCCGTACTTCTCAAAGCCGGAGGTGTAAAGCCAGACGCTGTTCACCGCCCAGCCGATACCCGCCGAGAAGAATAGCAGCGGCAGGGAGGCAATGAATAGCGCACGGGCGATGCTGGAAAGAAATTTCAAAGTGTCTTTACCCTCTTCAGATTCTACCCTGTGACGGCGGAAATGTATAGCGCGCTGCCTGTGTTGTATACTCTGC
>JACPPV010000031.1 GCA_016190825.1 Chloroflexota bacterium
ACTCTTGAGGTGATTTCGGCTTGAGCATGAACACCTCCTATTGGTTTGTTACCCGTATTTTATCACGTATTTAGCCTCATATCACGTGTGGGGCAGCCTTATTTTATATAGTCTGAAAGGGAGACTTTTTCGGCAGTCTCATATTGTTTACCCTTGCGCTTTTTAGCGGCATTTTCATTTACCGGCGCAATTGTCGTAAAAAACACAAGCACCCCAACGAAGGTGGACAAACCTGTTGCAGTCAGTTACACTGATACAAGTTACATTCGGTAAGTGACACATTTACTCACTCGGTAATTTTTGAGAAGGAGACAAGAATGATTGGATTGCTTATTCTCGGTATCATCACCGTTGTCGCTGGTTTATACTTGATGCAGGCAAACAAGGGAAGGGATGGAGACCCTAGGCAGAGATTTGGGGGGAAAATTGCCAGCATCGTGGGTGTTGTCATTATCGTTATCAGCATCGCTGCCGGCGCATTTACGGCAGTCCTCGCCGGCCATCGTGGGGTAGTCATCCGGTTTAACGCGGTGACCGGCGCAGTCCTGAATGAAGGTCTCCAGGTGAAGGTACCGTTTATTGATTCAGTAATAATGATGGACGTTCGGACCGACAAATATGAAACCGGTGCGGCATCGGCATCCCGTGACCTTCAGGATGTCCGTACCACCATTGCCCTCAACTGGCGTTTGGACCCAACCAGAACCGGCGAGATTTACCGGACGCTTGGGCCGGAGTTTATGAACAGGATTGCTGCTCCGGCTGTCCAGGAGGTTATCAAGCAGGTCACCGCAAAATACAATGCAGAAGATCTTATTCTGAGACGTGAGGTTGTCAGAAATGAAATCGCCGAGAACCTGGCGTCTCGTCTTTTAGAGCGCGGCATTATCACTGAGGCAGTATCGATAACGGAGTTCCAATTCAGTGCCACCTTCGTTGCCGCGATCGAAGCCAAAGTGTCAGCCGAGCAGGCAATATTTGAAGCGAGGAACAAGCTGGAGCGGGTGAGGGTTGAAGCCGAGCAGGCAGAAGCTGCCGCAAAAGGGGTAGCCGCCGCTCGAATCGCCCAGGCAAACGGTGAAGCCGAGTACATTCGCGTCGTTACAGACGCTCAGGTTGCCGCCAACAACGCAATTGCTGAATCTCTATCACCCCAGGTGCTGCAGTATATCCTTCTCGATAGGCTCGGAGACGATATCAAAGTCATGGTCATACCGGCGGGTCAGGGTCTCGACCTGGTGCTTCCGGAGATAACGCCGTAACAACCAGCTCACTGGAACGGCGGCTTAACGATGGTAAACCAATTTGATTATTATGAAGTTCTGCAGGTACATTTCAGGGCAGAGAAAGGGGTGATTGATGCTGCCTATCGTAGGCTGGCAGCGAAATACCACCCTGATGTAAGCCATGTGTCCGATGCCGGGGATAGAATGAAGCAGATAAATGCTGCCTACGAAGTGCTTTCGGACCCGGTTACAAGAGCAGCGTATGATGCCTCCCGATGTGCGACACCTTCATCGGAAACACCACCTCACGATACAACTAGGTCACGATACCCCATTAGCGCACGGCTAGCTCTAATAGCGGCTGGTTCAGTGATACTCGCTGTCGTGACGTTGAGATTAGCGCCTGCATTTCTACTGGTGGTTACTAAACTGCTGGTGCCGCTTGCCGTCATTTTTTCGATTGTTTGGCTTCTTTTCACTCTGGCGAGGCCAAAGAGGTAAACAGGAGATCAGGTAGCTGAAAACAGCATAGACAGGTCAGTATCAAGCTATGGCAAAGAAGGCTAAATTATCTCGCGAAGGATTCGAACGCCTTGTAGAAAAGGTCCTGGTAACCTTGCCGGAGGAGTTCCAAGGCTACCTGGAAAACGTGGCCGTCATTATAGAGAACGATCCCCCAGATGATATGCGGGACGTTATGGGGCGTTATGAAGGTGTCCCCTTAGTGGAGCGCTCAATGGATGACATGGTCATGCCCGTTTGCATCACTCTTTATATGAGGCCAATTGAACGTGCCTGCCATACCCGCGCCGAGATGGGGGTTGAGGTGCGTGTTACTGTACTCCACGAGATAGGGCACTTCTTCGGTCTTGAGGAAGGGCAATTGGAACATTTGGAATCGAAGAAGGACACTGAAATTCGTGGACCAGAAGAAAACAAGCGATACCACCCGAGAGAGCACCAATATTATTAAGCTCTTCGTCCGTTTCGGTGTAACTAGTCAGTCCACAAAGCTCCTGAATGTTTAGGGTAACAGTTTCCCATATTAGCCAAGGTAACAAGATAGCAGGTTTTGACGCCGAGGTCACCTTTGCTTGGAATGTTGGGTCGCAAACGCTTATTTTGGGTGTCCACTGAGAAGGGTTGCTGCCCACGCCGGGCGACCGCCAGCTCAATATGTGGATCTGACTTCCTTTCCGCAGACTGAGGATAGCGCTCACTTTTCTCTCGTGCGCCACCTCAATCACCTGGCTACTTGGCTCGGTCGCTGCCCGTCTCCCGGCAGGGTAGTCCCCTCTTTTCAGACTCTGGCGGGCTACGGATTGGTCAATATCGCTATGGGAATATCCCCTTATTTGGAGCCCACTGCAGACCCTTTGTCTGTGGCATTTCCCTCCCCGAATCAGAGAATGCCAGGGAACGAATCAGGGAACGAATGAGGGAACGGGAGATTGAAATGGCAAAACCGAGGACGAATCACAGGACATCCTGAGGATAATCCTGAGTATCCAGATACGTTCCCAGTCTACTATTAACTTGCCGAAACGGCGTTCACTTTTCTCCCATGCGCCCTCTCAATCACCGCTACCTGGCTCGATGGCTGCTTGTCCCCCAGCGGGGCAGATACCCCTGCCCAGACCCTGGTTGGCTTGGGCTTGGCAAATATCCTCACACGGTATCCTCTCATTGTGGCGGGGTCAGTCCCAATAATGATGCCATTGTTTTAAGAACCATTGCGTTCCTTTGCCAGCCGCCCTGAAGAGATGGTCGGCATGGTCAGTCACCTGGGCTACCAGTCAGTAGGTCTGCACTGGGGAGTCCGGGACGCCCTGGCCCGGGCGGTGACTACGGACAGCGACATCGTGAAGCAATCCCAGGAGAGGCTGAGGGAGGTGGAGGTTATTCCAGAGCAAAGACTGCAACCCCATCATTTCACCCACCTGAAGTTGGCCCGGGCGATAGCGGCAAAGGTATTCTACACGCCGCCGCCGGTCCATGTCGCCGTCATCCCTCCGGCCAGCGACCGGGTCAGGACAGCCGGCATGTACAGCACCCGTACCGGGGAGGTCTACATCTCGATGGAGATGATGGAGCGTGGCCGAACGATGGTGGACACCCTGGTGCACGAGCTGGCGCACCACCGTCAGTACCGCACCTACCGGGAAGCTGAAGACCTTACTCCGGCCCACGCCGAGGCTATGACGAACATCGCCGCCCAGGTGGTCGAGGAGACAGCGAAGGGGACATTTGATGACCTGCTTAAGGAGGTGACCTGGTGACGTACCAGACGCCGCGGAACAGGCTTCAGGCACAGGTTAACGAAATAACCCAGTTCACCACGGGCCTTGCCGGAATGCTCTTCCTTCTGTGGGTGGGCAGGACTGTCGGCGGAATAGAGAAGAACCTTATCAATTATGTCCTCGATATCGCCACTCCCGAGCGGATTCCAGTGAGGCTACCGCAGGTAATAGCCGAGGGAGGCGAGCCGGTATCGCTCAAGTACCGTGACCTTATTTCCTGGGTAGACGAGCCTTTGCCCGAATACGCTCTTGAGTTCGCTCTTCTCCCGGCGGTAGAGCCAGCGGCCGGAGAAAAGAAGATCGACGCCGTCATGAAGCAGCTCAAGGCCGAGGTTGAAGGCATCCAGGACAGCTACCAGTTCCGGCTTTTCCTGGCTACCATGGCAAAGTTCCACGAGTACTCCATCGGCAACCAGATCCTCATCATGCTGCAGAAACCGGACGCCATTCGCGTCGCCGGCTTCAATACCTGGAAGGACCTGGGCCGCTGGGTCAAGAAGGGCGAGAAGGGCATCGCCATCCTGGCGCCGGTGATGCCTCCCAAGCGAAAAACCGAGAACACGGAAGGGGAAGACGAAGATAATGAGAAGGAAGAGCTCGATCCTCGGCCTGTTTTCTTCCGCGTTGTGTACGTTTTTGACTTGGCTCAGACCGAGGGTAGGGAGCTTCCAGAGTTTTCCGTGCCGGTGCTCACCGGCGGAGCCAACGAAGAGCTGTTTGCCGCTCTGCTGGCATTAGCAAAGCGCGAAGGTTTGACTGTCAGCTTTGATCCCTCCCCAGGCATAGATCCCAACGTCAAGGGGTATTACTCGGGGAGGACAATATGGGTGAGGCCGGAAGAATCCCGGGCGCAGCAGCTCAAAACCCTCATCCACGAGATGTCCCATTATTTCACCGAGAGCGTCTTCCGGATTCCGAGGGCCGACGCCGAGACCATCGCCGAGAGCGCTGCTTTTGTCGTCGGCGCCCATTTCGGCTTCGATACCGGCACGCGGTCCTTCCCGTATGTAGCACTGTGGGCGAAGGACAAAAGGATGCTGGAACAGAACCTGGGCGCCATACGCCGGGTGGCCGGCACCATCCTCGATAAGCTGGAGGAAATAAGGGCAAGGATTCCGGTTTAAGCTATGGCACTGGGGATAAGACCAGGGAGGGGAGGGTTCTTACGGCCGTTCGGCTGTGGCTGGTTTATCCGGGAGTATCTCCTGGGTAACGGGCCCGAGGGCGCACGTGTCATTGACCCGCAGCAGGGCGCTCCCCAGGCCGACATCAACTTTCGAGTACAAGGAGTCCTTAGCCCGAGCTACAGCAAGGGAGCGTGCCGAGAGAATCATCAGCAACATGGTGGTCAAAGGCGCCGATGTTACTGAAGAGCAAGCTGACAAAATCTACGAGCGCGAGCTGAAAAGGCTGTCCCGCAAGTTCACCCACATGCGGTATCACTCTTTCCTGATGTACTTCGGGGTTCTGAAGCGGCTGGGATGGGTGGAGGTCACGAACGAAACTGAGCCTTCCGCTATCCAGGATAACTATCCCGCGGCTACCGAGCGAACCTATTACCGTCTCACGAAGAAGGGAATCGAGGCCGGCGATGAGTACTGGTCCAACCCTCTCTTTACACTGTACCCTGAAATCGGGCCCAGCCACATGAAGAAGCAGGACTAGTACGCGAGCCTACCTTCACTTCTCCGAATGTCTCTTTCTACTAGAATGTTAAATTGCTGCATCTTAGTATTTCAAGAGCAGATTGATTTTGACGGAAAACTGGCAGCTAAACCCTCAACGCGTCTGGTTGTCTGGTTCTTTCACAATGGTACGACGTAATACCGTACGCAAATGACTGACAAAGCGCTTGATAGACCAGCCCCGCTCAATAACCAGGTACTCGTAGGTGTGTACAGAAAGAAGCGCCCATACAAAATCAGTCGCCCTGTCCACCGTCCACCCTTTCTCTAGTAAACCTTCTTCTTTAAGGCGTTTTATGACCTGCTTAACCTGCTTTCGACGAAATGCCATGCGGTCCTGCCATGATGCTTCCGCTGCTTGGTCTGACTGCCGGGCTGCGTAGATGACTTTGGCGATATCGTATATTTGCGGCTCAATTCTGCCGTAAGCGGCGACCCACTCATCAAGGCTCTCCAGAGCGGTCGCCGCCGAATGCGCTTGCCGCAGAATCTTGGGAGTCCCTACCGTCTCATCAAGGTAATGCACCGTCGCCACCAAGAGGTCCGCCTTGGACTCAAAGTGTAAGTATAGTGTTCGTCGCGAGATGCTGGCTTCTCGTGCCACCTCTTCCAGCCCCACCCCGTAATAGCCACGCTGTTCCAGCAGCCGGCGCGCCGCCTCCAGGATTTTGGCTCTGGTCCTTTGCTTCTTACTTGACATCATGTGAATCATATCATAAAATACAAAATTACACATACTGTGTAGTTTAGTGGCTTAGTCAAAAAGGAGGAAGACCATGGTTCAAGGTTCTGCTAACCAAGTCAACACTCTAAAAGCCCTAGCCCTTTGCGGTATCATCGCGCCAATTCTATTCACTATATTGGTCGTGATAGCTGGATTATTTTACCAGGGCTACAATCATGCCACCTATGCTATAAGCGAGCTTGGTGGCGTCACTGCCCGGTATCCGCTCATCCAGAATGCTAACTTTTTCATTCTTGGTATTCTGGTCATGGCCTTCAGTGTTGGACTTCATCGGGGCATTGGGGGGCAGGGTTCAAAGCTTGGTACAGTTCTATTTGCCATTTTCGGTCTGATTACTGCGTTTGCACAACCCTTTCTACCGCTGGACCCAGGTGGTGAATTTGTGACACTTACGGGGACATTACATAATGTGACAGGGCTTGGGAGTTTCTTGTTTGCTGTTGTTGGCATCTTCGTTACATCACGAAGACTAAGACATGACCCAGGCTGGCAGTCCTACCGGAAGTTCTCAATAGTCTCCAGCATGGTTGCCCTGGTGAGTCTGGTTGCGTGGATCGGCATTGCCAAGGGTGCCGAAATTGGCGCCGTAAATGGCGTTTTACAACGCGTATTTGTAGGGGTAATACTCCTGTGGATTGAAGTCATGGCACTACATCTACTCAAAAGGTCGCATTACTCGTAGCGACCGGGAGAAAGGACAGAGATGGCAACGAACCGGAGAGAATACGAGCTGTTGAAGGAAGCGCGAGACCGCTTGCTGAGAAAGTACGCGCCAGGAACAACCGAGAAACGAGTTCGCTGGTCCGGTGGTGGGACGCAGGCGCTTGAAATCGGCGATGGTCCCGCGCTCTTGTTTGTTCACGGTGGGTTGGGCCAGGCATCGGACTGGGCGCCCATTATGGCGCGGCTAAGTCGTGAGTTCCATGTCTATGCGGTAGACCGCCCCGGGCATGGCTTGGCAGACTCCTTCGACTACCGGGGAGTGGACATCCTGTCGCATGCGGTGGTGTTCCTCAAAGGGATTCTTGATGAGCTTGGATTGAGGCGCGTGCCAGTGGTCGGTAACTCGATGGGCGGTCGATGGGCTATCGAGCTTGCCCTGCGCGAACCCGATAGGGTATCCCATGTCATACTCACGGGACTCCCCGCCGGCGCTGCGCGGGAGTTACCACGCGAGTTCTATGAGGTGCCAAAACTGTTGCGTCTCATCCAGCGGCCGGTTATCGGACCGTTCGTCCGCAATATGATGGCCAAACCATCCTCGCGGGAGCATGCCCGTAAGGGTATCGCAGGCATGGTCTCCCATGCCGAGCGTATCTCTGATGAGATACTCGACGCAGGCACATTCAACTTCATTCGAAACCGACGATCTATGCTCAGCCTTGTCGAGCAAGGAACAGACAAAGTAGGGATGGTTCCGGAATTTGTCATGACGGATAAGTGGCGCATCGTAAAGGTACCAACAACATTCCTTTGGGGGGAGAAAGACGTATTCGGTTCACCCCAACTTGGGCGGGAGGCCGCCTCTAAGATGCCTAAAGGCAAGTTCGTCCTCATCCCGGAAGCGGGACACCTCCCCTGGCTGGATGAGCCGGAAAAAGTGGCGGAGGAGATTGCGAAGGCAATCCATATCATGTAGTCCGATTCAGGAGCTAGGCTAGCGACAACCACTTATCGTCACCCCGTTTCCAGCAGGTCATTGAGACCATTCGCCAGCACTTGGAGCAAAGCAGTCTAATTCTCTACCATTTTCAGATGTCACAATATGAGACTGCCGAAAAAGTCTCCCTTTCAGACTATATAAAATAAGGCTGCCCCACACGTGATATGAGGCTAAATACGTGATAAAATACGGGTAACAAACCAATAGG
>JACPPV010000033.1 GCA_016190825.1 Chloroflexota bacterium
ACTCTTGAGGTGATTTCGGCTTGAGCATGAACACCTCCTATTGGTTTGTTACCCGTATTTTATCACGTATTTAGCCTCATATCACGTGTGGGGCAGCCTTATTTTATATAGTCTGAAAGGGAGACTTTTTCGGCAGTCTCAATTTGTCCCCCGGACATTCAAAGGGGACTAACCTTTCGCCTTCTCCTTCGTTATGTTATTTGCATGGGATAACGCCGTATGGCAAAATGGGTGAGGAGATGCTGGAAGACATCGCAATTAGCCATCGGAGTTACCAGGTGCAAAACAATGAGGAAGGCCTCGTCCGCCAGGCGAAAGACGGGGACAAGCAAGCTTTCGCCCAGCTTTACGAGGCATATTTCGAACGGATTTACCGCTACGTGGCGGTCAAGATTGGGGATAGGACAGAGGCTGAAGACATGGCGCAGCAGGTCTTTACCAAGGCTTACCAGTCCCTGCACACCTTTAGCTGGCAAGGCAAACCGGTGAGCGCCTGGTTTTTCCGCATTGCCCACAATCTGATAGTTGACCATCTTAGGCGCAAAGAGAAGAAGCCGGCGCTTCTCCTCAATGAATCGCTGGCTGCCGGGGACGATGACCCGGAAAGAATGGCAGAACAGGTCCTGGACGCGGAGAAGTTGTCTATGGCAATGCAGCATCTGACGGACGCCCAGCGTGAGGTGATCTCGCTGCGTTTTGCCGGGGGGCTATCGGTGGCGGAGGCTGCCAGGGCTATGGGTAGAAGTCAGGGGGCAGTAAAGGCCCTGCAGCACAGCGCCATTGTGGCCCTGCGTAAACTGCTTTCGGTGAAATCGGTGAAAGATGATGAGAAGGTCAAGAGAGTTAGATAATATCTTCAACGAATGCCTGGAGCGAATGCTCCATGGGGAGACCCTGGAGCAATGCCTTGAGCGCTTCCCCGCTCATGCGGCGGAGCTAAGGCCGCTGCTTGAGACCGCGATGGTCTTAAGGCGGGCGGCTTCTTTCCAGCCCCGACCTGAGTTTCGGGAAGAAGCGAGGCACCGGTTCCAGCGGGAGCTTCTGGGAATGGCATCCAGGACCCGGCAACCTTCCCCGAGGCAGTTCAGGCGGCCGCGGTGGGCGATGGTGATGGCGGTGATTCTGGCTGTTCTCATGGCCGGCGGAGGCACAGTGGCTGCCTCTAATGCAAGCATGCCGGACCAGCCGCTTTATCCGGTTAAAATGGCAGTCGAGCGGACATGGCTGGCTCTGACGCCATCTTCCCTGGGCAAGGCGGAACTTTATGCCATGCTGACAGAACGGCGGATAACGGAAATAACCCGCATGGTGGATGAGGGCAAGCCGGAAAAAGTTGAGGAAGTGTCAAAGCGCGTTGATGTCATTTTGATGCAAGTGGAGGCCCTGTCATCGGAAGGAAAGGGACAGGCTGACCAAAAGATGATAGTCATATTCTCGACTGAACAGAACCTGGATGCCCCGGGAGCGGCTCCACCACAAGCGCCCAGGCCGGACGTGACACCGCCTCCCTTCGGCAGGTATTCAGCCATCGAAAGGAGAGCGCAGGACGAGCCGGA
Organism: Chloroflexota bacterium; assembly: GCA_016190825.1. Taxonomy (GTDB): domain Bacteria; phylum Chloroflexota; class Dehalococcoidia; order Dehalococcoidales; family UBA2162; genus JACPPV01. The sequence goes on from JACPPV010000033.1 coordinate 1,557, forward strand.
GGAGGGCGAGATCAAGTTTGACCGCCGGGCACAACTGAAAGCCCGCATACGGCACTACGCAGTCAACCATCCCGCCCGCCTCCGTGCCCTGCTCAAGGATGCTCCAGATTCCGCCCTGCCCGCTCTCTTCAGGGCGATCGCCGTTACTGAGAGCGGTTACGATCGCGCTCTGCGCTCTTTGGATGAGAACTAGGCAGGTCCAATCCCGGGCGGGTAACTGGCGGCGCGTCCGAATTTCCGAAAGCGGCACTATCCAATCGCCCCGTTTCTCGTTATATAGAGTTAGCTGGTTTTCAGGAGGGCTTTTAGATTATGAGAGCGTTAAAGATAATGCTGACAATAATGCTCGTTGGCGTCATCGTTTTGCTGGCGGGCTGCGCTTCTTCGTCATCAGGCTCGGCAGTCCAGAATCAGGAGACAACTGTTAAAAGAGGTGATATGAAGATTGAGATAACCGCCACCGGAAACCTTGCCTTCTCCGAAAAAGAGGGACTGGCCTTTGAGATGGCGGGAACGGTGGCAGAGGTCCTGGTAGAGGCAGGAGATTCTGTCACAGAGGGGCAGGAGCTGGTCAGGCTGGATGTTTCAGAGTGGCAGAAGCGGCTGGATACGCTCAAGACCCAGGTGGCGATTGCGGAGCGGCAGGTATCAACCAAGGAGCGTGATCTGGTCAAGGCCGATCGCCAGGTTACCGCCAAAGAGCTGGCGGTCCACCAGGCGGAGCTTGACCTTCAGTCCACAGAGAAGAGCGTAAGCCAGATAGCCGAAGTGAAAGCCGCACAGGATGCCGTGGATAATGCCGAATACGAATTGAAGACCGCTCAGTCCATGCTGCAGGCGTCCATGATGGGCGCCTTATCCGGCATCACTAACGTTCAATTGAACGACCAGATAACGTTCCTCAGCCAGAAACTTGCCGAGCTAAAAAAGGACCTGCAGGAAATCCTGAGCGGCACCAGTATTAAAGTATCCGGTGACGTGGCGTTACAGGTGGCGAAAATCAATCTACAGGTAGTGCAGAGCAACCGTGCACTCGAAGACGCCCGGATTGCGGTAGATGATGCCGTGACGGCGGTAACGGATGCCCGGATTGCCCTGGATGAAGCCCGAGAAGCCTTAAAGAATGCGCAGGAAGAGTGGGATGAAGCACAAAGCTACCAGACCGTGATTGCCTCGCCCTTTGCCGGCATTGTCACCAAAGTCAACGTTTCAGGTGGCGGCGAGGTCAAGAAAGGCACGGTTGTGCTTGAGATCGCCAACCCCACCCGGTTTGAAGCTGAAGTTATGGTCAGCGAGATGGATATCTTTCAGGTCAGAGAAGGTGGCCAGGCGACGGTCCAGCTCACGGCTGATTCTACAGTCAGCCTCCCAGCCAGAGTCACCCGGATTTCGCCAACTGCCACTGTTCAGTCTGGGGTAGTGAACTACAAGGTAAAGATAGAAGTGCAATCGCGCACCGCGCTGTCGCAGAACATCACCACCCCCCGGCTCGATGCTTCCGCCGGGCAACTTTCCGACCAACTCAGGGCGGCGATTGCTGAAGGACGCATGACGCAGGAGCAGCTTAATGAGACAATGGAGCGCCGCCAGCAGCAGGGGTTTGCCGGCTTTGGCCAGACAGCTCCTTCAGGGGCCAGTTCCAACGTCTCTCCGGAGCAGTTCGCCGGCCGGCAATTCGTCACCGGGCAGCAGCAGACATCAACCGCCGTTTCAACGGCACAGCTCCGGGAAGGATTGACGGTTGCAGTCAACATCGTTGTTACACAAAAGACCAACGTCCTGATGGTGCCCAACCGGGCGATCAGCCGCCAGGGGGGACAAACCGTGGTCAAAGTGATAAAGGACGGCCAGATCGAATCCCGCATGGTGACGATAGGTATTAACGACTTTCAGAATACCGAGATAGTGCAGGGCCTTAGCGAGGGGGAAAAGGTGGTGATCTCCCAGACGGCGACCACCTCCAACTCAGGAACCCAGACTCAGGGACAGCAGCCAGGCGGCGTTAGAGTCTTCCCTGGCGGTGGCGGGGGAATAATACGGTGATCCAGCTAACAGACGCCAGGAAAGCTTACTCCCTCGGCGAAAGGAAACTGGAAGTCCTGCGGGGACTGAGTCTTTCAGTGGAGCCGGGCGAGATGGTGGCTATCATGGGACCTTCCGGCTCCGGAAAGACGACCCTGCTGAATATCATCGGCTGCCTGGACAGGCTGACATCGGGCAGTTACTATCTGGACGGCATGGAAGTCAGCCGTCTCGGAAGCGGCGAATTGGCAAAAGTGAGGGGGCAAAAGATCGGTTTTGTTTTCCAGAGCTTTAATCTCCTGCCCAACCTTTCTGCGCTGGCTAATGTGGAGCTGGGTCTGAGGTATGCTGGCGGGGGTGACGGACATCGTGCGATGGAAGCCCTTGCCAGGGTCGGCCTGGACGAACGGGCGCGCCATCGCCCCACCGAGCTTTCCGGCGGCGAACAGCAAAGAGTAGCCATTGCCCGGGCGCTGGTGAAAAACCCACCTCTTGTCCTGGCCGATGAGCCTACCGGAAATCTGGATAGCCATACTACCGAGGAGATTATGAATATCCTGACTTCACTTCACGCTGAGCAAGGCATAACCATGGTCATGATCACCCACGAGGAGGAGATCGCTCACCACTGCCAGCGCCTCATCAGAATCAGGGACGGGCAGGTGGTGAGCGACGAAAGGCTATGAAGAAATTCTTTGAACCGGTGGCGACTGCCTGGGTGGCGATTGTGACCCATAAGTTACGCAGTTCCCTGACGGTCCTGGGCGTGGTTATCGGGGTGGCTGCGGTGATTGCGCTGATGTCTATTGGTAAAGGGGCTGAGGCGAGCATTGTCCGCAGCATCGAAAACCTCGGCTCGAACCTTCTTTTTGTTCGTCCTGGTTTTTCCTTTCAGACGAGCGGAGTCAGGGGGGCGGTTGGAAGCGCCTCAACTCTCACCCTGGAGGATGCCGCGGCAATTGCCTCCGAGGTCCCCTATATTTCGGTAGTCGCCCCTTTCCAGTCGACCTCTCTCCAGGTAATTGCTGGCAGCCAGAACATGCGCAGCCAGCTTACCGGGATCACGCCGGACTATCAGCAGGCGCTGAATCTGCAGGTCGTCGAGGGTGATTTTATCTCAGATTATGACTACCAGCGGGCAATCAGGGTAGCCGTCATTGGTCCCAATGTAAGGACGACGCTTTTTGGAGAAGACGATGCCGTAGGACAGACCTTGCGGATGGGCAACGCAATCGTCCGGGTCATCGGCGTTATCCAGAGTAAGGGCGCGTCAATGCTCGGCTCTACCGATGATGCCATCCTGGTCCCTTTGACCGCGTTGCAGCAGATAGCCGCCCGTCCTCTCACCAGCCGCGGCGAGCACGTCGTAAGCAATATAGTGGTGTCAGTAAACAGCAAGGAGAATACCAGCCTGGTGATGGATGAGATCACCAGTTTGCTCCGCTACCGTCACCAGACAGCAGACGGTGCCGAGGCCGATTTCTCCATCACCTCAACCCAGGAGCTGATCAGCACCATGTCACAGGCTATCGGCACGATGACCATGCTGCTCGGGGCCATCGCAGCAATCTCCCTGCTGGTAGGCGGAATCGGGGTAATGAACATCATGCTGGTCTCGGTGGTGGAGAGGACCCGCGAAATTGGCATCAGGAAAGCCCTGGGAGCCAGAGAGCCGGATATCTGGGGACAGTTTCTCATTGAAGCCACCTTGCTCACTCTCACCGGTGGCATTATCGGAGTTCTTGCCGGCTGGGGAGTATCCACGGCCTTTTCGCAATTGGGAACGCTGAGCACTGTTGTCTCGGCTGACATCGTTGTCCTGGCCGTCTCCGTATCCGTTGGCGTGGGGCTGTTTTTCGGCTTCTATCCTGCCTGGCAGGCATCCCGTCTCGACCCCATTGTCGCCCTCCGCCACGAGTAGGCGATCGACCAGGGAGGTAAAAATACGGTCTCTCCCTTTGAAAAAAGGAGACTATAGGGGATTCTAAGTCGTTCAGAAGAAGAAATCCCTCCCAATCTCCCTCTACTAGAAGAAGAAGTGGTAGTCCAGAGAATATCCTGCTTACTTTCATTATCGTGCCAGGTAAAGGCATCCAACCTGCCCCTAACCAATTGCCCGGTTCCACGTTATATATTGGTGAAACTCGAAAAACAAAGGGGACTTTTTCGAAGGAAATAACAATGACAAGAAAGAATTGGTCAACCGCCGGTATTATCCTCCTCTTGGCGCTTGGCATAGTTGGACTGACGGCTTGCACGACTGTAAATGCACCCCCCTACCAGGGGACCGGGCAGCAGCAGGGCATCTGGGTAAGCGGAGAAGGTAAGGTGACTGTCGTTCCGGACATCGCAATCCTGCGATTGGGCATTGAGGCGCAGGAGACGACTGTGGCACAAGCCCAGTCCAGAGCTAACGAAGCCATGAACCGGGTGATGGCGGCTCTCAAGGCAAAGGGCGTGGCCGACAAGGACATCCAGACACAGCACTTCAGCATTCAGAAAGTGACCAGGTTTGAGCCACGCGACCAGAGAGAAGTGCTCATCGGCTACCGGGTGACCAATATCGTCACCGCTAAGATAAGGCAAATAGATAACGCCGGACAGATTATTGATTCTGTGGCTGAGGCCGGCGGCGATCTTACCCGGATTGACGGTATCAGTTTCTCTGTTGACAACCCCCAGGCTTTTATGGGAGAGGCAAGGGAAAAGGCGATGTCTGACGCAAAAGCCAAAGCCAGGCAACTCGCGGAGCTGAGTGGTGTCACCCTCGGCAAGCCCACCTACATCGCCGAGAGCGGCCAGTTTCCGCCCCCGATTCAACTGAGATTCGCTGAGGGCGCATTCGCGGCCGCGGCTGCCACCCCGATTAGTCCTGGGGAAACGGAAATTACCCTGAACGTTCAGATAACCTATGAAATCAGATAGGACACTTCAAAAAAGGAGTTGATGAACGATGTCAAGGAAGTTGAAGATTATAGTTGCAATCCTGGTGCCGGTACTGTTGCTGGCCATCGGGGGTGCCTCTCTCGCTTTTGCCGATGAGGCATCGTCTTCAGGCAATACCACAGACAATGCTACCCCTCTCAAGGGACTTCTGCCGCGCGTGGCAGCAATTCTAGGCATCCCCGAGCAGACGCTGACCAATGCCTACAAGCAGGCTGAGAAGCAGATGACGGAAGAGCAGTTCCTAAAGGCGCTGGAGAGGGCAGTGGCTTCAGGACGAATGACCCAGGAAGACGCCGACAAGCTGAAAGAATGGTACCTGAGCAAGCCCGACGTTGCCAACATGGGGAAAGCTCCCCTGGCGCGGATTTTAGCCAAGATCCGGGGGCATTTCAGGGGAGTCCCTCGTGGACCGTTCCTGCCTCCAGTCAGTGATAATGCTACCGCCAGCGGAAACGTGACCGGACTCTTGCCCCGGGTGGCGGCAATCCTCGGTATCCCGGTGGAACAGTTGACCGCCGCCATCAGGCAGGCGGAACAGGAGATAAGGTCGGAAGCCTTCCTCCGAATAGTTGATAAGGCAGTAGAAAAGGGGCTCATTACCCAGTCTGAGGCCAACCAGGTAAAAGAGTGGTGGCAGCAGAGGCCGGAAGCGGCCAACCGCCTGTTGCAGCAGTTTCAGAGAGGCAAACCGCATCAGCCCCGTCCTTTCATAAAGGGGCGCGGGTTTCACAGGTCTGGTCCCGGAGAACAGCTACCGGGGACAGCCAATCCCCAGGGACTGCGCGGTATAGCGCCCCTGGGCACTTACTAAACGCCGGCTACGGTAGCCGCGGCTACCCATCATATTAGCGGGGAGCTTGGGGGAGCTCCCTTATAATGCCGGAGCGGGGGAATTTGGGGGGTTCCCCCGCTTTCATTTTGAACAGCATCTAAAACAAGAGTGTCATTTCCGCGAAGCTTGTCCCGTACCGTGATACAGGAGCGGGAATCTACCCCCACCGGATTCCCGGGTCAAGCCTGAGCATGACAATCATGAACCCATCATTTTGCCCAGATGCCCCGCCCTACCGCCCTCGCCTCTCCTTCCATCTGCTTGAAATAGTCCTGATATTTCACATCCGGCGGATAGCTCTTCGTCTCCGCCATCCCCAGCCTCACCAGTTCGACATTTACCATTCGGTCGCCAACCCAAACATAGCGCAGCAAACGGCCGTATCTATCCGTCTCAGAGACATCCTTTTCCAGACGGACCCTCTTCCCCTCAACCAGCCGTCGGTTGGCCTCGGTCGCCTCAAGGAAAAAGTGTTCGTCCCTCTCCGGCGTGTCAATGCCGATGTACCTGACCCGGAATCCGCCCTCGATGTCTATTGTATCCCCGTCAATTATGCGCACTACCAGCGCCGTTTCAGGGATAGTGGCGGTAGAAGGGGCTGAAGCACAGGCGGGCAAAAGGAGGAAGAGGGTCAGGAGGGAAAGCAAGAAAAGACGCTTAAGCATTAGTATCTGGAGAGTTTATCAATTAACCTGTCATTGCGAGTCCATTCCGACCGCAGCCGGAAGGCGAAGCAATCCGGGTGGGGTTTCAGAATCTCCCTCGACCTACTCCACGTGCGGAGAACTAATCCTTTCTTATCTTACGGTAGCAGGACCGACAGAAAGGTTTATCTCTTGTAGTATCCGTAGGTTTCCCGCACAGATGACGGAATCGTTCATAGTACCAATCGGGCTCTTCTGTCCATTGTTGGTAGCACTCGTAACAGAACGGCTTGAAAGGTTCTTCAGTATCAAGGGGTATGCCTTTCTGACATCTAATGCAAAAGCCACTCTCGTGAGTCATACCATGAGTGGATTTGACGGATGTACCTGTAAATTTGTGCTTCTCAGCCAAACGAACTATGAGTCCCGCTTCCTTTCTGGCGTCAGAATAGCACTCAAGATCATCTCTTTTCGTCAGCAAAACACCCATTTCTCGGTTCTGGCCGGAAGCATTATACATGTTGTAAGAAGTGATTACCATCGTCTCATCATTAAAGAAACACTTGGCGTGAACATTCTCAAGAAAAAGAAGCGATAGGTTCTCTAACTGTTTGAGTCGCTTCTCCTCCTCGGGCTTCAGGTCAGATTTCCCGTAAACGAGAGTTGTCTTGACTCCGCGCCGGTCGACGTCCTGCAGGTTCTGGAACAGGTTGTCCTGAATCTTGATAAAAGGACATATTAGAACAAGGTGCTCTCGCTCTTTGGTATTAGTAATGATTCTGTCTATTTCATTGATAGCTGCAGCCGTTGTCAGAAATTTCGCCATTTCCCCATCGTTTCCGTAAATTGGATACTACGCGCTATTCCACAGCCCCGCCTGCTGCTGAGGCTTCTCGTTCTTATACGGCAGGCCGAGGTGCTGATAGGCAAGGTGGGTGGCGACGCGCCCGCGCGGCGTCCTGTCCAGGAAGCCCAGCTGCAGCAGGAACGGCTCGTAGACGTCCATGATGGTATCCGCCTCTTCGCTGATGGCGGCGGCGATGGTCTCCAGCCCCACCGGTCCGCCGTTGAACTTGTCAATGATGGTGTGGAGCACTTTATGGTCAACCTCGTCCAGGCCGATAGGGTCGACCTCCAGCTTCGCCAGGGCTTCAAGGGCGACCTCCCGCGTGGCGATGCCATCGGCGATTACCTGGGCATAGTCCCTGACTCGTTTCAGCAGGCGGTTGGCGACACGCGGGGTGCCCCGGGCGCGGCGAGCTATTTCGGCGAGTCCTTCCGGTTCAGCCTTCACTCCCAGTATGCGGGCGGAGCGCTCAAGAATGGCTCCGATCGATGTCTCATCGTAAAAATCAAGGCGGTAAACGGCGCCGAAACGGTCGCGGAGGGGAGCGCTGAGCATGGCGAAGCGCGTGGTTGCGCCAATCAGGGTAAACGGAGGCATATTGAGCCGCAGGCTCCTCGCGCCCGGCCCCTTGCCAATGATGAGGTCGAGGGCGAAATCCTCCATCGCCGGGTATAATATCTCTTCCACCGTCCGGTTGAGGCGGTGTACCTCGTCAATAAAAAGGATGTCTGCGCCTTGCATGTTGGTCAAGATAGCCGCCAGGTCGCCGCTGCGCTCGATGGCCGGACCTGAAGTCGTCCTGATATTTACGCCCATCTCGCCGGCGATGATGCTCGCCAGCGTGGTCTTGCCCAGACCGGGCGGACCGTAAAGCAGGATATGATCGAGCGGCTCACCCCGCCCCTTGGCGGCGGCGATGGCAATCTTGAGGTTATCCTTGACACGGCTCTGCCCAACGAACTCGTCAAGATACCGTGGTCTCAGGTTGATGTCAAGGGGCGAGTCTTCAGCGCTGGCTTTTCCCGATATTACCCGACCGATTACCGTCCCTCCTGCAGTCTGATTCGCTTTATTATAGCACAACTGTTTTGGGTTTGAGCTTTCTGAGAGCGTTTGATAACTCCGTTCGCCCTGAGCTTGTCGAAGGGCAGTTGTGGTTCGACAGGCTCACCACGAACGGCTTGGGTGAGTTGCTAAACAACCTCCTTTCTCCCGTTTTCGCAGTGCTTGAATGTGTGATATACTTTGTTAATGATTGTCCGCTATCGCTGGATGAAGCTTCTGCGTCTCCTCCTGTTTTCGGGCATGGTGGCGATAGCGCTCTTTTCGGCAGAATTGCAGGGGGCAACCCCTACTATTGACGTGCTTCAAACCAAAGGCACGGTCAATCCCGTGCTCGTTGAGTATATTCGCCGCGGCATTGCACATGCGGAAGATACAGGCGCCATTGCCCTCGTCCTCCAGCTTGATACACCTGGAGGGCTGGATACATCGATGCGTGATATCGTGAAGGATATTGTCGCCGCGCGGGTCCCGGTGGTAGTCTACGTTTCTCCGGCGGGGGGACGGGCGGCTTCGGCTGGCGTTTTTATTACCGTGGCGGCGCACGTTGCCGCCATGTCTCCCAATACTGCCATTGGCGCGGCTCATCCTGTATCCATCGGTCCGGAAGGAGAGGCACAGGTATCAACCGCGATGCAGGAAAAGGTAGTTAATGACGCTGCCGCCTTCATCCGGAGCATCGCTGAGGCCCACGGCCGCAATATGGACTGGGCGGAAAAGGCGGTGAGGGAGAGCGTTTCCGCGACCGAGCGGGAGGCACTGGAACTGAATGTAATTGACATTATAGCTACTGACCTCGATGACCTCATTAAACAGCTGGATGGCAGACAGATTACTCTGCTGGGCGGCCCCCAGGTCACGCTCAGAACAGAAGGAGCGGTGACCAGGCTCGTCCCGATGAACATGGTCGAGGATTTCCTTTACACCATAAGCGACCCGAACATCGCCTACCTGCTTTTGAGCCTGGGCACGCTGGGAATACTGGCTGAGATTTATAACCCCGGCCTAATCTTCCCCGGCGTGGTTGGCGGCATTTCCCTCCTTCTGGGGTTCTTCGCCCTCGGGGTTTTGCCGGTAAACTGGGCAGGGATACTGCTCATTGTCCTCGCCTTTGCTTTCTTCATCGCTGAGATATTTACCGCCAGCTTTGGCTTATTGACTGCTGGCGGGATAATTTCCCTCGTCATGGGCTCGCTGGTGCTTTTCAGGGGCGGACCGCTATTCAGGGTAAGCCCCTTACTGATTGCCACCGTCGTGATACTCATCGGCGGCTTCGTGACTTTTGCGGTTACCAAGATTGTTACTATTCACCGGCGCCAGCCCACTACCGGCCGTGAAGAGTTGCTTGGCAAGCAAGCCGTAGTCAGGGCACCGCTCCGGCCCGAAGGCCTGGTCCATTTCAAAGGCGAACTCTGGAAAGCTGTATCGGAAGACGGGCGCATTGATCCCGGTGAGGAAGTAATCGTTACGAAGGTTGATGGTCTAAAACTCTATGTAAGAAAAAGGAAAAAGGAGGAAAGTAAGTGAACCTGATTACCCTTGGCATAATTGCTCTCATCATCGTTATTGTTATCCCGATGGCGGTGAAGATCGTCAGCGAGTGGGAACGGGGCGTCATCCTCCGCCTGGGGCGGTTGCTCGGGGCGAAGGGTCCCGGCCTATTTATCATCATTCCCTTTGTTGACCGGATGATAAAGGTTGACCTGAGAACGCTGCCGATGGATGTCCCGCCCCAGGATGTCATCACCAAAGACAACGTCACAGTCCGCGTTGACGCCGTTATCTATTTCCGGGTGATTGACCCGGAAGCCGCAATAGTGAAGATTTCCGACCATATCCGCGGCACATCACTGATATCACAGACGACGTTGCGGAACGTCCTGGGACAATCGGAGCTTGATGATCTGCTTTCCCAGAGAGAAAAATTAAACCAGACGTTACAGAGGATAATTGATGAACAAACGGACCCGTGGGGAGTCAAGGTTAGCATCGTCGAAATCAAGAATGTGGAACTGCCGGAGACAATGAGACGCTCGATGGCGGCACAGGCGGAGGCCGAGAGAGAGCGGCGCGCTAAGATCATCCATGCCGATGGTGAGGCGCAAGCGGCCGAAAGACTAGCTGAGGCTGGTGCCATCATCGCCCGTGAGCCGGCGACTCTGCAGCTCCGCTACCTGCAAACGCTGGTGGAGATAGCCTCGGAGAAGAATAGCACCATCATCTTTCCCTTGCCGGTTGACCTTATTACCACGTTTATGAAAAAAATCACCGCGCCGAATCCGCCATCATCACCGCCGCCTTCGTAAACTGGAAAAGGCTACTCCGAGCAAAGTTAGTTGAAAGGCAGGCTAATGCTTTAGAAGGAAATATATCCTCTCAGCATTAGCCTGCCTTTTTGTGATTATTGCTCCTCGCTTTTGAGCGTCACATCTCCGGCAACGACCGTAATCCGGTTGCCGTCCGCTTGGCGAAGAATAAGACTACCATCTCGGGTGACTGATTCGGCGATGCCCTCATAAACCGTCCTGCCGGCAATAACCCGGACTCTCTGTCCCAGCGTCACCAGCGCCTCCCGCCATTCTTCGTACACTGATTCCCCGCCAGTAAGGGCAAGGTATAGCCTCTCAATCTCTGCCAGCAAAGAGCGTAAGACTGCCAGGCGGGACACCTCTTTCCCCATTTCCTGGGACAGGGCGGTAGCGGTAGTTTGCACCTCGGGAAAATCCTCCAGCCGGAAGTTAACATTCAATCCAATGCCAACGATGGAGTAGCCCACCGCGTTACCCTGGACTCCGCTCTCAACCAGGATGCCGCACATCTTCCTGCCATTTATGAGAACATCGTTCGGCCATTTGATACACGGGCTCAAATTAGTGACCTGCCTGACGCACCGAATCACTGCCAACGATGCCAGCATGGTCAAATAGGGCATATAGATCGGGCCGGGATATAGAATCATTGATAGGGCAATGTTCCCTGTTGGCGTCAGCCAGGTGCGCCGCAACCGGCCCCGCCCAGCCGTTTGCTCACCAGCAATAATTAACGTACCCTCGGGTGCCCCCCGCTGCGCCTCCTCCCGGGCAATATCCATGGTAGATCCAACCCTGGGATAATAAAGGACTCTCCACTCCACGAAACGGGTCTCCAGCCCTTCCGCTATGACTTCGGCGGATAGAATATCTTCGTTCACCCTCTCAATATAACATAAGGACGAGGAAGATACTAAGCAAAGTTGATTACTCAGCCGGAACACTCGTCGGCATAGGGTGGCCCATTATTGTCATTCCCGCGAAGCTTGTCCCCCGTTCATCCGATGCATCGGGATTCAGTGCCTGCCCCGTACTTGATACGGGGGTAAACCCGTACCGCGGTAGGGAATCAAAATGATGGTTGCGCGAAACGCTCGACTTTCAGTGTTGTCAAACGGAGCGGATTCAAATACAATAATAGCGGTCGGGAGGGATCGCATAGTGGTCTAGTGCGGGCGCCTGCTAAGCGCTTGCCCTGAGAAATCGGGGTCGTGGGTTCGAATCCCACTCCCTCCGCCATAATATACTTAAGTAGACGCCGAGTGTGTCTCCTTTGCATCCCGATAGGCATCTACTGTGAATACAATGGCCGCCACAACACTAGAGATTATCGATGGCGCGTCTACCTTCTGCTTTCCACAGTCCCGGGCTAAGGTAAGCGACTACAGAGGCAACGAGAAGCCCGACGCTAAACCACTGGCGCTTTCGGCCGACGTAGAGATACCCCAGCCCCGGCAATAACAAGTTAAGAACCGCAGCACCCCATTGACTCTTTCTTTTCATGTTCAATCTCCTCAAGCAGACTTAACCAATTCTAGCAAGTAACTGCAGTTATTTCAACCAAGATTACAAGTTCCGATTCGCCATTATGTGTTACTGGCCGGATATTGTCCACTTATGTGATTTTGTCATCCAGCCTCGCTTGCTGAATCCGGACAAAGGATACTTTTGGAAATACGCTACTAAATCAGGCCACCAATACCATAATTTGAATTGGAGAATCCAGGATGACTGTAATCTTTCCAAGCATTGATTTTTACCCGCCTTTCCCGCATAATCCAATATCAGAATGAACCAGAACACTACGCCCCAATACTACATCTGGACCATCGGCTGCCAGATGAATAAGGCGGAATCGGAAAGGCTGGGCAGCTTGCTGGAGCAGAAAGGCTACCGCCCTAGCGCCAGTGCTGACACGGCGGATATCATCGTGCTCAATAGCTGTGTGGTCCGCCAGCACGCCGAAGACCGCGTCATCAACAAGCTGCACAACCTGGCGCCACTGAAGAAAGCGCGCCCGGAACTGACCCTGGCGGTGACCGGCTGTTTCATAGATTCAAGCCTTGAGCAGCTAAAAAGGGCGTTTCCCCATGTTGATTACTTCTTCCAAGCCGGTGATATTCCGGATTGGCTTGTCCTGCGCAAAGACGAACGGTTCATCCCGAACGAAGTTGAGCGACCGAGCGATGCTGGATGGTGCCAGGCGCTGCCACAGTCCCCTCCGTCCAGCGTTTATGTTCCCGTGATTCATGGTTGCGACCAGTTCTGCTCCTACTGCATTGTCCCTTACCGTCGTGGTCGGGAAAGAAGTCGTCCCCTGGACGAAATAACGGCAGAAGTGGCGGAGTTGGCGCGGCGCGGGGCGAAAGAGGTAATCCTGCTGGGGCAGAACGTGGATGCTTACGGCCATGACCTGCCGGAAAAGCATGATCTTGCTGACCTGCTCGCGGCATTGAACAGGATTGACGGGCTCGCCCGCATCCGTTTTCTGACCAGTCATCCCAGAGATATGACAGCTAAACTAATTGACGCGGTCGCCCGCCTGGAAAAAGTTTGTGAGCAAATAAACCTCCCTGTTCAATCCGGCAGTGACGAAATACTGGGCGTGATGAGGCGCGGCTATAGCATCGAACATTACCGGCAGCTTATTGTTGAGATACGCCGGAAAATCCCCGGCATTGCCCTCAGCACAGATATTATTGTCGGCTTTCCCGGCGAAAGTGAGCGGCACTTCCGGCAGACGGTGGACCTGCTGGCGGAAATGAGGTTTGATATGGTACATGTTGCCGCTTATTCTCCGCGGCCGGGAACGATTGCCGCGCGGGAATTGGAAGATGACGTGCCCGCTGGAGAAAAGAAACGGCGGCTCAACATCATCGAAGAGCTTCAGGCGGAAATAGCTGGCGACATCAATGCCCGGTTTGTGGGACAGACGGTTGAAGTGCTGGTAGATGGCAAGGAAAAGGGCAAATGGCGGGGGCGCACCAGGGGTGATAAGCTGGTATTCTTCAGCGACCGCAGCAATTGTCCCGATATGCCGGGACTGGTAGACATTCGGATAGAAAAGGCAAGTCCCTGGTCATTACAGGGCAAAGTTGAATCCCGACTTATCGGGACCGAATAAGGAGGAGAAGTGAAAGAATTCAAGACCTTGCGTATCGGCAGCCTGGCCGGGTTTCTATTTGCCGCGATTGCCTTGTCCGGGTGTGTTGCGGCTCCGGCGGGGGAAGGCGAACAAGCTGCCGGAGGTCTATCCGCCTACCTGCCACTGATCATTGTTTTGTTACTGGTTTTTGGCATGTTCTATTTCTTCATGATAAGGCCATTACGCCAGAGAGAAAGGCAGCATGATCGGATGGTCGAGGAATTAAAGGAAGGCGATACGGTGGTCACCGCCGGTGGAATCTACGGGCAGATAGAGAAGATTTATGAAGATACCATGGTTCTGAAGGTGGAGTCAGGCGCCACCATACGGGTGACTAAAGGCGGCATCATTGGCCGCCCTGGCAGAATGGAGTAAGGTGATTCTACCTTTTGTCATACCCGCGAAAGCGGGCATCTGCCCAAGAGTGATTCTGATTCCCGCCCGGGCGGAATGACGACGTAAAGATGTGGGCGTAAATGAGAGAAAGAACGAAAATACCTGAGCTGCCCGAAAAAGAGCTTAATTGCATCATAGACCAAGCGCTGGCTGAAGACATCGGCCCCGGTGATATTACCAGCGAAATACTGATACCCGCGGACCTTCACGGCCGGGCCTTTTTGCTGGTGAAAGCCAGGGGAGTGCTGGCAGGCGGTGAGGTGGCAAGGAGGGTATTCCTGCGGGTTGACCCGTCCCTGCTTATTGAGATGCACATCCCCGACGGCTCAAGGATAAAACCCGGCGATAAGGTGGCGACAGTCTCCGGAAGAGTTACCAGCATACTGAAAGCGGAGCGGGTGGTGCTCAATTTCCTCCAGAGGATGTGTGGCATCGCCTCCGAGACGGCCAGATACGTTGCCAGGACGCGCAGCCTGTCCGTCAAGGTCACTGACACGCGCAAAACGACTCCCGGCCTCAGAATGCTGGAGAAGTATGCCGTGCGTATGGGCGGGGGGTACAATCACCGTGCTCACCTCGGGGATGGTATCCTCGTCAAAGATAACCATCTGGCGGCGCTTCGCGTTCTGGGACGAAGTATGAAGGAGGTCGTGGCCGAGGCAAGGCGCAGGGCTCCGCCTGACCTGCCGCTGGAAGTGGAGACCACCACCGTCGAAGAGGCCATGGCTGCCGCTGATGCGGGTGCGGATATCGTCATGCTGGACAACATGAGTCTGGACGAAATGCGCCGGGCCGTTAGCCTGCTTCCGCCCAGTGTGAAGACCGAGGCATCCGGCGGCGTCCGGCTCCACAATATCCGTGCGGTGGCGGAGACCGGGGTAGATATTATTTCAGTGGGCGCACTGACCCATTCCTCAAAAGCCCTCGATATCAGTCTTGAGCTTGAACCCCAGATGCTCAAGCTGTTCTGAGGCTTAACCTCCCCCGAACAACCCCCCGCCTATCCCCGTCTCATACATCAAAAACAGCCCGAAGACGATGCTGAATATCCCAGTTACTGCCTGGATGGCGCGGTTAAGGCGAGGTATCTGGCTTGAGATGGCAAAAGGCAAGCTAATAAAAACGGATATTATGCCCATGCTTATCACTGTTCCGAGCCCGAATATCAGTATGAAGACGGCCCCGCTCCAGAAAGACCTGATGCTGGCGAGCACCAACAGAATCAGCGCTGCACTGCCAGCCAGCCCGTGCACCGCGCCGACCACGTAAGACTTGAGCCTGAAAAAGGGCTTCAGCGTCCTCTTCGCCCCATTCTCCTTAAGATATCCGGATGTCACGCCGGAAAGAATCACTTTGCCAATGCCTTGCCGTTGCTCCGTGTGGTCATGTTCATGGTCACCGGTTGCCGCATGGGAATGAAAATGACCGTGGGGTCTTAACTCGCCATCACTATGGCCATGCAGGTGTATGTGAGTCTTCCTCAGGCGAAAGGATAAGAAAGCCTGTGTGCCCAGCAGTACCAACATAATGCCCACGCTGAACTCGAATGCCAGCGCAAGTCTCTCAGGAATGTTCACGTTCAACAGCAGCAATGTTGCGCCGGCGATGAACAGCGTTGTGGTATGGCCAAGCCCCCATGACACACCTATCCAGATGCTCCGCAACGGATTACGGTACTGGCTGACAATCGTTGAAACCGCCACAACGTGGTCCGGGTCAAGGGCGTGCCGGAAACCGAGCAGTAGCCCCAGCACCAATATCTCCAGTTGGGATGTCATCGCGTCTTTTCCCGGCTCTCCAGCATTATGGTCACCGGACCATCGTTATCAATCCGGACCAGCATGTGCTGTTGAAAGCGCCCGGTCTGCACCCGCAGACCACTGGCTGTCGCCGCGGCGACAAATTGCTCAAATAGGAGCTCAGCCTCACCCGGGGATGCGGCATCGGTGAAGCTGGGCCGCCGTCCCTTCCGGCTGTCAGCGAGGAGCGTGAACTGGCTCACCACCAGCATCTCTCCACGGATATCCAGGACCGAGAGGTTGAACTTGCCCTCCTCATCGGGGAATATGCGCAAGCCGATTGCTTTTTCAGCCAGATAACGGGCATCTTCCTCCGTATCTCCCCTCGCCACTCCAACGAAGATAACCAGCCCCCGCCCGATCTCCCCCGCCACCTGGCCATTCACAGTGACCGATGCCCGGCTGACCCGTTGCAATAACGCCTTCACTCTACGCTACATCTTAACCCATCCCCGGTGCGGGAGCAATTCTTGCTGATAGCGTTTTTCATCCCGGTGACGTCATTTCGGCACGTGTTACTGCAAAAGGTGAACTCTCCCTGAAGCCAAAAGGATGAATCTTTTTTGTTAGATGTGTGATAAAAGTTACTGTCTGACCTCAAACTACAAACTATTGTAGGAATGTTCTATTACAAATATGGGAAGAGCCTTATTCGAGAGAATGAAATGAAAAGTCATAGGACAAATATATGGCTGGTCGCACTGTTATGTTCGCTTTCACAAGTGTAAGCCATGCGAAAAATAGTTCCCTGCGATACCCAACAGCAAAGACAGTCCATCTCTCACCGATTCAATTTTATTATTTATTCCAAGCTATGGTAGAATATACTCAGTTTGCCCTGAACCGGAAGCTGAACGCACCGGAACAATGGCAAATAGAAAAAATTGAAGTTCGGGGGTAGGAATGGCAAGACGGAATGAAGCAAGAACCATAGGAGAGCTCAAGGCTTCGGGCTACAAACCGGTCCCGTTACGGGAAGAAATGAGACGCAATCTGCTCTCTATGATTCGCGACAAGCAAGACCTTTTCCCTGGTATTATCGGTTACGAAGGTACCGTGATACCGCAGATAGAGAACGCTGTAATAGCCGGACAGGATGTTATCTTCCTTGGTGAGCGCGGCCAGGCTAAATCCAGGATAATGCGGATGCTTATCAATTTGCTGGACGAATATATTCCGGTGATCAAAGGTTGTGAAATCAACGATGATCCCCTTGATCCGCTTTGCCGGGCGTGCCGTGACTTGGTTGCGCAGAACGGAGATGCCACGGAGATTTCCTGGTTGCATCGTGACGAGCGCTATGGCGAGAAGCTGGCCACGCCGGACATTACCATTGCCGATCTTATCGGCGATGTTGACCCGATCAAGGTTGCCGAGGGTCGCTATCTTTCGGATGAACTTACCATCCACTACGGCATGATCCCGAGGAGCAACCGTGGCATCTTCTGCATCAACGAACTTCCGGACCTAACCGAGAGACTCCAGGTGGGTCTCTTCAACCTGATGGAGGAAAACGATATCCAGATCAGGGGCTACCGCGTCCGGCTGCCCCTAGACATATTGCTGGTTTCCAGTGCCAATCCTGATGACTACACTAACCGGGGACGGATAATTACTCCCCTGAAAGACAGATATGGCTCCCAGATCAGGACCCATTACCCGTTAACAGTCGAGGACGAGATCGCCATCATTGAACAGGAGAGGCGGAGCTTCGGCGATGAGGGAGTAGAGTGCTACGTACCGAAATATATGAAGGAAATCATTGCCGAAATAACCCATCTTGGTCGGAGAAGTCCTGATATCAATCAGCGCTCCGGTGTGAGCGTCAGGGTGTCCATCGCCAATTATGAGTCCATGATCAGCAACGCCATCAGGCGCGCCGTAACTGTGGGAGAGAAGCTGGCGGTGCCCCGCATCAGTGACCTTCCCTTTATTCTAGCTTCGACGATGGGGAAGATCGAACTGGAGAGCTTCGAAGACACCAAGGAAGACAAAATAGTTGATGATCTGACCAAGAAAGCGGTTTTCAATGTGTTCAACAATTACTTCAAGACGTCCCAGCTTGAGCCGGTAGTCACCCAGTTCAACTCCGGTTTCAGTGTTGAAATCTCCGATGCCATGCCGGCAAAGAGCTATGTGCGGAATGTTAAAGAGATAGTTGGCCTGACCGAGGCGGTCAAAGTGCTCAATGACTCGGAGAGGCCTGAAGCCATCGCCGCTGCCATGGAATTTGTCCTTGAGGGACTCCATCTTAACAAACGGCTTAATAAGACCAGGAGCGAAGGAAAGACCGTCTACCGCAGGTAGCGCCATCAGGAATCTTAGCCTTTCGGCATATTTTTCTCTCCCTCGATGGGAGAGATTAGGTGAGGGTGACATCTAGGCTGTCTCTCAGTTGTTCCTCTCGCGTAAAGAGGCGAGGAACAACTGAGTTCACACCGGATGCCAGACCTGCCAGGGTAACGGCATGACGACTTATCGCTATTTCAAATGGGACGGCAGCCAGGAGCTGTATGACCCCGAAGCTGATGAACTCATGCGCGATCTGGAGCGCAATCTTATGTCCTACGGGGATCTTTCCCATGCCCTGCGTCTCATGCAGCGCGGGGGACTGCGGGACCGCCAAGGCAGGCGTTTGCCCAGCATGCAGGACTTGACGCAGCGCCTCCGCCAGAAGCGGCAAGAACAGCTCGAAAAATACAATCTCGGCTCCGTCATAGATGAGATCAGACAGAAGCTGGACGATATCCTGGCGGCTGAGCACAGCGGAATCCAGAAACGGCTGGATGAGGCGCGACAGAAAGCCGGAGACGAATCCGGTGACCTCAGCCCTGAGATGCAGCAGAAACTCCTCAAGAGCTTTGAGCAGCGGGCGGAGCAGAACTCCAGGGTCCTGGACGGGCTTCCTGAGGACATCGGCGGCAGAATAAAAGAACTTGCGCAATATGATTTCATCGATGCCGGGGCAAGACGCCAGTTTCAGGAACTGATGGACATGCTGAAAAAGAACGCCCTGGAATCCTATGGGCGCGACCTCGTACAGAAGCTCCAGAGTATGGATCCGAGCAGCCTGGCCGGCCTCAGACATTTCATTGAAGCTGTAAACCAGATGCTGGAGCAGCGCATGAAGGGGCACGAGCCAGATTTCAGCAAATTCATGGATGAATTCGGGCAGTACTTTGGCGAACAGCCGCCGCAGAACCTGGATGAGTTGATTGAACGCCTTCAGAACCAGATCAGTCAGGCGCGGTCACTGCTCAACAGCATGTCCGCAAATGACCGGGAAACCCTGGAAAACATGCTGGACTCCATGCTTGATGAAGCCACCCGGATGGAAATGGCAAAGCTTGCTTCCAATCTGGAAAACCTCTTCCCCGGCGACAGGCTGCGGGCGCAGTACGCCTTTTCGGGAGAAGAATCGCTCTCCTATACAGAGGCCCTTAAGCTGATGGAGTCCCTGCAAAAAATGGACCAGCTCGAGAACCAGCTCAAGGAATCGCAATTCAGCCGCTCAATTGACACAATCGATGAAAAACTTCTCCAGGAGGTCATGGGAAACGAGGCGGCGGACGAGCTGGACAGGCTGCGCAGCATTACCCGCATTCTGGAGGAAGCTGGCTACATCCGCTGGAAAGATGGCAAGTACGAGCTGACGCCCCGCGGTATGCGCAAAATCGGACAGAAAGCACTGGCTGACATCTTCGCCCAGCTCCGGCGCGACCGCATCGGCGGGCACAGCCTTAACCTGAGAGGAAACGGCGGCGAGAGGATCGAGGAGACCAGGAAACTGGAACTCGGCGACGACTTCGATATACATCTTCAGAAGACGATAATGAACGCCGTACGGCGCGAGGCGGCGAAGCCGCCGGTGAAGCTGGCGGTCGGGGACTTCGAGGTATACTGCGAGGAAGCCATGACCCGTTCAGCAACCGTTCTCATGCTTGACCTTAGCCTCTCAATGCCAATGCGGGGCAACTTTGAAGCCGCCAAGCGCGTCGCCGTTGCCCTTGATAGCCTGATACGCACGCAGTATCCCAGGGACAGCCTGCACATCATCGGCTTCTCCAGCTACGCGCGCCGCATCACAAAGGCTGACCTTACCTGCATGAGTTGGGACGAGTTTGACCCCTATACTAATATCCAGCACGGCCTTTATGTGGCACGCAGGATACTGTCCCGCGAGAGAAGCACCAATAAGCAGATAATAATGATATCCGATGGCGAGCCCACGGCGCACCTCGAGGGAGGCAATATCTTCTTCCAGTATCCCCCCAGCCTGCGAACCCTCCAGTTAACCCTCCGGGAGGTGCGCAACTGCACCCAGAAAGGCATCATCATTAACACCTTCATGCTGGAGAGCGGCCGCTTCCTGGGCGCCTTCGTCACACAGATGGCGCGCATCAACAAAGGCAGAGTCTTCTTCACCAACGCCGACAGCCTCGGCCAGTACCTCCTGGTCGACTACATCTCCAACAAAAAACGGAAGGTGTAAAAGGGGCTGTTCTGTCCGCAGGCTCAAACCTATTGACAATGTGCTACTATAGGTGGTAGCATAAAAGCGTGAAACGCGATGAGAAGCTAATCCGGAAATTCCTCACCGACAAAATGCATATCACGGTTGAGGATTGCGACCGACTTCTCACTGCCTATGGTTATAGCTTACACAAGAAGGGCGGCAGCCATCGGGCTTACCACAAATATGGAACTACCCCGGTTAATATTGTCTCGCCCAAGAAGTCGAGGTACATCCTGATTGCTTACGTCAATCGGATAATCAGAGACCTGGGATTGGAGGAATAACATGACAATTACCACTGAACGTAAACCACTGGAATACTATGTAGGACTGAAGTATCCCGTTACCCTCGAAGCTTCACCAGAGGGCGGGTATTTCGTCGAGATTGAAGATTTGCCCGGATGCTACTCTCAAGGTGAAACTGTTGAAGAGGCGTTTGAAATGATAGAGGAATCTCGCCGTCTTTGGCTGGAATCAGCCTACGAGGATGGTCTCGATATCCCCCTGCCGAGAGACCAAGAACAGTACAGCGGCAAGTTCTTTATCCGGGCGCCTAAGAGCCTGCACCGCAAATTAGACCAGATGGCGAAACGGGAAGGGGTCAGCCTGAATCAATACCTGGTGGCCACCCTGGCCCGCTCTATGGGAATGGAGGAAGCCCGGAAATCAAGGTCACGCCGGCGGGATTCCTCTAAAGAGTGAGGGGCGAGTGGACTACATTTCCGACAAGAGAAGGAAGCTGTAAGACCGGTATGCCCATTATCTGGATATCGACTTTCATTGTATGGTTTTCAATGCGTTAACGAAGTGTTAGATACACATCATCTATGATATTTCAGGAGAGAAGATGAAACCTACTGAAGTTTTTTTTGATGAATCAGGATTTACGGGCAACAATTTGCTGAGCCGTGACCAGCCAGCCTTTGTATATGCAAGTGTTGCAATCGACCCGGATCAGGCGTCTCGTCTTCTTTCGGAAATGAGCCGTCGATTTCGTCTGCAGGGAAATGAATTGAAAGGCACGAATCTGATTGGGCACAAACGGGGCCAGGAAGCAATCTATTGGCTTCTTAAGCAATGTGAGGGAATCTCATGTATAGCGGTATCCAATAAGAAGCTTGCCCTAGCAGGGAAATTCTATGAGTATATCTTTGAGCCGATTCTTGCTCCAATTAATTCATTCTTTTACGCGGCTGAATTTCACCTATTCATAGCAAATTTGCTCTATGTACTTTTCGAAGCTAGGGACAAACATGCCGAAGAGATTATGAGCGAGTTCGAGACTTTGATGAGAACAAAAGATACTTCGCGGTTAGAGCAATTACTAACTCCACTAGATCGAGGCGTAAGGCTCGATGACCCACTCGGAAAAATCCTCACTTTTACACTTTGCCATCGGCAACGAATAACTCAAGAAATACAAGATCTTGCAAAAATAGAGGGTCTTAGCAACTGGGTGCTTGAGTTAACAACGACCTCCTTGTTTTGGCTTCTATCCTTCTGGGGTGAAAGATTCGGCGTACTGGAGGTGTATTGTGACAAATCCAAACCTATTGAGATCAACCGTCAGCTTTTTGATGCAATGATCGGAAGGAAAGATAGAATCTATATGAAACTGGGGAGAAGCAAGGAAGTTGCTTTAACCTACAACCTATCTGCCCCGGTGGTTCTGACAGATTCCATCCAGTCACCCGGAATTCAGATGGCCGATATTTTAGCGAGTTCAGTCGCCTATGCTTTTAAGAATCCTGACGACGGGCCATCTAAGCAGCTATTGTATTTGGCAAAGGATATGCTTGGTGGTCCATGTATATTGCCTGACGTGAAGACGCTAGATTTACGCGCCAAGGGACCTTTTATCAATAGCCTCATATTGCATGAACTAGTGGATCGGACCATAAGAGGAGCTAGTCTATTGGTTGACTGGGAAGAATTCCTCGTGGTCTCAACGCATGCTTATGAGCGTCTGTATTCGACAGGTTCACTATGAATGGCGTGTATTGTAACGCAGTTTGCCGCAGAGCCGCGCTTTTCAATTCTCCCCCAGCCTCTTCTCCACCTCG
This sequence comes from Chloroflexota bacterium, assembly GCA_016190825.1. Lineage (GTDB taxonomy): Bacteria > Chloroflexota > Dehalococcoidia > Dehalococcoidales > UBA2162 > JACPPV01. Next base: position 24,138 of record JACPPV010000033.1, read on the forward strand.
GTGAGGAACCTTTCCACTTCCGGGGACAGGCGGGGCGCCGCCCTGGCTGCCCTTCTCTTTGCCCGCGAATCGTAGCTGTTCTCCAGCTGCTCAACGGTGGCTTTTATCTGGGGGTCTTTTTCTACCGCAGAACTGATCTGCTCCATCTGCTGTTCTGCCCTCTTGACATAAGAATCGTCGGCGGGCAGGTTGTAGAATGATGCCAGCGCCTCCATCAGGCGGACTGCTCCGGCATAGTCGTCCTCGAATTGGGTGTACTGGGGAAGATGTACCATGAGGCTCATCGTCTCCATGCCCATCTCGGCGGCCTGCATCGATACCAGCGAGGTGATGCTCGTCGGGCCCTGGTATCCGCCGCGGTTGCTCGATGACATTCCCAGCTTTGCCAGCTTTGCCGTCGCCTCTTTGCCGCTGGCTCGTCCAGTGACCAACAGGGGGCGGGTGTGCGGAACCAGGTCATACATGCCGCCTACCTGGCAATACATCGCCACCTTAAACCTTTCCAAGAGACGCATCAACGACTCTATGAACCATTCGGCGTGGTTGTGCGGCTCGAGAAGGCGAATGAAAATGAAGTCCTGCCCCATTCCCGGCCGCGCCCACATCACATGGACGTTGGGA